>JBGFSF010000006.1:0-428626 GCA_041694715.1 Pseudomonadota bacterium | reverse complement strand
AAACGAATTACTTCATTCAAGTGTGAGCATCTATGCTAGTCGCTACCCCAGCCTAAACCAGGACAGCCACCGCAAAAACACCCACACCTATCGGCTGTAAATTGTTAAAGATCAATCGATTAGACCCGCAGCGCTGTGCCGCCGGCCCGTTCGAGAAGGTGCGCATTCTACAGAGCAGAAATTATCCGTCAACACTTTCTGCAAAATTATTTTCAAACAATCGTCACGCGCGCGAATTTGCGCTTGCCGACCTGCGCCACCACGGTCGCGCCGACCGGCACGCTCACGCCCTTGTCGGCCACGCGTTCGCCGTCAAGGCGCACGCCACCGCCGGCGATCTGTCGGATCGCATCCGAGGTGCTCGCCACCAGGCCCGCCTGCTTCAGCAACTGCGGCACCGCAAGGACACCGTCGACACCCGGCAGGCTGAGCTCCGGCATATCGTCAGGCAGCGCGCCGCGCTGGAAGCGCGCCTCGAACTCGGCCAGGGCGGCATCGGCCGCCGCCCTGCCATGAAAACGCGCGACGATCTCCTGCGCGAAGCCGACTTTGATGTTGCGGGGGTTGGCGCCTTCGGCAACCTGACGCTTCCAGCCTTCGATGGTCGCGAGCGACTCGAACGACAGCAGGTTGATGTAGCGCCACATGAGCTCGTCGGAAATCGACATCAGCTTGCCGAAGATTTCCTGCGGCGGCTCGTTGATGCCGATGTAGTTGCCGAGCGACTTCGACATCTTGTTGACGCCATCGGTGCCTTCCAGCAAGGGCATGGTGAGGATGCACTGGGCGGGTTGGCCGTGATGCTTCTGCAGTTCGCGCCCCATCAGGAGGTTGAACTTTTGGTCGGTGCCGCCCAGCTCGACGTCCGCCTTCAGCTCGACCGAGTCATAGCCTTGAATCAGCGGATAGAGGAATTCGTGGATCGCGATCGGCTGCTGGCTGGTGTAGCGCTTGTGGAAGTCGTCGCGCTCGAGCATGCGCGCGACAGTGTGCGTCGCCGCCAGGCGGATCATGCCGACCGAGCCGAGCTTTTCCATCCATTCCGAGTTGAAGCGCACCTCGGTCCTGGCCGGGTCGAGGATCTTGAACACCTGCTCCTGGTAGGTCTTGGCGTTTTCCGCCACCGCCTCGCGCGTCAGCGGCGGACGCGTGGCGTTCTTGCCGGTAGGATCTCCGATCATGCCGGTAAAATCTCCGATCAAGAAGACAACGTGATGCCCCAGTTGCTGAAACTGGCGCAATTTGTTGAGCAGAACGGTGTGGCCGAGGTGAAGATCGGGCGCCGTCGGGTCGAATCCGGCCTTGATGCGCAAAGGGCGGCCGGTCTTGAGCTTGTCGACCAGTTCGGCCTCGACCAGCAACTCGTCGGCCCCCCGCTTGATTTCCTGCAAGGCGTCCAGCATCAAATTCCTCTCCGCAACGGTTCAAGTTTGCGCCCACCCGACCGTAAAACATTCATACCATTTCAGCCATCGCGCACAAGTGGCTGTTTGAACTGGGAAAAACCCCGGATTTTTTGTGGTAGACTCCGGGCTCAATCATGTAAGGGAAACGGTCCATGCCGCTCACCAAACTGAGAATCTTAACCGATCGCATGACCCGAGCGGAACGCCGCCTCAGTCTGCGCACCCTGGTTGCCCTCTCCAGTCTTCCGCTTTTCGGTGTCGTCGCTGCCTTCGGCCTCGCGCCCGACACCAACACCCTCGACATCACGCCCGAAGTCATTACCGAGGCCATCGCCCTCCCGGTGGTGCCTGCTGCAGCCAGTACCCACAGCTTCGAACGGGACAGCCTCGTGCAGTCCGGCGACACCCTGGCCCGCGCCCTGTCGCGCCTCGAGATCGACGACCTCGAAATCCAGCGCCTGCTGGCGACCGACGCAGTGCGCCAGATCGCTTCCGGCATTCGCGCCGGCAAGCGCATTCGCGCCACCACCACGCAGGACGGCCAGTTGCTGTCGATCCAGTTCGAACGCGTCGATGGTCCGGAACTGACCCTGCGCAAGGTCGGCGAGAACTTCGTTGCCGAGGAAGGCAGCGACTTGATGGAATCGCGGATCGTGATGCGCTCCGGCCGTATCCTGTCGTCGCTGTATGGCGCCACCGACAGCGCCGGCATTCCCGACCGCATTGCCGACAAGATGGCCGAAGTCTTCTCCACCAGCCTGGACTTCCGCGAAGACCTGCGCCGTGGCGACACCTTCTCGGTGATTTACACGGTCAATTACCGCAACGGCGAGCCGGTCGGCGCCGGCAAGCTGATCGCCGCCGAATACGTCAACGCCGGTAAGGCCTACCGTGCCGTGCTCTACCGTGACC
The DNA here is from genome assembly GCA_041694715.1 of Pseudomonadota bacterium. Lineage (GTDB taxonomy): Bacteria > Pseudomonadota > Gammaproteobacteria > Burkholderiales > Thiobacillaceae > Thiobacillus. Next base: position 426,308 of record JBGFSF010000006.1, on the reverse strand, counting down.
CCTTCGGCCGCGAGGAGTACTACACCCCCGAAGGCGAATCGTTGCGCAAGGGCTTCCTGCGGTCGCCGCTCGAATTCTCGCGTGTCACCTCTAGCTTCAGCAATTCGCGCAAGCACCCGGTTTACGGCTTCCACCGCGCGCACACCGGCGTGGACTTCGGCGCCCCCACCGGCACCCGGGTCAAGGCCACCGGTGACGCCAACGTGACTTTTGCTGGCCGCCGCGGCGGCTACGGCAACCTCGTCATCCTGCGCCATGCGAATGGCTTCGAAACCTACTACGCCCACCTGAGCGGCTTCGCCACCGGCATCCGCTCCGGACGCGCCGTCGCCCAGGGCCAGGTCATCGGCTACGTCGGCGCGACCGGCACTGCCACCGGTCCGCACCTGCACTATGAAATCCGCATCGCCGGCCGGCCGCAGAACCCGATGACCGTCAAGCTGCCCGGTTCACCGCCGCTTGCCGCTGCCCAGCGCACGCGCTTCCTCGAGCAGACCGCCGCCTGGTCCGATCGCCTGGCGCTGCTGCGCGGCACCAACCTCGCCGCGCTGGATTGAGCGCCGCCCCAGCGCATGAGGCCGAGTTGTACGTCGGCCTCATGTCCGGCACCAGCCTCGACGGCGTCGACGCCGTTCTCGCCGAGTTCAGCCCTTCCGCCCCGCCGCGGCTGCTGAGCACCCACTACCTGCCCTACCCCGACGTCCTGCGCGGGGAGTTGCTCGCGCTGCACACCCCGCAACCCGATGAACTGCACCGGACCGCGCTCGCCGCCCAGGCACTGGCGCAGCTCTATGCCCAGGCTGTTGGCGCCGCGCTCGGCGACACGCCGCGCGATCGCGTGCGCGCCATCGGCTGCCACGGCCAGACGCTGCGCCACCGCCCCGTCGACGGCTACACCCTGCAGGTCGGCAACGCCGCGCTGCTCGCCGAACTCACCGGCCTCACGGTCGTCTCCGACTTCCGCAGCCGCGACATCGCCGCCGGCGGCCAGGGCGCACCGCTGGTGCCCGCTTTCCACGCCCAGGTGCTCGCCGCGCCGGACGTCCATCGCGTCGTCGCCAACATCGGCGGCATCGCCAACGTCACCGACCTGCCGCCCGGCCGCCCCGTGCGCGGCTGGGACACCGGCCCCGGCAACCTGCTCATGGACGCCTGGATCCAGCGGCACCAGGGCACACGCTTCGACCGCGACGGCGCCTGGGCCGGCAGCGGCCAGGTCGATGCCGACCTGCTCGACAGGCTGATGCGCCACCCTTATCTCGGGGACGCGCCGCCCAAGAGCGCGGGGCGCGAGCAGTTCAATCTGGAATCGCTCGACGCGACACTCGCCGGTCTGGGCCGGAGCCTGGCGCCGCAGGACGTGCAGGCCACGCTGCTCGAATTCACCGCAGCCAGCCTCGCCGACGCCATCCAACGCGAATGCGCCGGCGCGCAGGCACTCTACGTCTGCGGCGGCGGCGCGCACAATGCGGCACTGATGCGGCGCCTCACGGCACGACTGGCCGGCGTGCGCGTCGACACCACGGCTGCGCTGGGCATCGACCCGGACTGGATGGAAGCGCTCGCTTTCGCCTGGCTCGCACGACAAGCCCTGCATGGCGAACCGGGCAACCTGCCCGCAGTCACCGGCGCCCGGGGCACGCGGGTGTTGGGCGCGATCTACCCGGCCTGACCCGGCAGGGTCGAAAATAAGCGGCCGAAGCCGCGCCGCACCAAATGAAAAAGCGGCCGAAGCCGCTTTTTTGTCGGACGTGAAACGCGCTTACGCCGAGAACGACGAGCCGCAACCGCAGGTGGTGGTGGCGTTCGGGTTCTTGATCACGAACTGCGCGCCTTCCAGGCCTTCCGAGTAGTCGATCTCCGCGCCGACCAGGTACTGGAAGCTCATCGAATCGACCAGCAGGGTCACGCCATTCTTCACCATCACGGTGTCGTCGGCGTTCTGCGCTTCGTCGAAGGTGAAGCCGTACTGGAAGCCCGAGCAGCCGCCGCCGGAGACGAACACGCGGAGTTTCAGATCGGGGTTGCCTTCTTCGTCGATCAGGCTTTTGACTTTGCTGGCCGCGCTGTCGGTGAAGATCAGCGGGGATTCCATTTCGGTGGCTGCATTCATGGTGGTGCTCCTGAAGAAAAGTGTGAGGTGATTATCCGCATCACCCGTATTGCGTCAAGCAAAGACCCTGGCGGGGCTGCGGAGTTCCGCGCCCCACCAGCGTTTAGGGCAGCATGCCGACGTCGGCGAGCGCCGTGTCCTCGGGCAGGCCGAACAGGATGTTCATGTTCTGCACTGCCTGGCCGGCGGCACCCTTGACCAGGTTGTCGATCACCGAGAGCACCACCACGCTGTCGCTGCCCTTGGGACGATGCACGGCAATACGGCAGAGGTTGGCGCCGCGCACCGAACGCGTTTCGGGATGGCTGCCCGCCGGCAGCACGTCGACGAAGGCTTCGCCTGCGTAGCGTTTCTCGTACAGTGCCTGCAAGTCGATGTCGGCGCTCACCTTCGCATACAGGGTGGCATGGATGCCGCGGATCAGCGGCGTGAGATGCGGCACGAAGGTGAAACCCACTTCCTTGCCGGCGAAGATTTCCAGCCCCTGCTTGATCTCCGGCCAGTGGCGGTGGCCGCCTACGGCGTAGGCCTTGAAATTGTCGGCCGCCTCGGCGAAGAGAATGTGCGTTTCCGGCTTGCGCCCGGCGCCCGACACGCCCGATTTCGCGTCGGCGATAAGGAAGCCCGTGTCGACCACGCCCGCTTCCAGCAGCGGCAGGAAGCCCAGTTGCACTGCGGTCGGATAGCAGCCGGGGTTGGCGATCAGGCGCGCGCTCTTGATCTGGTCGCGGTTGATTTCGGGCAGCCCGTAGACGGCTTCCGCCACCAGGTCGGGGCAGGCGTGTTCCATCTTGTACCACTGCTCCCATACGGCGATGTCCTTGATGCGGAAGTCGGCGGCAAGATCGATCACCTTCACGCCGGCGTCGAGCAGCGCGCGCGTCTGCTGCATCGCCACGCCGTTGGGGGTGGCGAAAAACACCACGTCGCAGGTTTCCAGCCCGGCTTCCTCCGGCGTGGAGAACGCCAGCTTCACCCGGCCGCGCAGGTTGGGAAACATGTCCGCGACCGGCATGCCGGCTTCCTTGCGCGAGGTGATGGCCTTGAGTTCCACCTCGGGATGGCGCGCCAGGAGGCGCAGCAGTTCGACCCCGGTGTAGCCCGTGCCGCCGACGATACCGACTTTGATCATGCTGTGATGTCCTTGCAGAGAATCGTTGAATTGTAAGACACGCTGGCGAAGCAGACGTAAAAAAAGCCGCCCGTTTCGGGGCGGCTTTTTCGGCGCCGAGCAATTAACGCTTGGAGAACTGCTTGCGGCGACGGGCCTTGTGGAAGCCGACCTTCTTGCGCTCGACTTCGCGGGCGTCGCGGGTGACGAGGCCGGCGGCCTTCAGCACCGGCTTCATCTCGGCCGAGAAGTCGATCAACGCGCGGGTGATGCCGTGGCGCACCGCGCCGGCCTGGCCGGATTCGCCGCCACCCGCCACGTTCACCATGATGTCGAACTTGTTCAGGTTGTCGGTCAGCACCAGCGGCTGACGCACGACCATGCGGCCGGTTTCGCGCGAGAAATACTCGTCGACGGGCTTGTCGTTGACGATGATCTTGCCGCTGCCGGCCTTGATGAAGACGCGGGCGACCGATTCCTTGCGACGACCCGTACCGTAGTTGTAGTTACCGATCATGATGCGACCTTAAGCGTTGATGTCGAGGGGCTTTGGCTGTTGAGCCTCGTGCGGATGCTCCGCGCCCGCGTAGATTTTCATCTTCTTGATCATGGCGTAGCCAAGCGGGCCCTTGGGCAGCATGCCCTTGACCGCCTTTTCCAGCGCACGGCCGGGGAAACGCTCCTGCATCTTGTCGAAGTTCGTCTCGTAGATGCCGCCGGGATAGCCAGAGTGACGATAGTACTTCTTGTCGAGGCCCTTGTTGCCGGTCACCACCATCTTGCCGGCGTTCACCACGACGATGTAGTCGCCGGTGTCGACGTGCGGGGTGAACTCGGGCTTGTGCTTGCCGCGCAGACGGCGGGCGATCTCGGACGCGAGGCGGCCCAGCACTTTGTTGTCGGCATCCACCACGAACCAGTCGCGCTGAACTTCATGCGATTTTGCGGAAAAGGTTTTCATGACCCACCTCTTGAGAGAGGACAATCTCGGAAAGCCGGGCATTTTAACCGCGCGCTCCGGGCAAAGTCAAACAAAAATGCAGCGCGCAACATCGGCCCGGGGCGGGCCTCCCACAGATGAGGACTGTGACTTGTGGGAGCGGCGCCCCGCCGCGATTTTCACCCCCAAGTCCCATCGGGCCGGGGCGGCCCTCCCTCCTCATCCAGCTTACAATGCCCGCATGACCGCCTGGCTCGTCACCAACCTGATCGCCGCCGCCCTGCTTCCCCCGCTGTCACTGGTGATTCTGCTGATCGCCGGGCTCGTATTCCACCGCCGCTGTCCCCGCCTCGCCATGTCGCTGATCCTCACCTCCGCCGTCGCGCTCTACGCCCTGTCGACCCCCTGGGTCGGTGGTCTGCTGCAGAAAAGCCTGGAAATCAGCGGCCCGCTCGATCCGGCCGCGCTCGAAGGCGTCGACGCCATCGTCGTCCTCGGTGGCGGCCGCCGCATCGACGCCGGCGAATACGGCGGCGACACCCTCAACAGCATGAGCATCGACCGCCTGCGCTACGCCGCCCACCTGCACCGCGCCAGCGGCGTGCCGCTGCTCGTCACCGGCGGCAAGCCCGGCGCCGGCACGCTGGCAGAGGGCCCGCTCATGCAGCAGGCGCTCAAGCAGGACTACGGTCTCACGGCCCGCTGGGTCGAAGACGCTTCGCTCACCACCTGGGACAACGCCCGCCTGTCGGCCCAGCTCCTGCGCGACGACGGCATACGCCGCATCGCGCTCGTCACCCACGCCTGGCACCTGCGCCGCGCGGTGCCGCTGTTCCAGGCACAGGGGCTGGACGTCGTCCCCGCCGGCACCCAGTTTCCGGGCACCGACATCGACGACGTATTCGACTTCATCCCCAACCCCACCGGCCTGCGCGACAGCTATTTCGCCCTGCACGAATGGCTGGGGATTTTGTGGTACAAACTCCGCTCTTTGCGCACCCAAGGAAACCCATGAAAGCCCGCGTCAAACTCATCGAAGGCGTCAGCTTCGCCGGCCAGAGCGAATCCGGCCACACCGTCGTGATGGACGGCGCCCCCGAGGCCGGCGGCAAGAACCTCGGCGTGCGTCCGATGGAAATGCTGCTCATGGGCCTGGGCGGCTGCTCAGCCTTCGATGTCGTCATGATCCTGCGCAAAAGCCGTCAGCAGGTTACCGACTGCGTCGCCGACCTCGACGCCACCCGCGCCGACACCGATCCGAAAGTGTTCACGAAAATCCACGTCCACTTCACCGTCACCGGCAAGGGGCTCGACCCCAAGCGCGTCGAGCAGGCAGTGAAGCTCTCGGCAGAGAAATACTGCTCGGCCAGCATCATGCTCGGCAAAACGGCCGAGATCACGCACGATTTCGAGGTGGTGGAGGGCTAAAGCCGGGGAAATCGCGGGTTGCCTTCCAATGCAGCTGGCCTTGCTGCGACTTCACCGATAGATCTCGCGACGGTTCCCGATCCTCAGCACGCGCACCACGATGCGGCGATCCTGGATATCGCAGATGATTCGCCAGTCGCCCACGCGATATTTCCAGTAATTACCCAGCTTCGCCCCTGACAGGGCCTCACCGATCTCTCTCGGGTTGTCCAGCGACGCAACCCGTGTTTTCAGAAATCCGATCAGTCGCTGTTGAACCGGTTTATCCAGTTTCTTCAGGTCCTTCAGTGCATCCGGGTCGAACTCGATCTCAAAGACCAAGCTCGCGCTCCACGTCGGCGAGCGGGATGGTCTTGCGGTCCATCCGGGCACGCGCTTCGGCGAGGTAGAAGTCTTCGAGGTCGTCGATATATTCGAGGATCGCTTCGCGGGCGAGCGTGGATTTGGCGCGTCCCGTCTCCTGCGCCAGGGCATTGAGTCGGGCTTCGATCGACTCGGGCAAGCGGATCGCCAGCATGTTTCATCTCCACGGGGTCAAATTGTTATACAAGTATAACCCCTTCGGCTTCGGCACGCATCGACGACCTCGACGGCACGCGCCGACAGCAGCGCCAGGGTCGGCCTTGGCGATATCACCGTGGCGAAGGCAGACAAGCAGCGGGGTCAGATACCGTCTTGAATTGCGCCACCCCAAAATCCGCTTGCCCGTTTAAAATAATTTATTTAGGATATTATTATCGTTATTTAAATCTTAAAATTTCCGTCACCAACAGGAGCCCCACGATGAAAAAATCCCTCGTAACCCTCGCACTCATGGCCGCATTCCCGACCGCCACCCTCGCCGACAACTGGATGATGCGTGTGCGCGCCATTCAGATTGCACCGGATGTTTCCTCCAGCCTCGCCGGAATCGACGTCTCCAAGGAATGGGTTCCCGAAGTGGACTTCACTTACTTCTTCACCCCCAACATCGGTGCCGAATTGATTCTGGGCACCGCCCGGCATGAGGTCACGCTCCACGGCGCGAGCCTCGGCAAGCTGAACCACCTGCCGCCCACGCTCACGCTGCAGTATCACTTCAACCCCACCGGCACGATCAAGCCCTACGTCGGCGCGGGCGTGAACTACACGCGCTTCTACAACGTCGACCTGCCCGGTTTCAAGGTCGACAACAACAGCTTTGGCGGCGCGCTCCAGGCTGGCGTGGACATCGCCGTAACCAAGAACGGCTATGTCAACCTCGACGTGAAGAAAATCTGGATCGACACCACCGTCAAAACGTCGGCGGGTGCCTTCGTTTCCAGTCTGGACATCGATCCGGTCGTGTGGGGCGTGGGTTACGGCTTCCGGTTCTGACACGGGTCATCGCATCGCCGATGCAAAAAAGCCCCCAGTGCATGGGGGCTTTGTCCAAATAGAAACGGGCGCCCGCAGGCGCCCGTTTCAATCACAACCCTAAATCAGCTCGCGCCGAATCAGAAGCGGTGGATCATGCCGAGGGAGAAGCCATCGGGGTCCTTACCAGCAGTAATGCCGCTGATGTTGTCGCCGTGGCCACCACCGGCCATGGAGAAGGTGCCGTTTGCATCGTTGCTGGTGCGCGCGTAGGCGACGTAGGCCGTGGTGCGCTTGCTGAAGCTGTAGTCGGCGCCCAAGGCGAACATGTCGGCGCTCTGGTTGGGCGTCGCATTGCCCTTGAGGTCGGTGGCCTTATACCACTGCGCGGCCAGGCCGATGTTGCCCATCTTGTAGCCAGCACCCAGGCCGTACACCTTGCGGTCGGCATTGACCACGCCAGCCTGATCGCTGGCGCTATGGTAAAGCGCGTTCAGGGTGATGTCGCCAAGCTTCACGCCGGCGCCCAGACGCCAGGCCGACTCGTCGCCGGCGGCGCTGCCCGCGATGTCGGCGGTCTGATACGCGGCCATCAGCAGGAAGGGGCCGTTCTTGTAGTTCAGGCCGAGCGCGTAGGCGTCGTCGTCGTTGTTGGTGACCGCTGCGCCGACACCAGCACCATACTGAGTCGAATAGTGGACAGAAGCGCTGAAGCCGCTCATGTCGGGGGTGTCGTAGCGAACGCCGTTGTTGAAGCGCGCTTCCCAGTTGCTGGTGGCGCCGCCCATCAGGTTGCGGGTGTCGCCGATCTTGTTGTTGAAAAAGTCCAGCGTGCGGCTGACCTGCTTCATCGGGGTGTCGAAGTAACCGACACGCAGCGTACCGAAACCGCCCTTCAGGCCGGCGAAGGTGTCGCGCGAGGAGCCGAGGTTGCCGGTGCCGTCGACAGACAGCAGGCTCTCAACCTGCCAGATGGCGGACAGGCCGCCACCGAGGTCCTCGGTGCCGCGGAAGCCGATGTTGGAGGCGTTGGACGAAACGTTGGTGCCGCTGTTGGTGCCGTCATCCAGGCTGTCGATGGACACGTGAAACTGGCCGTAGATGTCGACGTTGGAAGTAGCAGCGAAAGCGGGAGCAGCGAAAGCCGAAGCGACGGCCACTGCGAGGATTTTCTTCATCATCTTGAGTATCTCCTTGGATTGGAATGAGGCTTTAAAAGCCCGTTCGAGCTCTGCAGAGCTGACCACCAGGTTTAGGGCCTGGGGACGAGGTCGATTATCCGTGCCGGACATGACCGGGCAAGCCATTCACCCGAAATTTGTGTGGCGCGGGCACAAAAAGTGTTGTTTTGTTGCACAAGCGCAACAGCCTTGGGCAAAGCGCGCCCGAACCTCGGCGGGGCTGATGACGGGAACCAGGCTTTGCCTGAAATCGCGAGGGTTGCGGGTCACGAGATAATCGGCCTGGCATCGGGCGGCTGTCAGCGCTTACGGTATCTCAAATCTCGATAATGGTATCGCTGTAGCGCGCCACCATCGGGTCGTGCGTCATCAGGCGCATCGGTTCGGCCAGCGCCTGTGCGACGAGGATGCGGTCAAACGGATCGGCGTGGTGCGTCGGCAAGTCTTCGACGCCCGCCGCATGCTCGGGCTCGATGGGTAAAAAACGATAGCCGGACTCGCGAAAGTAGCGCAGCGCGTCCTGGCTGGACACGGGCATGTCGCCGCGCCCGAGGCTGTGCTTGATGGCGATTTCCCAGATTGTCGCCGCGCTGATCCAGACCGACGACTTCGGCGATTCGATCATCTCGCGCGCCCGCTTGGGCAGCCTGGGGCTGTCCGTGATCGCCCACAGGGCGACGTGGGTGTCGAGCAGGATGTTCAAGATTGCCGACCCAGGAACAGGCGGGCGACCTCGTCGTTGTGGGCGTCGATGCTGTCCGGCACATTGAATTTGCCTTTGGCAACGCCAATACGCTTGCCGGGCGGCACGGCATCCATGGGCACGAGCTTGGCGGCCGGGCGGCCGTTGCGGGCAATGACGATCTCGCGCGCCTGGCCCTGCTCGATGGCTTCCACCAGGCGGGACAGCGAGGACTTGGCCTGCAACATATTGACGGACGACATGAGGGCGCTCCTTTCATGAACTGACAGTTAGTCTAGTCTGGTCTGGGTGGGGCGTCAAACCCTGCATTGGCGTTTGTCGTCGCGCCGCAAAACCAGGCAGATGCGTGCCCGCCTCACCCGACGCCGGCCGGGACAAGGCGGCTCAGGCCCAGCGACCTGCGCCCAGCATGCCCAGCACGACACGAACCGCCGCATAAGCGGCTTCGGAGAGCTGGCGGCGCCACCAGGGGCGGCGGCGCCAGTCGGCGGGGTCAAGGGGGGTGGCGCCGGCGCAGGCGGCGTCGAGGCGGGTGTGCAGGTCCCGGGCGAAGGCGGGGTCGTCGACCAGGACGTTGGCCTCGCGCGCCAATAACAAGCTGAACGGATCGATGTTGCTGGAGCCGACGGTGGCCCAGTGGCCGTCGACGACGGCGACCTTGGCGTGCAGTTCGCTGGCGTGGTACTCGGCGATTTCGACGCCGGCGGCGAGCAGCTCCCGATACAGCGCGCGGGCGGCGAGCTGGAAGAAGGGGTGATCGGTGTGGCCCTGCACCAGCAGGCGCACGCGCACGCCGCGTGCGGCGGCACGCTTCAACAGCTTGCGGAAGCGGCGGCCGGGCAGGAAATAGGCGTTGGCGATGAAAATCTCGTCCTGCGCGAGCGCCAGGGCAGCGAGGTAGGCGCGCTCGATGTCGCGGCGGTGGGCGAAATTGTCGCGCACGACGAAGGCGGCGCGGGTGCGGCCGTCGGTCGGCCAGTTCGGCTCGACGCCGGCGCGCGGCGCCGGCCGCAGGCGGGTGAGCGCAACGCGCTGCCACATCCGGCGCACGCTGCGGTGAAGCGCCGCAATGAGCGGGCCCTGCACTTCGACACTGTAGTCGAGGCGGGGAATGTCGAAGCGCACCGGTTCGTAGTCGTCGATGAGATTCATGCCGCCGACGAAGCCGACGCGGGCGTCGACCACGGCGAGCTTGCGGTGCAGCCGGCGCAGGCTCTTCGGGTTGGCGCGCCAGCCGGACACCAGCGGCCGGTAGGCCATGAGTTCGACGCCGGCCGACGCGAGCGCGTCGCGCCAGCTGGAGGGCAATTCGCGCGAACCGACGGCGTCGACCAGCACCCGCACCGCGACGCCGCGGCGGGCGGCGCGCATGAGGGCGTCGCGCACCGCTTCGCCGCTGGCGTCGGCGTTGAAGATGTAGGTTTCGAGGTGGATTTCGTGCCGCGCGGCGTCGAACGCGGCGATCAGCGCGGGGAAGAACTCGGCGCCGCTCTGCAGCAGGCGGACGTGGTTGCCGGGCGTCCAGCCGGCGTCGCGATGAAGGAAGCGGCGCATGCGGGAGTTAAGGCATCAGGCGCTTGTCGCGGCGAGGCGCCGTTCCCACCCATCCGCGTCCCTTGTAGGAGCCCCATCTCGGGGCGACCGACCGCCTCATCCGGCCAGCTTCAGCTTCGCGGTGAGGGCGGCGTGGTCGGAAATGCGGTGCCAGGCGTTGCCGGTGTGGACGTGGGCGGATTCGATGTCGAAGCGGCGCACATAGATGCGGTCGAGCGAGAACATCGGCAGGATCGACGGGTAGCTGCGTGCCGGCCGGCCATGGTGGGACTCGAAGACCTCCGAGAGCCCCAGCGCGTCGTGGAAGAAGCGGCCGACGCTCATTTTCCAGTCGTTGAAGTCGCCGGCGAGGATGAGCGGCGCGTCGTCCGGGACCATGCGGTGGATGCGCGCGGCGATCTGCGCGAGTTGCCGCTTGCGGCCGCCTTCGTTCAAGGCCAGGTGGACGTTGATGCAGTGCACCGGGGTGGCGACGCCGGGGACCTCGATTTCGCAGTGCAGCATGCCGCGGCTTTCGAAGGCGTGGGCGGAGATGTCCTCGTTTTCCCAGTTGAGGATCTTGTAGCGCGAGAGGATGGCGTTGCCGTGGTGGCCGGTGTCGTAGACGCAATTCTTGCCGTAGGCGAAGTCGGTGTAGACGTGGCCGGCGAGGAATTCGTGCTGCGGCTTGTTCGGCCAGTGCTGGAAGCGGCTCGCGCGCAAGCCATGGCTGTGCTGCACTTCCTGCAGGAAGACGATGTCGGAGCCCAGGCTCGGCAGACGGTCGCGCAGCTCGTGCACAGTCAGCCGCCGGTTGAACTGCGACAGTCCCTTGTGGATGTTGTAGCTGGCAATGTTGAGCGGCGAGGTCATGATCCTGAATTATAAGTGCGCCGGCAGTTCACGGATGGCGGCGGCGTTGCTCGGCGAGAAGCAACGCTCGGCGGCTTCCTGCCAGGGCAGCCACATGTAGCCGACGTGTTCCCGCGGCGAGAGTATGACCGGCTGCGGCACCGGCAGTTGCAGGCCGAATACGTGCTCGGTGTTGTGGGTGACGCCGGGGGCGTAACGGTGGCGCCAGCGCGCGTAGATCTCGTAGCGGGTCTCGATGCCCCAGGGGGTGAGCGCGAAAGCGGTGGCGTCGAGGCCGGTTTCCTCGCGCACTTCGCGGATCGCGGTCTGCTCCAGTGTTTCGCCCGGGTCCTGCGAGCCGGTGACCGATTGCCAGAAACCCGGCGCGTCGGCGCGCTCGATCAGCAGCACCTGGCCGTCGGCAGTGTAGATCACCACCAGGACGGACACCGGAATCTTGTGGGCGGTCACTCGATGCGAGCGTGGAGGGGGGCGCCCGTCTTCATGATGGCGATCAGGCGGTCGATGTTGGGATGCTTGCCCGGGTGATGAACGGCGTCCTCGGTGTGCTCGGCGAAGATCGCCAGGCCCTCGGCGGCGGCTTCGGCGTTGATCGCGCCGTAGCGCTTGGCAAGATGGGCGTACACACGGAACGAGCCGGCGGTACCCGGGGCATTGAGAATGCTGCCGACCTCGGCGCCGGCAGCGTCGGTGAGCACCAGCTTCGTGCCCGGCGCTTCCGGCAGGGTCTTCAGGGTGTCGGCGAACTTCATGCGGCGGGCTTCTCGGCGCCGGCCGGGTTGCGCAGGCGGATGTGCAGCTCGCGCAGCTGCTTTTCGTCCACCACGTTGGGCGCGTTGGTCATCAGGCACGAGGCGCGCTGGGTCTTGGGGAAGGCGATGACATCGCGGATCGACTCGGCGCCGGTCATCAGCGTGACCAGGCGATCGAGGCCGAAGGCAAGACCACCGTGCGGCGGCGCGCCGTACTGCAGGGCGTCGAGCAGGAAGCCGAACTTCTCGCGGCGCTCGGCCTCGCCGATGTTGAGCGCGGCGAACACCTTCTCCTGCACGGCCTCGCGGTGAATACGCACCGAGCCGCCGCCGACTTCCCAGCCGTTCAGCACCATGTCATAGGCCTTGGAGAGACACTTGCCGGGGTCGTTGGCCAGATAATCTTCATGCCCGTCCTTGGGCGCGGTGAAGGGATGGTGCAGCGCGTCCCAGCGGTTCTCGTCCTCGTTGTATTCGAACATGGGGAAATCGACCACCCACAGCGGCGCCCAGGCGCGACCGTCGACAAAGCCCTTTTCGTGGCCGATCTTGAGGCGCAGCGCGCCGAGCGCATCGGTGACGACCTTGGCACGGTCGGCGCCGAAGAAGATGAGGTCGCCATTCTGCGCGCCGGTGCGTTCCATCACGGCCTTGAGCGAGGTCTCGGACAGGTTCTTGACGATGGGCGACTGCAGGCCGGCTTCGTTGAGCTGGGTGACGTCGTTGACCTTGATGTAGGCGAGGCCCTTGGCGCCGTAGATCTTGACGAATTCGGTGTAGCCGTCGATCTCGCCACGCGAGAGGCTCGCGCCGCCGGGAATGCGCAGCGCGGTGACGCGGCACTTGGGGTCGTTGGCCGGGCCGGAGAAGACCTTGAAGGCGACGTCACGCATGGCGTCGGCGACGTCGACGAGTTCAAGCGTGACGCGCATGTCGGGCTTGTCGGAGCCGTATTTCGCCATGGCTTCACTGTAGGGCATGCGCGGGAAGGGATTGGGCAGTGCTATGCCCTGCGCCTTGTGCATCATGTCGCGGATCATGCCCTCGACCAGCGCCATGATCTCTTCCTCGCCGAGGAAGGAGGTTTCCAGGTCGACCTGGGTGAACTCGGGCTGGCGGTCGGCGCGCAGGTCCTCGTCGCGGAAGCACTTGGTGATCTGGAAATAGCGGTCGAAGCCGGACACCATGAGCAATTGCTTGAAGAGCTGGGGCGACTGCGGCAGCGCGTAGAACATGCCGTCGTGCACACGCGAAGGCACCAGATAGTCGCGCGCGCCTTCCGGGGTGGAACGCGTCAGCATCGGCGTCTCGACCTCGATGAAGCCGTGGGTGTCGAGGTAGTCGCGCATCAGCTTGGCGACGCGGTAGCGCAGCATCAGGTTCTTCTGCATCGGCTCACGGCGCAGGTCGAGGTAGCGGTACTGCAGGCGGATGTTCTCGTTGATGGTGTCGTCGTCGAGCTGGAACGGCGGCGTGAGCGAAGGGTTGAGGATCTCGATCCGCTGCGCCAGCACTTCGATCATGCCGGTGGTCTGGTTGGGATTCTCGGTGCCGGCGGGACGCGGCCGCACCTTGCCTTCGATCTTGAGCACAAACTCGGAGCGCACTTCCTCGGCGTGCTTGAACGCGTCGGGCGTGTCGGGGTCGATGACGACCTGCACCTGGCCCTCGCGGTCGCGCAGGTCGATGAAGATGACGCCGCCGTGGTCGCGCCGGCGGTGCGCCCAGCCGCACAGGGTGACGGTGTTGCCGATGTCGGCGGCGGTGACGGCGCCGCAGTAATGAGTACGCATGAAAGATCCTATTGAGTCAGCGTGCGGACGTCGCCCGAGGCGACGCCCATGGAAACGATGTATTTGAGCGCGCGATCGACCGAGACGTCGAGTTCGATGACCTCGCTTTTCTTCACGTAGAAATAGAAGCCGTTGACCGGGCTTGGCGTGGTGGGGATGAACACCGCCACGTGCTCGTCGGGCAGCGCGCGCATCACCTCGGCCGGGACGTTGGTCTGGAACGCCAGCGACCAGGCCTCGGGGTGCGGGTAGCGCACCAGCAGCACCTTGCGGAAGGCATGGCCGGTACCCGACAGCAGCGTATCCGACACCTGCTTGACGCCGCCGTAGATGGACTTCACCACCGGAATGCGGATGAGCAGCCGCTCCCACAACTCGACGATCTTCTGCCCGAAGAAGTTGGTGGCGAAGACCCCCGTGAGCACGATCACCAGCAGGGTGAGGATCACCCCCAGCCCCGGCACGCGCACGCCGATCCACGCCTCCGGCTGCCAGGCCGCCGGCAACAGGTCGAGGCTGCGGTCGAGCGTGCCGATGAGCAGGGTCAGCACCCACAGGGTAATGCCGAGGGGCACCCAGATCAGCAGGCCGGTGACGAAATAGCGCTTCATGGAAGGAGGATTCTGAAACGAAGAAGCGGGCGGCTCGCACCGCCCGCTTCCCGAGGCTGGGGCCGGCTCAGTTACACGCCGGGCAGGCGCCGGTGCCGCAAGCGTGCGACGGCGCCTCGGTCTTCGGCTCGGCGGGCTTGCTGCCGCCGTTCTTGAAGTCCGTGGCATACCAGCCGGTGCCCTTGAGGGCGAAGCCGGCGGCAGTCAGCTGCTTGGCGTATTCGGCCTTGCCGCACGAGGGACACACGGTCAGTGGGGCGTCGGACACTTTCTGCATTTCGTCCTGCGCATAGCCGCAGGCGGCGCATTTATAGGCGTAAATCGGCATGATTCGCTCCGATAAATCAAGAAGTTGCGGGATTATACCCGGTGTTGGGTGCAAGCACCCAACACCGGGTACAAGTACCCGCGCGGCAGGTGGAAAGCACCCAACACCGGGTACAAGTACCCGCGTAGCAAATGGGAAGCACCCAACACCGGACACAAGTACCCGCGCGGTAAGTGCAAGCACCCAACGCCCGGACAAGCACCGCATATCAAGCGGGAAGTACCCAACGGCAGCAGGGCAAAGCGGGAAACCCCCTTCTGCCGGATGCCATGAAGGTGGCGCCGGCCAGGCCGGGTTTCAAGGGCTTACCAGGCGAGGGCGAGGCTGCCGTACACGCGCTGACTGAAGACGTTGGTGTCGCGGAATTCCGCGTAGTCTCGGCCGAGATTCTGGGCGACCAGGGCCGCGTCGAGGTCATAACCCTGCCACTTCCACTGCCGCGCGAGGCGCAGGTCGACCCGGGTGAAGGCGGCCGTGTCGTCGCCCGGCGTCAGCCACTTGATCGGGTCGCTGCGCTGGACAAACACGCTGGCCTCCCAGCCGCTGTCGAGGCGGTAGCGTGCGAGCAGGCCTGCACTGTTGCGCGGAGCGGATTGGGGAATATCGATGTTGAAGGCGGCTTCCGAGGTTTGGGTCTTGAGGAAGGTGCGGGCATAGTGCGCGCTCACGTTCAGGCGGTCGTTCGGGCGCCAGCGCAGCTGGATTTCGCCGCCGCGCGAGGTCGCCTTGCCGATGTTGGCGTACTGGTTCTCGCGTGCCCGCCCCGGCAGGATGCTGGTACGCAAAAGACAGTTGGGATCGAGCGAGGTGTCGTCGGCGTCGTCGAAGCAGCCGCGCAGGTAGCCGATGAAATCGTCGACCCGGTCGTCGAACAAGCGCAGATCGTATTCCAGGCGGGCTTCACGCCACGCGCCCAGATAGGCCAGCTCGCGCGAAACCACGCGTTCCGGGGCGAGACCGGTCGACGGCACGGTGACGACGTCGAGCAGGCCTCCGTTGTCGAGGCGGTAGGTCTGATGGCCGTGCTCCTCGAAGAAGGTCGGCGAGCGGTAGGCTTGCGACACCCCGGCGCGGACGACGTGGCCCGGTGCGGCGGTGAAGCTTGCGGCGAGGCGCGGCGACACGTCGAAGCCGGTGAAATAGTGGTGCTCGAGCATCGCGCCTGCATGCAGCAGCAGCCTCTCGTGGGCGCGCCATTCGACGTTGCCGAAGATGCGGGCCATCTCGCCGCGCCAGGTCTTGCCGGTGCCGTAGTAGTGCGTGCCGGACACCGTTTCCTGGCGCACTTCGCCGCCCCATACACCGCGCAAGGTCGGAGACCATTGCTCGTTCACCTGCAATTCGACGTTGCTGCGCGTCTGCAGCAGGTACTGGTCCAGCGCCAGGGTGCCAAGCGGGGTCGCGGTTCCGCTCAGGTCCAGCAACAGGTCGGCGTCGAAACGGTTGCGCGCGTAATACGCCTGCAGTGTCCACTCGCGCTGCGCCGACTCCACCTTGTTGTACGCGAGCTGCACGTAGAGCGCCCGCGAATCCTGCTCGGCCGGTTCGAGCAGACGACGCGCGTCGGTCTGCACGTTCAAGATCCGGCCTGCGTTCCAGTCGCCCTGCGACACGCCGAATTGCGCCACCAGTTCGGAGTTCCCGGACAGTTGCCAGTCGACGCGGCCGTTGACGAAATAGGTTTCGCCACCTTCGAGGTACTGACCATTGTCCGCGACAGTCTTGAAGTTCACGTTGCGCTCGAAACGGTCGTGCTGGCGCGCCGAGGCGGTCAGGCGATAGCGAAGGTCGCCCGTGCCGCCGCCATGACGCGCGGTGACGCCGTGCGCGGACTGCTCGCCGGTCTGCAGGAACACGCGGCTGCCCTGCGCCTGCGCGGCGGTCTTGGTGATGATGTTGATCACCGCGGCGAAGGCGTTGGCGCCATGGACCGCGGCGTTGGGGCCGCGCACGACCTCGATGCGCTCGATGTCGTCGATGGCGAGCGGCAGGTCGGTCCAGTACACCGCGCCGAAGTGCGGGCTGTAGATCGAGCGGCCGTCGACCAGCACCTGCATGCGCCGCGAGTAGGCGTCGCCCATGCCGTGGTAGCCGAGCGCCCAGGTGTTGTCGCGCGTGTAGGCGACCGAGAACCCGGGCACCAGCCGCAAGAGGTCGGGAATGTCGCGGAAGCCGGACGCGCGGATCATGTCGCGATCGATGACGGTGACGGCGGCCGGCGCTTCATGCACCGGCTGCGAGAGACGCGAGACCGACAGCACGACCGGCAGGTCTTCGAGGAAGTCGGCTTCGGTGAGCGCGGCCGCCTGCGCGCCGCCTGCACACGCCAGCGCGCTTCCGAACGCCAGCCCGACCAATCTGGTGAAATCGTTTCTGCTCACTGCCTGCAGCACGCCGGGCGTACCGCGCTCTCCGCTGTATGTGTCTGCATGACGCTTAACGGCAGCCGGCAGCGGAAATAAACCACTGCTATAAAGTGGTTTTTGTCTACCAATTCAGGCTCAAGCTGGCGTAGCCGCGCGGGCCTAAGCGGTTGGCGTCACGGAATTCGCCGTAGTCCCCTCCCAGACTCTGGCCGACGAGCGCGGCCTCGACCGCGTGGCCCTGCCACGTCCATCGCCGCGCCAGGCGCAGGTCCCAGCGGGTGAACGACTCGGTCGCGTCGCCGTCGGACAGCCATTTCATGTCGCCCGAGTAATACACGCCAGTGCTGGCCTGCCAGCCCTGCCCCAGTTCCAGCCGTGCCAGCAGGCTGAAGACATGCGGCGGCGCGGAGGCTTCAAGGTCGCGATCGACGCTGGCATCGGCGTCGATCAGGGCCCGCGCGTACTGCGCCGAAATCTGCAGCCGGTCGACGGGCCGCCAGCTCAGTTGCACGTCGCCGCCGCGCACCGAAAAATCGTCGCGGTTGGTGTAGCGGCCGGGCGAACCGCTGTTGTTGATGTAGTCGTACAGGCTGTCGTGAAACAGCTTGACGTCGACTTGCAGCTTCAGTGCCGGAAACTGGCCGACATAGCCGATCTCGCGCGACAGGATGCGTTCCGGCTTCAGCGGGTCGGAGGGCGCGAAGACTTGCACCAGCGGCACGCCGGTGGTCGTGTAGTAGCGCCAGTCGCCCTGCTGTTCGAAGAAGGTCGGTGAGCGATAGGCCTGCGAAAGATTCAGGCGCAGGGCGTGGCCGGGTGCCAGGGTGTAGTTCAGCGCCAGGCGCGGCGAAAGGTCGGTGCCGGTGTAGAAATGGTGCTCGAGCATCGCGCCGGCATGCACCAGCAGATCCGGGCGCGCCCGCCATTCGGCGTTGGCGTAGGCGCGCACCAGGGTGCCGTCGAGCGTTTCGTCGGTGTCGAAGAAGCGCCTGCTCTGCACCGTTTCGTGCCGCGCTTCCGCGCCCCACACCAGTCGCCAGCCCGGCGCCACCCGCCGGTTGACCTGGAACTCGATGTTGGCGCGCGTCTGCTTCAGGTCGACGCCCGCATCCAGCAGAAAGGGCGTCGCCACCGGCCACAGCGGCGGCACCAGCGGCGTGACGTGCGGCGCATCCTGGACGTTGCGGCTGAAGTAGGCCTGGATCATCCATTCGTCGTCGACGCTGCGGGTGCGACGATATTTGAACTGGACGTATTGCGAGCGCACATCCTGGGCGCGGGGCTCTTCGAGGTTGCGCGAGTGCCCGGCCCGCCAGTCGCCGAGCGACAGGCCCAACTGGGCGCTGAGTTCGTCCGTGGCCGACACCCGGTAATCGGCACGACCGTTGAGCAAGGCCGTGCGGGTTTCCTCGAACAGCCGCATCGGACCGCCGCCGTCCCGCGTATCCGCCTCGAAGCGATCGCGCGTCTGGCCCGACAACGTCAGGCGATAACGCAGATCCCTGGACGCGCCGCCCTGGCGCACGGTCACGCCCGCCATGCCCTGCTCGCCATGCTGGACGGAAACGAATCGCCCGGGCGTCTGGCTAGGGTCCTTGGTGATGATGTTGACGACCGCGAGGAAGGCATTGGCACCGTAGGTGGCGGCATTGGGGCCGCGCACCACCTCGATGCGTTCGATGTCGTCGATGGCGAGCGGCAGGTCGCCCCAGTTCACGATGCCGTAGAGGGCGTTGTAGATCGAGCGGCCGTCGACCAGTACCTGCAAGCGCCGCGAAAAGGCATCAGCCATGCCGTGGTAGCCCACGGCCCAGGTGTTGTCCCGCGTGTAGGCGACGGAGAAGCCGGGCACCAGGCGCAAGAGGTCGGGAATGTCGCGGAAGCCCGAGGCACGGATCGTGTCCTGATCGATGACGGTGACGGCGGCCGGCGCTTCGTTGACCGGCTGCGACAGCCGCGATACCGAGAGCACCACCGGCAGATCGTCAAGAAAATCCGCTTCGGTCAGCGCGGCGTGCGCGGAACCCAGGCACGCGAACGCGCCGCCGAGCGCCAGCACGGCCCACCGTAAACCTGATGTAGCGTTCACCCTCCCACAGCGCGCCCGGCGCGCAATCTCCGCGTTATTGTCATGGGTAAGATTGTACGGCCGCGGCTGGCCGACATAACCCCTAGATCAGAATGGGATATCGTCGTCCATGTCGTCGAAGCCGCTGCTGGCCGGGCGCTTCTCCGCAGGCGCGGACTGCGCGCGCGGCGCAGCCTTGGGCGCCGGCTGAGAATAGCCGCCGTCGTCCATGTCAGCAACGCCGCCACCGCCGCGGCTGCCCAGCATCTGCATGCGGTCGCCGCGGATTTCGTAGGCTGTACGCTCGACGCCTTCCTTGTCGGTGTACTTGCGCGAGCGGATCGAGCCTTCGACGTAGACCTGGCTGCCCTTTTTCAGGTACTGGCCGCAGACCTCGGCGGTGCGGCCGAAGAAGGCGACGCGGTGCCATTCGGTCTGCTCGACCATCTGGCCGGACTTGTCCTTGTACTTGTCGGTGGTCGCGATGGCGAGGTTGGCGACGGCCTCCCCGCTCGGCAGGTAGCGCATTTCGGGGTCACGCCCGAGGTTGCCGACGAGGATGACTTTGTTGACGGATGCCATGGATTCCCCCTGTTGTGATGTGGTTGCGCGCGGCGAACGCGGATTCTATCAGGCGGCCGGCGCCGGCGCGGCGGCTTCGAGCAGACGCTTGGCGGCGGACTCGTCCCAGCCCTTGAGACTGACCTTGAGCATGGCGACGCCCTCTTCGGCGAGCACCACAGCCTCGACCACGCCCGCGACATCGGCAAGTTGCATCTTCAGCAGCGCTGCCTGGTCGGGCGCCAGCGTGCCAATACGGAACATGCGCGTCTTCACCGCGGGCGGCGCGACCATCGACAGCGAAGCCAGCAGCCAGATCGCCATGAGCACGCCGCAGAACACGAACACGGCGGCAAAGCCGTGGTGCTGCGCGAGCCAGCCGCCGAAAAAGCCGCCGAAGAAGAGGCCCAGCGCCTGCGCGGTGTTGTACACGCCCATCGCCGTGCCCTTGGCCGAGGCTGGCGCGAGCTTGGAGATCAGCGAGGGCAGGCTGGCTTCGAGCAGGTTGAAGGCGACGAAGTAGAAGAACAACGCCCACACGATGGCCCAGAAGACGTCAATGCCGACGGCGAGGCCCAACTGGGCAAAGAGCATCAGCGCGACCGCGCCGATGAACACCGGCTTCATCTGGCCGCGCTTCTCGCCATACACCAACGCCGGCACCATCAGCACGAAGGAACCCAGCAGCACCGGCAAGTACACCGCCCAGTGGTCATCGGCAGCGAGCCCACTGTCGACGAGCGCGATCGGCACCACGACGAACATCGCCATCTGCGCGGCATGCAGGGCGAAGATGCCGAAGTCGAGACGCGCGAGCTGACCGTTTTTCAGCACGTCGACCAGCCGCGTGGGGTTGGCCTCGGCATCGGTATGAAAGTGGCTGGCGCCGGGATCGGGCACCCACACCTTGACCACCCAGATCGCGGCCAGCGCGAGCACGCCGGTGAGCGCGAAAATCCCCGGCACTCCGATCACGCGGTTGAGCGCGGGGCCGGCGACGAGCGAGACGGCGAAGGCAATGCCGATGGTCGAGCCGACCAGCGCCATCGCCTTGGTACGGTGTTCCTCGCGGGTGAGGTCGGCGAGCATGGCGGTGACCGCGGCCGAGATCGCGCCGGCGCCCTGCAGCGCGCGGCCGACGATGGTCCAGTAGATATCGTCGGCCGTCATGGCGACGAAGCTGCCGAGCGCGAACACGATGAGGCCGAAGATGATGACCTTTTTGCGGCCGATGCGGTCGGACGCCATGCCGAAAGGAATCATCAGCAGCGCCTGGGTCAGGCCGTAGATGCCGAGCGCGAGGCCGACCAGGGTGTGGTTGTCGCCGCCTTCGAGGTGCTCGGCGTAGAGCGCGAACACCGGCAGGATGAGGAACATGCCCAGCATGCGCAGGCCAAAGATCGCCGCCAGGCCCGAAGCGGCGCGCAACTCGGCGCGGGTCATGCGTTCGGACAGGTCGATCTGGGCCACGCTGGGTTCGGATGAGTCGGGAAGTCCGTTATATTAGCAGGTTGCGAATTACGCCTCCGCGCACCCCAGCCATGGAATTCATCCGCATTCGCGGCGCCCGCACCCATAACCTGAAGAACGTCAACCTCGACCTGCCGCGCAACAAGCTGGTGGTGCTCACCGGGCTGTCGGGGTCGGGCAAGTCCTCGCTCGCGTTCGACACCCTCTATGCCGAAGGCCAGCGCCGCTACGTCGAATCGCTGTCGGCGTACGCGCGGCAGTTCCTGCAGCTGATGGAGAAGCCCGACGTCGACCTGATCGAAGGTTTGAGCCCGGCAATCTCGATCGAGCAGAAGGCGACCAGCCACAACCCGCGCTCGACCGTCGGCACCGTCACCGAGATCCACGATTACCTGCGCCTGCTGTACGCGCGCGTCGGCGACCCGCAATGCCCCGAACATGGCATCACGCTCGCCGCGCAGACGGTGTCGCAGATGGTCGACGCGGTGCTGGCGCTGCCGGAAGACACCAAGCTCATGATCGTGGCACCGCTGGTCGTGGGCCGGAAGGGCGAGAACGTCGAGCTCTTCGCCGAGCTGCGCGCGCAGGGCTTCGTGCGGGTGCGCGTCGACGGCAAGGTGCACGAACTGGATGCGGTGCCGAAGCTCGACAAGAACAAGAAGCACACCATCGAGGTCGTCGTCGATCGCCTGAAAGTGCGTGCAGACGCCAAACAGCGCCTCGCCGAAAGCTTCGAGACCGCGCTCAGGCACGCCGAGGGCCGCGCGCTCGCGGTGGAAATGGATTCCGGCAAAGAGCATCTCTTCTCCGCCAAGTTCGCCTGCCCCATCTGCAGCTATGCGCTGCCTGAGCTCGAGCCGCGGCTGTTCTCGTTCAACAATCCGATGGGCGCGTGCAGCCAGTGTGATGGATTGGGCCAGATCACCTTCTTCGATCCGGCACGCGTCGTCGCCTTCCCGCATTTGTCGCTGGCCAGCGGCGCGATCAAGGGCTGGGACAAGCGCAACCAGTTCTTTTTCATGATGCTTCAGTCGCTGGCGATGCACTATGGCTTCGACCTCGACACGCCGTGGGACGAACTGCCCAAGCGCATCCGGGACGTGATCCTCGACGGCTCGGGCAAGGAGGCGATCGCCTTCCAGGTGCTGGCGCCGCGCGGCGGCTTCTCCACGCGCAAGTACCCTTTCGAGGGGGTGCTCGCGAACATGGCGCGGCGCTACCATGAATCCGAGTCGATGGCGGTGCGCGAGGAACTCGCCAAGTACCAGAACAACAAGCCCTGCCCCGCCTGCGCCGGCACGCGCCTGCGCGAAGAGGCGCGCCACGTGATGGTCGGCGGCGCGCCGATCTACCGAGTGAGCGCGATGCCATTGAAAGAGGTGCTCGCCTTCTTCGAGGCATTGAAACTCGACGGCCACCGCGCGCAGATCGCCGACAAGATCGTCAAGGAAATCGTCGCCCGCGTCGGCTTCCTCAACAACGTCGGCCTCGACTATCTCTCGCTCGACCGCTCGGCGGACACGCTCTCCGGCGGCGAGGCGCAGCGCATTCGCCTGGCCTCGCAGATCGGTTCGGGCCTCACCGGCGTAATGTACGTGCTCGACGAGCCGTCGATCGGCCTGCACCAGCGCGACAACGATCGCCTGCTGGCGACCCTGAAGCATCTGCGCGACATCGGCAACTCGGTGCTGGTGGTCGAGCACGACGAGGACGCGATCCGCGCCGCCGACTACGTGGTCGACATGGGACCCGGTGCCGGGGTGCACGGTGGCGAGGTCGTCGCCGAAGGCACGCCGGAGGAAATTCGGCTCGCCAAGGCGTCACTCACCGGCCAGTTCCTCTCCGGCCGCCGCAAGATCGCCATGCCGAAGCAGCGCCGCAAACCGAACCCCGAGCGCCAGCTCGTCGTCACCGACGCGACCGGCAACAACCTCAAGCACGTCACACTGAAGCTCCCGGTCGGCCTGTTCGTCTGCGTCACCGGCGTGTCGGGCTCGGGCAAGTCGACGCTCATCAACGACACGCTCTACACGGCCGTGGCGCGCCACCTGTACGGCTCGGCCGCCGAGCCGGCGCCGCACGGCGAAATCCACGGTCTTGAGTTCTTCGACAAGGTCATCAACGTCGACCAGAGTCCAATCGGCCGCACGCCGCGCTCGAATCCCGCGACCTACACCGGTCTGTTCACGCCGATCCGCGAATTGTTCGCCGGCGTGCCGGAGGCGCGGGCGCGCGGCTACGGCCCGGGCCGCTTCAGCTTCAACGTCAAGGGCGGGCGCTGCGAGGCCTGCCAGGGCGACGGCGTGGTCAAGGTCGAAATGCACTTCCTGCCCGACATCTACGTGCCCTGCGACGTCTGCCACGGCGCGCGTTACAACCGCGAGACGCTGGAAGTGCACTACAAGGGCAAGACCATCCGCGACGTGCTCGAGATGACCGTCGAGGACGCCGCCGAGTTCTTCGACGCGGTGCCGGTAGTGAAGAAGAAGCTGCAGACGCTGATCGACGTCGGCCTCGGCTACGTGCGCCTCGGCCAGTCGGCCACCACCTTGTCGGGCGGCGAGGCGCAACGCGTGAAGCTCGCGCTGGAACTGTCCAAGCGCGACACCGGACGCACGCTCTACATCCTCGACGAGCCGACCACCGGGCTCCACTTCGCCGACATCGACCTGCTGCTGAAAGTGCTGCAGCGCCTGGCTGACGCCGGCAACAGCGTGGTGGTGATCGAGCACAACCTTGACGTCATCAAGACAGCCGACTGGCTCGTCGACCTCGGTCCCGAAGGCGGCGCCGGCGGCGGGATGATCATCGCCGAGGGCACGCCCGAGGACGTCGCCGCCAGCCCGGCGAGCCATACCGGCAAGTATCTGCAGCCGGTGCTGTCGCGGCGCTGATGAAAGAGCCCGTCCGCCTGTCCAAGTTGATGTCCGAACGCGGGCTGTGCTCGCGCCGCGAGGCGGACGCCTACATCGAGAAGGGCCTGGTCTTCGTCGACGGCAAACGCATCACCGAGCTCGGCACCAAGGTCGACCCTGACTGCGCGATCCGCCTCGACACCGCAGCCAGCGCACGCCAGGCCGAGCGCGCGACCATCCTGCTGCACAAGCCGGTCGGCTACGTGTCGGGCCAGCCCGAGCCCGGCTACCAGCCGGCGGTGGCGCTGATCCAGCCCGATTCGCGCTGGCGCGAGGACCGATCGTCGCGCCGCTTTTCCCGCGACCACCTGAAAGGCCTCGCGCCGGCCGGCCGACTCGACATCGACTCGACGGGTCTCCTGGTGCTGACGCAGGACGGGCGCGTCGCCAAGCAGCTCATCGGCGACGACTCCGACATCGAGAAGGAATATCTGGTGCGCGTCGAGGGCCGCCTCGATGACAAAGGTCTCGCGATGCTCAACCACGGCCTCTCGCTCGACGGCCGCAGGCTACGCCCAGCCAAGGTCGCCTGGCAGAACGCCGACCAGCTGCGTTTCATCCTCAAGGAAGGCCGCAAGCGCCAGATCCGTCGCATGTGCGAGCTCGTCGGCCTGAAGGTGATCGGCCTCAAGCGCGTGCGCATCGGTCGCGTGCGACTGGGCGAACTGCCGCCCGGACAATGGCGCTACCTGCGCGACGACGAATCCTTCTGAAGTCCCGCAAGCGTTTTGCGCATGCTCAGGGCAAATAATCCTTGTTGCGACGGGCTTTTGGGTTTATTAATAAATAAGCGGGTAACCAGACCCGCTTTCTTTTTTCACCACACCAGGGAGACATCCATGCAATCGAAACTGCTCGTCGCACTTTTTGCCGCGCTTGCGCTGACCGCCTGCCAGAAGGCTGAAGAAGCCGCCGCCCCCGCGCTGGAAGAGGCCCAGGAGGCCGCCGGCGCCGCGGTCGATTCCGCTGCCGAAGCCGCGGGTGCAGCAGCCGACGCCGCCGGCGAAGCTGCGGCCGCCGCCGGTGACGCGGCCAGCGACGCCGCCGCAGACGCCGCGCAGGGCGCTGCCGACGCCGCCGCTGCGGGTGCCGAAAAAGCGCAGGAAATGGCCGACGAAGCCAAGGACGCCGCCAAGCAGTAAGCGGCGCATCGCCTGCAGCACCTCGACGGCCGGGTTTGCCCGGCCGTTTCATTTGCGCTGCACGGTGCGTCGGGGCAGCCGCTACAATGGCGCATCCCCTGTCCGCTCCTGCCATGCGCCTCCTCCTGCCCCTGCTTGCCCTGTGGTGCGCGTCCGCGGTCGCCGCGCCGCCGACCGTCGTCCAGACCCGTCCGCTCGCCGAACTCGCGCTGCATCCCACGCGTGAAGCGTCGGCGCAGGTGGTCTCGCTCAACCTCGCCCGCCTGTCGGCCGAACTGTCGGCGCGCATCGTGCGCATTCCCGTCGAGCCCGGCCAGCGCATTGCCCGGGGCGCAGTCGTCGCCGAACTCGACTGCGGCGACACGCGCATCGCCGCGCAACGCGCGCAGGCGACGCTGGAGTCCGCCCAGGCGCGGCTAAAGCTCGCGCGGCAGCAGCTTGGGCGCAGCACCGAGCTCGCGGCGAAGAATTTCATTTCCGGCGACGCCCTCGACGCCAAGCAGACCGAGGTCGACGTGCTCGCCGCCGACGTGCGCCTGGCGGCCGCCACACAGGCCGCGGCACAGCGCGACGTCGGCAAGTGCGCGGTCACCAGCCCCTACCCCGCCATCGTCGAGGCGCGGCTCGCGCAGGTCGGCGAATGGGCGAGCCCCGGCACGCCGCTGGTGCAGCTGTGGGACACCTCGCGGCTGCAACTCGCGGTGCAGGTGCAGTCCGAGGACGCCACGACAATGACGCAGGCGCAGCCGGTGTTCGCGAGTCAGGGGACCGACTACCCGGTGAAGCTGCTGCGCGTGTCGCCCGCACTCAACCCGGCGAGCCGCACGCGCGAGGCGCGCTTTGCCTTCCCGGCCGCGCCGCCCGCCCCCGGTAGCCACGGCGTGCTGCGCTGGCGCGATCCGCGTGCCTTCGTACCGGCCGATTATCTGATACGGCGCAACGACCGCCTCGGCGTCTTCGTCGTGCGCGAGGGCCGCGTCCGCTTCGTGCCGCTGCCCGGCGCGCAGGAAGGCCGGCCCGCGCTCGCCGCGTCGCTCGGCGCCGACACCCGCCTCGTCACCGAAGGCCGCTTCGCACTCCAGGATGGCATGACGGTGACGACGCGCTGACGCCGCCATGAGCCTCTACGCCCGCTTCATCACCAACCACCCGCTGGCAAACGTCAGCTTCGCGGTGATCCTGCTGCTGGGCGTGCTCGCCTATCTGTCGATGCCGCGCGAACAGGATCCGGAAATCAACTTCAACTGGCTGGTGGTCAATACGGTACTGCCGGGCGCGTCCGCCGAGGACGTCGAGAAGAAGGTCACCGAGCCGCTCGAGGAGGCGATTCGCACCCTGCCCGATATCCGCTTCGTGTCGTCAACCAGCCGCGACAACTCGTCGATCATCCTGGTGCGCTTCCGCGAAGTCTCCGAACGCCAGTTCGACAAGCACGTGACCGATCTGCGCCGGCTGGTGCAGAACAAGTACAACAGCGACCTGCCGGACGACGCGCGCGAGCCCGACGTGCAGGAGCTCACCACGTCGAACGGCTTCCCCACGGCGATGGTCCTGCTGACGGGGCCCGCCGACGACGAGCGCCTGCGCCGCACCGCGCGCCAGATCCAGGACGACATCGAACGCCTGCCGGGGGTCGATCGCGTGCTCGCCACCGGCCAGGGCGACCCCGAGCTGCGCGTGGAGTTCTCCCCCTACGAGGCGGCGGCACGCGGACTCAGCGCCGACCAGATCGCCGACGCCGTGCGCGCCTGGTTCCGCGACACCTTCGCCGGCCGTGCGCGGGTCGGCGAGGACGACTGGCTGGTGCGGGTGATCGGCCAGCAGGCCGACGCCGACTACCTCGGCCGGCTCACCCTCCTCTCGCCGCAGCTCGGCACGCCCGTCCCGCTGTCCACGCTGGCGACGGTAGAGACCGCGCGTGCGCGCGCCGCCAGCCTCGCATCGTCCAACGGCCAGCCGGCGGTGATGCTGGCGGTAACCAAGAAGAGTCAGGTCAACACGCTCAAGCTCGTCGCCGACATCAACCGCTACATCGCGGAGCGCGAAGCCGCACTGCAGCCGGGCGGCTATCGCCTGATGCTGTTCGACGACCAGACGGTGCCGACGAAGCAGGCGATCGGCGTGATGGAGTCGAACGCGCTGATCGGCCTCTTCATCGTGCTGGGCCTGTGCTGGCTGTTCCTCGGCAGCCGGCTGGCGCTGCTGGTGAGTCTCGGCATTCCCTTCTCGCTCGCCGGCGCGTTTGCCATCCTCTACGCCTTCGACTTCACCCTCAGCATTCCGGTGCTGCTCGGCATCGTCATCGCGCTCGGCATGCTGGTCGACGACGCGGTGGTGATCACCGAGGCAATCTACTACCGCATCGTACGCGGTGCCGATGCGCTCAGCGCCACCCTCGGCGCGATCCGCGAGGTCGGCCTGCCTGTGCTGGCGGCGGTGTCGACCACCATTGCCGCCTTCCTGCCGCTGATGCTGATGCCCGGCATCGTCGGCAAGTTCATGATGCTGGTGCCGCTGGTGGTGACGCTCGCGCTGTTGCTGAGCCTGCTGGAAGCCTACTGGATGATGCCGGCACACGTGGTCGGGCTTAAGCTCGATTTCAGCAAGCCGACGCGCGTGCAGCCCCTGCGCGAGCGCGCGACGCACGCGCTGCGCGTGAAGTACACGCGCCTGCTGGTGAAGCTGATGCGCCACCCCTGGATCAGCGGCCTGGCCGTGCTCGCGCTCTTCGTCGGCGCGGTGACGCTGGTGGCGACCGGCGCGGTGCGCACGCAGTTCTTTGCCTTCGACCCGATCCGCCTGTTCTACGTCAACGTCGACCTGCCGAGCGGCACGGCCATCGACGTCACCCTGCGCGAAACCGCGAAGGTGGAAGCCGTCGTGCGTCGCCACCTGCAGGACGGCGAGGCGCGCGGCGTGGCAAGCTACGCCGGCGTGAAATGGACCGACACCGAGCCGCTCTACGGCGAGGCCTACGGCCAGGTGAGCGTATCGCTCAATCCGCGCGTCGACGACATGCGCGACGTGAGCGAAGTGGTCGAGGCGATGCGTGCCGAGATCGAGGCGCTGCCTGGACCGGCGAAGCTCAGCTTCACCCAGCTTTCCGGCGGACCGCCGGCGCAGAAGCCGATCAAACTCAGACTGATGGGCGACGACGTCGCCGAACTGCGCGCCGCTGCCGCCGCGCTGAAGCAGGCGGTGGCGGCGCTCGGCGGCACCCGCGACGTGACCGACGACGACTTGCCGGGCCGCCCGCAGCTGGTGCTGCAGCTTGATGCCGAGGCGGTCAAGGCGGCCGGCCTCGACGCCGCCACCGTCGCGCGCCTGGTGCGCCTGCACACCGAGGGCGAGATCGTCACCGACCTGCGCGACGGCGGCGACAAAATTGAGGTGCGCGTGCGCGGAGCGACGGGCAATCTCGATCCGCTCGACGACATCCGCCAGCTGCTCGCCGACCCGGTCGCGCTGCCCGGCGGCGGCACCACGACCCTCGGCTCGCTGGTCTACGCCGAGACGCGCACCGGCTCCGGCGGCATCAAGCACTACAACCTCAAGCGCGCGATCACCATCGAGTCCAACCTCGACAAGGAACGGCTCGACACCGTCGAAGCCAACGCCCGCATCGCCGCGGCCTGGGACGCCATGGAAGCGCGTTTCCCGAATACGCGCATCGATTTCTCGGGCGAGCTCGACGACATCAACGAAAGCCTCGACGCGATGAAGATGCTGTTCCTGCTCGGGATCGGCCTCATCTACCTCATCCTCGCCGCGCAGTTCCGCTCCTACTGGCAGCCTTTCCTGATCCTGCTGACGGTTCCGATGGCCTTCACCGGCGTGGTGTTCGGCCTCTTCGTCACGCAGAACCCGCTGTCGCTCTATACGCTCTACGGCGTGATCGCGCTCACTGGCATCGCGGTCAACTCGGCCATCGTGCTGATCGACGCCGCCAACACCCGCCTCGAATCCGGCATGGGCCTCCTGCACGCCACGCTCTATGCCGCGCGCCGGCGCGTGGTGCCGATTCTCATCACCACCACGACGACCATCGGTGGCCTGTTCTCCCTCGCCGTGGGCCTGGGTGGCAAGTCGCTGATCTGGGGGCCGATGGCGGCGAGCCTGGTGTGGGGCCTGCTGGTCGCGACGACGCTGACGCTTTTCACCATGCCGACGCTGTTCCGCCTGGCGATGCAGATCGGCCCCAGCGCGCGCCGCGGCCTGCACCGCCGTCTGCGCCGCGCATGAGTCCGCGCGAGCTGCTCCTCGGCGCTTTCCAGGCCGCCGTCGACGCGGCCGATCCGGCGCTCATCCTGCCGCCCCACCTGCCGCCCCCTCCACGCGGCCGCGCCCTGGTCGTCGGCGGCGGCAAGGCCTCGGCGAGCATGGCGGCAGCGGTCGAGGCGCACTGGCCGGCGGACGCGCCACTATCGGGCCTGGTCGTCACCCGCTACCGGCACGGCCTGCCGACGCGGCGCATCGAAGTCGTCGAAGCCAGCCATCCGCTGCCCGACGGCCGCGGCGAAGCCGCCGCGCTGCGCATGCTCGACCTGGCCCGTGCGCTCGGTCCGGACGATCTGCTGCTGGCGCTGATCTCGGGCGGCGGCTCCAGTCTGCTCGCCGCCCCCGTCGAGGGCGTCACGCTGAAGGAACTGCGCCAGGTCACCAAGGCCCTGCTCGGCGCCGGCGCGACCATCCAGGACATCAACACCGTGCGCAAGCACCTGACGCAGCTCTCGGGCGGGCGGCTGGCGCAGGCGGCGAACGGCGCGCAGGTGCGCGCGCTGATCATTTCCGACGTCGTCGGCGACGACCCCACCCACATTGCGTCTGGCCCCTGTGCGCCCGACCCGACGACATGCGACGACGCGCGCGCGGTGCTGGCGCGCTTCGGCATCGCGGTCCCGGCCAGCGTGCTGCGCCATCTGGAAAACTGCGGCGCCGACACGCCCAAGCCCGGCGACGCCTGCTTCGCGCACACCGCAAACCGCGTGGTCGGCAGCGCGCGCGCCAGTCTCGTGGCGGCGGTCGATTTTTTCGCGCAGCAGGGCGTGGCTGCGCTCCTGCTGTCCGATTGCGTAAGCGGCGATGCGCAAACCGTCGCGCGACAGCACGCTGCGCTCGCGCGGGCCGGCACGCGCCGACCGCTCGCCCTCGTCTCCGGCGGCGAGACCACGGTCACGCTGCGACCCCAGCACGGCCGCGGCGGGCGCAACGCGGAATTCCTGCTGGCGCTGACCCTGGCGATGCAGGACACGCCGGCCTGGGCGATCGCCTGCGACACCGACGGCATCGACGGCAGCGAGGACAACGCCGGCGCGATCATGACGCCGGACACGCTGGCGCGCGCCGCCGCGACCGGCCTCGACGCTGCGGCGAAACTGGCGGCACACGACAGCTACGGCTTTTTCGCCGCGCTCGGCGATCTCGTCGTCACCGGTCCGACGCGCACCAACGTCAACGATTTCCGCGTGCTGCTGCTCGGCGTCGATTGAAGGCGCTCAGCGCGCGGGTAGCACCTCGACCCGGTCGCCGACCTTGAGGCCGAAGGCCGCGGCGGCGTTGCCGCGATTGACGGCGAGTTCGACGAGGCCGACGCTGTTGACGAACGCGACCGCTTCGCCCTTGCCGACGCTGCCGAAAGTGTCGGCAAACGGGAACGCCTGCCCCACGGCGCGCACGTCCCTGACCGCCCCGCCGCCGCGCACGCCGGTCCAGGCATTGCCGTAGTGGTCGACATAGATCACCCGCGCGAGGTCGCCGGCGTCGAACTCGACGCCCAGTTGATCGACTGGGTCGAGCCGCGCTTGCGGAAACGTCCCCGACGCGATCGCCGCAGCGATCGGCGCGAAGAGATCGCGGCCATGGAAGGTGGCGGACAGGCTGTCGGGGCGCCAGACGATGCGCCACAGCCGGACGGCCGACTCGCGGGCGAGGACGACCGACAGCAGGCCGTTGTCCGGGCCGACATACCAGCGCCCGTCCGCCTCGGCCACCACGGTCCCCCGCGGCGTGCCGACGCCGGGATCGACCACGGCGAGCAGCACGCTGCCCGCCGGGAACTGTGGCGCCAGCGCCGCCAGCAAGTGGGCGCCGGCATGCGGATTGAAGTCTGGCGCCTCGTGCAGGAGATCGATGACGGGGATCCCCGGCGCCCCTTCTGCGAGCCGGGCCTTGAGCTGGCCGACATAGGGGTCGCGGTGGCCGAAATCGGTGAAGAGCACAAGCACGGTCATTCCAGTTCGAGTCGGTTCGCCCGAACTATGCCGGCTTCGTCGCACGGCCGCAAATCCCAACAGCGCCATCCGCATGGCGTGCAGGGTCCGGTCGCGACTGTCGACAGGTTTTACACGCCAGCTCAGGGCGTCACGCAGACTGCAACGCATCGTTACCTAACGCTCTGTTTTATCGACAGTTTTCAACGCACGACGCATATCGGGCGCGCTTCGTGCTTGCCAATACGCTGTCTTGCGCGGAACGCCCGCGCAGGGCTTCGCCCGATGTTCAATCCATCCCAAAGGAGGACACCCAGATCATGGTGTTGCGGAAAACCCTTGCCCCCCTTTCGACCGAAACTGCCGTGTCACCACGGCCCGTTCCCGCTGCGGCGCGCGGCGGCGAGCCTGCCGCGTCGTTCAAATCGCTCGGTCTGCTCACGGCTGCGTGCATGGCGCTGGTCCTGTGCGCGGCGCCGGTGCATGCCCAGGAAAACAACCCCGAAGAGACCGACATCACGTACGAAGACGTCGACCCGCCTGGCGGCGGCACCGAAAACAATCCCGAGGACTCGGACATCGTCTACGAGGATTTCCCCGACGACTTGCCCCAGGGCGAGGACGGCAACACGCCCTTGCCGATCGGTGGTCAGCCGCCGGGCGTGGTGCCCGAACCCGCCACGCTCGCCCTGCTGCTGGCAGGCAGCGCAGGCGCGTTGCTCTTGCGCCGTCGGCGCTCGCGACGCGGCTGAATGGCCACACGGAGGATCCGGGCAGCCCGGCTTTGCACGGGTTGCCCAAATGAAAAAAGCCGGGCAAGCCCGGCTTTTTTCATGGGAGGAAGCTGCTTACTCGACTTCGGCAGGCGCCTCGGTGGTTTCGGGACGATCGACCAGTTCGACCAGGGCCATCGGGGCGTTGTCGCCGACGCGGAAACCGTACTTGAGAATGCGCAGGTAGCCACCCGGACGGGTCTTGTAACGCGGGCCCAGTTCGCCGAACAGCTTCATGACGATCTCGCGGTCACGCAGGCGGTCGAAAGCCAGGCGATGGTTGGCGAGCGTCGGTTCCTTGCCCAGGGTGATCAGCGGCTCGACGAAGCGGCGCAGTTCCTTGGCCTTGGGCAGGGTGGTCTTGATGACTTCATGACGCAGCAGCGACACGCTCATGTTGCGGAACATGGCGAGGCGATGGCTGGTCGTGCGGTTGAGCTTGCGGTTGGATTGACGATGACGCATGGCGATTTCCTTTCAGTAGCTTTTCTTGGGCTAGGCCGCCTGCCACGGCGACCCGCGCTTTATTGTTCTGGGTTGGTTAAAACTCAGGGACGCTCGAGTCCTGCGGGCGGCCAGTTCTCCAGCTTCATGCCGAGCGACAGGCCCTTGGATGCGAGCACATCCTTGATCTCGTTGAGCGACTTGCGGCCCAGGTTGGGGGTGCGCAGCAGCTCGGTCTCGGAACGCTGGATCAGGTCGCCGATGAAATAGATGTTTTCCGCCTTGAGGCAGTTGGCCGAACGCACAGTCAGTTCGAGGTCGTCGACCGGACGCAGCAGCATGGGGTCGACCTGCGGCGCGCGCGGCGACTCGGATTCGGCCGGGGTGCCTTCCAGGTCAGCGAACACCGAGAGCTGGTTGACGAGGATGCGCGCGGCGGTGCGCACGGCTTCTTCCGGCTCGACCACGCCGTTGGTCTCGATGTCGATGACCAAGCGGTCGAGGTCGGTGCGCTGTTCGACACGGGCGCTTTCGACCGCGTACGCCACGCGACGGACCGGGCTGAACGAGGCGTCGAGCAGAATCGAACCGACGGCACGGGTCTCTTCCGGAACCTTGCGTGCGGTCGACGGCTGGTAGCCGCGGCCGGCCTCGATCTTGATTTCCATGTCGAGCTTGCCGCCCTTGGTCAGGTGGGCGATCACGTGATCGGGATTCAGCACCTCGATGTCGTGGCCAACTTCGATGTCACCCGCGGTGACGACGCCCTCGCCGGACTTCGAGACCTTGATGACAGCCTCGGACTTGCCGTGCATCTTGAAGGCGATGCCCTTGAGGTTCAGCAGGATGTCGACGACGTCTTCCTGGACGCCTTCGATGGTCGAATACTCGTGCACGACGCCCGCGATGCTCACCTCGGTCGGCGCGTAGCCCACCATGGACGACAGCAGGATGCGGCGCAGCGCATTGCCGAGCGTATGACCGTAACCGCGCTCGAAGGGCTCCATGATGACCTTGGCATGCAGCGGGGAGGCACGGTCGACCTCCACGATACGCGGCTTGAGAAATTCCGTAGCGCTTTGCATAGAGTACGTTTCCTTGAGAAGCAACCCTTGAGGCCGGGTCCGTCAGGACCGGGCCAGCTTATTTGGAGTAGAGTTCGACGACCAGCGACTCGTTGATGGTCGACGGCAGCTCCGAACGCTGCGGGTTCGCCTTGTAGGTGCCCTTGAGCGCCTTGGCGTCGACCTCGACCCACTCGGGGTAGCCGCGCGCGGCAGTGGCTTCGGCAGCCGCCTTGATGCGCAGGTGGGCCTTGGCCTTGTCGGACACTTCGACCACGTCGCCCGGGCGCACCTGGTACGAGGGAATGTTGACGCGGCGGCCGTTGACGGTGATGCCGTTGTGGCGCACGACCTGACGCGCTTCGGTGCGCGAAGCGCCGAAGCCCATGCGGTAACACACCGAATCCAGGCGCGACTCCAGCATCGACAGCAGGTTTTCGCCGGTCACGCCCTTGCGGCGGTCGGCTTCCTTGTACGTCAGGCGGAACTGGCCTTCGAGCACGCCGTAGATGCGACGGATCTTCTGCTTCTCGCGCAGCTGCACGCCGTAGCCGGACAGGCGGGCGCCGCTCTTCTGGCCGTGCTGGCCGGGCGCATACGAGCGACGCTCGATGGCGCACTTGTCAGTGAAGCACTTCTCGCCTTTCAGGAAAAGCTTTTCGCCTTCGCGGCGGCACTGGCGGCATTTGGGATCAAGATTACGAGCCATGATTTTCCCTGATAATTAGATACGACGCTTCTTGGAGGGACGGCAGCCGTTGTGCGGAATCGGGGTCACGTCGGAGATCGCGGTGATCTTGAAACCCAGCGCATTCAGCGCACGCACGGTGGAATCGCGGCCGGGGCCGGGGCCCTTGATGCGCACTTCCAGGTTCTTGACGCCGTATTCCTGCGCCATCTTGCCGGCGTTTTCGGCCGCGACCTGCGCCGCGAACGGCGTCGATTTGCGCGAACCCTTGAAGCCGGCACCGCCGGCGGTCGCCCACGACAGAGCGTTGCCCTGACGGTCGGTGATCGTCACGATGGTGTTGTTGAACGAAGCGTGAATGTGCGCAATGCCTTCTGCGACATTCTTCTTGACCTTTTTGCGGACGCGCGCAGCAGTTTTAGTTGCCATGGTTAACCTTTATTTCTTGATGGCCTTGCGCGGGCCCTTGCGGGTGCGCGCGTTGGTGCGGGTACGCTGGCCACGCACCGGCAAACCCTTGCGATGACGGAAGCCGCGGTAGCAGCCCAGGTCCATCAAACGCTTGATGTTCATGGTGATTTCACGGCGCAGGTCGCCCTCGACCGTGAACTTGGCCACGCCTTCGCGCAGACGCTCGACCTCGGCCTCGGTCAGATCCTTGATCTTCGAGGTATGCGACACGCCGGCGGCATCGCAGATCTTGCCGGACGTGGTGCGACCGATGCCGTAAATAGCGGTCAACGCGATGATCGCGTGTTGATGATTCGGGATATTAACCCCAGCAATACGAGCCATTCGCAATGCTCCGAACGGAAAACAAAAAATTATATCACGTCAACCCGCTTTTGGGTCGACTCACTCGATCGCCGCGGCGATTCAGCCCTGACGCTGCTTGTGGCGCGGATCCTCGCAGATCACGCGCACGACACCCTTGCGGCGCACGACCTTGCACTTGCGGCAAATTTTCTTCACAGAAGCCTGGACTCTCATGGTTTTCTCCACTCGTTCGCCGGCGACGATGCGCCGGCCTAAATCATTTGGCCCGGAAAACGATCCGGCCCTTGCTCAGGTCGTACGGCGTCAGTTCCACCGTGACCTTGTCCCCCGGCAGGATGCGGATGTAGTGCATGCGCATCTTCCCGGAGATGTAACCCAACAACACGTGCCCGTTTTCAAGCTTGACTCTGAAGGTGGCGTTCGGAAGGTTTTCCAGAACCTCGCCCTGCATCTGGATGACGTCTTCCTTAGCCATTAACGCCCCACCAAGCCATTCTTGAAATTCGCCTTCTTCAGCAAGCCCTCATACTGGTGCGACATCACATACGCTTGGACCTGGGCCATGAAATCCATGGTCACGACCACGATGATCAGCAGCGAGGTGCCGCCGAAGTAGAACGGCACGTTCCACTTCAGAATCAGAAATTCGGGCAGCAAACACACCAGGGTGATGTAGATCGCGCCCACCAGCGTCAGCCGAGTCAGAATCTTGTCGATGTAGCGTGCGGTCTGTTCGCCCGGACGGATCCCCGGCACGAAGGCGCCGCTCTTCTTCAGGTTGTCTGCCGTCTCCTTTGGATCGAACACCAGCGCCGTGTAGAAGAAGCAGAAGAAAATGATCGCGAGCGCATACAGCAGCACGTAGACCGGCTGACCCGGCGCGAGCGTCGACCCGATGTCGCGCAGCCAACCCATGCCCTCGCCACTGCCGAACCAGCCCGCCAGCGTCGCCGGGAACAGGATGATGCTCGAGGCGAAGATCGGCGGGATCACGCCGGCCATGTTGAGCTTCAGCGGCAGGTGCGAACTCTGGCCACCGACCACCATCTTGCCGACCTGGCGCTTGGCGTAGTTCACCAGGATCTTGCGCTGGCCGCGTTCGACGAACACCACCAGCGCGGTCACCAGCAGCACGCCGACGAACAGCATCAGCACCAGCGGGATCGAGAAGGCGCCGGTGCGCGTCAGCTCCAGCGTGCCGCCGATCGCCGAGGGCAGGCCCGCGACGATGCCGGCGAAGATGATGATCGAAATGCCGTTGCCCAAGCCGCGCTCGGTGATCTGTTCACCCAGCCACATCAGGAACATCGTGCCCGCGGTCAGCGTCACCACCGTGATCAGGCGGAAGCCGAAGCCCGGGTCGAGCACCAGGCCCGCCTGCGACTCCAGCGCGATGGCAATGCCGAGCCCCTGGAAAATCGCCAGAAACAGCGTGCCGTAGCGGGTGTACTGCGTGATCTTGCGGCGCCCTGCCTCGCCTTCCTTCTTCAGCTCTTTGAGCTTGGGCGACACCGCCGACATCAGCTGCACGATGATCGACGCCGAGATATACGGCATGATCCCGAGCGCGAACACGCTGAAGCGCGACAGCGCACCACCCGAGAACATGTTGAACATGCCCAGGATGCCGCCCTGCTGCGACTTGAACAGCTGGTCGAGCACGAGCGGGTCGATGCCCGGCACCGGAATGAAGGTGCCGATGCGATAGACGATCAGCGCGCCGAGCAGGAACAGCAGACGACGCTTGAGGTCGCCGAATTTGTTCAAGCCGGTCTTGGGCGTGGCCAAAGCGTAGGTCCCCCGCTCGCTCAGTCGGCGACGCTGCCGCCGGCCGCTTCGATCGCGGCGCGCGCACCCTTGCTCACGGCGATGCCGCGCAGCTTCACCGGACGGGTGATTTCGCCGGCCAGGTAGATGCGGGCAGCCTTCGCGGACGCACCGACGACGCCGGCCTGCTTCAGCACCAGCAGGTCGATCTCGTCGACACCGACGGTTGCCAGTTCATACAGACGCACGCGGGCGGTATCGGCCTTGGTCAGCGAGACGAAGCCGCGCTTGGGCAGACGGCGATGCATCGGCATCTGGCCGCCTTCGAAGCCCACCTTGTGGAAACCGCCAGCGCGGGACTTCTGGCCCTTGTGGCCACGACCCGCGGTTTTGCCGAGGCCGGAGCCGATGCCGCGACCCACGCGACGCTTGTCCTTTTTGGCACCGTCGGCCGGTTTAATCGTGTTCAGTTCCATCTTAAGCCTCGCACTTCACCAGATAGGCGACCTTGGTGATCATTCCGCGGTTGGCCGGGGTGTCCAGCACCTCGACCGTGTGATTGAGGCGGCGCAGACCGAGGCCGCGCACGCAGGCGCGATGCGGCGCCTTGGTGCCGATCAGGCTCTTGACCAGCGTCACCTTGATTTTCTTCTGCTCGCTCATGGCTTACCCCGTGATCTCTTCGACCGACTTGCCGCGCTTGGCCGCAATCTCGGACGGCGTCGACATCTTCATCAGGCCGTCAATGGTGGCGCGCACGACGTTGTACGGATTGGTCGAACCCAGGCACTTGGCCAGCACGTTCTGCACGCCCATCACTTCGAACACCGCACGCATGGCGCCGCCGGCGATGATGCCGGTACCTTCGGATGCCGGCTGGATCAGCACACGCGAAGCGCCATGCTGGCCGACCACCGTGTGATGGAAGGTGCCGTTCCTGAGGTCGACCTTGACCATCTTGCGACGGGCTTCTTCCATCGCTTTCTGCACGGCCACCGGCACTTCGCGGGACTTGCCCTTGCCCATGCCGATGCCGCCCTCGCCGTCGCCAACCACGGTCAGCGCGGCAAAGCCCATGATCCGACCGCCCTTCACCACCTTGGTGACGCGGTTGATCGAGATCATCTTTTCGCGCAGGCCGTCGCCGCGCTCTTCGTTCGTAGTAGGTGCTGTACGGGCCATCTTGATTCTGCCTCGTTAAAAAACCAAACCGCCTTCGCGGGCCGCTTCGGCCAGGGCTTTGACGCGCCCATGGAACTTGAAGCCGGAACGGTCGAAAGCCACTTTTTCGATACCCAAGCCCTTGGCCTTTTCAGCCAGGCGCTTGCCCACCGCCGCCGCTGCCGCGACGTTGCCGCCATTCGGCAGCTGGGCGCGCAGGTCCTTGTCGTTGGACGAGGCGCTGGTCATCACCGTACCGCCGTCCGCCGAGATGATCTGGGCGTAGATGTGGCTGTTGGTGCGGTGGATGGCCAGGCGGATCGCCTTGACGGCCGCGATTTTGGCGCGGGTTTTGCGCGCTCTGCGAATCCGTGATTGCTTGGTGTTCATGTCCTGTCCTTAAGCCTTACTTCTTCTTGGTCTCTTTCTTGATGACCACTTCGTCGCTATAGCGAACGCCCTTGCCCTTGTAAGGCTCCGGCGGACGGTAGGCGCGAACGTCGGCGGCGACCTGGCCGACGGCCTGGCGGTCGATGCCCTTGATCACGATCTCGGTCTGGCTCGGGGTCTCGACCTTGATGCCGGCGGGCATCTTGTGCACGACCGGGTGCGAGAAGCCGAGCGTCAGGTTGAGCGCATCGCCCTGGGCCTGGGCACGGTAGCCCACGCCGATCAAGGTCAGCTTCTTCTCGAAGCCCTTGGAGACGCCCTGCACCATGTTGTTGACGAGCGCGCGCATCGTGCCCGCCATGGCGTTGGCCTGGATGCTCTCACCCACGGCGGCGAACGTCAGCACACCGTCGTTCAGCGCGACCGTGACGTCGGACACCATGGGGCGGCTCAGCGAACCGAGCGGGCCCTTGACCGAAATGGCACTACCCAGCGTGACTTCCACACCCTTGGGCAGCGTAATGGGGTTCTTGGCAACACGTGACATATCCGTTCCCCCTTATGCGACCACGCACAGGATCTCGCCGCCCACGCCCTTGGCGCGCGCATGGCGGTCCGTCATGACGCCGCTCGAGGTCGAGACGATCGCCACACCGAGGCCGTTCATCACGCGCGGCAGCTCCTGGGCACCCTTGTAGATGCGCAGGCCAGGCTTGCTCACGCGCTCGATGCGCTCGATCACCGGGCGACCGGCGTAATATTTAAGCTGGAGTTCGAGTTCGGGCTTGCCGGCCTCGCCGCGCACGGCGAAATCCTCGATATAGCCCTCGTCCTTCAGCACCTTGGCAATGGCCACCTTCACCTTGGAAGAAGGCATCGACACCGACGCCTTTTCGACCGATTGCGCATTGCGGATGCGGGTCAGCATGTCCGCGATGGGATCACTCATACTCATGTCGTCTACCTCTTACCAGCTCGCCTTGACGATGCCCGGGATCTCGCCCTTCATCGCGTATTCGCGCAGCTTGCCGCGCGCGAGGCCAAACTTGCTGAACACACCGCGCGGACGACCGGTCAGCTGGCAGCGGTTGCGCTGGCGCACCGGGCTGGCGTTGCGCGGCAGCGCCTGCAGGGCCTTGTAAGCGGCCATGCGGTCTTCATCGCTCGTTTGCACGTTGGCGATGACGGCTTTGAGTTCGGCGCGCTTGGCGGCGTACTTCTTCACCATGCGGGCGCGCTTTTCTTCGCGATTAATCAAGCACAACTTGGCCATGATTACCTCAGTTCTTGAACGGGAAGTTGAAGGCCGCGAGCAAGGCGCGCGCTTCATCATCGGTTTTGGCGGTGGTGGTGATCGTGATGTTCATACCACGCAGCGCGTCGATCTTGTCGTACTCGATCTCGGGGAAGATGATCTGTTCCTTGACGCCCATGTTGTAGTTGCCACGACCGTCGAAGGACTTGCCCGAGATGCCGCGGAAGTCGCGGATGCGGGGCATCGCCACGGTCACCAGGCGGTCGAGAAACTCATACATGTGCGCGCGACGCAGGGTCACCATGCAGCCGACCGGATAGTTCTCGCGGATCTTGAAGCCGGCGATCGACTTCTTCGACTTGGTGACGACCGGCTTCTGGCCGGCGATCTTCTGCATGTCGGACACAGCGTGGTCCATGACCTTCTTGTCGGCCACAGCCTCGCCCACACCCATGTTCAGGGTGATCTTCTGAATCCGCGGGACTTCCATGATGGACTTGTAGCCGAACTGCTCGACCAGCTTGGGCACCACCGTCTCGCGATAGAACTGTTGAAAACGCGCCATGATTACCCCTGTGCGTCGACCATTTCGCCGTTGGACTTGTACACGCGCACCTTGCGGCCGTCCTCCAGCACCTTGTAACCCACGCGATCCGCTTTCTGCGTCGCGACGTTGTAGAGCGCCACGTTGGATGCGTCGATCGGCATTTCTTTCTCGACGATACCGCCCTGGATGTTGCGCATGGGGTTGGGCTTCTGATGCTTCTTCACCCGATTGATCCCCTCGACCACCACATGGCCATCGTCCAGCACGCGCAGCACGGTGCCACGCTTGCCCTTGTCCTTGCCGGCCAGAATGATGACCTGATCGTTCTTACGAATACGTGCCATGATTGCCTCTCACAGAACCTCGGGCGCAAGCGAGACGATCTTCATGAACTTCTCGGTACGCAACTCACGGGTGACCGGGCCGAAGATACGGGTGCCGATCGGCTCGAGCTTGTTGTTCAGCAGCACGGCGGCGTTGCCGTCGAAGCGCACCAGCGAACCATCGGGACGGCGCACACCCTTGGCGGTACGCACCACCACGGCGTTGTACACGTCGCCCTTTTTCACACGGCCACGCGGCGCGGCATCCTTGATGCTCACCTTGATGATGTCGCCGACGCTCGCGTAGCGACGATGGCTGCCACCCAACACCTTGATGCACATGACGGAACGCGCACCCGTGTTGTCTGCAACGTCCAGGACGGACTGCATCTGTATCATTTAAATTGCCTCCAACTTAACCCACCAAGCCTTGAAATCAAACACGGCGGTGGCCAGTTTTGGATCCCGTTCGGGAGAAGATTCCGCACGCGCGGAACCGCTTGAGCCAGCCGACCGGAATTCCAACCACCGGCCGCCAACCGGAAAACCCGGCACTATACCGGGTCTTTGCGCTTCATGCAAGCCTTAAACGCGCGCGCGCTCGATCAGCTTGCTGACCTTCCAGGCCTTGGTGCGCGACAGCTTGCGCGACTCCTCGATCTGGACGGTATCGCCCTCGTGAAACTCGTTGTTTTCGTCGTGAGCGTGGTACTTCTTGGACAGACGGATCACCTTGCCGATCACCGGATGCTTGACCCGGCGCTCGACCAGCACGGTCACGGTCTTGTCCATCTTGTCGCTCACCACACGCCCGGTCAGCGTGCGCACCACCTTTTTGCCTTCAGTCATGCTTGGCCTGCCTTTTCGCGCATAATGGTCTTGACCCGGGCAATGTCGCGGCGCAATTTGCCCAGATCAGCCGTCTTGTTCGACTGCTGGGTGGCCACCTGCATGCGCAGGGCGAAGTGGGCACGCAGCAGGGATTCGAGTTCCTGCTTCAGTTCGGCGGCGTCCTTGCCGCGCAGTTCTTTCGTGTTCATCTATCAGCTCCCGATCATGCGGGTGACGAAAGTGGTCGCGATCGGCAGCTTGGCCGCGGCCAGGCGGAACGCCTCGCGCGCCAGCTCTTCGTTCACGCCATCCATCTCGTACAGCACCTTGCCCGGCTGGATTTCGGCGACGTAGTACTCCGGTGCGCCCTTGCCGTTACCCATCCGGACTTCGGCCGGCTTACGCGAAATCGGCTTGTCC
Source organism: Pseudomonadota bacterium (assembly GCA_041694715.1). Taxonomy (GTDB): domain Bacteria; phylum Pseudomonadota; class Gammaproteobacteria; order Burkholderiales; family Thiobacillaceae; genus Thiobacillus. The sequence continues at coordinate 384,436 of JBGFSF010000006.1, read as the reverse complement.
GGGAAGATGCGGATCCAGATGCGGCCGCCCCGCTTGATGTGACGGGTCATCGCGCGACGCGCCGCTTCGATCTGGCGCGCGGTCAGGCGGCCGCGGCCGACGGCCTTGAGGCCGAAGTCGCCGAAGCTGACGCTGGCGCCGCGGGTGGCGAGACCGGTGTTACGGCCCTTCTGTTCCTTGCGGTATTTTCTTCTAGCTGGCTGCAGCATGTTTCACTCCTGATTTCTTGCCGCGCTTCTCCGGTTCGGCCGCAGCAGGCTGCTCGCCGCGGTTGAGCGAGTCGCCCTTGTACACCCACACCTTGATGCCGATGATGCCGTAGGTCGTCTTCGCTTCGGAAAAGCCGTAGTCGATCTCGGCACGCAGCGTATGGAGCGGCACACGACCTTCGCGATACCACTCGGTGCGGGCGATCTCGGCACCGTTCAGGCGGCCCGAGCTCATGATCTTGATGCCCTGGGCACCGAGGCGCATGGCGTTCTGCATCGCGCGCTTCATGGCGCGGCGGAACATCACGCGCTTTTCGAGCTGCTGGGCGATGCCGTCGGCGATGATCTGCGCGTCGGTTTCCGGCTTGCGCACCTCCTCAATGTTCACATGCACGGGCACCGACATCATGCGCGCGAGTTCGCCGCGCAGGACTTCGATATCCTCGCCCTTCTTGCCGATGACGACGCCGGGGCGGCCGCTGAAGATGGTGATGCGGGCATTCTTCGCCGGGCGCTCGATCAGCACCTTGGACACCGAAGCGTGCGCAAGCTTCTTCTTCAGGTAGTCACGAACCTTGATGTCCTCGAGCAAGGTGCTTGAGAAATTGCGGTTCGAGCCGTACCACTTGGCCGTCCAGATGCGCTGCACACCCAGGCGGAACCCGATCGGATGAATTTTCTGTCCCATGGCGCTTCCTCAATCGCCCACCGTCACGGTGATGTGACAGGTCGGCTTGCTAATACGGTTGCCGCGGCCTTTGGCGCGGGCGGTGAAGCGCTTCAGCACCGGACCCTGGTCGACGTAGACCGTCTTGACCTTGAGGGTGTCGATATCGGCGCCTTCGTTGTGCTCGGCGTTGGCGATTGCCGACTCGAGCACCTTCTTGATGATGCCAGCGCCCTTCTTGGGGCTGAAGGCGAGAATGTTCAGCGCCTTCTCCACACGCAGACCACGGATCTGGTCGGCGACCAGACGGCCTTTCTGGGCGGACAGGCGGGTACCACGCAAAATCGCAGAAACTTCCATCATGCGCTCCTTATTTCTTCGCCTTCTTGTCCGCGACGTGACCCTTGAAGGTACGCGTCAGGGAGAATTCGCCCAGCTTGTGACCGACCATGTTCTCGGTGACGAACACCGGCACATGCTGCCGGCCGTTGTGCACCGCGATGGTCAGGCCGATGAAGTCGGGCAGCACGGTGGAACGGCGCGACCAGGTCTTGATCGGGCGCTTGTCGTTCGAGTTGCGAGCCGTCTCGATCTTCTTCAGCAGGTGGCCGTCGACGAACGGGCCTTTTTTAATAGAACGTGCCATATCTCTCTACCTCAATCAGCGCGCGTGGCGGCGGCGGACGATCATGTTGGAGGTGCGCTTGTTGCTGCGGGTGCGATAACCCTTGGTCGGCGTACCCCACGGGCTGACCGGATGGCGGCCCGCCGCAGTACGGCCTTCGCCACCGCCGTGCGGGTGGTCGACCGGGTTCATCACCACGCCGCGCACCGTCGGACGAATGCCGCGCCAGCGGTTGGCGCCGGCCTTGCCGATCGAACGCAGGCTGTGCTCTTCGTTGCCGCACTCGCCCAGCGTGGCGCGGCAGTCGACGTGCACCTTGCGGATCTCACCCGAGCGCAGACGCAGCTGGGCGTAGCTGCCCTCGCGCGCCAGGAGCTGCACCGAGGTGCCGGCGGAACGCGCGATCTGCGCGCCCTTGCCCGGCATCATCTCGACGCAGTGGACCGTCGAGCCGACCGGGATGCTGCGCAGCGGCAGGCAGTTGCCGGCCTTGATCGGCGCTTCGGCGCCGTTGATCAGCTGCATGCCGACCGTCACGCCACGCGGCGCGATAATGTAGCGGCGCTCGCCGTCGGCGTAGCACAGCAGCGCCAGATGCGCAGAGCGGTTGGGATCGTACTCGATCCGCTCGACCTTGGCCGGGATGCCGTCCTTGTTACGACGGAAATCGACCACGCGGTAGTGCTGCTTGTGGCCACCGCCCTTGTGGCGAACGGTGATGTGGCCGTTGTTGTTACGACCGGAACCACGCTTCTTCGGCTCGACCAGGGCAGCCACCGGTTTGCCCTTGTGCAGGCCCGGGGTGACCACCTTGACGACCGCGCGGCGACCGGCGGAAGTGGGTTTGACTTTAATCAGTGCCATGGCGTTTTCCTTTACTGGCCGGACGTGAAGTCGATGTCCTGACCCGGCTTGAGGGTGACATACGCCTTCTTCCAGTTATCGCGGCGGCCCATGACGCGGCCGCTGCGCTTGACCTTGCCCTTGACGTTCAGGACCTGAACGCCCTCGACCTCGACCTTGAACAGGCTGGCGACCGCAGCGCCGATTTCCTGCTTGGTCGCGTCGGGCAGCACCCGGAACACCACCTGATTGAGCTTGTCGGCGACGCGCGTGCTCTTCTCGGAGATCACGGGCGCGAGAATGACCTTGAGCAGACGCTCCTGACTGATCGCACTCATCACACCATCTCCTCAAACTGCTTGATCGCCGCCTTGGTGATCAGCACGTTGCCAAATTTGACCAGGCTCCACGGATCGGCCTGATGCGGCTCGACCACGTAGACGTCGCGCAGGTTGCGCGACGACAGCCACAGGTTGTCGTCCACCGTGTCGGCGATGATCATGACCTTGCCGTAGCCCATCGATTTCAGGCGATTGGCCAGCAGCTTGGTCTTGGGCGAATCGACGCCCAGACTCTCGACGACCTTGAGCTTGCCTTCGCGCGCCAGCTGCGACAGGATCGTCGCCAGGCCCGCGCGATACATCTTGCGGTTCACCTTGTGGGTGAAGTTTTCGTTCGGCTTGTTCGGGAAGGTCACGCCACCCCCGCGCCAGATCGGGCTCGACGTACGGCCCGAACGCGCACGGCCGGTGCCCTTCTGGCGCCACGGCTTGTGCGTGGAAGCGGTGACTTCGGCGCGCGTCTGCTGCGCACGGTTGCCGCTTCGGGCGTTGGCCTGGAACGCGGTCACCACCTGGTGCACCAGCGCCTCGTTGTAATCGCGACCGAAAGTCTCGTCGGAAGCCGCCACGCTGGCGACCTGCTGACCCTGTTCGTTAATGACGGTCAATTCCATCAGGCACCCCCTTTCACAGCCGGACGCACCACGACGTGGCCGCCCTTGGCACCCGGAACAGCGCCCTTGACCAATACCAGGCCGCGCTCGGCGTCGACGCGCACGACCTCGAGATTCTGCTTGGTGCAGGTGACCGCACCCATATGGCCCGACATGCGCTTGCCCGGAAACACGCGACCCGGATCCTGCGCCATGCCGATCGAACCCGGCACGTTGTGCGAGCGCGAGTTGCCGTGCGAGGCACGCTGCGAAGCGAAGTTATGGCGCTTGATCGTGCCGGCGAAACCCTTGCCCTGCGTCACGCCGGTGACGTCGACCTTCTGGCCGGCCTGGAACAGGTCAGCAGACACCGCGGCGCCCGGCTGATACTGGGCAGCCACGTCGGCCGGGACGCGGAATTCGCGCAGAATTTCAGCCGCGTCGACGCCCGCCTTGGCGAAGTGACCGGCTTCGGATTGGGTGACACGGCTGTTGCGGCGGCTGCCATAGGCGAGCTGAACCGCGGAATAACCGTCGTTTTCCTGGGTGCGCACTTGCGTGACGCGGTTGTTGGACACTTCCAGCACCGTCACCGGAACGGACGCGCCGCTCTCGGTGAAAATGCGGGTCATGCCGACCTTGCGGCCAACGAGCCCGATACTCATCTTCGTATTTCCTATCTCAAGCCCGCAATAACCGCCGCAGGCAAGGGTTGTAGGTGCCGATTACAATTGACCGGCGACTATTTGAAACTGAAGGGGCGGCATTATACGCATGCCGCCCGCTTTTTACAACTTGATCTCGACGTCCACGCCAGCAGGCAGATCCAGCTTCATCAGGGCGTCGACCGTCTTGTCGGTCGGGTCCATGATGTCCATCAGCCGGCGATGGGTGCGGATCTCGAACTGATCGCGGCTGGCCTTGTTGACGTGCGGCGAACGCAGGATGTCGAAGCGCTCGATCGAGGTCGGCAGCGGGACCGGGCCCTTGACAACGGCGCCGGTGCGCTTGGCGGTCTCGACGATCTCGAGGGCCGACTGGTCGATCAGTTTGTAGTCGAACGCCTTGAGACGGATGCGGATTTTCTGGTTTTGCATGGTTTGAGCCTTACTCTTCGATCTTGGCCACGACGCCGGCGCCGACGGTGCGGCCGCCTTCACGGATGGCGAAACGCAGACCTTCGTCCATGGCGATCGGGGCGATCAGCGAAACCTTGATGCTGACGTTGTCGCCAGGCATCACCATCTCGGTGCCCGCCGGCAGTTCGATCGAGCCGGTGACGTCGGTGGTGCGGAAGTAGAACTGCGGACGGTAGCCGTTGAAGAACGGGGTGTGACGACCGCCTTCGTCCTTGGACAGCACGTAGATCTCGGCAGAGAACTTGGTGTGCGGCTTGATCGAGCCCGGCTTGGCCAGCACCTGGCCACGCTCGACTTCTTCACGCTTGGTGCCACGCAGCAGGACGCCGACGTTGTCGCCCGCCTGACCCTGGTCAAGCAGCTTGCGGAACATTTCGACGCCGGTGCAGGTGGTCTTCTGGGTGGGCTTGATGCCGACGATTTCGATCTCTTCGCCCACTTTGATGATGCCGCGCTCGACACGACCGGTGACGACGGTGCCGCGACCGGAGATGGAGAAGACGTCTTCGACGGGCATCAGGAAGGGCTTGTCGATGGCACGCTCGGGCTCGGGGATGTAGGAGTCCAGCGCCTCGGCCAGCTTCATGATGGAAGGCTCGCCGATGTCGCTCTGGTCGCCTTCGAGGGCCTTCAGGGCGGAACCGATGATGATGGGGGTGTCATCACCCGGGAAGTCGTACTTGGACAGGAGTTCGCGGATCTCCATTTCGACGAGCTCGAGGAGTTCGGCGTCGTCGACCATGTCGGCCTTGTTCATGTAGACGATGATGTAGGGCACGCCAACCTGACGGGCAAGCAGGATGTGCTCGCGGGTCTGGGGCATGGGGCCGTCAGCAGCGGACACGACGAGGATGGCGCCGTCCATCTGGGCAGCACCGGTAATCATGTTCTTGACGTAGTCGGCGTGGCCGGGGCAGTCGACGTGGGCATAGTGGCGACCCGCAGTCTCGTACTCGACGTGCGCGGTGTTGATGGTGATGCCGCGCGCCTTCTCTTCGGGCGAGCTGTCGATCTCGTCGTACTTCTTGGCAGCACCGCCGAATTTCTTCGACAGAATGGTGGTGATCGCCGCGGTCAAGGTGGTCTTGCCGTGGTCAACGTGTCCAATGGTGCCAACGTTTACGTGCGGTTTGGTCCGCTCGAACTTTTCCTTAGCCATGTCTCTTTACCCTATCAATTCAAAGATTCTGTCCGGTGTAGATCACTTCTTGGCGATCACCGCCTCGGCGACGCTCTTCGGCGCCTCGGCGTAGTGCTTGAATTCCATCGTGTAGGTGGCGCGGCCCTGCGACATCGAACGCAGGTCGGTCGCATAGCCGAACATCTCGGCCAGCGGCACTTCCGCCTTGATCGCCTTGATCCCTGCCACGTCGTCCATGCCCTGGATGATGCCGCGGCGACGGTTGAGGTCACCCATGACATCGCCCATGTAGTCCTCGGGCGTTTCCACCTCGACCGCCATCATCGGCTCCAGCAGGACCGGGTTGGCCTTGCGCATGCCTTCCTTGAACGCCAGGTTCGCCGCCAGCTTGAACGCCAGTTCGGACGAGTCGACGTCGTGGTACGAACCGTCGAACAGCGTGACCTTCATGTCCACCACGGGGAAGCCCGCGAGCACGCCGTTGTTCAGCGACTCGATCAGGCCCTTTTCGACCGCAGGAATGAACTCGCGCGGCACCGTGCCGCCCTTGATGGCGTCGACGAACTCGAAGCCCTTGCCCGCCTCGTTCGGCTCCATCTTGATCCAGACGTGGCCGTACTGGCCCTTGCCGCCGGACTGCTTGGCGTGCTTGCCTTCCTGCTCGACGGCCTTGCGGATCGCTTCGCGATAGGCCACCTGCGGCGCACCGACGTTGGCCTCGACGTTGAATTCGCGGCGCATCCGGTCGACGATGATCTCGAGGTGCAGTTCACCCATGCCGGAGATGATGGTCTGGCCAGATTCCTCGTCGGTGCGGACGCGGAACGAGGGGTCTTCCTGCGCCAGGCGGTTCAGCGCGATGCCCATCTTTTCCTGGTCGGCCTTGGTTTTCGGCTCGACGGCAACGTGGATCACCGGCTCGGGGAATTCCATGCGCTCGAGCGTGATCGGCGCGCCGATTTCGCACAGCGTATCGCCCGTCGTGACGTCCTTAAGCCCCACCGCTGCGGCGATGTCGCCGGCGCGCACTTCCTTGATTTCCTCGCGCTGGTTGGCGTGCATCTGCAGGATGCGGCCGATGCGCTCCTTCTTACCCTTGACCGGGTTGTAGATCGTGTCGCCGGAATTCACCACGCCGGAATAGACGCGGAAGAAAATCAGCTGGCCGACATAGGGGTCGGTGGCGATCTTGAACGCGAGCGCCGAGAACTTCTCGTCGTCGGAGGCCAGACGCTGGCCCTCTTCGCCGTTTTCCAGCTCGCCCGCGACCGGGGGAATGTCGACCGGCGACGGCAGATAGTAGATGACGGCATCGAGCATGGCCTGCACGCCCTTGTTCTTGAACGCCGAACCGCACAGCATCGGCACGATTTCGCCGCTGATGGTGCGATCGCGCAGACCCTTGCGAATGTCGGCCTCGGAGAGGTCACCCTCTTCGAGATACTTGTTCATCAACTCTTCGGACGACTCAGCGGCGGCCTCGAGCATCTTCTCGCGCCACTCCTTGGCGGTCTCGACCAGTTCGGCCGGGATGTCGCGGGCTTCGTATTTCATGCCCTGGGTGGCATCGTCCCAGTAGATCGCCTTCATGCGAACCAGGTCGACGACGCCGGCAAAGCTATCTTCGGCGCCGATCGGAATCACCACCGGAATCGGGTTCGCCTTCAGGCGCTCGCGCATCTGGTCGTGCACGCGGAAGAAGTTGGCGCCCGAGCGGTCCATCTTGTTGACGAAAGCCAGCCGCGGCACGCCGTATTTATTGGCCTGACGCCACACGGTCTCCGACTGCGGCTGCACGCCGCCCACGGCGCAATACACCATGCAGGCACCGTCCAGCACGCGCATCGAGCGCTCCACCTCGATGGTGAAGTCGACGTGCCCCGGCGTATCGATCACGTTGATGCGATGCTCGGGGAACTGGGCGTCCATGCCCTTCCAGAAACAGGTCGTCGCCGCGGAGGTAATGGTGATGCCACGCTCCTGCTCCTGCTCCATCCAGTCCATGGTCGCGGCGCCGTCGTGCACCTCGCCAATCTTGTGGGACTTGCCGGTGTAGAACAGGATGCGCTCGCTCGTCGTGGTCTTGCCGGCGTCGATGTGCGCGGAAATACCGATGTTGCGATAGCGTTCGATGGGAGTCGTGCGTGCCACGGTGTATACCTGATGTTAAATGCGTTGGGTTCAGAAGCGGAAATGCGAGAAGGCCTTGTTGGCCTCGGCCATGCGGTGAACTTCCTCGCGCTTCTTCACGGCGCCGCCGCGACCTTCGGCCGCATCCAGCAATTCGCCGGCGAGGCGGGCGCCCATCGACTTCTCGCCGCGCTTGCGGGCGGCATCCTTGAGCCAGCGCATCGCAAGCGCCGTGCGGCGGCTCGAGCGCACCTCGACCGGCACCTGGTAGTTGGCGCCGCCGACGCGGCGACTCTTCACCTCGACCAGGGGACGGGCGTTGTTCAGCGCGGTGCTGAAGACCTCCAGCGGATCCTTGCCGGACTTCTGCGAAATCTGCTCGAACGCGCCGTAGACGATGCGCTCAGCGACCGACTTCTTGCCGCTGGACATGACGACGTTCATGAATTTGGAAACTTCCTGGTTGCCGAACTTCGGGTCCGGCAGGATTTCACGTTTGGGAACTTCGCGACGACGGGGCATGGTTGTTCAGCCTCTAAAAATTAAGCTTTTTTCGGACGTTTGGCGCCGTACTTCGAACGCGCCTGCTTGCGGTCTTTGACGCCGGCGGTATCCAGGCTGCCGCGCACGGTGTGGTAACGCACACCCGGCAAGTCCTTCACACGGCCGCCGCGCACCAGCACCACGGAGTGCTCCTGCAGGTTGTGACCTTCGCCGCCGATGTAGCTGATGACCTCGAAGCCGCTGGTGAGCTTGACCTTGCAGACCTTCCGCAGCGCGGAGTTCGGTTTTTTCGGCGTGGTGGTGTACACGCGGGTGCACACGCCGCGGCGTTGCGGGCAGGCCTTCAGGGCCGGCACCTTGCTCTTTTCCACCGGGGCCTGACGCGGCTTGCGGATCAGCTGGTTAATCGTTGGCATGTCAAATTTCCGAAAAAAGTAGTAAGCGTAAGATTTCTAAAACAAGCGGGACGGCGCCGACCGCATGAGCGGTGCCGTCCCGGACTGCATTGCTGCGCGCTCCGACCCTGCCGGGGCCGGAAAAAGACGCGTGAGTTTAGGGGAGCGCCCCGCCCCTGTCAAGCCACCTCCTGGTCCTGCGCGGAGCCGGCCTCCTCGCCGCCTTCGATCAGGTGCTCGGCGCCGAGGTCTTCGCCCGCCGCCTGACGGCGCCGGGTGTTGTGGTAGGCCAGGCCGCTGCCCGCCGGGATCAGGCGGCCGACGATGACGTTTTCCTTCAGGCCGCGCAGCTCGTCCTTCTTGCCCATGATCGCCGCCTCGGTGAGGACGCGGGTGGTCTCCTGGAACGAGGCCGCCGAAATGAACGAGTCGGTCGACAGCGAGGCCTTGGTGATACCCAGAAGGATGGGATCGTAGGTCGCCGGCTGCTTGCCCGCCGCTTCCATCTCATCGTTGATCTGCAGCACTTCGGAGCGCTCGATCTGCTCGCCCGGGATGAGGCCGGTATCGCCCGGATCGACGACGGTGACGCGGCGCAACATCTGGCGCACGATCACCTCGATGTGCTTGTCGTTGATCTTCACGCCCTGCAGGCGGTAGACGTCCTGCACTTCGTCGGTGATGTAGCGCGCCAGCGCCTCGACGCCCTGCAGGCGCAGGATGTCGTGCGGGTCGACCGGGCCGTCGACGATCATTTCGCCCTTCTGGACGATCTGCCCGTCGTGCGCAGTGACGTGCTTCTCCTTGGTGATCAGGTACTCGTGGGCGACGCCGTCGAGGTCGGTGATGACCAGACGCTGCTTGCCCTTGGTGTCCTTGCCGAACGACACCGTGCCGGTAACTTCGGCGAGCACGCCGGCGTCCTTGGGCGAGCGCGCCTCGAACAGCTCGGCGACGCGCGGCAGACCGCCGGTGATGTCACGGGTCTTCGAGGTTTCCTGCGGGATGCGCGCGAGCACGTCGCCGACCGCCACGTCCTGGCCGTCCTTCACCGTGATGATCGAGCCGATCTGGAAGGTGATGTTGACCAGGGTGTCGGTGCCGGCAATCTTGATCTCATTGCCGGCTTCGTCGAGCAGCTTGACCTGCGGACGCACGCCCTTGGCACCGGCCTTGCGCTTGGGATCGATGACCACGAGCGTCGACAAGCCGGTGACGTCGTCGAGTTGCTTGGCGACGGTGACGCCTTCCTCGACGTTCTCGAAGCGCACGCGACCGGCGTACTCGGTGATGATCGGACGGGTGTGCGGATCCCAGGTCGCCAGCACGGCACCGGCCTTGATCTTGGCGCCGTCGGTCACCAGCAGGGTCGCGCCGTACGGCACCTTGTGGCGCTCGCGCTCGCGGCCGTTGTCGTCGGCGATGATGATTTCGCCGCTGCGCGAGATCGCCACCAGTTCCTTGCGGGCGTTGGTGACGTAGCGCATGGTCGCGGTGTACTGCACGGTGCCGTTCGATTTGGCTTCGAGCTGGCTCGCCGCGGCGGCACGCGACGCCGCACCGCCGATGTGGAAGGTCCGCATGGTGAGCTGGGTGCCCGGCTCGCCGATCGACTGCGCGGCGATGACGCCGACCGCCTCGCCGACGTTGACGAGGTAGCCGCGGCCGAGGTCGCGACCGTAGCACTTGGCGCACAGGCCGTAGCGGGTCTCGCAGGTCAGCGGGGTGCGCACGCGCACCTCGTCGATGCCTAGCGACTCGATGGTGTCGACCACGTCTTCGGTCAGCAGGGTGCCGGCCTCGAACACGGTTTCCTGGGTGTCGGGGTGGATGAGGTCGCTCGCGGCGACGCGGCCTAGGATGCGCTCGCGCAGCGGCTCGACGACTTCGCCGCCTTCGACCAGCGCCTTGACCGACAGGCCGTTCTTGGTACCGCAGTCGTCCTCGGTCACCACCAGATCCTGGGTCACGTCGACCAGACGGCGGGTCAGGTAGCCCGAGTTCGCGGTCTTCAGGGCGGTGTCCGCGAGGCCCTTGCGGGCGCCGTGGGTCGAGATGAAGTACTGCAGCATGTTCAGGCCTTCACGGAAGTTCGCCGTGATCGGCGTCTCGATGATCGAGCCGTCCGGCTTGGCCATCAGGCCGCGCATGCCGGCGAGCTGACGGATCTGCGCGGCGGAACCGCGGGCGCCCGAGTCGGCCATCATGTAGATCGCGTTGAACGACTCCTGGGTGACTTCCTTGCCGGTGCGGTCCTTGACCTTCTCGCCGCCCAGCTGGCCCATCATCGCCTTGGCGACGGCGTCGCCGGCGCGGCCCCAGATGTCGACCACCTTGTTGTAGCGCTCGCCCTGGGTGACGAGACCCGAGGTGTACTGCGCCTCGATCTCCTTCACCTCGGACTCGGCGGCAGCGAGGATCTGGTCTTTCTCGCCCGGAATCAGCATGTCCTTGATCGCGATCGACATGCCGGCGCGGGTCGCGAAGGTGAAGCCGGTGTACATCAGCTTGTCGGCGAAGATCACCGTCTCGCGCAGGCCGCAGCGGCGGAAGCTGGCGTTGATGAGCTTGGAGATTTCCTTCTTCTTCAGCGCCTTGTCGACGTAGCTGAACGGCAGCCCCGGCGGCAGGATCTCGGACAGGATCGCACGGCCGACGGTGGTCTCGACGCGCTTGACGGTCTCGACGCGCTTCTTGTCGGCGTCGAGCGAGACCTCCTTGATGCGCACGGTAACGCGGGCGTGCAGTTCGACCTCGCCGTTGTCGTAGGCGCGGCGCGCTTCGGCGACGTCGGCGAACAGCATGCCCTCGCCCTTGGCGTTGATTTTTTCGCGGGTCATGTAATACAGGCCCAGCACGATGTCCTGCGACGGCACGATGATCGGCTCGCCGTTGGCGGGCGACAGCACGTTGTTCGACGCCAGCATCAGGGTGCGGGCTTCGGCCTGCGCCTCCAGCGACAACGGCACGTGGACGGCCATCTGGTCGCCGTCGAAGTCGGCGTTGAACGCCGCGCACACCAGCGGATGCAGCTGGATCGCCTTGCCTTCGATCAGCACCGGCTCGAACGCCTGGATGCCCAGACGGTGCAGCGTCGGCGCGCGGTTCAGCATCACCGGGTGCTCGCGGATGACCTCTTCGAGGAGATCCCACACGATCGGCTCTTCGTCTTCCACCATTTTCTTGGCGGCCTTGATCGTGGTCGCCAGCCCCAGCACTTCGAGACGGTTGAAGATGAAGGGCTTGAACAGCTCGAGTGCCATCTTCTTCGGCAGACCGCACTGGTGCAGCTTCAGCGTCGGACCGACCACGATGACCGAACGGCCCGAGTAGTCGACGCGCTTGCCCAGCAGGTTCTGGCGGAAGCGGCCGCTCTTGCCCTTGATCATGTCGGCGAGCGACTTCAGCGGACGCTTGTTGGCGCCGGTCATCGCCTTGCCGCGACGGCCGTTGTCCAACAAGGAATCCACGGCTTCCTGCAGCATGCGCTTCTCGTTGCGCACGATGATCTCGGGCGCCTTCAGTTCAAGAAGCCGCTTGAGGCGGTTGTTGCGGTTGATGACGCGGCGATACAGGTCGTTGAGATCCGAGGTCGCGAAGCGGCCGCCGTCGAGCGGCACCAGCGGGCGCAACTCGGGCGGCAGCACCGGCAGCACTTCGAGGATCATCCACTCGGGCTTGATGCCGGACTTCTGGAAACCCTCGAGGATCTTCAGGCGCTTGGACAGCTTTTTCAGCTTGGTGTCGGAACCGGTCTTGCTGATTTCGGAATGCAGCGCCTCGACTTCGGTGTGCAGGTTGATCGAGCGCAGCAGCTCGCGGATCGCCTCGGCGCCCATCAGCGCCTTGAACTCGTCGCCGTATTCTTCGAGCTTGGCGAGGTAGTCTTCTTCGGTCAGCAGCTGGCCACGGTTGAGCGGCGTCATGCCGGGCTCGACCACGACGAAGCCTTCGAAATACAGCACGCGTTCGATGTCACGCAGCGTCATGTCGAGCACCATGCCCAGACGGCTCGGCAGACTCTTCAGGAACCAGATATGGGCGACCGGCGAAGCCAGCTCGATATGGCCCATGCGCTCGCGGCGCACCTTGGACAGGGTCACTTCGACGCCGCACTTCTCGCAGATCACGCCGCGGTGCTTCAGGCGCTTGTACTTGCCGCACAGGCACTCGTAGTCCTTCACCGGGCCGAAGATCTTGGCGCAGAACAGGCCGTCGCGCTCCGGCTTGAAGGTGCGGTAGTTGATCGTTTCCGGCTTCTTCACTTCGCCGTAGGACCAGGAGCGGATTTTCTCCGGCGACGCCAGACCGATCTTGATGGCGTCGAACTCTTCCTCGTGGGTGGCCTGTTTGAACAGATCGAGCAATGCTTTCATGGCTGTGTCCTCACCCAAAAATTAATAACGTTCCAGATCGATGTCGATGCCGAGCGAACGGATTTCCTTCACCAGCACGTTGAACGACTCGGGCATGCCCGCCTCGATCTTGTGGTCGCCCTTGACGATGTTCTCGTAGACCTTGGTGCGGCCGTTCACGTCGTCGGACTTCACCGTGAGCATTTCCTGCAGCACGTACGAAGCGCCGTAGGCCTCAAGCGCCCACACTTCCATTTCGCCGAAGCGCTGGCCGCCGAACTGCGCCTTGCCGCCCAGCGGCTGCTGCGTGACGAGCGAGTACGGACCGGTGGAGCGCGCGTGCATCTTGTCGTCGACCAGGTGGTGCAGTTTCAGCACGTGCTTGTAGCCGACGGTGACCGGACGGTCGAAGGCGTCGCCGGTGCGGCCGTCGTACAGCGTGACCTGGCCGCCTTCCGGCAGACCGGCGAGCTGCAGCATGCGGCGGATTTCGTCTTCGGAAGCACCGTCGAACACCGGCGACGCGAAGGGCACACCCTTCTGCAGGTTGCGGCCGAGTTCGATGATCTCGTCATCGCTGAAGCTGTCGAGATCCTCGGTCTTGCCGGACGTGTTGTAGATGTCCTTGAAGAAGCCGCGCAATTCCTTCGCCACGCTCTTCGTCTGCGCTGCGAGCATCTGGCCGATTTTTTCGCCCAGGCCCTTGGCAGCCCAGCCAAGGTGGGTCTCGAGAATCTGGCCGATGTTCATACGCGACGGCACGCCGAGCGGGTTCAGCACGATGTCGACCGGGCGGCCGTCGGCCATGAAGGGCATGTCCTCGACCGGAACGATCTTGGAGACCACGCCCTTGTTGCCGTGACGACCGGCCATCTTGTCGCCGGGCTGCAGGCGGCGCTTCACCGCCAGATAGACCTTGACCATCTTTTGCACGCCGGGCGGCAGTTCGTCGCCGGCGGTGAGCTTCTTCTTCTTCTCCTCGAACATGGCGTCGAACTCGACGCGCTTCTGCGCGAGGCTGTCCTTCAGCGCCTCGACCTGGCGGCTCGCCTCGTCGTCGGCGAGGCGGATGTCGAACCAGTCGTGACGGTTGAGCGACTCGAGGTAATCCTTCGTCACCTTGCTGCCCTTGGCGAGCTTCTTCGGGCCGCCGTTGGCGACCTTCAGATGCAAAAGCTTCTCCAGACGCTGGAAGGTGTCGTCCTCGACGATGCGCATGCGGTCGGTGAGGTCCTTCTTGTACTCGGCGAGCTGGGTGTCGATGATCGACTGCGCGCGCTTATCCCGTTCAATGCCCTCGCGGGTGAACACCTGAACGTCGATGACCACGCCCGACATGCCCGACGGCACCTTGAGCGACGTGTCCTTCACATCGCTGGCCTTCTCGCCGAAGATCGCGCGGAGCAGTTTTTCTTCGGGCGTCAGCTGGGTTTCGCCCTTGGGCGTGACCTTGCCGACCAGCACATCGCCAGCTTCAACTTCCGCGCCGATCGCGATGATGCCGGACTCGTCCAGGCGCGCCAGCTGACGCTCGGCGAGGTTGGAGATGTCGCGGGTGATTTCCTCGGGGCCGAGCTTGGTGTCGCGCGCGACGACCGAGAGTTCCTCGATGTGGATCGAGGTATAGCGGTCTTCGGCGACGACTTTCTCGTTGATGAGGATCGAGTCCTCGAAGTTGTAGCCGTTCCACGGCATGAACGCGACCAGCATGTTCTGGCCCAGCGCGAGCTCGCCCATGTCGGTCGAGGCGCCATCGGCGATGACGTCGCCGCGGGCGATGACGTCGCCCACCTTCACCAGCGGACGCTGGTTGATGTTGGTGTTCTGGTTGGAACGGGTGTACTTGATCAGCGAATAGATGTCGACGCCGACTTCGCCCGCACGCGCTTCCTCGTCGTTGACGCGGATCACGATACGGCCGGCGTCGATGTAGTCGACCACGCCGCCGCGATAGGCGGTGACGACGGTGCCGGAGTCGACCGCAGCGGTGCGCTCGATGCCGGTGCCGACGAAGGGCTTCTCGGGGCGCAGGCAGGGCACGGCCTGGCGTTGCATGTTCGAGCCCATCAGCGCGCGGTTGGCATCGTCATGCTCGAGGAAGGGAATGAGCGAGGCCGCGACCGACACGATCTGCGCCGGCGCGACGTCCATGTACTCGATGCGGTCGGGCGTCGACAGCGTGAATTCGTTCTTGTAGCGGCACGAGATCAGCTCGTCCTTGAACTTGCCCTTGGCGTCGAGCGCGGCGTTGGCCTGCGCGATCACGTACTTGCTTTCCTCGATCGCCGACAGGTATTCGATTTCGTCGGTGACCTTGTTGTTGACGACCTTGCGATACGGCGTCTCGATGAAGCCGTACCAGTTGGTGCGCGCGAACAGGGCGAGCGAGTTGATCAGGCCGATGTTCGGGCCTTCCGGCGTTTCAATCGGGCAGACGCGGCCATAGTGCGTCGGGTGCACGTCGCGCACCTCGAAGCCGGCGCGCTCGCGCGTCAGACCGCCCGGGCCCAGTGCCGAGACGCGACGCTTGTGGGTGATCTCGGACAGCGGGTTGGTCTGGTCCATGAACTGCGACAACTGGCTGGAGCCGAAGAACTCCTTGATCGCCGCCGACACCGGCTTGGCGTTGATGAGGTCGTGCGGCATCAGGTTGTCCGACTCGGCCTGCGACAGGCGCTCGCGCACCGCGCGCTCGACGCGCACGAGGCCGGCACGGAACTGGTTTTCGGCCAGCTCGCCGACCGAACGCACGCGGCGGTTGCCGAGGTGGTCGATGTCGTCGATCTCGCCACGGCCGTTGCGCAGCTCGACCAGGATCTTGATGACGGCGACGATGTCCTCGGTCGACAGCGTGCCGGCGCCGGTCAACTCGTCGCGACCGATGCGACGGTTGAACTTCATGCGGCCCACGGCCGAGAGGTCATAGCGCTCCTCGCTGAAGAACAGATTGGCGAACAGGGTGTTCACCGCGTCCTCGGTGGGCGGCTCGCCCGGGCGCATCATGCGGTAGATCGCGACCTTGGCAGCGTATTCGTCGGTGGTGTCGTCGGTGCGCAGCGTCTGCGAAATGAAGGCGCCGTGATCGAGGTCGTTGGTGTAGAGCGTATTGAACTTCTCCACGCCGGCGGACTTCAGCTTGTCGAGCAGATCTTCGGTGATCTCGTCGTTGGCGCGCGCGACCAGTTCGCCGGTCGCCGTGTCGACGACGTCGTGCGACAGCACGCGGCCGACGACGAACTCGGCCGGGACGGCCCACTTCTTGACGCCCGCGGCGTCGAGTTCGCGGATGTGCTTGGCGGTGATGCGCTTATCCTTGGCGACGATGACGTGACCATCCTTGCCGCAGATGTCGAAGCGGGCGATCTCGCCGCGCAGGCGCTCGGGCACCAGCTCGAACTGCACGCCCTGGTCGTTGACGTAGAAGGTGTCCTTGGCGAAAAACTCGTCGAGGATCGCCGCCGGCGTGTAGCCCAGGGCCTTCAGGAGGATCGAGACCGGCATCTTGCGGCGGCGGTCGACGCGGAAGAACAGGATGTCCTTGGCGTCGAATTCGAAGTCGAGCCAGGAGCCGCGGTAGGGAATCACGCGGGCCGAGAACAGGAGCTTGCCGGAGCTGTGGGTCTTGCCGCGGTCGTGCTCGAAGAACACGCCGGGCGAGCGGTGCAGCTGCGACACGATCACGCGCTCGGTGCCGTTGATGACGAAGGATCCGGTCGGCGTCATAAGCGGAATTTCGCCCATGTAGACTTCCTGCTCCTTGACTTCCTTGATGGTTGGCTTGGACGCTTCCTTGTCCATGATCACCAGGCGCACCTTGGCGCGCAGCGGCGCGCAGTAGGTTAGGCCGCGCTGCTGGCATTCCTTGATGTCGAACACCGGCTCGCCGAGCATGTAGCTCACGTATTCGAGGCGCGCGTTGCCGCTGTGGGACACGATCGGGAAGATCGAGGTGAACGCGGCCTGCAAGCCTTCGTTCAGGCGCTCCTCGACCGAGCGGCCTTCCTGCAGGAAGGCGCGGTAGGAATCGATCTGGGTCGCCAGAAGAAACGGCACCGGAAGGGTGTTGGTCCGGCTCGCAAAGCTCTTGCGCAGACGTTTTTTCTCGGTAAAGGTGTAAGCCATGGGGTCTCCTTGACGATCAGATGCACACCGTCACGCGGGTGACGGACGGTGCTGAGTGAGGCACACGCAAAAAGCAAATGCCCGGAAGCCGATTACGGGTTCCGGGTACGTGCTGCTTGCGTCTGCCGCGGGCGGCGCCCGCGACACACGATCCAACGGGTTCAGTCATCAGCAGTCGGGCGGTCTGCTTTCGCACACCGCCCTCTTTGCCCTTGACTTACTTCACCTCGACCTTGGCGCCCGCTTCTTCCAGCTGCTTCTTCAGCGCTTCGGCGTCGGCCTTGGCGATACCTTCCTTCACCGGCTTCGGCGCGCCGTCGACCAGGTCCTTGGCTTCCTTCAGGCCCAGGCCGGTGGCCGCACGCACGACCTTGATGACCTCGACCTTCTTCTCGCCGGCGGAGGCCAGGATCACGGTGAATTCGGTCTGCTCTTCGGCAGCGGCGGCGGCACCGCCACCGGCGGCCGGGGCAGCCACGGCAACCGCGGCGGCAGCGGCGGAAACGCCGAACTTCTCTTCCATTTCCTTGATGAGCTCGGAGAGCTCGAGGACGGTCATGTTGGCGATGGCGTCCAGAATGTCAGCTTTTGCAACAGCCATGTTTGTTACTCCTGTCAAATGTGCTTCAGATTAAAAAACGATTTCGTCGATTCGGTTGTCGGCAGATGCCACCCGGAACCCGGGTTTACGCAGCCTGCTTGTCGCGCACCGCGGCCAGACCGCGCACGAACTTCGTCGGCACCTCGTTGAGGGTGCGGACGAACTGCGCGATCGGGGCCTGCATGGTGCCCAAAAGCTTGGACAGCAGTTCTTCGCGGCTGGGCATGCTGGCCAGATTTCCCACGTCCTTGGCGGACATGACGAAATTGGGCATGGCACCGGCCTTGACGACGAACTTGTCGTTGCTCTTGGCAAACTCGTGCATCACCTTGGCGGCCGCCACGGGATCCTTGGAAATGCCGTAGGCAAGCGGGCCAACCAACTGGTCGGAAATGCCTGCAAACGGGGTATCCGCGATCGCGCGACGCACCAGCGTGTTCTTCAACACGCGCAGGTAGACACCTTCCTTGCGCGCCTTGACGCGCAGCTGGGTCATGTCTTCCACCGTGATGCCACGGTATTCGGCGACGACAACCGTCTGGGCGGCCGCAACCTGCGCGGACACCTCGGCAACGACGGCCTTCTTCTCTTCAAGATTCAGACTCAAGGTCTTACCTCCTTCTCAGTTACGGGGCGTTGCCCGCCCCGGCTGGCGACCTTGACAGGAAAATCCTGCTGGGGAACGCCATCTGCGTAGGGGCCGGTGTCCGGCGAACAGAGGATGGCGCGCCATCACCCATTCACCTTCCGCCGGCGATTAAATCCCTGCGGATGCCTACGGTCTTTGATAACCCGCCGACCCGTGCTGCGGCCGGCGGCCCAAAGTTCACTCTGCCGCCCCTTGCGGGAACGGCCTCAATTCAATTACGCGTTGACGCTGGCCTGATCGACGCGCACGCCCACGCCCATGGTCGACGAGACCGACAGGCGCTTGAAGTACACGCCCTTGGCGCTCGCCGGCTTGGCGCGCTGCAGCGCGTCGAGCAGGGCGACCAGGTTCTCTTTCAGGTCGTCGACGCTGAACGAGGCGCGGCCGATGGTGCAGTGCACGATGCCGCCCTTGTCGGTGCGGTACTGCACCTGACCGGCCTTGGCGTTCTTCACCGCGCCGACGACGTCGGGCGACACGGTGCCGACCTTCGGGTTCGGCATCAGGCCGCGCGGGCCGAGGATCTGGCCGAGCTGGCCGACCACGCGCATGGCGTCGGGGGTGGCGATCACCACGTCGAAGTCCATCTTGCCGGCCTTGATGTCGGCCGCCAGGTCGTCGAAGCCGACGATGTCGGCGCCGGCGTCACGCGCCTTCTGCGCGTTGTCGCCCTGGGCGAAGACGGCGACGCGGATGGTCTTGCCGATGCCCTTGGGCAGCACGACGGCGCCACGGACCATCTGGTCGGATTTGCGTGCGTCGACACCCAGATTGATCGCGACGTCGACCGACTCGTCGAACTTGGCGGTCGCGGTTTCCTTCACCAGCGCGAGCGCGTCGGCGACGGGGTAGTTTCGGGTGCGGTCGATTTTTTCTTTCAGCGCGCGCAGGCGCTTGGAAGCGTTGGCCATGTCAGACTCCCTCCACGATGATGCCCATGGAACGGGCGGTGCCGGCGATGGTGCGCACCGCGGCGTCCATGTCGGCCGCGGTCAGATCGGGTTCCTTGGTCTTAGCGATTTCCTCGAGCTGGGCGCGGGTGATCGTACCCACCTTGTCGAGGTGCGGCTTCGCGCTGCCCTTGTCGAGCTTGATCGCCTTCTTGATCAGCACGGTCGCGGGCGGCGTCTTCATCACGAAGGTGAAGCTCTTGTCCGCGAAGGCGGTGATCACCACCGGAATCGGCAGACCGGGCTCCATGCCCTGGGTCTTGGCGTTGAACGCCTTGCAGAATTCCATGATGTTGAGGCCGCGCTGACCGAGCGCGGGACCGATGGGGGGCGACGGGTTCGCTTTGCCCGCCGGCACTTGCAGCTTGATGTAGCCGACAATCTTCTTGGCCATGATGGCTCCTTGCTAAGTGAGTACCAACGCGCTTTCGGTCGCCCTACTCGCGCTCCTCTCCGGTTGCCCGGACTTTTCCGTTCTCGAATCCGAGAATCAGCTCTTCTCGACCTGGCCGAAGCCCAGCTCGACGGGCGTCGCGCGCCCGAAAATCATCACCGACACGCGCAGCTTGCTCTTGTCGTAGTTCACTTCCTCGACGTTGCCGTTGAAGTCGGTGAACGGACCGTCGATCACGCGCACCGTTTCGCCCACCTCGAACAGGATCTTCGGCTTGGGCTTTTCCACGCCCTCGCGCATCTGATCCATGATCGCCTGCACTTCCTTTTCCGAGATCGGCGCAGGCTTGGTCGCCGTGCCACCGACGAAGCCGGTGACCTTGGGCGTGCTCTTCACCAGGTGCCAGGTGTCGTCGTCCATCTCCATCTGCACCAGCACGTAGCCGGGGAAGAACTTGCGCTCGGCGGTCTTTTTCTGACCCGCCTTCATTTCCACGACTTCCTCGACCGGCACCAGGATCTCGCCAAAGCGGTCCTTCATGCCGGCGCGCTCGATGCGCTCGGCCAGATTGCGCGCCACGCTCTTTTCGAAGCCGGAGTAGGCATGAACCACATACCACCGCATACTCAACTCCCTTGTCCCAAGGCCAGCTTGACCAGCCACGTCAGAATGCCGTCGACCGCCCAAAGGAACAGCGCCATCACGATCACGAACAACATCACGATGCCGGTCATCTGAATCGTTTCCTTGCGGGTCGGCCAGACGACTTTCTTGGCTTCGTCACGCGCATCGACCGCAAACGCGAAGAACTGCCGGCCCGGACCGGACATCCCGGCCACCACGCCCGCCAGGATCACGCCGACGAGCACCGACAGCACGCGCACCACGGTCGGGGCGTCCGCAAAAAAATAAAAGCCGGCCACCCCTGCGATGACCAGCAGCACTGCGACCAGCAACTTCAGTTTGTCAGCCATGAACGCTGTGTGCCTTGCGGCTTAATCCTGTGGCAGGCCAAGAGGGTCTCGAACCCCCAACCTTCGGTTTTGGAGACCGACGCTCTACCAATTGAGCTATTGGCCTGTGTCTTTAAAGGCCGGGGACAGCGCGGCAACCGCCGCGCCACCCCCGGCCTTGTCTTGGGCGATACCCGCTTACTCTTCGATCTTGGCCACGACGCCGGCGCCGACGGTGCGGCCGCCTTCACGGATGGCGAAACGCAGACCTTCGTCCATGGCGATCGGGGCGATCAGCGAAACCTTGATGCTGACGTTGTCGCCAGGCATCACCATCTCGGTGCCCGCCGGCAGTTCGATCGAGCCGGTGACGTCGGTGGTGCGGAAGTAGAACTGCGGACGGTAGCCGTTGAAGAACGGGGTGTGACGACCGCCTTCGTCCTTGGACAGCACGTAGATCTCGGCAGAGAACTTGGTGTGCGGCTTGATCGAGCCCGGCTTGGCCAGCACCTGGCCACGCTCGACTTCTTCACGCTTGGTGCCACGCAGCAGGACGCCGACGTTGTCGCCCGCCTGACCCTGGTCAAGCAGCTTGCGGAACATTTCGACGCCGGTGCAGGTGGTCTTCTGGGTGGGCTTGATGCCGACGATTTCGATCTCTTCGCCCACTTTGATGATGCCGCGCTCGACACGACCGGTGACGACGGTGCCGCGACCGGAGATGGAGAAGACGTCTTCGACGGGCATCAGGAAGGGCTTGTCGATGGCACGCTCGGGCTCGGGGATGTAGGAGTCCAGCGCCTCGGCCAGCTTCATGATGGAAGGCTCGCCGATGTCGCTCTGGTCGCCTTCGAGGGCCTTCAGGGCGGAACCGATGATGATGGGGGTGTCATCACCCGGGAAGTCGTACTTGGACAGGAGTTCGCGGATCTCCATTTCGACGAGCTCGAGGAGTTCGGCGTCGTCGACCATGTCGGCCTTGTTCATGTAGACGATGATGTAGGGCACGCCAACCTGACGGGCAAGCAGGATGTGCTCGCGGGTCTGGGGCATGGGGCCGTCAGCAGCGGACACGACGAGGATGGCGCCGTCCATCTGGGCAGCACCGGTAATCATGTTCTTGACGTAGTCGGCGTGGCCGGGGCAGTCGACGTGGGCATAGTGGCGACCCGCAGTCTCGTACTCGACGTGCGCGGTGTTGATGGTGATGCCGCGCGCCTTCTCTTCGGGCGAGCTGTCGATCTCGTCGTACTTCTTGGCAGCACCGCCGAATTTCTTCGACAGAATGGTGGTGATCGCCGCGGTCAAGGTGGTCTTGCCGTGGTCAACGTGTCCAATGGTGCCAACGTTTACGTGCGGTTTGGTCCGCTCGAACTTTTCCTTAGCCATTTCAAGTACCCCTCAATTTTGCAAAGTAATGATGCGACGACTTCGACAAATGCCTGACAACAAAACATCCGGTGCACCGATTTCAACCGGCGGACACCCAAAAATGGTGCCCATGGGCAGGATTGAACTGCCGACCTCTCCCTTACCAAGGGAGTGCTCTGCCACTGAGCTACATGGGCCGCGGACTTACTACACCGAATAAGCCCATAAACTGCCTGGAGCGGGTGAAGGGAATCGAACCCTCGTCTTAAGCTTGGAAGGCTTCAGCTCTACCATTGAGCTACACCCGCTTCGCCCTGCTCGACCTGCAAAAAACCTGGTGGTGGGGGAAGGATTCGAACCTTCGAAGGCAGAGCCGTCAGATTTACAGTCTGATCCCTTTGACCGCTCGGGAACCCCACCCAAACGAAGCGCGAGATTATAGGGGGCTTCAAAAGGCCCTGTCAAACTTCTTCGCAGCAAAAACAACAGGATTTCAGACGTTGAAGAGAAAATTCATCACGTCGCCGTCCTTCACGACGTACTCCTTGCCCTCGGCGCGCATCTTGCCGGCCTCCTTGGCGCCCTGCTCACCCTTGCAGGCGACGAAATCCTCGAAGGCGATCGTCTGCGCACGGATGAAGCCGCGCTCGAAGTCGGTGTGGATGACGCCCGCCGCCTGCGGCGCGGTGTCGCCCTTGTGGATGGTCCAGGCACGCACTTCCTTCACCCCGGCGGTGAAATAGGTCTGCAGGCCCAACAGGTCGTAGGCGGCGCGGATCAGGCGATTCAGCCCCGGCTCGTCCCAGCCTAGCTCCTTCAGGTACTCCACGCGGTCCTCCGGCGACAGCTCCTGCAGCTCGGCCTCGAGCGCCGCGCACACCGGCACCACCGGCGCGCCTTCCTTCTCGGCAAACGCCTTCAGCGCGTCGAGCATGGGATTGTCGTGGAAGCCGTCCTCGCTGACGTTGGCGACGTACAGCGTCGGCTTGACCGTCATCAGGCACAGCGGCTTGATCGCCGCCAGGCCTTCGGCGTCCAGCCCCGCGGCGCGCGCCGGCCGGCCTTCGTTCAGGGTGGCGACGACCGGCTTCAGCGCCGCGACCATCTTCTGCGCCTCCTTGTCGCCGGCGCGCGCCGGCTTTTCGAAGCGCGCCAGCGCCTTTTCGGCACTTGCGAGGTCAGCGAGCGCCAACTCGGTGGCGATGGTCTCGACGTCCGAGATCGGGTCGACCTTGCCGGCAACGTGGATCACGTTCTCGTTGTGGAAGCAGCGCACGACGTGGCAGATCGCGTCGGTCTCGCGGATGTTGGCGAGAAACTGGTTGCCCAGGCCCTCGCCCTTGGACGCGCCCGCGACCAGGCCCGCGATGTCGACGAATTCGACGATCGCCGGCACGACCTTTTGCGGCTTGACGATGTCCGCCAGCTGCGCGAGGCGCGGGTCCGGCACCTCGACGACACCGGTGTTCGGTTCGATGGTGCAGAAGGGATAGTTCTCCGCCGCGATGCCCGCCTGGGTCAGCGCGTTGAAGAGCGTGGATTTTCCGACGTTGGGCAGGCCAACGATGCCGCATTTGAGGCTCATGATGGATCCGGTGAGGCGTTAGGAGTGAGGGGTGAGGCGGGCTTCGCGCACGCGGGTTTGCTGTTGGCGCGCTGGGTGGCGGCGTTCCACTCGCCCTTCTCGATCAGCGGCATGAGATCCACCGCGCGCTCGATCGCCGCGTCGATCTCGGCCTGTTCTTCGCGGCGCGGCGGTTTCAGCACGTAGTTCACCACCTCGTTGCGGTCGCCCGGATGGCCGATGCCGACGCGCAGCCGCCAGTAGTCCTGGGTACCCAGGTGCGAAGTGATGTCCTTCAGACCGTTGTGCCCGCCCATGCCACCGCCGAATTTCAGGCGCAACTGACCGGGCGGGATATCGAGCTCGTCGTGCACCACGAGGATCTCCGCCGGGGCAATGCGGTGGAAGCGCGCCAAAGCCCCCACCGCCTGGCCGGAACGGTTCATGAAGGTCTGCGGCAGCAGCATCCAGGTCGCCCCACGGCGCCCGACGATGCCATGAAAACGCGACTCGTGCGCAAGCGGCATGCCCCATGCGTGCGCGAGGCGCGCGCAAAACCAAAACCCGGCGTTGTGCCGGGTTTCTTCGTAGTCGCGCCCCGGATTGCCGAGACCGACGATGAGGCGGGGCGCCGAACCGGAGACGGTCATGCCACACGCGCTGCGCGCCCCCAAGGGGGCGCACAACCGCATTACGCCGCCGGCGCAGCCGGCGCGGCCTCTTCGGCACCGCCCTTGGGCGCGCTGATCGAGGCCACCGCAGGGTTCTCCTGCTTGACGTGGGCGACCAGTTCGACGCCGGCCGGCAGCTTGAGGTCGTTGGCGTGGATCGAATGGCCCACTTCGAGCGCGCCCATGTCGACTTCGATGAACTCGGGCAGGCTGCCGGGCAAGCAGGTCACGTCGAGTTCGTTGACGATGTGGTGCGGCTTGCCGCCACCGATCTTCACGCCCGGAGCGATTTCGGCGTTGAGGAAGTGCAGCGGCACCTTGACGTGGATCTTGTGATCCTTGTCGACGCGCTGGAAGTCCACATGCAGCACCTGCTGCTTGTAGGGATGCCACTGGGTATCGCGCAGCAGGACGGATTCCGATTTGCCGTCGACGGTCAGCTTGAGCACGGAGGCGTGGAAGGCTTCCTTGCGCAGGGCGTGGTAAAGGGCGTTGTGATCCAGCTCGATCTGCATCGGCGCGGCGGTGCCGCCGTAGACGATGCCGGGGACCTTGCCGGCGTGGCGCAGGCGGCGGCTCGCACTCGATCCCTGCGCATCACGCTTGTAAGCAATGACTTCGATTTCCATGAAACTTCTCCTAAGTGAATGATGCGCCGCCGAAATCGGCCAGCGCACGAAAAGCCCCCGCGACCAGGGGCATTCGATCGGCCCGCTATTCGATGAAGAGCGAGCTGACGGAATCCTCGTTGCTGATGCGGCGGATCGTTTCCGCCAGCAGTTCAGCGACCGACAGTTGCCGGATCTTGCTGCAGGCCCGCGCGTCGTCGCGCAGCGGGATGGTGTCGGTCACCACCAGTTCGTCGAGCGCGGAATTCGTCACGCGCTCGGCGGCGCTGCCCGACAGCACCGGGTGCGTGCAGTAGGCCAGCACCTTTTTCGCGCCGTGTTCCTTCAGCGCGTTGGCCGCCTCGCACAGCGTATTGGCGGTGTCGACCATGTCGTCCATGATGATGCAGGTCCGCCCCGCGACGTCGCCGATGATGTGCATCACCTTGGCCACGTTGGGTTTGGGGCGGCGCTTGTCGATGATCGCCAGGTCGCACTCGAGGCGCTTGGCGATGGCACGCGCCCGCACCACGCCGCCGACGTCGGGCGACACCACCACCAGATCGGGGTGGTTACGCTTCCAGATATCGCCGAGCAGGATCGGGCTCGAATAGATGTTGTCGACCGGGATGTCGAAGAAGCCCTGGATCTGGTCGGAGTGCAGGTCCATCGTCAGCAGGCGGTCGATGCCGGCGCCGGCGAGCATGTTCGCCACGACCTTGGCGGTGATCGCCACGCGCGCCGAACGCGTACGGCGATCCTGGCGCGCATAGCCGTAATAGGGGATGGCGGCGGTGATACGGCCGGCCGAGGCGCGCTTCAGCGCGTCGACCATCACCATCACTTCCATCAGCGTGTCGTTGGTCGGCTGGCAGGTCGACTGCAGCACGAACACGTCCTTGCCGCGCACGTTCTCGAGGATTTCGACCATGACCTCGCCGTCGGAAAAGCGCGACACGGTGGCGCGACCGAGATGAATGTTGAGATGACGCGCCACGTCTGCGGCCAGACGCGGGTTGGCATTCCCGGTAAACACCATCAAGTTGTCTATGGACACGCGAGTCTCCGACGGCTTGGCGACGACACTGCAACAAAAACAGCCGCCCCCGGCGGCTGTTCGCTTATCTGGCTGGGGAGGTAGGGATCGAACCTACGAATGTCGGAATCAAAATCCGATGCCTTACCACTTGGCGACTCCCCAAGAAACTGGGCACTACCCGGCGCAGTAGTCGTAAAGCGGATGCCTGTCCAACCCCTGCGCCACAAACCCCCGCATCGTCGCCGGCAACTGGCGCAGCACGTCGTGGGCCGCCGCTTCCGTCTCGAACGATGCGAACACGCAGGCGCCCGAGCCGGTCATCCGCGCTTCGCCGAATTGCCCCAGCCATTCGAGATGGCGGGCGACTTCCGGGTAGCGTTTCACGACCACCGGCTGCAGGTCGTTCCGACCCGCGCCTGCGGAAAAGGGCGCTATTTTGAGGGCTGGCGTGTTGCGTGTCAATTCCGGCGCGGCAAAAATCGCGGCGGTCGGCACCGCAACCGGCGGTGTCAACACCACGTACCACGCAGGCGGCACATCCACCGGCCGCAGGATTTCGCCGACGCCCTCGGCGAACGCCGTCTGCCCGAACACGAACACCGGCACGTCGGCGCCCAGCTGCAGCGCCAGGCGCTGCAAGGCCTCGCGCGACAGATTCACCTGCCACAGGCGGTTCAACGCCAGCAGCACGGTCGCGGCATCGGAGCTGCCGCCGCCGAGGCCGCCGCCCATCGGCAGCACCTTGTCGAGACGAATGCTCACACCAGCGCCGGCCGGCGCATGGGCCTGCAGCAGGCGCGCGGCGCGCACCGTGAGATCGGCGTCTTCGGGTACCCCCGGCAGGTCGCCCTCGCGCACCACCCGGCCGTCGTCGCGCAGGCTGAGGTAGACGCCGTCGGCATGGTCGATGAAGCGGAACACGCTCTGCAGCAGGTGATAGCCGTCGGCCCGGCGGCCGACGACGTGGAGGAACAGGTTGAGCTTGGCGGGGGCGGGAAAACGCTGCGTCATTCGGCTTGCCAGCTGTCGGCCACCAGACGGATTTGCAGGCCCTCGCGCGCCACCAGCAGGCGGCGGGGGCGGCCGTCGTCGGCGTACTGGAGATAGTCGATCGCCCAGCCGCTCTGCCGCAGCTGCGCGACGCGGCCGTCGGCGTCATGGCTGAGCTCGAACGGGCTGCCCGGCGCGGGGCGCGCCTGCACCCACCACGCCAGCCCCGCGACCGGCAGCGCGTAGCCCAGCGTGTCGCGCGTCAGCGTCTCCGCGTCGGGCGCACGCCGCACCGGCTGGTTGGGCAGCTCCAGCGCGACCCCCTCGGCGTCGCGCACGATGCGGGCGACGCCCTGCCCCAGCGGCGAAAGCATCAGCAATTCGTCGCGTCCGGCGCGATGCTGCCAGTGCAGTTGCCCGGACAGATTTTCATCGCCGTGCTGGACGCCGATGCGCCCCTTGAGCGTCCAGCCCGCGTCCGCCGGTACCGCTGCGGCAGGCGGCGGCGCGGCAGGCGGCAACGCCGCGCAGCCGGCCAGTCCCAGCGCCAGCAGCGCGGCGACGAACCCGGTCTGCCGCATCAAGGCTGCTTGAATCGCTGGAGCGTTTCCAGCAGAAGCTCGTTTTGCGGATGGGCCTTGATGCTGCTGCGCCACACCTGTCCGGCGGCGTCGTGCAAGCCCCGCACCCACAGCACTTCGCCCAGGTGGGCGGCGATTTCGGGATCCGGGCGCGCCTTGTAGGCACGCTCGAGATACTCCTGCGCACGCACGAGGTTGCCGGAGCGGTACTGCGCCCAGCCCACGCTGTCGAGGATGAAGGGGTCGTCCGGCGCGAGCGACAAGGCCTTGTCGAGCAGTTCGACCGCCTCGGCGATGCGGTCGGTGCGGTCGGCCAGCGTGTAGCCGAGCGCGTTGTAGGCCTGGGCATCTTCGGGACGCAGCACGATCACGCGGCGCAGGTCGGTCTCCAGCACGTCGAGCTTGCCGAGCTTCTCGGCGACCATGGCGCGGTCGTACAGCAGGTCGGCGGCGTCGGGGAAGCGCTTGAGCCCGCTGCTCAGCAGCTCGAAGGCCGACGCGTGCTCCTTGTACTCGCGCAGCAGTTCCGCCTGCGCCTGGATCAGCCGCACGTTCTGGGCATCGTTCTCGCCGCGCGTGGCGGCGAGCAGCGCCTGCGCCTGGTCGCGCTTGCCGAGGCGCGCCAGCAGCGCAGCCTGGCGCGCGCGCGCCGGCACCAGGTGGGCGCCGGCGCCCACCTCGCCATAGTTCTCGAGCGCGCGGTCGAAGGCCTTCATCTGCTCGGCGGCCTGGCCCAGGTAGTAGTGCACGGTGTCCGGATCGCGCGGGTTCGCTTCCAGCGTCTTGTCGAGGTATGCCTGCGCCAGCGAATAATCGCCCATCTGCAGGCTCAGCAGGCCGGCCGCCAGACTGACTTCGGGATTGCCCGGATAGTCGTTGACCAGACGGACGAACTCGGCGCGCGCCTCGGTGAACTGGTTCGCGGTCACCAGGGTACGCGCGTACGCCAGCCGCACTTCGCGCGCGGCAGGATAGGTCGCGAGAAATTCGCGCATGAAGCCGAGCGCTTCGGCCCGCGAGGTCTTGGCATGGAGTTGCGCGCGCAGCAGGGCAGCAGGCTCCCAGCCGGGACGCAGCCGGTCGGCTTCCTGCAGCGCCTGGATGGCGGCGTCGAAGCGACCGGCGGCCGACGCCGCCTGGGCGACCGCAAAGCGCGCCTCGGGCAGTTCGGGCGCATCGGCGGCCAGCCGTTCGACCAGCCGCAGCGCCGCCTCGGTGTCACGCGGCTTGCCCATCAACGCCGACAAGTGCAGGTAGGCATTGCCGCGATCCTGCTGCAGGAGCGCTCTCAGCAAGGGCTCGGCTTCGTCGAACCGTCCCGCCCCCAGCAGGAGGGCCGCCAGGGCTTGCCGTGCCCGCGGCGATTCGGGATCGCTCGCGGCCCAGATGCGGGTCGCCTCCAGGGCCCCGGCCTGGTCGCGTGCGTACATCGCGACCTCCGCCGCGCGGCGGGCGATGCGCGGATCCTTCGTCTGCTGTGCCAGATCGAGATAAGTCGTCTGCGACAGGGCGACGGCGCCGCGCTGGCCAGCCACTTCGGCCACCAGGAACTTGAACAGGATCTCGGGGGTGAGGGGCTGCTTCGGCAAAGCCGCCTGCGCCCGGGCGTGGGCTTCCTCGACCGGGTCGGGCTGCTCGGCCGGCGCCGTCTCGGCGACTGCCGACGCCGGCTGCGCGGGCGCCGGGTCCGGCGCCGACGCCTTGACCGCGGGCAGGCTGCAGCCCGCCGCAAGGGCCAGCGCTGCCGCGAGGGGGAGTAGTTTGAAGAGTGCCATGCGTCCGTCCAGAGGATTGAGTCACGATTCTAAGCTTTCGAGGCCGCCCCGCAAGTTAGGTTCATTGGCGCGCCCGCGCCGGTAGAATGTGCCCCGTATCGCCACGCCTGTCGCCGTGCCCCGCCCGCCATGCCCGAACTGCCCGAAGTCGAAACCACCCGCCGCGGCCTGCTGCCGCGCCTCGAAGGCCGCCGCCTGCGGCGCATCGTGGTGCGCAACCCGCATCTCCGCTGGCCGGTGCCCGACGATCTCGAAGCGCGGCTCGCCGGCCGCACGCTGCAGACGCTCGAACGGCGCGGCAAATACCTCTTGTTCGACTTCGGCGGCCCGACGCAGATCGTGCATCTGGGCATGTCGGGCAGCCTGCGCTTCGCCGAATCCGGCGAGCCGGCGGCGCTGCACGACCATGTCGACTGGCAGTTCGACGACGGCGTCACGCTGCGTCTGCGCGATCCACGCCGCTTCGGCGCGGTGCTGTGGACCAACGACCCGGCGCATCACCCGCTGCTCGCCCACCTCGGCCCCGAACCCCTGACCCCGGCCTTCGACGCCGCCTATCTGCACGCGCACTGCCGCGGACGCCAGGCCGCGATCAAGCAGGTCATCATGGACGCGTCCGTCGTCGTCGGCGTCGGCAACATCTACGCGTCGGAGTCGCTGTTTCACGCCGGCATCCGCCCCGGCACGGCCGCGCGCCGGCTCAGCCGCCCGGCCTGCGAACGCCTGACCGAAGCGATCCGGCGCGTGCTGTCGGCCGCCATCGCCGCCGGCGGCAGCTCGCTGCGCGACTACGTCGCGACCGACGGCGAGTTGGGCTATTTCCAGCTGCAGACCCGCGTGTACGACCGTGCCGGCCTGCCGTGCAAGGCCTGCGGTACGCCGATCCGCCGCATCGTTCAGGGACAGCGCGCGAGCTTCTACTGCCCGCATTGCCAGCGCTGACGGCCGGCGGCGCGTCAAGTTTGTGGGTAAGATGTCGTTATCCGACAATGCTTCAGCCCTGCGGTCGCCCATGAGTCCCACCACCCTGGTTGACGAGTTCGAGCAGTACAGCGCCTGGCGCGACGGGGTCTTCGTGCGCGTCGAGGCCCTGCGCGACTGGCTCGTGGCGCAGGAGTTGGGCGACGCCGAATCCGAACTGCGTCTCGCTCAGTTGCTCGACCGCCTGCAGGCCGACTCGCTCAATGTCGCCTTCGTCGCCGAGTTTTCGCGCGGCAAGTCCGAGCTCATCAACGCGATCTTCTTCTCCGACTACCGGCAGCGCGTGCTGCCCTCGTCTGCCGGACGCACCACGATGTGTCCGACCGAGCTCTACTACACGCCGCTGCTGCGCCCCGCGCTGCGCCTGCTGCCGATCGAGACCAAGACCCGCGAGGGCAGCATCGCCGACTTCAAGCGCGAGGCCGACGCCTGGACCGAATTCCCGCTCAATCTCGACTCGGCCGAGGAGATGAGCGCCACGTTGATGCGCTTGGCCGACACGCTGGAGGTCGATGCCGCCACCGCCGAGGCCTACGGCCTGATCAACCCCGAGGACCCCGAGACCGCGCGCACGCTGGAGCGCGACGGCCACATTGCGATCCCGCGCTGGCGCCATGCGCTGATCAATTTTCCGCATCCGCTCTTGAAGCAGGGCCTGGTAATCCTCGATACGCCGGGGCTCAACGCCATCGGCACCGAGCCCGAGCTCACGCTCAGCATGCTGCCGAGCGCGCACGCCGTGCTGTTCCTGCTGTCGGCCGACACCGGCGTCACCAAGTCCGACATCGAGATCTGGCGCCAGCACATCGCGCCGGTGCAGAGCGCGAACCGCGCACGGCTGGTGGTGCTGAACAAGATCGACAGCCTGTGGGACGAGTTGAAGTCGCCCGCCGAGATCGACGCCGAGATCGCCCGCCAGGCCGCATCGAGCGCCGCCCTGCTCGAACTGCCGCCCGACCAGGTCTACCCGGTGTCGGCGCAGAAGGCGCTGGTCGCCAAGGTGAAGGGCGACGACGCGCTGCTGGCCAAGAGCCGGTTGCCGGCGCTGGAGGCCGCGTTGAGCCAGGAGCTGATCCCCTGCAAGCAGGCGCTCGTCGCCGAATCGGCCCAGGGTGTGGTCGAAAACGTCATGGTCAAGGTCACCGAACTGCTGGAGACGCGGCTCGCCACCCTGCAGGACCAGGTCGACGAATTGCAGGGCCTGCGCGGCAAGAACCGCGACGTGATCCAGCAGATGATGGAAAAGGCGAACGAGGACCGGCAGCAGTTCGAGCGCGGCCTGCAGCAGTTCAATGCGCTGAAGAACGTGTTCGCCACGCAGGTCGAGACGCTGCGCGGCCAGCTCGGCATGGACACGCTGCGCCGCGAAGTGCGGCACACCCGCAAGGCCATGGAAAAGAGCTACTTCAGCACCGGCCTGCTCGACGCGATGGCGGGTTTCCTCGGCCGGGTCGACGCCAACCTCAACGACGCGACCCTGACCATCCGCGAAATCCGCGCCATGATGACCGCGATGTACCAGAAATTCAGCGACGAGCACGGACTCGCCGCGGTGAACCCGCCGGACTTCAGCCTGAAGAAGTACCGCAAGGAGATGGCGCGGCTGAAGCGCAATTTCGAGGCGCGCTTCAATTCCGTGTTCAGCCTGCTGACCATGGCGCAGGGTCGGCTGACGGCACGCTTCTACGAGACGCTGGCGAGCGAGGTGATGAAAGTCTTCGAGCTCGCCAACAGCGAAACCGAGGCCTGGCTGAAGGCGCTGATCACGCCCATGGAAACCCAGGTGCGCGAGCACAAGAACCAGCTGAAGCGCCGCCTGGACAGCGTGAGCCGCATCCATGCCGCGACCGAGACGCTCGACGAGCGCATCGCCGAGCTGGAAACCGCGATGGGCACGGTGAGCGACCAGCTCGACCATCTGGCGCGCATCAACGCGCGCATCACCGACGCGCTGGCGGACGAGGCCGTCTCGGCGCGGTTCGCGCGCACGGCCTGAGCTCGAAGCCGGCCGTCAGGCGCCGGCGGTCAGCCGCAGGAACTTGGCCTGCAGTTCTTCCTTGCTTTCCTGATAGTCGGGATTGAACGGGATGCAATCGACCGGACAGACCTCGACGCATTGCGGCGTGTCGAAGTGGCCGACGCATTCGGTGCACTTGTTGGGGTCGATGATGTAGATCTCATCGCCCTGGGAAATGGCGTCGTTCGGACACTCGGGCAGACAGACGTCGCAATTGATGCACTCGTCCGTGATCATCATAGCCATGGCGCTCTCCGGGTTATATCAGCTTTTGCTTATTTTCTCACTTAATCGCCGCGCCACCAACGGGTGGACAAACGGCGTGACGTCGCCGCCCAGCTGGGCGATCTCGCGGATCATGCTGGCGGAGATGAACATGTACTGGTCGGACGGCGTCAGGAAAATCGTCTCGATGTCCGGCTTGAGGTTGCGGTTCATGCCGGCGAGCTGGAACTCGTACTCGAAGTCGGACGCCGCGCGCAGGCCCCGCAGCACCGCTATCCCGCCCTGCTCGGCGACGAAGTCGATGAGCAGGCCGGAAAAACCTTCGACGCTCACCTGTGGCACGTCGGCGAGTACTTCGCGCGTCATCGCCACCCGCTCGTCGATGCTGAAGAAGGGGCGCTTGTTGCGCGATTCGGCGACCGCGACGACGACGCGGTCGAACAGCCGCACCGCGCGGCGCACCAGATCCTCGTGGCCGCGCGTGATGGGATCGAAGGTGCCGGGATAGACCGCAGTCAGCATGCTTAATCCTTTGTGAGCAGGGCGAAATGCGAACGCCCCGCGCGTCCGCTGCGGTGGATGATAAACCCCGGCGGCGCGGCGACCGCGCTGCCCTGCTCGACGTAGACCTGACCGCCGGCCGCGAGATGCGGCGCCAGCGCCGTGAGCGTCGGCCCGGCGAGGCCGCTGTCGAAGGGCGGGTCGACGAAGGCCAGATCGAAGATTTCGCGGGTCTGCGCGAGCCAGGCGAGCGCGTCCGCGTGCACGATCTCGACCTGCCGCGCGTCCAATGCAGCCCGGTTCTTTTCCAGCGCGGCCAGCGCGGCGCGATCTCGCTCGATCATGGCCACACGCCCGGCGCCGCGCGAAGCCGCCTCGAAGCCGAGCGCACCGCTGCCGGCGAACAGGTCGACGCAGCGCCAGCCCGGCAGATCCTGCCCCAGCCAGTTGAACAGGGTCTCGCGCACGCGGTCGGGCGTCGGCCGCAGGCCGGCGCCGTCAGGAAAACCGAGCAGGCGGCGACGGTACTGGCCGCCGATGATGCGCACACGGTTGGCCGCGCCCCCTGCCCGGCCGTGCGCCGCCGCGGCGCGCTGCGGCGCGACGGGCTTAGCGCGCACCGCCGACCACCACGGTGACCATGCGGTCGGGATCGACGCGGCGGGCGAAGGCGGCCTTCACCGCGGCCACGTCGACTGCCTCGACCTGCGCGGTCCAGGTGTCGAGGTAGTCGAGCGGCAACTGGTAGAAGCCGATCATCGACAGGTAGTCGAGGATCTTGCGGTTGCTGTCGATGCGCAGCGGAAAGCCGCCGACGAGGTTGGACTTGGCCTGCGCGAGTTCGTCCTCGGTCGGGCCGTTGGCGATGAAGGCGCGCAATGTCGAGCGCGCGACCGCGAGCGCGTCGTCGGTCTGCTCGAGCTTGGTCTGCAACCCCAGCTGGAACGGTCCGGCCGCGCCCATGGGCGCAAAATAGCTATAGGCGCTGTAGGCGAAGCCGCGCTTGTCGCGCACCTCCTTCAGCAGCTGCGAATCGAAGCCGCCGCCACCCAGCACGTAATTGCCGACGAAGAGCGGGAAGAAATCCGGATCGTCGCGCGCAACGCCAAGCGCGCCCACGCGCACATGGCTCTGCGTCGACGGATGCGGAAGGCGCGACTCCGACGCCGCGGGCGCGAACGGGCGGGGCAGCGGCGGCAGCGCCGCGCCCTGCGGCAGGCCGGCGGCCAGACGCTCGGCGATCGCCTCGGCCTCGGCGCGCGACAAGTCGCCGATGATCGCGATCACCGCGTTGGGCGCGCTGTAGTGGGCACGGTAGAAACCCTGCAGATCGCGCCGGGTGAGGCGCGCGAGCGCCGCCGGATCGCCGTCGGGATCGCGCGCGTAGGGGTGCGCGCCGTAGAGCGTACGGAAGAAGGCCTTGCTCACCACGCTGCCAGGGTCGGCTTCGGCCTCGCGGATGGCGGCGATGAGCCGCTGGCGTTCGCGCGCGATCACCGCCTGCGGGAAATCCGGGCGCTGCAGCACGCGCACCAGGACGTCCAGTGCCGCCGTCTTCTCGCGCTCTGACGACAGGGTACGCAGCTTGACGCCGGCGCGATCGCGGTCGAAATTGCCCGACAGCACCGCGCCGACATCGGCGAGACGGTGGGCGATCGCGGTGTCCGACAAGCCGCCCGCGCCCTGATCCAGCAGCCCGTGCGTCAGGCGCGCCAGGCCGGATTGCGTCGCCGGATCGCGCGCGCTGCCGGCGGGGAAATCGACCGCGACGTCGAGCATGGGCAGCTCGCGGCTTTCGACGAAGTAGACGCGCGCCCCCTGCGGCGTCTGCCAGTGCTGGATCGCCAGCGCGGCCTGTGCCGCGAGGGGCAGTGCCAAGGCCAGACCTGCCAGGGCGGAGAGGAAGGCGGACTTAATTGACATGGCGCACTCCTGGTACGGCTGCGGTACGCGGCTTCGCGTTCAACGGCTGCGGATCGAGTTCGGCCACGCTCAGGCGCTCGCTCCGCAACCACTTTTGCGCGGCGGCCTGCACGTCGGCGGCGGTGACGGCACGCAGCTTCTCCACGCGGCGCGTCAGCGCCTCCGGCGGCAAACCCGCCATCAGCGTGTCGCCGAGCTGCATCGCCTGATAGAACAGCGAATCGCGCTGATAGACGTCCGCGGCGATGACCTGCGCCTTGACCCGCGCAAGTTCGGCCGCGCTGACGCCTTCGCGCTGGATGCGCGCGATTTCGGCGTGTATCGCCGCTTCCAGGGTGGCGAGCGACTTGCCCGGGGCGGGCGTCGCATCGATCAGGAACATGGCCGGGCCGCGGGTCACCGGATCGTATCCGGCGCTCGCATTCACCGCGATCTGCCGCGACTTCACCAGCGTAGCCTGCAGCCGGGCCGAATCGTTGCCGGACAGCACGCCGGCGAGAATCGACAGCGCATAGGCTTCACGGTCGTTATCCCAGTCGCGCAGGGCCGGCGCGTGCCAGGCCATCAGCAGGTAGGGCAGTTGCGAGGGCGCCTTGACGACGATGCGCTTCTCGCCGAGCTGCTCGGGTTCCGCCTGCGGCTTGCGCTCGGGCAGCGGCCGCGCGGGCAGCGGGCCGAAATGCTTCTTCGCCAGCGCGACCACCTCGTCGGCCTTGACGTCGCCGGCGACGACCAGGACCGCGTTGTTGGGGGCGTACCAGCGTGCGTACCAGTCGCGCGCGTCCTGCGCGGTCATGTGCTCCAGATCGTTCATCCAGCCGATGATGGGGCGACCGTAGGGATGCGCCTGGTAGGCGGTCGCCATCAGGCGCTCGTAGACGACCGACTGCGGCTGATCGTCGGTACGCAGCCGGCGCTCTTCCATCACCACCTGGATTTCCTTGGCGAACAGCTCGTCGCTGATGACGAGGTTGGCCATGCGATCGGCCTCGAGCTGCATCGCCAGTTCCAGCCGGTCCTTCTGCATCTGCTGGAAATACGCCGTGTGGTCGCGACTGGTAAAGGCATTCTCGCGCCCGCCGGCGGCGGCGATGCGCTTGGAAAATTCACCCGGTGGCACGGTCTGCGTGCCCTTGAACATCATGTGCTCGAGCACGTGCGCGACACCGGTGGTGCCGTTGAATTCGTCGATCGAGCCGGCGCGGTACCACACCTGCGACACCATCACCGGCGCGCGCCGGTCTTCCTTCACGATCACCCGCATGCCGTTGTCCAGCGTGACGTCGGTCAGTGTCGCGTGCGCGCTGCCCACCAGCAGCGCCAATCCGATTGCCCAAAGGCTGCGCATGGTTTCACCTCAAAGGGAAAGAGCCTGAATGATAAGATACGAAGCCATCACGAACTGCCATGCAGACCGCTTCGATCCGTGTTTAGTTTCTTCAAGTCCAAGCCTGCCCCCGCCCCGGAAGCCCCTGCTGCCGTCCCGGAAACCCCGGCACAGCAAGCATCTGCCGACACTGCGGCCATCCCGCGCCCGGGCTGGGCGCAACGCCTCAAGGCCGGGCTCGCCAAGACGCGCGATCGGCTCGGCGGCCAGCTCGCCGGGCTGTTCGGCGCCGGCCGCAAGATCGACGCCGAACTCTACGAGGAACTGGAAACCATCCTCCTCACCGCCGACGTCGGCGTCGACGCCACCCAGGCGCTGCTCGACGCGCTGCAGAAGAAGGTGCGCCGCGAAAACCTCACCGAGGCGTCCGCACTGCAGGGTGCGCTGAAGGACGCGCTGGTCGACCTGCTCGCCCCGCTGCAGGCCCCGCTCGACGTTACGCCGCACAAGCCCTTCATCCTCATGCTGGCCGGCGTCAACGGTGCCGGCAAGACGACCACCATCGGCAAGCTCGCCAAGCTCTACCAGTCGCAGGGCCTGTCGGTGCTGCTCGCGGCCGGCGACACCTTTCGCGCCGCCGCGCGCGAGCAGCTGCAAGTCTGGGGCGAGCGCAACAACGTGACGGTTGTCAGCCAGGAAAAAGGCGACTCTGCCGCGGTGATCTTCGACGCCATCCAGGCGGCGCGCGCCCGCCACATCGACGTCGTGCTCGCCGACACTGCCGGGCGCCTGCCCACCCAGCTGCACCTGATGGAGGAAATCAAGAAGGTGAAGCGCGTGATCGAGAAGGCGATTCCCGGCGCGCCGCACGAAGTGCTGCTGGTACTCGACGCCAACACCGGCCAGAACGCCGTCACCCAGGTAAAGGCCTTCGACGACGCGCTCGGCGTGACCGGGCTTGCGCTCACCAAGCTCGACGGCACCGCCAAGGGGGGCGCGATCGCAGCCATTGCGCATACCTGCTCCGCCCGGTCGCGCCCGATCCCGGTACGTTACATTGGCGTCGGAGAAAGCGTCGACGACCTGCGCCCCTTCGACGCGCGTGAATTCGTCGAGGCCATTTTCGGTCAATGATCAGCTTCAGCCAGGTCACCAAGCGCTACCCCGGCGGCCACGAGGCCCTCTCCAGCGCGATCTTCGAGATCGCGCAGGGCGAGCTGGTCTTCCTCACCGGCCACTCGGGCGCGGGCAAGAGCACGCTGTTGAAGCTCGTCGCCGCGATCGAGCGCCCCACCAGCGGCGTGGTGTCGGTCAACGGACAGAACGTCGGACGCCTGTCACGGCTTGCCGTCCCCTACCTGCGGCGCAACATCGGCCTGGTGTTCCAGGACCACAAGCTCCTGTTCGACCGCAACGTGATCGAAAACGTGATGCTGCCGCTCGATATCGCCGGCTTCGACCGCCGCGAAGCGATCAAGCGCGCCCGCGCGGTGATCGACAAAGTCGGCCTGCTGGCACGTGAGAAGGCCAACCCGGTCAGCTTGTCCGGCGGCGAGCAGCAGCGCCTGTGCATCGCCCGCGCGCTGGTCTCGCGCCCTGCCTTGCTGCTTGCCGACGAACCCACCGGCAACCTCGACGCCGGCTACGCCGCCGACATCATGGCGATGTTCCGCGACTTCCATCAAGTCGGGACCACCCTGGTGATCGCGACCCACGATGACCGCGCGATCAGCGCGCTCGGCGGACGCATCCTGCATCTGGACCACGGCCGCGTGGCAGAGGCCGCCGCATGATCGCCTGGCTGCGTCATCAGAAGCGCGCGCTGGCCTCGGCGCTTGGCCGCCTGCGCAGCCAGTGGCTCGGCACCCTGCTCACCGCGCTGGCGATGGGCGTGGCGATCAGCCTGCCGGCCGGGCTCTACCTTGCCCTGGACAATCTCGGCCGGGTAGCGGGCGACCTGCCGGCCCAACCCGAGATCAGCGTCTTCCTCGACGCCGAGGCCAGCACCGCCCAGAAGCAGGCGCTGGAGGCCCGCCTCAAGGCTGCCGACATCGCCAAGGCCCACTTCGTGCCCAGGGACCGCGCGCTGGAGGCGCTCGCCGCCACCCAGGGACTCGGCGATATCGCCGCAGGGCTGCCATCCAACCCCCTGCCGGATGCCTGGATCGTGCAGCCTGGTTCGAGCGCGCGCGACGAGCTCGTGCGCATCGCCGACGAGCTCGGCAAGCTGCCGGGCGTGGCGGAAACCCATCTCGACAGCGTCTGGGCCGACCGCCTGCAGGCTGCGCTCGATGCCGGGCGCTTGGTCGTGTGGCTGCTCGCCAGCCTGTTCGCGGTCGCGCTGATCGCGATATCCGGCAACGCCATTCGCGCGCAGGTGCTGGCACGGCGCGACGAGATCCTGGTGTCGCGCCTGATCGGTGCGACCGACCGCTACATCCGCCGGCCTTTCCTCTACCTTGGTGCGCTGCAGGGCCTGTTCGGCGGACTGGCCGCCGTCGGCGTGCTCGCCGTCGCCGGTACCCTGCTGCGCGGGCCGGTCGACCGCCTGGCGAGCCTGTACGGCTCGGGCTTCCAGCTGGCACCGCCGGCGCCCATTGAAATCCTCGCCGTGCTGGCCTTCACGGCCGTGTTCGGCTGGCTCGGTGCCTGGCTGTCGGTCACGCGCACCCTGCACCAGGTCGAATCCGCCCGCTGAAGGGAACCTCCCGCCCCTTTAGCACTCAGATATTTCGAGTGCTAAAATAAAATTTGAAGGGGGTAATCGCATACATGAACCAAGCCTTATCTCTGCCTGTTCCTGCCGCCTACAGTCTGGACAGCTATATCCAGACCGTTAATCGCTATCCGATTCTCAGTGCCGAGGATGAGCAGCGCCTCGCCCGCGACTGGCGCGACAACGAAAACCTCGAGGCCGCCCGCCAGCTGGTGCTTTCACACCTGCGCGTGGTGGTGAGCGTGGCGCGGCACTACGCCGGCTACGGCCTGCCGCAGGCCGACCTGATCCAGGAAGGCAATATCGGCCTGATGAAGGCAGTCAAGCGCTTTGACCCGGACCGCGGCGTGCGGCTGGTGTCATTTGCCTTGCACTGGATCCGCGCCGAAATCCACGAGTACGTGCTGAAGAACTGGCGCCTGGTGAAGGTCGCGACGACCAAGGCGCAGCGCAAGCTGTTCTTCAACCTGCGCAGCCTCAAGCAGTCGCTCAATGCGCTGACCGTGCAGGAGGCCGACGCCATGGCGAAGGAGCTCAACGTCAGCCGCAAGGACGTGCTGGAAATGGAAACCCGCCTGTCGGGCCACGACATGTCGATCGACCCGATGGTCGATGACGGCGAGGAGAGCTACAGCCCGCTCGCCTACCTCGCGAGCCCGGACGAGAATCCCGCCCAGGTTCTCGAGCGCGAGCAGACCGAACGGCTTCGCCATGACGGGCTGGCGACCGCGCTGGAAAATCTCGATGAGCGCAGCCGCCACATCATCAAGGCGCGCTGGCTGACCGAAGGCGAGGCAGCGACGCTGCACGAACTCGCCGCGCAGTACGGCGTATCAGCGGAGCGCATTCGCCAGATCGAGGCACGCGCGCTGCAGAAGATGCGCGCAGTGATCCCGGCCTAAGCTGAGCGCCGAGCAATAAATAAAAAGCCCCGCATTGCGGGGCTTTTTGCCGATACGGGATCGTTTAGAAGAACGAGGCGATCAGGACCGACAGGATGCTGATCCACGCCCAAACGATCATGGCGGTGACGACGACCATCGGGAAACCCTGGAAAGTCAGAAGCTGTTTCATGGCGTACTCCAAAAAAGTTAGTCAATTTTAGGCGAATCGTCGTCGCGCCTCAAGCGGCGCGTCGGCAGGAGGGGGTCGTCGTCGTCCATCAGGATGCGCTCGGCCGGGCCCTCGAGATCGTCGAACTGGCCGCTCTTGATCGACCACAGCACGCCGACGACGATCAACAGGATAAAGATGCCAGACAGTACGAGCAGAAAGCCCATGATGCCACTCATGGCGCGACCAGCTCCTGGGTAGCATGGTAGTACTGGACGCCGTCGCGCAGCAGGCGCAGGTCGGCAAGCCAGCGGCCACTCGCCGGCGGGCGCAGCACGCCTTCGTAGACGCCGGCCGCCCGGGCGTCGAGGCTCAGCGTCACCTCGGCCTGCGCCGCCCCCGGGCGCAACAGATACAGGCGTGCCTCGATCCCCTCGACGGGCAGACCTGTGCGATCACGGACGCGGACTTCGACGAGGCGCTCGCTGGCCGTGCCACCCAGGCCCGCAATCTCGACCTGCCAGCCGAGTAGTGATTCACGGTGCGTCTGCGACAGCTCGGACGAGACGCCCTTGGCGGCCCCCTGGCCATGCTGGACCACGCCGGAAAAGCCGCTGCGGACATCGTCTCCCAGCCACCAGCGGGCGATCGGTTGGGGTAGCCCCTGGGTCGCGATGTAGAGGAGGCTGCCGTTGATGACGACCAGCGCCAGGAAGAACACGATCAGGAACTTGGGCACCCAGTGCATGCGGCCTGCGCTGCGGCGACGGAACTGGGTGATGGTATGCAGCACCAGGCCGGCGGCAAGAAACACCGAGATGTGCATGGCGACCACATCGAGCCCCGGCCAGCGCCCGACGAGCAGCACAAAATAAGCGAGCAGCGGCAGCAGGCCTGCCAGGAGTGCGCGCAGCATCGGCGGCAGGGCCGGCAGGCGCCCGCCCAGCGCATACAGCACGAGCACGGCAGCCAGTCCGCCGAACAGGGTAGTCATCGTATTCATCATCATGGGCGCTTGGCCGGGTTGTCGAAGCGGACCATTTCGC
Source organism: Pseudomonadota bacterium (assembly GCA_041694715.1). Classification (GTDB taxonomy): domain Bacteria; phylum Pseudomonadota; class Gammaproteobacteria; order Burkholderiales; family Thiobacillaceae; genus Thiobacillus. Next base: position 343,437 of record JBGFSF010000006.1, on the reverse strand, counting down.
TGCGGGCCTCGGAGGGTTTGTCCAGCGGGGCGATGATGAGTTCAAACGCCTGCGTGCGTGCCGCCAGGGCCGGTGCGAGCCGCACGCTCGCCTGCACGATGCCGGTATGCCCCGGCTTCAGCGTGACTTCGCTGAAGTTGCCGAGGTCGAGCGCGCCCTCGGGCAGGCCGGTCGCGCTGATCCGGTAGGTCTGCTCCTGCGGCGCCTTGTTGGTGATGCGGATCTGGTAGCGGTTGCGGATGTCGCCGTTCGACAGCACGACGTAAAGCGGCTGCCGGACCTGGGTGACGGCGCGCTCGAACGAGCCGCGGGTGACGACGCTGTAAGCGAGATAGGCACTCATCAACACTACGGCGGCTCCGTAGCCGACGATTTTCAGCCGCTTCCAGTGCAGCCTGGGCCTGTCCGGCACGGCCGCGGCCAGGTTCTGCTCGGAATCGTAGCGGATGAGGCCGCGCGGGTAACCGAAGGAGTCCATGATGGTGTTGCAGGCGTCAACGCACAGGCCGCAGGAGATGCACTTGTATTGCAGGCCGTCGCGGATGTCGATGCCGACCGGGCACACCTGCACGCACAGGCTGCAATCGACGCAGTCGCCCAGGCCCTTCTCATGCCGCTCTGTCAGCGTGCGCTGCCCGGCCCGGGCCGCGGCACGCCCGTGCGCGCCTTCGCCGCGGTGTGCGTCGTAGTGCACGGCCAGCGTCTCGGGCTCGTACATGACACTCTGGAAACGGCCGTAGGGACAGACATAGGTGCAGATCTGCTCGCGCATGAGTCCGGCCGCGACGTAGGTCGAGGCGGTCAGCACGCCGGTCGTAATGTAAGCGGCGGCCGCAGCCTGGCCGGTGAAGAAATCGACCACGAGCTGCGGCGCGTAGGTGAAGTAGGCAACGAAGGTGAAACCGGTCCAGAACGCGGCGAGGATCCACAGCGCATGGGTGGTGCCCACCTTGACCAGCTTCTCGCGATCCCAGGGCTGGCGATAGAGGCGCACGCGCGCCGGCCGCTCGCCCTGGATCCAGTGCTCAATCCAGATGTAGAAATCGGTCCACAGCGTCTGGAAGCAGAAATAGCCGCAGAAGGCGCGACCGACCAGCCCCGTCACCATGAAGAGCAGAATGGCCGCGATGAACAGCAGGAGCGCCAGCCAGATGACGTCCTGCGGATAGACGGTGAGGCCGAAGATGAGGAAGCGGCGCCCCGGCAGATCGAACAGGATCGCCTGTGCCGGTGCGTCGATTCGGTCCCATGGCAGCCAGGGCAGCAGGAAGAACACCGCGTAGCCCAGAGCCAGCACAGCCGTCTTGAAGCGTCGGAACTTGCCCTTCACCGAACGGGTGAAAACGGGAATCCGCTTTTGATAAAGACCGAGCTGGTCTTCCAAGCCTGGCTGCATCGTGCCTCGCGCGTTTTCGGTGAGAAGAAAAAGCCCCCGTAAACGGGGGCTTCAATCAATCGCTGCCTGCGACCTTACTGGCCGCCGCCCAGTTCATGGACATAGACCGTCAGCACCTTGACCTGTTCGGGCGTCAGGCGACCGGCCCACGCGGGCATCACGCCCTTGGCGAGGCCACCGGCAATCACGCCGCGGATCGCCGCGAGTTTGCCGTCGTCATTCTCGGCACCCGGAACGTCGGCCCACAGCCAGACCGAGTCGGTCAGATTCGGCGCACCCATATCCTTGCGGCCTTTGGCGTCAGTGCCATGGCAGTAGAAGCACGCAGCCGCCTCGCTGCGGAACAGGGCACCGCCAGCGCTGGCCTTGGCGCCGTCGTGCGCCATGCCGGACAGGCTGGCGACGTAGTTCGCCAGCTGGTCGATCTGCTCGCCGTCGAGCACTTCGTTGAAGGCGGGCATGTAGCCGCGACGGCCCTGCATCAGCGTTTCGTGAATCTTCTCGAAGCTGCCGCCGTAGAGCCAGTCGTCGTCGGTCAGGTTGGGGAAGAAGCCAATCACGCCCTGGCCACCGGCCTGGTGGCACGGCGCACAGTTGTCGGCGAAGAGCGCCTTGCCCGCCGACAGGATGAAGCCGTTCATCTCCGGATCCTGGGCGACCTGCTCATAGGACATCGCGGCGACCTTGTCGAAATACGGCTTTTGCATCGCAGCCGCCTCGTTCAGGTCTTCCATGAGCAGCGCACGGGTGTTCCAACTGTGGGTCTTGGTCTCGCCTTCGCTGTTGACGTAGGTGATGTTCGACAGGCCGCCGATCCAGCCTTTGCCGAACGGCCACGACGGATAGATGGTCCAGTAGACGATGGCGAACACGACCGTCGCGTAGAAGGTATACACCCACCAGGTAGGCAGCGGATTGTTGTATTCCTGCAGGTCGCCGTCCCAGGCGTGGCCCGTGGTTTGCACCGTTTGAGATTGTAGTTTCTGCTCGCTCATTGCTTGTCCTTCGTGCTGTCCTGCTCGTCAAGGAACGGGATGTCGCGGTACGACTCGAGTTTCTGTCCCCGCTTCTTGCTGCCGTAGACGTAGATCAGGATGCCGATAAAGGTGACGAAAAAAATGATCAGGGCAAGGGGCTTGGTGTTCTCCGGTTTGGAAAACCACATCAGCCATTCCATGCCCGTCCCCTCCCGACGCTTAGCGGTACTTGACGAACGCGTCGTCGCTGTACTTGCTGAAGTCGACCATGGTGCCCAGCACCTGCAGATAGGCCACCAGTGCATCCATTTCCGAGATGCCGGAACGGTCGCCGTCGTAGTTGCCGAAGTTGGCCTGCTCGACGAGATTCTTGCGGCCATCGGGGATGTGCAGCTGCTTGGCGACGGTTTCGCCGAACTTCCCGACGTTGGCGTCGTATTCGGCCTGCGTCAGCGAATACGGCACGCCAACTTTGCGCAAGGCCTTCATGCGACCCTCGATGTCGGAGATGTCGAGCGGCGTCGTCAGGAGCCAGGGGTAATTCGGCATCACCGATTCCGGCACCATCGAACGCGGCGCGACGAGGTGCTGCACATGCCATTCGTTCGAATACTTGCCGCCGACGCGCGCCAGATCCGGACCGGTACGCTTGGAGCCCCACTGGAACGGATGGTCATACTGCGATTCGGCCGCCAGCGAGTAGTGACCGTAGCGCAGCTTCTCGTCGCGGAACGGGCGAATCATCTGCGAATGGCAGGTGTAGCAACCTTCGCGGATGTAGATGTCACGACCACGCTGCTCGAGCGGCGTGTAGGGGCGCACGCCCTCGACTTTCTCGATGGTCTTGTCGATGAAGAACAGCGGCGCAATTTCCACCAGGCCGCCGACGCTGATCGCCAGCATGGTCAACACGGCCATCAGGCCGATGTTGGTTTCGATCCATTCGTGTTTGAAGTTGAAATTCATTTTTCAGCGTCCCTGAATCAGGCGTGGGCCATCTTGGCAGCCAGTTTGGCTTCCAGCGCAGCGGCTTCGCGCTTGCCCTGGCGGATGGTCATGTACATGTTGAAGGCCATCAGTGCGGCGCCGGCGAGGAAGAACATGCCGCCGATCGCACGCATCGCGTAGAACGGCATCATCGCGGCGACCGACTCGGCGAACGAGAATTTCAGGTTGCCGAACTCGTCGAAGGCGCGCCACATCAGGCCCTGGGTGATACCCGAGATCCACATGGCGACGATGTAGAGCACGATGCCGATGGTGGCAAGCCAGAAGTGCCACTCGACCAGCTTCTGGCTCCAGATCTTGGTATCCCACAGCTTGGGCATCATGTGGTACAGCGAACCGAACGAGATCATCGCCACCCAGCCCAGCGCGCCGGAGTGCACGTGACCCACGGTCCAGTCGGTGTAGTGGGACAGCGCGTTGACTTCCTTCAGCGACATCATCGGGCCTTCGAAAGTCGACATGCCGTAGAACGACAGCGCGACGATCATGAAGCGCATCACCGGGTCGGTGCGCAGCTTGTCCCAGGCACCCGACAGGGTCATGATGCCGTTGATCATGCCGCCCCAGGAGGGCATCAGGAGCAGGATGGAGAAGGCGGCGGCCAGCGACGAGGTCCAGTCGGGCAGCGCGGTCCAGTGCAGGTGGTGCGCGCCCACCCACATGTACATGAAACCCAGCGCCCAGAAGTGGACGATGGACAGGCGATAGGAATAGATCGGACGGCCGGCCTGCTTGGGCACGAAGTAATACATCATGCCGAGGAAGGCGGCAGTCAGGAAGAAGCCCACCGCGTTGTGGCCGTACCACCATTGCGTCATCGCATCCTGGGTGCCCGAGAACAGGCTGTACGACTTCATCGAGAAGAGGTCGACCGGCATCGCCAGGTTGTTGAAAGTGTGCAAGAGCGCGGTCGCCAGGATGAAGGCCAGATAGAACCAGTTGGCAACGTAGATATGCGGCTGCTTGCGGCGCATGATGGTGCCGACGAACAGGATCAGGTAGGTCACCCACACGATCTCGATCAGGATGTCGATCGGCCACTCCATCTCGGCATACTCGCGACCCTGCGAATAACCCATGACGTAGCTAATGTTGGCCAGCACGATTACCGCCATCCAGCCCCAGAAGGTGAAGCTCGCCATGCCGTCCGAGATCAGGCGGGTCTGGCAGGTGCGCTGGACGACGTAGTAGGAGGTGGCAAAGAGCGCCGAGCCGCCGAAGCCGAAGATCACCGAGGTGGTGTGGACTGGGCGGAAGCGGCCGAAGGAGAAATAGGGGCTGTCGAAATTCAGGAATGGCCAGGCCAGTTCCGAGGCGATCCAGACGCCGGCGAACATGCCGAAGACCGCCCAGATGAGTGCCATGACAGCAAATTTTTTGACGATATCAAAGTTGTACTGCTCCGCACCGGAATATGTGGTGACCGCCATGACCGCTCCTGTTAGACCCGAAAAAGCGCCTGTTGCTGCGCTTTGAACAGCATATGCTTATATTAAAAAGCACGGAATTATAGGGGAGTCCCCCCGTCGACCGCAAGCCGTCTCTTGATCAGGCTGCAGACAGCAGCGTCCTGAGATCGTTCGCGATGGCGTCCGGACTGCTGCCGTAGGGCATCAGCAGCCGCAAACGGCCTTGCGCATCGTAGACATAGGTCCCAGCGCTGTGGTCGATCAAATAGTCATCGTCGGCCTTCACCGAACTTTTTTGATAGACCACTTTGAATTCCTTCGCCAACCGCTCGAGCGACCCGGCGTCCGTATACATGCCGAGGAAGCTCGGATCAAACGCCGGCACGAATTGCCGCAGCAGATCCGGCGTATCCCGCTCGGGGTCGACCGTGACGAAAATGACCTGCACCTTCGACGCCAGCGGGCCCAGCTGCTTCAGCGCCGCGGCGAAATCCGCCAGGGTCGTCGGACAGACGTCAGGGCAGTGCGTGTAACCGAAGAACACGGCCACCGCCTTGCCACGGAAATCGGCAAGGCTGCGCGTCGTGCCATGGTGGTCGGTCAGGGTGAAATCGCGGGCGAAGGGCGCGCCGGTGATGTCGGTGGCCTGGAAGCTTTGCGGCGGCGGCGCGGAGGCCGGCTGGCATCCGACGAGCGCCAGCGCGGTCAGCACGGCCGCTGCAGCCTGCTTCAGGCTCACGCCTTCACCTGCTCGAACAGCTGCCCCGGGACGTCGGCGAGCCGATACTTGCCGCTTTCAACCGCGCGCGCCAGTTTGTCCAGCGTCGTTTCCTGCAGCAGGTCGATAATTTTCTTCTTCACCGGGATCCAGCGGAAATGCAAGGGGCAGGCGGTCTCGTCGCTGCATTTCTTCAGGCCCAGCAGGCAGCTCTGGGTAAAGGCGGGGCCCTCGGTCAGCAGCAGGATTTCCATAAGCGTGATCTTTTCCCCGCCGTCGCGCAGGCAGAAGCCGCCCAGGCGGCCGCGGAAGGAGAACAGCAGGTTGCCCTTGGCAAGACTTTGCAGGATTTTCGCCAGGTAAGGCGCCGGCACCCCGAGCTTGGCGGCGATATCCTTGTTGAGGACCGGCGTGGCACCCGGTTGCGTGGCCATGTAGATCAGGGCCTGCACGGCGTACTGGCTGGTTCTGGAAAGGATCATGGCGTGCCCCAGGGCGAATTATGGGGCGTAATATAAAACAATCTAGTCCGAATATCCAGTTAGCCGGCCATTTCCTTATTGGAATCAGCCAACTAGAAACATCAGACCGGTATCCGGTAGTAGTGGTCTACCAGCATCACCGCAAACAGCAGGCTCAGATACCAGATCGAGAAGCGGAAGGTTTCCTTCGCCAGCGCGTCGCTGTAGGCACGATAAAGCCGCCAGCCGTAATGGATGAACCGGCCGCCCAGCAAGGTCGCGCCGACCAGATAGATCCAGCCGCCCATGCCGGTGCCGATCGGCAGCATGGTCACGGCGAACAACAGCAGCGTATAGAGCAGCACGTGCAGGCGCGTATAGGCCTCGCCGTGGGTCACCGGCAGCATCGGCAGCCCGGCCTTGGCGTATTCGTCCTTGCGGTAAAGCGCCAGCGCCCAGAAATGCGGCGGCGTCCACGCGAAGATGATGAGGAAAAGCAGCAGCGCATCGTGATGGATTTCCCCGGTGGCGGCGGCCCAGCCCAGAACTGGCGGCATCGCGCCGGACGCACCGCCGATGACGATGTTCTGCGGCGTCGCCGGCTTCAGCAACGCCGTGTAGATGATCGCATAGCCGACGAAGGTGGCAAGCGTCAGCCACATGGTCAAGGGATTGACGAAGGCGTGCAGCAGATAGAGACCTATGCCGCCGACCACCCCAGAAAACACCAGGGTCTGCGTGCTGGTGAGTTCGCCGCGCGGCAGCGGGCGCGCACGCGTGCGGGCCATCACGGCGTCGATCTTCTGTTCGATGAGGCAGTTGAACGCGGCCGCCGCGCCCGCCACCAGCGCGATGCCCAGGGTGCCTGCCCACAGCACGTTCCACGCCGGCCAGCCGGGCACGGCGAGGAACATGCCGATGACCGCGGTGAACACGATCAGGCTGACGACGCGCAGCTTGCACAGCGCCAGAAACTGCTGGCAACGGCAGGCCGCCCCCTCGATCATCACGCTTTGCATGCTCAGGTTCTCCGCACTCGATGGTTGAGCCACACCACGCTGGCGAGCAGGAAGGCCGCGCCGGCGTTGTGCGCGACGGCCAGCCCCAGCGGCAGACTGAACAGGACATTGCTGATGCCCAGCGCGACCTGCACCAGCAAAAGACCGCCGATCGCCATGCCGAAACAGACGTAGCCCGGCGTGCGCAGCAGGCGAATCGCCAGCCAGCCGACATACAGGAAGACGATCAGCGCCATCACCCGGTGCACCCAGTGGATCGCGGTCAGCGACGCCATGGTCAGCAACTCGCCGGTGGCGGTTTCGCCCAATTCACGGTGCAGGGTGAAGGCATGCTCGAAATCCATGTCCGCCGGCACCCATTGCCCCTGGCACAGCGGGAAATCCGTACAGGCGAGCGCGGCGTAGTTGGTGCTTACCCAGCCGCCCAGCGCGATCTGCGCCCCCACCAGCAGCAGCGCAAGCGTGGCGGGCCCACGCAGGTGCTCGACGCGCGCGTAGTAGCCTTGGTCGGAACGCCTGCGCTCGCGCAGCCACAGCCACAGGAGCAGCGACAGCGTCGCCATGCCGCCGAGCAGATGGGCGGTCACGACGTAGGGCTTCAGCAGCAGCGTCACCGTCCACATCCCCAACAGGGCCTGGAAGACGATGAGGCCGAGCAGGAAGGTGGGCAGCCACGGACCGCCCCGCGTCTCGCGGCGCAGCTTCCAGCCCAGCACGGCGATCGCCAGCACCATCAGGCCGAGTGCGCCGGCGAAGTAGCGGTGCACCATCTCCTTCCACGCCTTGGCGTGCGACACCGGTCCGTCGGGGCTCACCGCCAGCTCGGCCTCGATGTGTTCGGCGGCGTGCTTCGGCGTGATCTTGCCGTAGCAGCCCGGCCAGTCGGGACAGCCGAGGCCCGCATCCGACAGCCGCACGTAGGCGCCGAGGCTGACGACGCCGAAGGTGAGGATGAGTGCGACCAGGATCAGGGTGCGATAGGCGTTCATGCTTATCCGATTTGCGAAGCTTTAAGCAGGAGTTTGAGGTCTTTCATGATGCCCTTGGGATCGGGCTGCTCCGGGAAGCGCAGCATCAGGTTGCCCAGCGGATCGACCACGAAGATGTGCGCAGCCCGGTCGCCTCCGGCCGGGAACTGTTCGACAAAGGCCGCATTGGCCGGCCGCCACACATGCAGGCCCGCATGCTCGCCGAGCAGCGCCGCATCGACTGCGGTCGCGTCGGTCAGCACCCACAACCGCTCGATGCGCGACTGCTCCCTGCCCTGCGCGACGCGCAACTGACGCATCAGATAGAGCTGCTGCGTGCACGCCGCGTCGCATGCTGCCGGGCCGACGTGGACCATGATCCACTTGCCCTGCAGCGCCTTGAGGTCGAATGGCGTGCCGTCGTGCGTGACGCCGGCCGTGTGCTGCAGCGGCGTCACCGTGATGAGCTCGCCGTAATTGGTGTGGCCGGAAGGCCGCCAGCCGAAGTACGACAGGTAGGCGGCGGCGACCGGCAGCACGAAGACACCGATCAACAACAGGAACTTGCTGCGCGAACTCAACTGCATAAAGCGGGACTCAAAGGGTTGTTGTTGCGTCGCCCGGGCGGCCACGTTTTGTGTTCATTATCAACCACAACACGACCAGCGTCGTGGCAAGACTGTACCACTGCAGCGCATAGCTGACATGGGTGTCGACGCCGGTGTCGGGTCGCGGCCAGCGGCGCTGCAGACCGTCGTCCGCGGCGCTCGTCTGCAGCGCCAGCACCGGCTGCAGCGCAAGCCCCGTCAAGCCGGCATAGCGTTCGACATCGAGGTTCTGCCAGACGCGCCCCTGCGGCGCCGCGTCGCCCAGCTCGACGTAGCGCGAATGCGGGTCGATCGCGAGCCCCTCCAGGCGGATCGTGCCGGCCGGGACCGGCGGATGCGGCACCTGCGCCCGCGACGGGCCGACCGCCACCCAGCCGCGATTCACCAGCAACGCATGGGCACTGCCCTCGACCCTGAACGGCGTCAGCACATGGTAGCCCGCCACACCATCAAGCACCCGGTTGTCGAGCAGGATGGTGTGCGCGTCGTCGAAACGCCCTTCCGCTTCCACGCGCCGGTAGAGCACGCTGTCGCGGTCGAGCAAGGCCCGGCCGACATGGATCGCCGGCTCGCGCATGGCCGCGTCGTAGCGTGCCTGCAGGGCGCGCTTGGTGTCGGCCCGATCGCTCTGCCAGTTGCCCAGCGACACGGTCAGCACGAGGAAGAACGCCGCCGCCAGCGTCGGCCACAACGTGGGCTCGAATCGCCATGCGCCGACGCGCAGCCTCAGCAAGTGCATGCGCTTGGCAATCCCGCTAGACTGGCGTTTTTTCGCGGGAACCCGTCCATGCGCATCCTCGCCCTGATCTTCATCTTCTTCATCCTGTTCAGCCTCGGCAGCGCGCTCTACTACCTCATCAAGGACAAGGGCACGACCGAACGCACCGTCAAGATGCTGACCGTGCGGGTCGCGCTGTCGATCACCCTGTTCCTCATCCTCATGGGCGGATATTACTTCGGATTCATTCCTGCCAACGGACTGCGCTGACCACCCTGTTCTGCACAACAAAAAGCCGCGCAAGACGCGGCTTTTTGTTTGGACGGGCGACCGACGGCCGCCCAGTGTTCGTGGCTTAAATCAGCCAGTACACCACGACGAACAGGATCACCCACACCACGTCGACGAAGTGCCAGTACCACGACGCCGCCTCGAAGGCGAAGTGATGGTCCGCGGTGAAGTGGCCGGCGATCGAGCGGAACAGCATCACCGTCAGCATGGTGGCACCGACCAGCACATGGAAGCCGTGGAAGCCGGTGAGCATGAAGAAGGTCGCGCCATAGACGCCCGCCCCGAGGGTGAGTCCGAGGTCCTGATAGGCATGGATGTATTCGTACACCTGCAGGCCCAGGAAGATCGCGCCGAGGAGGATGGTCAGAACCAGACCCCAGATCAGCTGGCCGCGGTTGTTCTTCTTCAGCCCCCAGTGCGCCCAGGTCAGCGTCACGCCCGAGGTCAGCAGCAGCAGCGTATTGATCGCCGGGATGCCCCACGCGCCCATCGGCGTGAAGGCATGCGGGCTCACGCCGGTCAGGGCGTTGACGCCTTCGGTCAGGCCAGGCCCTGCTGTCGGCCAGGTCGCCTGGAAACCCTCCCACAGCAGGCTGCCGGTTTCCGCATCGGCGAGCCAGGGCACCGACAGCACCCGGGTGTAGAACAGCGCGCCGAAAAAGGCGGCGAAGAACATCACCTCCGAAAAGATGAACCAGCCCATCGACCAGCGATAGGAGGTGTCGACCTGTTTGTTGAAGTGGCCCGCCTCGCTGTGGCGCACCACGTCGCCGAACCAGCCAAACATCATGTACAGCAGGACGGCCGTTCCGGCCAACAGCAGCCATCCCCCATGATCGATGTCGTTCATCATCATGGTGCCCCCCACTGCCATGAGCAGCAGCGCGATCGAGCCGACGATCGGCCAGATCGACGGTTGCGGCAGGTAATATTTATCAGTTTGCGCCAGGCTCATCTCATCCCCTCTTTCTTGTTTCGTAGATCGTTCATTTCATGAGCTGCAACACGAAGTACACCAACAGCAGCATCGTCAACACAAACACCGCACCACCAATCAGTCCGGCCACGATGACCTGCGCCGGGGTCAGGCTTTGCGCATCGTCGTCGTAGTCGCGGCGCTTGCGCACGCCGAAAAAGCTCCAGAAAACCGCCAGGGCCGCCTTCAACCCCGTGCCCTTAGCCATGCGGCGCTTCCTTCGTCGCGCCGGTCTGAACCTTCGCGTCCGTATTGAAGAAGGTGTACGACAGCGTCACGGTATGCACGTCCGGATCCATGCCAGGGTCGAGCACGAACATCACCGGCATGCGGCGGGTTTCGCCCGCCGCCAGGGTTTGCGGCGTAAAGCAGAAGCATTCGATCTTCTTGAAGAACGCCGCGGCGCGGGCCGGACCGTAGCTTGGCACCGCCTGCCCCACGATCGCGTGGTCGCTGGTGTTCGTCACCGTGTATTCCATCTGCACCAACTGTCCGGGATGCACCTGGATGCTCGGGAACTCGGGCTTGAACCGCCACGGCAGTTCGCCGTTGGTATTCGCATCGAACTCCAGACGCACCAGGCGGCTGGTGTCGACCTGGGTGTTCTTCGCCAGGCTCTGCTCGCCGCCGGCGTTGATGCCGGTCACCTCGCAGATCTTGTAATAGAACGGCACCAGGGCAAATCCGAACCCGAACATGCCAAGCGTCACCACGACGAACTTGGTCAGGGTCGTGGCGTTGCCCCGTGCCATGCTATTTCAGCCCGTTGTAGAGCGTGAACAGGAACAGGCTCAACGCGATCACGCCGAGTACCGCGGCAGTCAGGAACTTGCCCGTGCGCTTCTCGCCCATTCCGGTTTCGCCCGTCATCACTTCACCACCGGCGCGGTTTCGAAGGTGTGATACGGCGCCGGCGAAGGCACGGTCCACTCGAGGCCCTCAGCACCTTCCCAGACCTTGTCGGTCGCTTTGGCGCCGCCCTTGATCGCCTTCAGCACGACGACCAGGAAGATCAGCTGGCTGAAGCCGAACATGAAGGCGCCGACGGTGGCGATCTGGTTGTACTCGGTAAACTGCAGCGCATAGTCCGGGATGCGGCGCGGCATGCCGGCCAGACCCAGGAAGTGCATCGGGAAGAACACGATGTTCATGCCGATCACCGACAGCCAGAAATGCCACTTGCCGAGCGTCTCGTTGTACATGTGGCCGGTCCACTTCGGCAGCCAGTAGTAGATGCCGGCGAAGATCGCGAACAGCGCGCCGGAGACCAGCACGTAGTGGAAGTGCGCCACCACGTAGTAGGTGTCGTGCAGCTGGATGTCGACCGGGGCGATCGCCAGCACCAGGCCGGAGAAGCCACCGATAGTGAAGAGGCAGACGAAGGCGATCGAGAACAGCATCGGCGTCTCGAAGGTCATCGAGCCACGCCACATCGTCGCCACCCAGTTGAACACCTTCACCCCGGTGGGCACGGCGATCAGCATGGTCGAGAACATGAAGAACAGCTGCGCCGCCACCGGCATGCCGACGGTGAACATGTGGTGCGCCCACACGATGAACGACAGGATGGCGATCGAAGCGGTCGCGTACACCATCGAGGCGTAGCCGAACAGCGGCTTGCGGGCGAAGGTCGGGATCACCTGCGAGACGATGCCGAAGGCCGGCAGGATCAGGATGTAGACCTCGGGGTGGGCGAAGAACCAGAAGATGTGCTGGAACATCACCGGGTCGCCGCCGCCGGCCGCGTTGAAGAAGTGGGTGCCGAAGTTGCGGTCGGTGAGCAGCATGGTCACCGCGCCCGCCAGCACCGGCATGGTCGCGATCAGCAGGTAGGCGGTGATCAGCCAGGTCCACACGAACAGCGGCATCTTCATCAGCGTCATGCCGGGGGCGCGCATGTTGAGGATGGTGGTGGCGATGTTGATCGAGCCCATGATCGACGACAGGCCCATGATGTGCACGGCGAGGATCGTCAGGTCGTAGGAGATGCCGCCCTGGATGAAGAGCGGCGGATACATCGTCCAGCCGCCGGCGACCGCGCCGCCGGGCAACAAGAAGGACGCCATCAGCATGAGGCCGGCGACCGGCAGCAGCCAGAACGCCCAGTTGTTCATGCGCGGGAACGCCATGTCGGGCGCCCCCAGCATCAGCGGCACCTGCCAGTTCGCGAAGCCCGAGAAGGCCGGCATGATCACGCCGAAAATCATGATCAGGCCGTGCATCGTGGTCAGCTGGTTGAAGAAGTCCGGATTGGTCACCTGCATGCCGGGCTGGAACAGCTCGGCGCGGATCATCAGCGCCATCGAACCCGCGGCAAACAGCATGATCAGCGCGAACCACAGGTACATCGAGCCGATGTCCTTGTGGTTGGTGGTGGTCAGCCAGCGCATGATCCCGGTGGGATGGCCGTGGCTGTGATCGTCGTGTGCGTGTGCAGCATCAGACATCGTGTGCTCTCCTCTTGATATTGTTTACTGCGCAGCGGGGGCGGCGGCATCCGCGGCACCCTGCTCGACGGCAGCTTCGGCAGACGGGGCCTGCTCGGCGACGGGCTCGGCCGCCGCGGCGACCTGCGCACCGCCTTTCTTGCTGGCGACCCACTTCGCGTAGTCTTCTTCCGAAACCACTTCGACCACGATGGGCATGAAGCCGTGATCTTTGCCGCACAGCTCGACGCACTGGCCACGGTAGGTGCCGATCTTGTCTGCGGTGAACCAGGAGTCGCGGATGAAACCGGGGATCGCATCCTGCTTGGCGCCGAGCGCGGGCACCCACCAGGCGTGCAGCACGTCGTTGGCGGTGATCAGCAGGCGCACGCGCTTGCCGACCGGCACCACCATGGGCTCGTCGACTTCGAGCAGGTAGTGTTCGCCCTTGGGCTGGGCGTTGATGATCTGCTCGCGCGGGGTCGACAGATTGCTATAGAAGCTCACGCCTTCGTTCAGGTAGTCATAGCCCCATTTCCACTGGTAGCCGGTGACCTTGATGGTGAGATCCGGGTTGGAGGTGTCCTTCATGTCGATCACCACCTTGGCGGCGGGGTACGCCATGCCCATCAGGATCAGGAAGGGAATCACCGTCCAGATGACTTCGATGGTGGTGTTCTCGTGGAAATGCGCGGCCTGGTGGCCGGCCGCCTTGCGGTGCTTGATCAGCGACCAGAACATCGCGCCGAACACCACGACGAAAATGCCCAGACACACCAGCATGATCAGGTTGTGCAGGTCGAACACGTCCTGCGCAATCGGGCTGGCCGGCGGCTGGAGGTTGTACGCCCAGTCCGCCAGGGCCGCCTGACTCGACGCCAGCCCTGCACCCACCATCCCTGCGAGTTGCCACATCTTCTTCATCGTATCCCCCGTCCTCTCATCCACATTATTGGTGTCGTTGCCATCCGGGTCGCCGTGCCGCACGGCCCGAAGCTCATCGATCGATCACGCCTGCAGCCTGCTGCGCAGCGTCGCGGCCAGTTGCAGCCGCGCTTCGTCGCTCAGGTACTGGCCCACTTCGGTGGCCCGTCCGTGCGAACGGACGCTGAGGCGACAATTCCTGCCGGGCGATGCACACCCGCATTCCACCCGCACCCAGTGGCGATTCATTTCGCGGCGTCCCGACTCCCGTCCACTGTGCCACTCCAGCACCACCACATCGCCATCGATCACGAGCGACTCGTAATCCTGCTCACGGCTTCGAAGCATCGCCAGCGCCCCGGCCAGCAGACCGATTTCCAGGCCCGCGAAGGGCAGAACCAGCCAGTAGCCGAGCCACGCGAACACGCTTGCCGTCATAAAGCAGAGTCCCGCCAGGCTCCAGAAGAAGAGCCGTTCCTGCGGACGCGTCAGCGAACGGTTGGGGCGCGAGAGAAAGACGAACGCTCCTGCCGGTTCACGTCCACAGTCTCCCGTAGTCACCTGATTCATATCCGGTATGGAGGGACCGCTGCGGCATTATGTCGCGGACGATAGCACGCTGCCCCTACGCGGAACAAGATGAAAAACGTCTTTAACTTATTGATTAATTTATAAAATATCGTTATCCATGAGTATTCTTAAATACTCATAAATCAGGCAGGGCAAGCCATTCGGACGATCGCCCGTCCGCGCGCGGGTCGGGCTGGTAGGAATATATCCCCAGACATGGTCCACTCAGGCGACTGCGCAGCGTCTCGATGTTTTCATCGCGGCACGCCATGTCCGGATCGATCGCATTACCCACCCAGCCGCCCCACGACAGGCCGCGCTGCCGGATCGCGTCCGCCGTCAGCAGCGCATGGTTGAGGCAGCCGAGCCGCAGCCCCACCACCAGCACCACCGGGAGCCCCAGCGCCTGCGCGAGGTCGGCCATGTCGTCCCGGTCGTTGAGTGGCACGCGCCACCCGCCGGCGCCTTCGACCACGACCACGTCGGCTTGCGCGGCCAAGCGCGCGTAGGCCGCGCGGATCACCTCCAGCTCGATGCGCACCCCCGCCTGCGCGGCGGCGACGTGGGGCGCGATCGGTGGTTCGAAGGCGTAGGGATTGACGTCAGCGAGGTCGGCCTCGACGTTGGCCGCCTGCGTCAGCGCGATCACGTCTTCGTTGAGCGCCCCCGCCTCATGGCCGGCGGCGACCGGCTTCATGCCCGCCACGCGCAGGCCACGCGCGCGCAATGCATGGATCAGTTCGACCGCGATACGGGTCTTGCCGACGCCGGTGTCGGTGCCGGTGACGAAATAGCCCTTCATGCCAGACCCGCCCGTCGCCGGCGCTCGCCGATCTGCCACTGGATAACCTGTCGCCCATCCTCGCGCTGCGTCTTGTCGCCCGCCCAGGCGTGGCCGTAGATCACCTCGAACGTCGCCGGCAGGCGGTCTTCGCGGCGGTGCACTTCGTAGGCCGCTTCGAGCTTCGCCCACGCGGTCTTGCCGAAGAGGCCGCGGCGCCGCGCCGCCGCGGCGTTGTGCGCGCCGATCGCCTTCAGGTCGCGCATCAGCGCCTTCAAATCCGCGTAGGTGAGCGTCACCATTTCCATTTCCATCACCGGACTCGCGTAGCCAGCGTGCACCAGCATGTCGCCGATGTCGTGCAGGTCGGTGAAGCGGTTGACGTGCGGCGCATCGTCGATCGCCGCAAACGCGCTGCGCAACTCCTTCAGCGTATCGGGGCCGAAGGTGGCGAACATCAGCAGGCCGCCGGGCGCGAGCACGCGATGGAAGCCCTTGAATACGGCTTCGAGATCCTGCGCCCATTGCAGTGCGAGGCTCGACCACACCAGATGCATGCTGTTCGCCGCGAGCGGCAGCCGCGCCATGTCGGCGCACACGAGGTGCGTCGCGTTCGACGGCGGGACGAACGCCTGCAATGCGCGCTGCGCCCAGCTCGGCCGCGGCAGCCGCGCGCGCGCGGCAGCGAGCATGGCGGGCGCGAGGTCGAGCGCATGCAGCGTCGCTTCGGCGTAGCGTTCGCGCAGCTGGGCGAGGCCGTAGCCCGTGCCGCAGCCGATGTCGAGCACGCGCCCGGGTTTCAGGGTCGTGTAGTCGAGGCGTTCGAGCAGGCGGTCGCACACCACGCGCTGCAGCACCGCGTGCGCGTCATAGCTTGCGGCGGCCTGGTCGAAGGCGCGCCGCACTTCGCCGAGGTCGAGCACGTCAGGCGCGAACGACGGGGCGTGAGCGTCAGCCATGTGCAAAGCGGTCGATCGCGGCCGCCACCTCGTCGGCGTGAGACAGATGCGGCGCATGCGCGGCGCGCGGCAACGCGAGAAATTGCGCCTGCGGCAGCGCGCCGGCGAGCCAGGCGCCGGCGCCCTGCGGCGTCAGCGTGTCGAGGCCGCCGTGCAGCACCAATGCGGGCTGAGCAAGCGCGACAGCCTGCTCGCGCAGATCGGTGTCGCGCAAGATCGCCAGCCCAGCGGCGAGCGCGGCCGCGTGGGGCGTGGGCGCCGCGAGCAGGGTTTCGCGCAGGCCCTGCAGCAGCGTCTTCTGCGCCGGCGCACCGCGCGTCTGCAGGCTCAGGAAGCGCAGCAGCGTCGCGCGCGGATCGGCCATGAGGTCGGCGGCGAAAGCATCGAGGTCCTGCGGTTGCACGCCGTGCGGCCAGGTGGCGTCGGCGAGGAATTTCGGCGTCGACGCGATCAGCACCAGGCGCGCGACCTTGCGCGGATGATCGAGCGCCGCGCGCAGCGCGACCAGACCGCCGAGCGACCAGCCGGCGACCACGCTGTCGTCCGGCAGTTGCCGGGCCAGATCGTCGGCCCACGCCGCGAGGCCGTTGTCGGCGAGCGCCGCGCGGCCGCCGTGGCCGGGCAGGTCGAGCGCGCGCACCTCGAAGTCCGCTTCGAGCCGTGCCGCGAGCGCATCGAACACGCGCGCGTTCATGCCCCAGCCGTGCAGCAAGGCGAGCACCGGCCTAGACAAGCGCATGCAAGGCTTCCACCAGCGCCGAGACATCCGCCTCGCTGTGCGCGGCCGACAGCGTGATGCGCAACCGCGCCGTGTTCGCCGGCACCGTCGGCGGCCGGATCGCCGGGACCATGAGGCCACGCTCGAGCAGCGCCTGCGACAGGCGCACCGCCTCTTCATTGGCGCCGACCACCAGCGGCTGGATCGGCGTGTCGCTCGCCATCAGCGCGGCTCCCTTCAAGTCCACCAGCCCCGCGCGCAGCTGCGCCACGTGGCGTTGCAAACGCTCGCGGCGCGCCCCGCCCGCTTCGATCTGGCGCAGACTTTCCAGCAGGCACGCGGCGAGCAGCGGCGGCGATGCCGTGGTGTACACGTAGGGGCGCGCCTTCTGCACCAGCCAGTCGATCACGTCGGCGTGTGCCGCCACCGCCGCGCCGGCCACGCCCGCGGCCTTGCCGAGCGTGGCGAGGTAGATCACGCGCTCGCTGGCGCGGGCGCGCTCGGTGAGCCCGCCGCGGCCGCCGTTCAGCACGCCGAAGCCGTGCGCGTCGTCGAGATACAGCCAGGCGTCGTAGCGCTCGGCCAGATCGAGCAGCGCGTCGATCGGCGCCACGTCGCCGTCCATGCTGAACACCAGATCCGACACGATGAGCTTGTCGGCCGCCGTGCTCGCGGCGAGCTGGCCTTCGAGCTGCGCCAGATCGAGATGCCGGTAGCGATGGAAGCGCGCGCCCGAGAGCTGCGCCGCGTCGACCAGCGACGCATGGTTGAGCTTGTCGGCGAAGAGCTCGCCCTTCTTGCCGGCGAGCGCCGTCAGCACGCCGAGGTTGGCAAGGTAGCCGGTGGAAAACAGCAAGGCCGCCGGCTTGCCGACGAAGCGCGCGAAGGCCGTTTCGAAGTCGTCGTGGAAACGGTGGTGACCGGTGATGAGATGCGCCGCGCCGGCGCCGACTCCGCATTGATCGAGCGCGGCGTGCGCCGCGGCGACCAGCGCCGGATCGGCGGCAAGGCCGAGGTAGTCGTTGCTGCAGAACGAGACGACGCGGCGGCCGTCGAGCGTGACGTGCGCGCCCTGCGCGCCGTCGAGCACGCGGCGGCGGCGGTGCAGATGCTCGGCCTTGAGCTGGGCGAGCCCCTGCTGCAGGCGGATCAGCCCGGCGACACTCATCTCACGCGCGGGTCACAGCGGCTGCAGGCCGAGGCTTTCGAACAGGCGCTGGTCGCGCTCCCATTCCGGGTTGCCGGTGGTGAGCAGTTTCTCGCCGTAGAAAATCGAGTTGGCACCGGCGAGGAAGCACAGCGCCTGCACCGCGTCGCTCATCTGCTGGCGCCCGGCCGACAGGCGCACGAAACTCTTCGGCATGCAGAGGCGCGCGACCGCGACGGTGCGTACGAACTCCAGTGGATCGAGCGCCTCGGTGCCGGCGAGCGGCGTACCCTCGACCTGCACCAGGAGGTTGATCGGCACCGACTCGGGCTGCGGGTCGAGCGAGGCGAGCTGCGCGATCAGCCCCGCACGCTGGGTACGCGACTCGCCCATGCCGACGATGCCGCCGCAGCACACGTGCAGATCGGCGTGGCGCACGCGTTCGAGCGTGTCGAGCCTGTCCTGGTAGTCGCGCGTGGTGATGATCTCGCCGTAGAACTCGGGCGCGGTGTCGAGGTTGTGGTTGTAGTAGTCGAGGCCCGCTTCCTTCAGCTGCTCGGCCTGGCCGTCCTTCAGCATGCCGAGCGTCGCGCAGGTTTCGAGCCCGAGCGCCTTCACCTCGCGCACCATGTCGAGCACGGGCTCGAGATCGCGCTGCTTCGGCCCCCGCCACGCCGCGCCCATGCAGAAACGCGAGGCGCCGGCGGCTTTCGCAGCCTTCGCCGCCTTCAGCACGTCTTCAATGTCGAGCAGGCCCTGGTTTTCGACGCCGGCGTCGTAGCGCGCCGACTGCGGACAGTAGCCGCAGTCCTCCGAGCAGCCCCCGGTCTTGATCGACAGCAGCGTCGAGAGCTGTACGCGGTTGGGATCATGGTGCTCGCGATGGACCGTCTGCGCCTGGAACATCAGGTCGGCGAAGGGCAGCGCGAACAGCGCCTCGATGTCGGCCACCGAGCGGCGGACGGGAGGATGAACCAGATCATTCATTGATCGATGCCTTGTAAAGTCTTCACGTTATGCAGGCGCGACACGGCGCCGGACCGGGTTCGCGGGCATGCGTCCCGTCGCGCGGGGATGCTGCCTGAGGCTCATACCTCCACCTCGATCGTCATGTCCTGCCACGGCTCGCGTGCGGCCTTGACGATGTCGAACAGCGCCCACGGCACGATAATCGCCACCGCCAGCCCCATCACCAGCATCAGGCCCTGCCAGCCGCCGAGCAGACCGTAGATCGGCTGGCCGATCACGACCATGCTGCCCATCACGCCGTAAAAGCGGTAGCCTGCCCACTTGTTGTAATGCGCGGTGCGCGCGTTCGGATGGTGGGCGATGCTGGCGTAGACGAAGATCGACGCCCCCAGCCAGATCATGATCGGCGGCAGCGACAGCACGAAAGGCAAAAAGCCGATGTTGTGGCTGGCGAGCAGCTTGCCGAGCAAAAGCGCGGTGAGCGAGATCGTCAGCGCCGCGACGGTGATCAGATTGAACAACTGGGCGGCGAAGCGGGAGGACGAGGCGGAAATGACGCGTTTGGCTTTCATGGCGGAATTGTCGGGGCCGGGCGCACCCCTGTCAAACCTGACACCCACCCAAATTGAACATCAGACTATTTTTTAGGCGGATTGCGCCGCCCGCCTGCGTGCTGTGCGGCGCGGTCGCGCACCACGCCGGCCTGTGCGCAGGCTGCCGCGCCGACCTGCCCTGGCACCGCGCGCCGCGCTGCCCGCAATGCGCCCTACCGACGCCCGACGGCCAGCGGTGCGGCGCCTGCCTCAGGCAGCCGCCGGCGTTCGACCGCACCCACGCGGCGCTGGTCTACGCTTTTCCGGCCGACCGCATGATCCCGCGCCTGAAATACCAGGGCCGTCTCGCTCTTGCCCCGGCGCTCGGCACCTGTCTCGCCGACGCCCTCGCCGACGTGCCGCGGCCCGACCGTCTCGTGCCGATGCCGCTCCACCCCGCCCGCCTGCGCGAACGCGGCTTCAACCACGCGCGCGAACTCGCGCGCCCGGTCGCCCGCACGCTGGGCATCCCGCTCGACGCCACGCTCTGCACCCGCGTCCGCGACACCCCGCCGCAGCAGGGGCTGGCGCATGCCGCGCGACGACGCAACGTGCGCGGCGCCTTCGCCTGCTCGGCCGACCTCAGCGGCCTGCGCATCGCGGTCGTCGACGACGTGATGACGACGGGCACCAGTCTCGACGAGCTGGCGAGCGTCCTCAAGCGCGCGGGCGCGGCGGAGGTGCAATGCTGGGTGGTCGCACGGACGCTGCCGCCGGGCGAACCGCAGCCCTGATCAGGGCTCGATCGCCAGTGCGCGAATGCGTTCCTTCCGGCCGATGGGGGCGAGGTAGCTCGCCTCGCCAGTGTCGAGAAACACCCGGAACAGATGCGTGCGCGTGTCGCCGACGCGGCTCGCGGCGAGGTAGGCGCTGTTGTGCACGTCGGAAATGTCGAACGACACCCCGGTGAGCGGCCCGGTCTTGAGCGAGCCGACGGTGAACACCTGGCCGCCGTTGGGCGAAACCACCGGCTCGACGCCTTCGCGGCTGCCCATCGTCACCAGCGTGCCGCGTGCGCCGTCGATGGCGAAATTGGTCGTGAGCTTGGCGTTCTTCTGGTTGTAGGTGTAGGCCACGCCGCTGATCAGCGCCGGCCAGCCGGCGTGCGCGTCGTTCGCCGCGTAGACCAGCGCGCCGTCGCGCTGCACGCCGTCGGCCTTGGACTCCCCATCGACCTGCGCACCGGTGTCCGGGTGGGCGCGCAGATTGGTGCCGTCGGCCAGCGCCACACGCAGGCGGTCGACCGCCGGGTTGAAGTCGAAGCCCGTCTCGACCGCCGGCAGGGCGAGCGGCGCCGTGCCGAGCGGGGCGGCCTGCGCGGTGTCCGTGTTCAGGGTGTATAGACGGCCGCTTTCCCCCAGCACGTAGAGCACGCCGTGCGAAACGCGGAAATCCATGCCGCGTACTGCCTCGTCGAGTCCGGCGATTTTCTTGCGCGACAGCACCGCGCGCGGCGTGCTCGCGCGAAAACTGAGCAGTTCACCCCGGTCGTTGATCGCGTAGAGTTTTTCGTTGCCGGGCGGCTGGCCGGCGGCAAGCGTCTGGGCGTGAGCGGGGCCGGCGAGGCACGCAAGGAGACTGGCGGCGGCAAGGGCGGGGCGCAGGAACATGGAAGACTCCGTTTGGGGCGATCTTCCGATTACGGCCGGATGCCGCCGGGGGTTTACCCTGCCACGGTCGAGGTCAAGCCGGGACGGCTCAGCCGAGGTTTTCCTCCACCGCGAAGATGCGCCGGTGCTCGCGCATGGCGTAGCGGTCGGTCATGCCGGCGATGTAGTCGGCCACCGCACGCGCGCCTTCGAGCGATTCGCGCGCCTGGTGCTCGGGCGGCAGCAGGCGCGCGTCCCCGGTGAAGGCGGTGTAGAGGTCGCTGATGATGCGGCTCGCCTTGGCGCTCATGCGCGCGACCTTGTAATGACGGTACAGGTGATGCAGCAGGAAGCGCTTCAATTCGCGATGCTCCTCGAGCAGCGCCGGGCTGAAGGCGGCGAGCGGGGGCGCCGTGCGCACCTCGAGGAGGCTCGCGACGCCGCTCTGTTCGATGTTCGTGCGAGTGGTGTTCACCAGGTCGAGAATGAGCGTGTTGATCATGCGCCGCACGGTTTCGGTGACGACGCGCCGTCCGGCAAGACGCGGGTATTGCGTGCGCACGGCGTCGAGGTGGCGGGCGAAGATCTGCACGCCTTCGAGCTGTTCCAGCGTGATGAGCCCGGCGCGCAGACCGTCGTCGACGTCGTGGTTGTTGTACGCGATCTCGTCGGCGAGATTGGTGACCTGCGCCTCCAGCGAAGGCTGCTGCTTGGCGAGGAACCGCGCGCCGACGTCGCCGAGCTTTTCCGCGTTGGCGCGCGAACAGTGTTTGAGGATGCCCTCGCGCGCCTCGAAGGTGAGGTTCAAGCCGTCGAACTCGGCGTAGCGCTCTTCCAGGAGGTCGACCACGCGCAGCGACTGCAGGTTGTGCTCGAAGCCGCCGTGCTCGCGCATGCACGCGTTCAACGCGTCCTGCCCGGCGTGGCCGAAAGGCGTATGGCCGAGGTCGTGCGCCAGCGCCAGCGTCTCGACCAGGTCCTCGTTCAGGTTCAAGAGGCGCGCCAGGGTGCGGCCGATCTGCGCGACTTCCAGGCTGTGGGTGAGCCGGGTGCGGAACAGGTCGCCCTCGTGGTTCACGAACACCTGGGTCTTGTATTCGAGGCGGCGGAACGCGGTGGAATGGATGATGCGGTCGCGGTCGCGCTGGAATTCCGAGCGCGGCGCGGCGGAGGGTTCGGGATGGCGTCGCCCGCGCGACTGGCTGGAATGGGCGGCGTAGGGCGCGAGCGACGATTCCATGCCTGTGTCCTCAGTTCGGTGCGGTCAGCACGCCAGTCAGCACTTCGGTCGGCACGTCGCCGGTGATCACCGCTTCGCCCAGCGCCTTCAGGAGCACGAAACGCATCCTGCCGCCCTCGACTTTCTTGTCGTGGCCCATGTACTCAAGATACTTGTCCACGCCGAGGTCGGGCGCGACGTCGGGGAGGCCCGCGGCGCGGATGATCGCGCGGGTGCGCGCGACGTCGGCCTCGGAAAGCCAGCCCAAGCGCTGCGACGCCTGCGCCGCCATCACCATGCCGGCGCCGACCGCCTCGCCGTGCAGCCAGACGCCGTAGCCCATGCCGGTCTCGATCGCATGGCCGAAGGTGTGGCCGAGGTTGAGGATGGCGCGCAGCCCCCCTTCGCGCTCGTCCTGCGCGACGACCTGCGCCTTGATCTCGCACGAGCGATGGATCGCGTGTGCGATCGCCGCCTGGTCGAGCGTACGCAGCTTGTCCATGTTCGCCTCCAGCCAGGCGAGGAAACCGGCGTCCCAGATGAGGCCGTACTTGATGACTTCGGCGAGCCCGGCGGAGAGCTCGCGCGCCGGCAGCGTCTTCAGCGTGTCGGTGTCGGCGAGCACCGCCTTCGGCTGGTAGAAGGCGCCGATCATGTTCTTGCCGAGCGGGTGGTTGATGCCGGTCTTGCCGCCCACCGAGGAATCGACCTGCGACAGCAGCGTGGTGGGGATCTGGATGAAAGGCACGCCGCGCTGGTAGCACGCGGCGGCAAAGCCCGTCATGTCACCGATCACGCCGCCGCCCAGGGCGATGAGCGTGGTCTTGCGCTCGGCGCGCTCGGTCAAGAGCGCGTCGAAGATGAGGTTCAGCGTCTCCCAGTTCTTGTACGCCTCGCCGTCGGGCAGCACCACCTTCGCAACCTTCACCCCCGCCCCTTCGAGCGTCGCCGTCAGCCGCGCCAGATACAGCGGCGCGACCGTGGTGTTGGTCACCACCATCACGCGCTTCTGCGCGAGGTGGGGCACGATCAGCCCGGCGTCGTCGATGAGGCCGGGGCCGATGTGGATGGGGTAGGAGCGGTCGCCGAGGTCGACGGTCAAGGTTTGCATGGAGCGTGATGTCTGTCTGCGCGAAGCCCGATTGTAACCAATGGGCGCCGCCTCGACCGGCCTGGACCTTGCATCCAGGCCGGCGGGGCTCATAATCCCCCCATGGACCGCTTCGATCCCGCGCTGATCTCCGTCGTCATGCCCTGCCACAATGCGGCGGCTTACCTGGACGAAGCCGTCGCCAGCGCGCTGGGGCAGACCTATCCGCAGGTCGAACTGGTGGTGGTCGACGACGGTTCGACCGACGGCTCGACCGAGCGCCTGCAGGCGCTTGCCGCCGCCCACCCCGAGCGCATCACCCTCGTCCACCAGGTGCGAGCCGGTCCCTTCGCCGCGCGCAACGCCGCGCTGGTGCACGCCCGCGGCAACTTCGTCGCCTTTCTGGACGCCGACGACTTCTGGCACCCCGAGGCCCTCGCCCGCCTGCACGCCGCCCTGCTCGCCGGCCCGGCCGACCTCGCCTACTGCGATTGGCAGGACGTCGGCGCAGCCGCCACCGACCCCACGCCGCAAGGGCTGCCCACGCTCGACGCCGCCGGCGCTGTCCGCCACCTCCTCGAACACGGCGCCTGGCCCATCCACGCTGTGCTGGTGCGGCGCCCGCTCGTCGACGAGGCGCGCGGGTTTTCCGAACGGCTGCCCACCGCCATGGATGACGACCTGTGGCTGCGCCTGCTCGCGCTCGGGCCCGCGCTGACGCATGTGTCCGAGGTGCTCGCCTTCCGCCGCCGCCACCTGCACGGCCGCCCCGGTATCCCGCGCTATCGCCAGGTCTTCGACGCCGTCGCCGTGCGCCGCGATTTCGCCCGCCACCACCCCGAACTGGTCGAACGCATCCCCCCGGCCCGCCTGCACGCCCTGATCCACGATCCGTTGCTGCGCGAGGCCTACCGCTGCCACTGGCGCAACGACACCGAATCCGCACGCCGGCTGTTCCGCCGGGCGTTCCGCACCGCGAACTGGAAACTGCGTGACCTCAAGCATCTGGTCGCGAGTTTGCTGCCGGCACCGCTGTATCGCAGTCTGGTGAATTTCGTGACGCGGCGGCGGAGCATACGTATTGCAGAATAGTCCACCGGCGTCGGTGGCTGTTCACGCGCGGCGCCCCACACCAACAACCGCTCCAAACGGCATGGCACATCGCTTGCTGTCATGCAAGCAAACTAGAATATCCCGCCATGTTCATCCTTGCCGTGCTGCACCATCTGTGTCCTCCCCTGACCGCTGACCGACCGCGCCACGATGTCGTGAGCGACAGGCTTCACCCCTGTCGCGGGCCGTGGGCTATCCGTACATAAGCCAGGGTCAAAGCATCCCACTCAGCAGGCGCTGTGCATTCAAACAGCGATAATCCTCACCGATTACTTCCAGCAATCGCGCTCCGAATAACGACTTCATTCACTCCGTGGCCAAACCCATCCATAACTTAGGCAGCATGATCCGTAGCGGCACGCGTTGGACGTTTGCGGGATCGCTCAGCACAGAGGTCATCAATTTTGCCGTTGGAATCGTCCTGGCGCGCCTGCTGTTACCAGAAGACTTCGGATTGATCGCGACTGTAGGCGTGATCACCGGCCTCGCAGGTTATTTCGCTGGCGCCGGCACCGGGCAAGCCCTCGTTCGCGCCCCATCCGTGGCGCAGAGGCACTTCAACGTTGTATTCACGCTGCAACTCTTTTTCAGCGGCCTCATTTATCTGTTTTTTGTTGCTATCGCTCCGCACTTCTCGCGCTTCTTCGAAAACCCGCTCTACCAGAGCTTGCTGCTGGTTTCCGGATTGAGTTTCTTCCTGCGCCCATTCATCAATACACCAAGCGCCTTGCTGCAGCGCGAGATGCGCTTCCGCCCAATGGTGACCACCAATCTCGTCACCCTTGCTGCCGGCAGCGTATTGTCCATCGCACTCGCCGTGATGGGATATGGCGTCTGGAGCCTTGTGCTGTCCGGTCTATTCAGTGGATTGCTGCGCGCAATCCTGCTTAATCTTCACGTCAAACACGCCTATTCCCTGACTTGGGACACTGCCATCGCCAGGGAAATGGGCGGATATGGCGCCAAGGTGGCTGCCAACAGCCTTATTGAGCACTTCCGCTCACAATCCCTGACGCTCATTCTGAGCAAACTCAGCGGCCCCGCAGACGTCGGCCTGTATAACCGCGCCGCCTCACTGGCCTCCATGCCCATGCGCATTGTCGGCTCATCGCCCTATCAGGCGGTATTTCGGGCACTCGCCGCAGAACAGGACAATCTCGACAGATCGCGCTATCTCTACTATCGCACCATCACGCTGGTGACGACGTACACACTGCCCCTTTACGTGTTGGCCTGGTGGCTGGCCGATCCGGCAATCCGATTCGTCTATGGTGAGAAATGGCTCGCATCGGCCGAACCGCTTTCGATCCTGGCCACAACCGGTTTATTTTCCTGTATCGGCAACCCATCTGGCGCAGTCATTGAAGCGCGCAACCGCATCACGACCGAGATCAAGCTCAACATCGCCGCCTGGGTCCTCCTCGTTGCCGGCGTGCTGTATGGCCACAAATGGGGGCTTGTCGGTGTAGCCTGGGCCGCCGTAGTCGCCATGGTCTTTTTTTACACCAGCGTTGCAATCGTAGCGGGACGTGAGCTACAAGGAAGCTTGCTGGCATTACTCAAGGCCATCCGACCGGCACTCACGCTGAACGGCTTGCTCGTTGTGCTGCTTTGGAGCGCAGACGTTTTTCTATATTCACGCTATGCGCAAAACTCGCCCGGGCTATACACTTTCAGCATGGCGGTCCTGGGCGGATTAGTCTACGTGGCGCTCTTCCTGTTCCTGCCCATCGAAAGCCTCAGTGACGAATCCGCCAAATGGCGTAGCAAGTTCTTGCCGAACAAACCCAAATAATCGGAGGGGCCGTGCCAGGGATTCTTTGCAGCGTATTCAACGCAGCAGACGGCGATATCGAGCAAAAATGGCAACAGGGTCTGCACATGCTCGGGCATCACCCTGAGCATCACCAGGAATGCCATGCGGAGCCGGGGTTCCTGCTTGCTTGCGTGTATCACCCCGAAGTGTGCCAAGGGCCCCGCATTGTTGTCGGTGAACACCACGTCCTTGCCTACTACGGAAACCTTTATGAGGACGTATGGGCACATATCGAAGAAGACGGCGAGCTCACCCGCACGCTGCTTGACACGTTCGTCGACCGGGGGCCTGAAGGACTCAAGCACCTGAATGGCCGATACGATATCGCAGTCTGGGATCGCAAGGCCCGGGTACTTCACCAAATCAGCGACCGCTTCGGCGCCCACCGGCACTACCTTCTGCAGCACCCTGGCGCCCTGCATCTATCCTGCGAAATCAAGTCTCTAACCCCCCACCTCGATCATCCAGAAATCGATCCCGCCGGTCTCGCCAGCATGTTGAGCTTTGGCTTCCATCTGGGCGATCTCACGTTGCTCAAGGGCATCCGATGCCTGCCCAATGCCCGGCTGATCTGGTACCGCGCGGAACCGGGTGAATTGAGCGTGGACAGCTACTGGACTTATCCCTACGGCGAGCAGGAACCCTGGGGCGGAACCGAGCACGAACTGGGCGAAGCCCTCCATGCGCACCTGAAGCGCGCACTGACACGCAGAATGCGCGGTGTAAGGAAAATTCTGCTCCCCATCAGCGGCGGACTGGATTCGCGTGCCATGGCCGGGCTGCTCGCCGATAGCGGTTTTCCGGTGATGTCCTCGCCTACAGCTACGGCCAGGCGAGCAGTCGCGACGTTCGATATGGCCGCGCCATCGCGAAGAAACTCGGATATCGCCACGTCACGATACCGAGCCCGGACGATCTGGTGACGCAGCACATGCACGAAGCGGCGTGGTACTTCGACGCGGAATGGAGCGCCGAACTCAACTGGGGGCCGCGTTTCTCGCATTGCCATCCGAGTCTCGGCAACACTTCCAGCCACGTCGTCCTCAGTGGCATGTTCGGCGATCTCATTCTTGGTGAATTCCTGGGTGCGGGGAATTACCGCCAACTCTGCGGCGATATGCACTGCCCCTTGGAGGAACTGGTCCAGATATTCTTCAAATGCAACCTGGAGTACGGTTCGTTATTGAAGACCCGCGATCTATTCCAAGATGAGATCGCGAGTTCGGTGCTGGATGAGTTGCTGGAAATCGTCCGAAACACGATTTCTCCGCTGGAATCCCAGCGCCCGTTTTTTGCACTCAACCGCAGTGAATTCCTGCACCGGCAGCGACGGCATACCGCCACCGTCGCACAAAGCCTGGAATACGACCGAAAGGTGATCACGCCTTTCCTCGACCGCGACGTTGTTGATTTCGCCACTCGCATCCCTTACGAACACCTGCGCGGAAAAACCCTTTACAAGCACGTGATCCGGGACCACCTCCCCGTCGTGGCTGCCATTCCTTATGGCAAGACGGGGCTCCCGTTGACGCCCGCTCCGGTGCGCGAAGCGCTTCAGTGGCGCATTCAAAGAATGCTCTCCAGGTTCCCGACCCTCGCGAAACGGATCAGCCAGCGCCAATCGAACTTCCGGTTTCAGGAACTGATCACCCGCCAGAGCCAGGCCCTCAAAGCGCTAGCGGATTCGCTCGGCCAGCTCGTCCCGCCGCTCGACTCTGGCCGAATCCACGCCCACTATCACAACATGCTTGCAGGAAAGACGCGGCCGGCGGACCAGGCGCTGGCCATCTTGCCCCCGGCGCTCTTTCTTATTGCACTGCGGCAACAATTACAACAGGCGTCCGGCCAAGCCGGCGGCCTTTCCAGCAACGAAAAATCGATCACAGAATCAGCATGAGACTCGCATACCACTGCTTGCCCAGTCTGCCTTCGCTCGCGTGGTTGGCAACCCTGTCCTCTGAAGAGGGGACGCCCGTTCTTTCCGTCACGCACGGGGGCTTTGTGGAAACACATCCCGGCTTTTTCGTGGAAGGGGCGTGGGCGGGCAATTTTCCGGAAGGCCGCCTGCAGCACACGGACACGGTTTTCGGCAGCGGGGGCTGCCTGGACGAGGATTCCGCGACATTTGTGAGCTGCACCGCGACGACCGACTTTCTTTATCACAACGATGACGCCGGGCAGTTCCGCATCTCCAACTCATTACCCCTGCTGCTTGCGGCACTGGACGACGGGCTTCGCGTCGATTGCGAAGATTACAGCCGCATCAACGCGTCAATCCTCGACGGCATTCGGAAATACACGCGCGACATTCCAACCCGGAAAGGCCACGTCGTCCGGGTTCTGCACGACAATGTCCGGATCGGACCCGACGGCATTTCTCGCATTGAGAAACCTCTCCCCCCTGAATTCAAGCAGTTTGAGGATTACAGAGATTATCTGAAGCTCCGTATCGGTGAGTTGTTTGCCAATGCGCGCCATCCCGCGCGCAATAACAAGATGATAATTTTTTCGACGCAATCCCGCGGCTACGACTCAACTGCAGTCAATGCGCTAGCGGCGCCGTTTGGAATTGACAACATTTTCACCAGTCCGGAATCCAAGGAAAGGGAAAGTTTCTACAACGGCAAAGAATCCCGCACCCCCAGTGACGACGGAACGGAAATTTGCAGGGCACTTGGACTACCTTGCACCCACATAGACCGACGTAGCTTCGAAAAAAAGGGACTCGCCGCAGAAGAATATTATTGGGCTGGTCTGGATAACAATTCAGACCTGAACCTGCATGGAATCATGTCATATGTCAGCCAACCCACTCTGCTGTTGACCGGTCAATATGGAGAATTCTGGTACACGCGTGAAATTACCGGGGAACATCGTATGCATTTTTTCGATGACTCACTGAAGAAGTGGGACTTGGCCGGACATGGACTTTCTGAAATACGGCTAAAGGCGGGCGTCGTCCAGGCGGCCATACCTGTAATTGGCTCAAGAAATCGAACCGCCATATTGTGCATCACAGAAAGTCCGGCGAT
The DNA here is from genome assembly GCA_041694715.1 of Pseudomonadota bacterium. Lineage (GTDB taxonomy): Bacteria > Pseudomonadota > Gammaproteobacteria > Burkholderiales > Thiobacillaceae > Thiobacillus. The sequence goes on along the minus strand of JBGFSF010000006.1, from coordinate 313,942 downwards.
GCGGCCATGGCGGCTCAACACCCGTTATGACCGCCCTATTCCACGTCGGATAGCCGAGGAAGCTGGCGTACCGCGGGAAATGTTCGGCCAAATAAAACTCGCTTCCATCGTGCACCTACCCACCCCCAACGTTCCTGTCACGTCCAGCCTCCGCGATGAATTCTTCCGCCATCTAATCAGACGTAAGCTCCTCGGGCGCATGGGTATACGGATTTTGCCTATTGTACAAAAGCTCAATAACTGGATTTATTGGGGCAACCCCAACCGCTACTTCAACAACCGACGCAAGCACCCGCTGCTCTGGCACTTCAGCTATGGCTGGTCGAAGTTGTTTGGCCAATCACTTCGTATTCGCATGCTCTGGCCACAACTCGATTCTTACCTATATGCATTCTGCGTGAACAAAGTACGCGACGATTACGCCACAAATCTCTCAGCTGCTGGGGAGGGGCAAGTCGATCTGCCACCTTCATCTTCGGCACACTCATAAATCGCCGAGTATGGAAACCGGCCTCGCCTGCGTTCTATCGCCTGACCCGCTGGCACGTACTCATGTGGATGACATGGGGCAAGGGCTTGTGCCCCTGGAAAATACAACGCGACACACCATCGACGCGGCGCCCCTTGCCGTTCGCATGCGCTTAGCGCCATGGGCGAGCCATGCAATCGCCCAGGACCCCGACAGCGAATGCACGCTTATCCTGCTCGGCCGAGCTTGGCATGGCGAAAACACCCCCCCCGCAACCACGCTGTTGCAGCGCTTCCTGCAGGAAGGCATTTCCGCACTTACCCAGCTTGGGGGCTCCTTCGCAATTTGCATCTGGCAACCGCGATTTGAAACACTCACCGTCGTTACGGATCGGCTGGCAACAAAAAAAATCTACGCCTGGCACACGGGCAGCACCACGCTCCTGGCCACGGAACTCCTCTCCCTCTTGCAGCACCCGTGGGCACCACGGGAAATCGACACGGCAGCCGTCGAACAATTTCTTATCACCAGCCATCTGGTCGACACGCGTTCGCTGATTCGGGGGGTGAACGTCCTACCACCGGCAACCGTGACTCGAATCGACCGCACGGGCTTGTCGTTCCAGTGCTATTGGGCACCCCGCATCGTCCCGGGCAAGGATGACGGCCTCGATCGCTGGGCGGATCGATTGGCTGAGGTGCTGTCCCGCGCAGTTCGGGTGCGCTGCGATAGCTCCCCCTTCCTTCTTCCGCTCTCTGGCGGACTCGACGCAAGATCGATCGCGGCCTTCATTCCACCCGCCCTGGCGGCGAATGCTGCAGCGTATTCCTTCGGACATCGTCATTGCTATGACGTGCGCTTCGGCCGTCGCATCGCCCGTGCGCTTGGCGCCCGCTTCAGCCGCCTGCCCATCCCAGAAACGTTTTTCAGCGACTATCTGACGCCCGTTCAAACGCTGTGCGATGGCGAAGTTTCCATCGAGGCATTGCCAATGTATCGGCTCCTCGGGATCGGCGAACCCGGCCAAACCATGCTCACGGGCTACCTGGGAGATGTGCTATCAGGCGGACATTTGCTGGGATTGGGGAAAACTTTTGATACGCAAGATCCGTATGAGATCGTGTGGCGCCGGAAGTACCAGGGCAAAGGGTTTTCAGAAGTGGCTCTGGCAAAAGTCATGCACTCAGAACGCTACCAGGCCGTCCGGGGCTGCACCCGCGCGGTCATGCTGGCCGCGCTTGCCGACGCTGACGCCGAAACGCTCGACGAAAAAGCCTTGCTGGCGGAGCTTCACCACCGGCAATCCCGCTACATTGCATATTTCGGGCGCATGCTCAGCGCCCGTTTCCGCGTCGAGAACCCTTTCCTCGACACCAATGTACTCGACACATTCCTGTCGATGCCGCTGGCACACCGTCAGGAACAGCGCGCATACCGCCGCATGCTGGTCCGCCATGCCCCGCGGCTAGCAGCGGTGCCCGAAAACAAGACGGGCAAACCGGTTACCTACGCGGACACGCACGGTCTCGATGCTTCAAATCCTGGACCCAAACCGATTTCTCTGCTGCCGGCAGGTCTGCAATGGCGGCTGCAAAGAATCCGTCGTCTGTCGAACACGCTGCTTATCCAGGCATCAGCCGGATGGCTCGGTCCACATGACCGCAGCTGTTACGTTCACCACGACGAAAGTATCCGTCACATCGCGCCAGAGTGGTTCCGAGCAAAGCTGCTCGACGACCCGCTTGCGGTAGACTGGTTCGATCCAACCGCACTGCGTACGCTGTTCGATGAACATATCGCACGCAAGCAGGACCACTCGACCCGTATCGATAATATTGTCGCGTTCCTTGCGTGGCGGAAAATGATGGGTGTCTAACCGTGTGAGACACCGCCTGCCCAGTGTGAAGCACTCGGCATTTTGCCCGTTTGCGCCACCCGCAGATCGAAACAAAAGGGGATTTCAAATGCAACTGCCAAGTGCCAAGAACCTAGCCATGGGCTTTGCAGCAGGCATCGCGGGAGGGGGCCTCACAGCCATCGGCGCAGGCTTGGGTATTACCACATTCGACGCAACCTGGCCGGTCGCCACAGCATGCACAGTCATTGGTGCACTGCTACATAACACCAAGGAGGCGACCTGCGCCCTTGTAGACAACCGCACACAAACGATAAGAAACCGTCTAGAAAGGATGCGTCGGGACGTCTGTGATATTCACGGGCTTGTCAGACTTGGACCCTATACGCAGAGCCTGCCCCTCCCCATCGGTGGTGGTTGGGCTCTAACAGGTGATTCGGCTGCCTTGCTGGCACGCGAGGTGCTGACTCGCAAACCAGAAGCGATCTTGGAGTTAGGCTCTGGTGTCTCGACCCTCATTCTTGGACAAATCCTCAAAAGAACAGGGCGTGGGCGGGTGCTTTCCGTCGACCACGACGCTGACTGGGCAAATCAGACCCGTCGATACGTCGAATTTCTTGGTCTTGACGATGTCATCTCCGTGATCGATGCTCCTTTGCGCGCACAACAGATAGAGGGCTGCACGTACAATTGGTACGATATCCCGCAGTGTGATCTGGACACGCTCGGCACCATCGATTTTCTCCTCGTCGACGGCCCTCCTCAACGTGAAGGAGATAGCCTGGCGGCCCGGTACCCTGCCTTACCCGTCTTGCGGCAACGACTGTCCCAAAACGCCTTGATATTCGTCGACGATGCAAACCGTTCTGCCGAATCACGCATGCTCAAAACCTGGCTGGAAGATGAGCCAGACTGGTGTGCACAACGATTCGATACAGTAGATGGCGTCTGCATCCTGACCAGGAAAACTTAATTGGGGTGGCTCGCCGTTCAATATCAACAACCTCCACCCAGGCCCGTCAGCCGCAACACTTTGCCAACATGCTTTTGTTTATTTTTTCCGGATCATGACTCACTTCAATGTGAGCAATGAATCTTTACTGCCGATCACCCCAAGAAACGCTCTCGCCGCCTGAGCCGGTTTTCCATAAGCCCCCGGTTCCAGTCGGGGGTGGCAAAATATTTTTGATGCACAATCAAACATTAAACTGCATCCGAACACCCGCCCCCCACAGCCACTATCTCCTCATCGCATGATTGACCCGATTTCAAAGTGGCTGCACCGTGACGCCGGGCGACACGGTCCCATCATGCTTATGTATCACGCCATTTCCCCGGGGCGATGCCGGCCGGATTGGCCTTGGGCGATTTCAATGGCACAGTTTCGCGCGCAGCTGGATTTCCTGGCGGCAGAGGGTTATGCAACGCCGACCATGGCGGAACTGGCAGCAACCCCAGGGAAATGGCCTGGCCGGGTCGCAGTGCTCACCTTCGACGACGGTTATGTCGACAATCTGGCCGCCTGCGAGGCCCTGCAAGCGCGCGGCATGCGCGCGAGCTGGTTCATCGTCACCGGCTCCATTGGGCGCGAGCCCGCTTGGCCGGCTAATGGTCGTCCCCCCGGCCGCCTCCTCAACGCAGATGAATTGCGCGACATGCAGCGCTGTGGCATGGAAATCGGCTCACACACCGTGAGCCACATTCGCCTGACCGAGGCCGACGATGCCCGCCTGATCCAGGAATTAACCGACTCCAAGGCGGCGCTGGAAGCGGTGCTTGGCCGTCCCGTGCAGAGTTTCGCCTATCCTTATGGCGCGTGGGACGGACGTTGCGCCGATGCCGTCCAGCGGGCCGGCTACCAGGCCGCATGCACAACACGAACGGGTTGGGCCCTACGCGACCGCGATCGCTACCAAATTCGGCGTCTCACCATCTTCAATACCGACACGGCCAGCACGTTCGCGCGCAAGCTTCATTTCGGAAGTCACGACGTGGCTTGGCGCAATCTTGCTCGGTACGCCTATCGGCACATCGCACAAAAATGAACCAGGCAGCGGTTACCACGAGCATCGTCATGCCCTGCTACAACGCAGCGGACCACCTGCGCACCAGCATCGGCAGTCTGCAAGCGCAAACCCGAACGGACTGGGAACTGATCGTCGTCGACGACGGCTCCAGCGACGCGTCGTGGTCAACTCTCCAGGAAATTGCAGCCCGGGACGCGCGCATCCGCATTTTCCAGCAACCGAATTCAGGTGCTGCAGCGGCCCGGAATCGTGCGCTGCGTGAAGTCCGTGGCGTTTATACCGCCTTCCTCGACGCCGACGACACCTGGCACCCGGATTTCCTCGCAGAGATGACACAGACACTCGACCAAAGGCAAGATGCCGGGCTCGCGTATTGTGGATGGCAGAACATCGGGCTGGGCGAGGGGCGCGATGCGCCATTCGTGCCGCCCGACTACGAAAACGACACCAAGATCGAGTCCCTGCTGGGCGGTTGCCGCTGGCCCATTCACGGCGCACTCGTGCGCAGCGTCATCATCGAACAGGCAAACGGCTTCGATGAAACGCTCAGCTCATGCATGGACTACGACCTCTGGCTCCGCATCGGCACCACGCATACACTGGTTCGTGTGCCACGCGTACTCGCCTATTACCACCACCACGGCGGCGAGCAAATCACGCGCAATCGTGCCCGCATCGCGCTGAATCACTGGCGCGCGCAGGGCAAGTACCTGCACGCTAATCCATCAATCGCGTCCAAACTTGACCAGCAGCGCGTCCGTCAACTCACGATGGGCGAACTGCTGCAGCGCGGTTACGCTTGTTATTGGGAGCGCGATCTGGCTGCGGCTCGAACCATCTTCCGTGAAGTCATGAAACACGGTTATGGGACTTTGCGCGACTGGAAGTACATGCTGCCATCCTGGCTGCCGTTGTCTTTACATCGATGGCTGATTGAAAAGCACGACCGGCCATTGCAGGGAAACAACTAGAAATCACATTGCTGCCCCATCGATTGTGCAAACACTGACCGTTGCCTTCTGCACCTACAAACGCGCCGACCGGTTGGCCGAACTGGTCGCAGCGCTGCGCGCACAAAGCTGTCCGGTACCGTTCGAAATCCTGGTCGTCAACAACAACAGCCCTGACAACACGCTTGAGGTGTTAGGTCGACTGCAGCGCGAGCCCGGCGCATCGCTGCGCGTTGTCACCGAAACAGCACCCGGCATCGTGCCCGCTCGCAACCGTGCCCTAGCGGAGTCGCTCGACCGTGACATCCTGGTATTCATCGACGACGACGAACTACCGCAAGCTGGTTGGTTGACCGCAGCCTACGATGCCATAGTGAACGATGCAGCCGACTGTGCAGGGGGGCGTGTTCAGGTGTCATTTTCGCCATTGGCTCGCCCAGCCTGGCTAAAGGACGATCTGCTCGGTTTTCTCGCAGAAGTAGACCATGGGCCCAGCGCGTTCTGGATACGTGGTGCAGAAACGCCGATCTGGACAGCCAACATTGCCTACGCGATGCGGATTTTTCGTAATAACCCCTCTCTGCGATTCGATGATCGCTATAACCGGGCAGGTTCTGACGTGGGGGGGGGCGAAGATGCAATCATGTTCCGCTCTCTGCTCGAAATGGGTGCCCAGATCCGATATCGCCCCGATATGGCCGTATGGCATGGCGTAGAACCTTGGCGCCTAAGGCGGCGCTACTTTCTCAAACTGCACTACCGTGCAGGCCAACGCCACGGACGGTATACCTTGCCAAATTATCCGAGATCCATGTTCGGCATTCCTCCATTCCTGGTATCTCAGTTTCTGATGCACTGCCTGAAGACGCTGCCCCCTAGCCAACCAGGCAAGGCAAGCCGTATTCGACAAGCGATGAACGCCGCTCACGCGCTGGGATGCATCATTGGATATCGATCACGCTCGTGACCGCTCTTACCATCCTCATTTGCACCCACAACCGCGCCGATCTGCTGGATCGTGTACTAGCGTCGATCAACGCAGCGGCGCGACCGGCGATGGCGGTGGAGATCCTGGTGGCCGCCAACGCCTGCACCGACGACACGGCGACCCGCATGCGGACATACCAGGCCGAGCAGGCCGAGGCCGGCTGGTTGCCGCTGCGGCTGATCGAGGTGCCCACGCCCGGCAAGTCGCACGCGTTGAACCGCGCCATTCCAGAAATCGACTCCGAGCTGACTGCCTTCGTCGACGACGATCATCGTGTCGATGAAAATTATCTGGTTGCGATCGAACAGGCAGTGCATGCCTGGCCGGACGCTGGCCTCTACTGCGGCCGCATCCTGCCTGACTGGGACGGCACTGAGCCTGGCTGGGTGCACGATGAGGGTCCCTATCGTATCTACCCTTTGCCGGTGCCGCGTTATGACCAAGGGAGCGCGGCCAAGCTGATCACCGCCGAAGAAGGCCCCATCCCGGGCGGCGGAAATTTGGTGGTACGCCGGAACGTGTTCGAACTGGCCGGTGAATTCTCTACCGAACTCGGCCCACATGGTCACGATCTGGGCGGGGGTGAAGACAGTGAATACGTATTGCGTGCGATGTCGCGCGGGGCCATTTGCCAATACGCCCCGGAAATTGTTCAGTATCACTACGTCGACAACCAGCGACTCAAGTTCGGCTATCTCCTGAAAAAGAGCTATCAGCGCACGCGCTCGACATCGCGCATCAACGGCAATGGCCGTCTGCCGCTTTATGTATGGCGCAAGCTCGCGGAGTACGCATTCCACAGCACCTTTGCCCTGTCCTGGGCCAAGCGGCGATTTTATTTGATCCGCACGGCCGCCGCGCTTGGTGAGATACGCGGTCTGAGCGAATCCGGGCACCGCAAGAAGAACTTGCCGCTTCCAGCCGACCGCGGAACGCTGTGGATCGAGACACTCGCCCTATTTACCGTGGCGTGCGGCCTGATCGCCTGGTTCGCCAGCGGCGACGCCAAGTGGGCGGGGTTGCTGCCGGCAGCCGGCGTCGCGGCCCTTGGTTCAGTAGCGCTGCTTGCCAAATCGCTTGCCAACTTCTCTCAGACCGGCCCGCGTATCCGCGAGGAGGTGCTTACTCATTACCGGCGCTACACCTTGTATGCATTGGCACGGCTGACAGTCTGGGCCTTCGCGCTGATGCTGTTCACCGGCGGAATCGGCGTGCTGCTCTATTTCATGATCGCCACGACACTGCAGGCACCGTGGTCGGGATGGCTGGCCGCGCTCGCCGCCGTGCTTGGTATCGTCGGCGCCTTTGCGCTGCAGTTCATCGTGAAGCTGCGCTTCAACCCGGGCCTTTTGGTAGCGTCGATGCACTACCGCATAAGCCGGCTATACGGGCTGTGGCAATGGATGACACCTGCACGCATCGCCGGCTTGCAGGTACTGTGGCTTGCCTTGGCAGCCTTGCTGCTCGCGTCGTCGTCATTGCAACTGGCCGGGGAAGGCCGGGCAGGCGACCTGATCGCGTTGTGGGCGACGGTGCTGTTCATCGGCTGCACCGTGGCCTGGGCGTCATGGCAGCTGGAAGCGCGGCCGCTTCGCAAGCAATCCGCGCGAAAGCAAGACACCCCGCCAAACATCCTGATGATCGGCTCAGACACCCTGCGTGCCGACCGCCTGGGTGCGATGGGTTACCGCCGTACGCTCACCCCCAACATCGACCGCCTTGCCGAACAGGGTACGCTGTTCGCCAACTGCTACGTGCCCTGCGCGCGCACGGCACCCAGTCTGGTTTCCTTGCTCACTGGCACCTGGCCACACGCACACGGCGTCCGCGACAACTTCGTTCCCGACGAGGAATCGCGCCTGAAGGTCAGCGCGCTGCCGCAACTGCTGAAAGCCCGCGGTTATCGCAGCGCGGCAATTTCGGACTGGTGCGGTGCGGACATGGGCAAATTCAGCTTCGGCTTCGAGCACACCGACCTGCCGGAAGACCAGTGGAACCTGAAGTACCTGATCCGCCAGGGCCCCAAGGATCTGCGACTCTACCTTTCCCTGTTCCTGCACAATCGCATGGGGCGTCTGCTGCTGCCCGAGCTCTATTATCTGGGTGGCGTGCCACTCACCCAGCCGATCGGCAAGCGCGCGCGCAGGCTGCTGTCGCGCCTCGCCGCCAACGGCGAGCCGTTCTTACTCAACGTGTTCTACTCGACCACGCACCCGCCATTCGCGTCGGAATGGCCGTACTACACACGCTTCGCCAATCCGGCCTACCGGGGTGAATCGAAGTTCGCCATGGCCCGGCTCACCGACCCGTTCGACATCCTGCGCCGCCAGGGCGCGCCCAAGGAGGAATTCGACCTCGACCAGATCATCGACCTGTACGACGGCTGCGTGGCCGGATTCGACGACGAAGTCGGCAAGATGTTGGTTCACCTGAAGTCCTGCGGGCTGACCGACAACACGATCGTCGTCGTCTATTCCGACCACGGCATGGAATTCTTCGAGCACGACAGCTGGGGCCAGGGCAACTCGGCCGTGGGCGAGGCCAGCCCGCGCATCCCGCTGGTGATTCGCGACCCGCGGAAACCCGGGCGCGGCAAGATCGACAGTGTGGTGCGCTCGATCGATCTGGCACCCACGCTACTCGAACTAGTGGATGCCCCGCCGGCCAGCGGCATGGACGGGGTATCGTTGGCGGGTTGCCTCACGGCAGACAGGCCTTGCCCCGACCTGAACGCCTTCAACGAAACCGGCGTCTGGATCACGGATATTCCGGGCCTGCCCGAGAACCACCTGCGCTACCCTGACCTGCTGGCGCTCCTCGACATTCCGGACCGCGAGCGCGGCACGCTGAGCCTCAAGCCGGAATACCACGAACGGATCATGGCCGCCAAGGACCGCATGATCCGGGTCGGACGCTGGAAGCTAGTGTACCAGCCGTTGGAATCGGGCTATGCGCTGCGGCTTTTCGACATCGTCACGGACCCTTCATGTCAGCGCGATGTATCGAATGAGTATCCCGACATAGCGGCAAGCCTATGGGAGAAACTCCAGTTGTTCGTGAACATGGATGTTCAGCGAACTACAGCAACCGCTCAGTCGGGGCAGAACCGGCAGTAGGGATTCGTGGGCGACCCAATCGCGGGTGCGGGCACTGCCTCGGCAGGCACGGGGGTGTCGCGCATTTCCGGTGCTTTCACGGTGGGCGCAGGCGCAGCTTCAGGTACTGCTGGCGGGGCCGCCTCCTGCGGCGACGCTGCTTGCTGCGGTGGCTCGATGGGGGCCGGATAGGGAAGCTTGCCACCGAGCTCCATATACCGCCGCTGCAGACTGCGCGTATCCGGATTGTGACGCAGCCCCTCGGTCACCGTTTCCAGCGCTTTGGTCGTTTGACTGGTCTTTGCGTAGTAATCGGCAAGCGCATTGTAGGCGCGCGGTTGCCTCGGATTCAGTTCGATCGCCTTGTTGAAATGTGTGATCGCCTGCGCAGCCTGGTTCGAGAGCGAATATACGACCCCAAGGTTCAGATGAACATCCGGCATCAGGCTATAGCCAGGATCAGCGTGCGTCACCATGTACTGCAATTCACCTCTCGCACTATTGAGATTGAAGCGCTTGTCCTGCGAGCTCCGTGCGCGGTAAGAGCGGTTGATGAAATTAATGCCCGCACAGTAATGGTGGGTGTGGAGAAAGTCCTTGCCCAGCGTTTGCTCCCATGCGGTGTAGTCCGGGCTCCCCTGCGCGCTTTTCATCTTGACTTTGCAGAAGGGCGGGAGACTCGCGAACTCGGCGTCAGTCGGAACCCAAGGCTCGACCGCCATGGCGGGCATGCACAGCAGGCTTGCCAGCAGCCCCCAAACCACTTGTTTCATGTTCATGGCCTATCCTTTCCTGATGATCTGCCGCGTGGCGTTCGCCACCTGTTCCCACGCAAATCGGGCCAATACCCGATCCAAGCCAGCCTGCCCACATGCCTGCGCCTTATCCGGATCAGTCAACAATTCGCGCAGGCCGTCCACCACTGCCTGGACAACATTGCCATCCACCCGAATCCCCGTTTCGCCGTGCAGCACCGCCGAGCCGGTCCCGCCTGCTTCACCGGCAAGCGAAGGCTTGCCACACGCAGCCGCCTCGATGAACACCATCCCGAAGCCCTCGCTGTCGCCGTTGATCTCGCGGTTGGGCATGGCGAACACGTCGCAGGCGTTCATCCAGCGCGGCAGGTCAGCCTCGCCCACCGCGCCTATCCGGTGGACGACAGCCTGCACATTATGTTCCTCGATCAGCCCATCCAGATAGCCGGCGTCCTCGCCAATGCCGGCGATGACGTAGTGCACAGGAAAACCCTCGGCATGCAGTTGCGCCACTGCCCGCACCATCTGGTCGAAGCCTTTTCGTCTTGATAGGCGCCCGACCGAGAAGACGAGTTTTTCTTCCGCGCCGATGCCGAGGCTTTCACGCAGGCCGGTGGTATCGAGTCCGGGTCGGAACACCAAGACATCGACCCCAGGGTAGATGATGGTGACGCGCCCGGGGTCGATGCCCATATCGAGCAGAGTATCGCGGGTATGCTCGCTGTTGGCGATGACCCAGTCGGCATGGCGCAGGGCGAAGCGCATCGCCTTGTACTTGCCGCCGCGTCCCCAGGTGGTGAGCTCTTCGCCGTGCGCGTAGATCACCACCGGGCGGAAGGTGAGGCGTGCGACGAGCCAGGCGACCAGGCCCTCAGGCAGGGCGCGAAAGGCGTGAATCGCGTCGAAGCGATGGGTGAGCGCGAGCGCCAGCGACTTGAAGAAGAAACTTGCATACATCGCCAGCGATTCCGGGCGCAGCCAGGGCACGCGCCTGAGATTCAGGCGGTGGATGGTGTTGGGATGGACGGCGTCGACCTCGGCGGCACCCGGCACGTCGGCAGTGACGATGTGGATGTCCTTGCCGCCCAGGCGCTTGTAGACCTCGGCCGCCCACACGGCGGTGCCGCCCTTGGTGGGGAGGAAGAGTTCGGTGAGGACAAGGAGGCGGTTCAAGCGGTCAACCTTTCATCATCGACAGTACGTTGCGCAGGCCCTGCCAGCCCGGGCGTTCATACAGCGAGGGCAGGACGGCACGGACGGCGGCAAGATGCTCGCCGCGCCTGCTCAGCGCGCAGCCGAGGTTGTAGCGGGCGCTGGCCATGCGCTCGGCCACGCCCTGCCGCACCGGCGCCGGGAAATTCTGCGCCAGTCGTGCCAGATCGGTGAGCGTGCGCACGTTCTCGCGCTGCGCCGACACCGGGTCGCGGCGGGTGGCGCTGCCGCCATGGATCAGGTAGACGCCGAGGCTTGCGCACACCACGCCGATGCGGCGGCTCGCCGCCACCAGGCGGGTGAGGAAGTGGACGTCTTCGCACACCTTGTAGCCGGTGGGGTAGCCGCCCAGTTCGATGAAGCGCATGCGCGGCACCGACAGGGTGTGGGTGTCGCCGAAGTGGTCGGCGACGAAGGCGGCGATTTCCTTGGGCGCGTCCATCACCACGCGCGTGGCGCCTGCGGCTTTCGTCAGCATCATGCGCCCCGAGGCGTGCTGTGCCATCGAGGTGCCGAGCAGTTTTCCGGCGTCATCGCGGTATTCGTAGTCGCCGGTCAGGCAATCGAGCGCCGCGTCCTCGGCGATCCATTCGGCGTGCAGGCGCAGGCGGTCGGGCGCGTACCAGTCATCGGCGTCGAGGAAAGCCAGCCAGTCGCCGGTCGCGGCCGCGGCACCCGCGTTGCGCGCGACCGAGACGCCGCTGTTCTTCTGGCGGATCAGGCGCACGCCGTCGAAGCCGGCCGCGACTTCGGCGGTGGCGTCGGTCGAGCCGTCGTCAACGACGAGGATCTCGTGCGCCGGCCAGGTCTGTGCGCGCACCGATTCGATCGCGCGCGCCAGCGTGGCGGCCGAATTGAAGGCGGGGATCACGACCGAGAAGCGCGGGTTCATGCGCGGCCTCCCAGCAACGCGAGCGGCAGCGCCAGCCCGGTGAGAAGCGACACGCGGCGAAAGCGCGGGATCTCGTCGAGGCGCGCACGCCAGGCGGCGAGCCGCGGCCGCAGCGCGGTTTCGATCCAGGCCGGATCGCGCTGGCGGATCGCGCGGGCGATTTCGGCCGGCGCGGCAAAGCGCAGCGTCGGGCAGGCTTCGAGCGCGGCCGTGAGGCCCGCCTCGAGCGTTGCCAGGCTGGCGTCCGGTTGCTGCAGGAAATTGAAGCGGTGCGTTTCGACAAGGCAGGCACGGCCCTGGCGCGCGCGCTGCGCGACACCGTCGGCGAGACGCTGCGGCGCGTGGCCGAGCGCGGGCTCGAAGTAGACGTCGCGCACCAGATAGGTGGCACCCGCGAGCGAGCGCTCACCCGTCAGCATGGCGGTGTCGACGCAGCCGGGCTGTCCCGACGCATCGCGGCAGGTGGCGCGGCGCCCGGGGGTGACGATGGCCTCGATGCCCAGATGCGCCCAGGCGGCCTCGACGGCGTCGGTCCACACGAAGGTGGTGGCGACGGCGACCTGCGGCCGGCTGCCAAAGACGCGTTGGTAAACGCTCACCTCGTTTTGCACCGCGTCGCGGATTTCGTCATCGGTCAGGGATCGGGATGGCAGGACCGAGGCATCGACCCAGCGACTTTGCAGGGGCGACGGCAGCGCCTCGGTGGCGGCCGGTTCGGCGGCGGTAAGCCAGGCGCGCACCGCGGCGTCGGTTTGCGCGGCGGTCAGCAGCGCCCGCGGCCAGTAGTGGCACTGGCCGTGCAGCTGCGGCACGAATACGCCAGCCGCGATGCCCGCATCCATGGCGGTGCACACGGCGTCAAAGCGCGCATCGGTAAGCGGCAGCGCGTGGTAGTCGGCGCAATCGGCATCCGCGATGCGCGGGCCGTCGGGCACTTCGAAGATCACGCCCAGCGTCATCAGGGCCGGCCGGCCGCGGCCGTCGCGCACGCGGGACAAGGCCTCGGCGAGTCGATTCAGGGCGGCGGCCTGGTCGAGCGGACCGGCGCCCCAGTCGTCGCTCTCGATGGCGAGGAGGGGGTGGCGGAAGACAGGTTCGCGCCAGCGGGCGAGCAGGGGGCGGGCGAAAGCAGCGAGAACGGCGGCCCAGAGGAGGAGAATGGCGATGAGGACGAAGGCAAGCGGGGTCATCGGGGGTTGACGACGCCTTGCTTGCGGGTTGTTGTCGGCGTGCAGTTCACCCTCTCCCCTACCCCTCTCGCCTCAAGGGAGAGGGGAGTTTTTTTGGGGATTCGCACAGGCGCGATGGCCTCGCATCGACTATTCCCTCTCCCCCGGAGGGAGATAACCGTCGACTTGCCCGCTTGCGGGCTTAGTCGATCGGCTAGTAGTCCCTCCAGGGCCAGGGAGAGGGGGCGCTGCGGCCCAGGCGCATGCAAGGCCGCCATCAATACCCCATCCTCGCCGCCACGTCCGTCACCTTGGGCAGCACGCGCTCGATCTTCTCGCGGTTGCGGCCGTCCTTCCACTTGTCGAGGCGGATTTCCGAGAAGGCGTTGTAGGGAATGTCGAGCACGTTGGCGCAGTGCTGTTCCAGCTCGCGGTCGAACGCGAGACCGCAGCCTTCGAAGACGCGGCGGAAGGTGGCGACCGGGTCGCGCAGGAAGTCCTCGTAGAAGACTTCGACCCACTGCCCGGCAGGCACATTCGCCTTCGCATCGAGAATGGCGCGGTTGATCGCCGCGTACTGGAAGGCGGCGACGTTCTCGACCGGCGCGTTCACGTAGTCGCGCCAGCCGTCGGCGAGGAAGAAGCACCACTGGGTGAGCGTGCCGTTTTCCACGGCGACTTTCGCCGGCAGCCTGTCCGACCAGGTGGCGAATTCGTCGGGTTTTCGCCAGCCCTCGATGAGCGAATTGAGGTTGTCGCCGGGGCTGCGCTTGACGAAGACGAACACCGCGTCGGGAAACAGCGCCTGCAGATAGGGCACGCACAGGCCGTTCTGGTTGTTCTTGTCGACCCAGCGACGGCGCCCGGTCCACGCGTAGAAGTAGCGGCTCACGGTGTCGCGGTCGGCGTCGCTCGCATCGGTCGCATCGAGCGCGTGGGTGTCCCAGTCCTTGTCGGCCAGGGGATGCAGGTCCATCCAGTAGTCGTGGGTTTCGCGCTGCAGGCTGCCGATCTCGCGCGATTCGGACAGCGTCTTGTAGACGAGCGTGGTGCCGGCGCGCGAGCAGCCCACCACGATGATGGGCCGCTCGACAGGCCGCGGAGCAAGACCCCACGACGCACTCCGCACGCTGCGCGCCACACGCCGCCCGTGCCAGGCAAGCGTCTTGCTAACTTTTTCCAGGAATTCGCTCAAGGGCTTCGCTTTCTGGGAATATGGCGTGACTCGGGCAATAGGGATAACAGGTTTCGTGCCAGCCCGACGCGACCCGCACGGCCGCGCGTCATGTTTTCTTGAAATAATAAGCAGCAATTATCACGCATCCCTGACACAAAACAGACCATGGACGGCATATTCGGCTGGCTCGGCGAGCACGGCGCGCATCAGGACCTGATTCGGCACATGGCGAAGGCGGCGCGCCTGTCGCCGGCGAGCGCGCTCGATTCCCAGGCCAGCCCGGCATTCGGCGTGGCCGGGGCCTCACGCTTCGGCAAAGCCGGCCTCCACGTCGAGGACGGACTCGCGGTGGCGTGCTTCGGCCGTCCCCGCTTCGACGATGCCGAACTTGCCGCCACCGCGCGTGCACGCAGTCCCGCTGCCGCGCTGGCCCAGGGCTGGCGCCGCCTCGGCGAACAACTGCCACGCCACGTGCAGGGCAACTTCGCCTTTGCCGTGCTGGAGCCCTCGACCGGCCAGGCCTTTCTCGCGCTCGACCGCATGGGCGCCGAGCGCCTGTGCTACGCGAAGCGCGGCGGGCAGTTCGTGTTCGGCACCAGCGTGCAGGGCGTTGCCGCCCACCCCGCTGTCGGCCGCAGCATCGACACACAGGCGATCTACGACTACCTTTACTTCCACGCCATTCCCGCGCCGCGCAGCCTGTACCAGGGTGTGAAGAAGCTGCTGCCCAGCCAGTATGCCCGCCTGAAAAACGGCCAGATCGAAACCGGCTTCTACTGGCACGCCGACTATGCGCCCGCGGCGCCGGACTACGATGCCTTGCGCGCCGATTTCCGCGCGCGGCTCGATGCGGCCGTGCGCGGCATCGACGCGCCCGGCACCGCCGCGTTCCTCTCCGGCGGCACCGACAGCTCGACCGTGGTCGGCGCGCTGACTGCTGCGCGCGGAGGCCCGGTCGACACGTTCTCGATCGGCTTCGACGCCGACGGTTTCGACGAAATGGAATACGCGCGCTGCGCCGCCGAGCGTTTCGGCAGCCACGCGCACGAGTACTACCTGAAGCCGGTCGATATCGTCACCGCCGTACCCGTGATCGCGCGCGAATACGACGAACCCTTTGGCAACAGCTCGGCGGTGCCGACGTATTTCTGCGCGCGCGCCGCGCAGGAGGCTGGCTTCGGCCAGATGCTGGCAGGCGACGGCGGCGATGAAATCTTCGGTGGCAACGCGCGCTACGCCAAGCAGGGCCTGTTCGAGTTCTACGGCCGCATGCCCGCGCTGCTGCGGCGCGGCGTGATCGAGCCGCTGGTGCACCTGCCTGGATTGTCGAACCGCTTCCCGCTATCCAAGCTGAAAAGCTACGTCGCCCAGGCCAGGATCGGCCTGCCGCTGCGCCTGGAAAGTTACAACTTCCTCCACCGCACGCCACTCGACCGCATCTTCGAAACGGATTTCCTTCACGCCGTTGACCCTTCCCGGACCGACGCGGCTCTGGTCGAGGTGTACGAACGCACGGCGTCGGACCATTACATCAACCGCCTGATGCACGTCGATCTCAAATTCACCCTGGCCGACAACGACCTGCGCAAGGTGGGCACCATGACCGAGGCGGCCGGCGTCGAGGTGCACTACCCGCTGCTGAACGACGGCCTGGTCGAATTCGCCCATCACCTGCCGGTGGACTACAAGGTGCGCGGCCAGACACTGCGCTGGTTCTTCAAGCAGGCGCTCACCGACCTGCTGCCGGATAAGATCATCCACAAGACCAAGCACGGCTTCGGCCTGCCCTTCGGCGTATGGAGCAACCAGTACACGCCGCTCGGCGAACTGGTCGGCGACAGTCTCGCCGATTTCAAGCGCCGCGGCTGGATCCAGCCGGCCTACCTCGACCACATGCTGGCCATGCAGCGTGGCCCCCACGCCAGTTACTACGGCGTGATGATCTGGGTGGTGATGATGCTGGAGCGCTGGCTGCAGGAGAACGGGCACTGAGTTCCAGCACCGCGTCCGGGCCTAGAAATCGAAGTAGATAAATTTCTGGCTGCTGCCGCCAAAGAAAATGATCGCAAGTGCCAACCCCGCATAGGCGGTTCCCCTGAGCGTGAAATGCAACTTCCCCCATTGTTGCAGGCCCGCCTTGAAACCCTGTTCGATTCTGGGTTCGAGCACCGTCAGCAAGAGGCTCCCCCACACCAACCACTGAACGTAATTCCGGACAACGACCGTTTGTGCCGGATCGCTCATGCCCAACATCGCAGCAGTGATTGTCCACGCGTCGCCAAACGTGGGGGCCCGGAAGAATACCCAGGTAACCCACACCAGCGCGAGCGTGACAGGCCATCCTAACCAGGAAAGCGTACGCGCAGCCAGGGAACCGTAAACCACACCCAGCCGGGTATAGAGTTCAAGCAGCAATCGGTGCAGGACAAGATAGATGCCGTGCAGGAACCCCCAAAAGACAAAAGTCCAGGCAGCACCGTGCCACAAGCCCCCCAGCAGCATCGTAATCATCAGGTTGGCCATATTGCGCGGCATCCCCCGGCGATTTCCACCGAGCGATATATAGAGATAGTCACGCAGCCAGCGCGACAAGGTGATGTGCCAGCGCTGCCAGAATTCCCGTACGCTGCGGCTGGTGTAGGGATATAGGAAATTGCGTGGCAGCGTGACGCCGAACATCATGGCCAGGCCAATGGCCATTTCGCTGTACCCTGAAAAATCGAAATAAATCTGCAGTGCAAAGGCCGTCGCGGCCAGCCAGGCCATATAGAAATCCAGGGCCTCGGGGCGGGCAAAAAGCGCATCGGCAAGTGGTGCAAGGTTATCCGCGAACAACACCTTCTTGATAAGGCCTGCCGTAAAGATCAGTGCACCCAGTTTGATGTCTTCCGCTTTCAGCGGTTTCAGGTTTTCAAGCTGCTCCACCAGCTCCGACGCACGAAGAATCGGCCCCGCGATCATGTGCGGGAAGAACGTTACGTACAGCCACCAGGCGCGGAAGGATATGCGGTGCGTCCATTCGCCTCGATAGACGTCGATCATCACCGACAGCATATGGAAGGTATAAAAACTCACACCCAGCGGAAGTGCCCAGTCCACCCAGCCGGGCGGTTCGGCAATCAAAGGAATGTCGAGCCATTCACCCATCCCGAGCAGACTGTCCAGCAACATTCCCAGATACTTGACCACCCCCAGAAAGCCGATGTTCAGTACCAGTCCAGCAATCAGAAGTCTCCGGCTGCGCGTTGCCGCCAAGCCCGAATAAATCAGGTAATTGATGCTGACCGAAGCGGCAAGCAGGATGAGGTAGGCTAGTTTCCATGAAGCATAGAAAATCAGGCTTCCCGCCAGAATGATGGCCGCACGCTCGCGGTAGGTGCGCGCCCCGGCGTACAGGAGCAGCAGCACGCCAAAGAACAACAGGAAAGTCGGGGAACTGAATACCATGCGCTATCGAACGCCACTGGCGACAAGCTGGCGTCCCAGCGCGTCGCTATACCGCTGCGCCCCGCTGTCATTCAGATGGCCCGCGTTGACGAATTCGGAAGATGAAAATCCGCGCACGGGCGGCAGCACGATCACGCCCCGACTCTTGAGACGATCCATGAGTTCTCGATAGGGCGCCGATGCAGACGACTGATCGACAAAAGCGGATGGACGGTCGCGCAGGGGGGGCAGGGTGACGAAAACCCGAACGCCGCGGGATTGCAGGAGATCGATCGTGCGCCAGAAGAACGCCTCGACAGCAGGAGCTGGCGGTTCCTGGGCCGCGCTTTCCTGACGCATCACCTGCCCTTCGTTCTGTGCTGCCCCAAAACCGGCACGGTATCCCAGATGCGCTGCAGCAGCCCCCCCTACCGGCTCCACCTCATCGACAGTCGCCTCGAGGAAGCGAAGCAGTTTGTCCGGTTCACGCAGCTGCCTAAGATTTGCGCTGTATGACCAAAGACGACAGTAACTCCGAAACCAGTCCACATAAAGGCCGGATTCCCAAAGGGCATCACGATCCGCCAGGAATCCGATATACCCAAGTGAGTCATCTTCCTGCAATGCGCTTTCGTCGAGTCCGAAAACGACCGTGTGGATCGCGTTCCCGCCCAGCAACCCGCGTTCATTCAGTCGTTTGATTTCACCATGGTAGACAATCGCATTGGCACCGGGCAGCCCCAGGTTGAAACTGCTCGGGGCCATGACTCGCCATGATTGGCTTACGCGCCTTGGGTCAATGCCATTATCAGTCCGGCTATTCCCAATGAATAATATGCGTGGCGGGTTGTGCTCGACGTGATGCAGCTTGTCATACGCGCGCCCCAGCGCGAATACGGCGCGATACTGATGAACGACTGCTTCACTGTGCAGCGAAAGCTCAACCAGGAGAACCAGCAAAACTGCCAGCCAGAAAGCCCCGTCCACCCCAGGGGGAAACCTCAGACGGGGCCGATACATTTCAGAAGCCCTGGTTACCGCGCCCATGCGCGAATTTGCTGGCCGGGTGCGGCAATCGATCTATAGCCGCGGCCTGGGTAGCCCCAGACTCCGACTTGTCTAGCACGCCAGCGAATTTCGCCGCCAGAATCAGCATGATCATCAGATGGTAAGTCAGGTCGAAATAGGCCAGGCCTAGGAAGGCGCCGCCCGCGCCATAGCCGACGAGACTGACCTGGATCATCGCCGCGAGATCGGCTGCCCATTTCCTCTCCGGGTCGTTTTTGCATTCGCGAATCACCTGGTTGGCCCGCAGCCAGGTAAACAGCGCCAGCAGCAGGAAGATGGCCAACCCGATGAAACCGTGCTCGCCCATGATTTCAAAATAGATGCTGTGCACGTCGTGGACCCGGAACGGCTCGGGCGCATACTCGCGGAAGGTGGGGGGCCGGAACATTTCATAGCCTCCCCCCGTGATGCGATCCTTGGCAACGTTGAACGCGGTATGCCAGGCGTTGATGCGGCCGAGCGCCGATGCATCCTCTTCGTAAGTCTTGATCGTGTTCATGCGGTCATACCAGGACTGCGGCATGACCGCGGCCATGATGGCAATTGCGATGCCCATGTAGATCGTCATGACGAACTTGTGTCGGCTCTTCACCCACAGGAAGAGTCCCATCGCAGCCATGGCAAGCAGCGCCCCGCGGGACTGGCTACCGATCGCCGCCACACCGGACAGCACCATCGCCGACGCGAGCCCCATGCGCACCCACTTGCGCGGCTCCTGCAGGTGCAGATACCGGATCAGCGGGATCAGCATGACCAGCACCAGCGCCATTTCGTTGTTGCCGGAAAAGAAAGTTCCGGTAGGCCCCTGGACCCGGAACTGTCCCCCGTGAATGATGGTGAAAATGCCACCCTTGACGCCGTAATAGCCGAGCGACAGCGCGATCACCCAGATCATCCAGTTCAGGTGCTGGCGCTCCTTGATCATCATCAGGGTGAGAAAGACCATCAGCTGGATCTTCCAGACCTTGTCCCACTGCAACCACGCCAGCTCCGGGTAGAAAGCGAAGAAGGTCGTGAACAGCATCCAGGCAATGAAGATCAGCAGCAGGATGGTCTCCCGCGTCCAGATCATCTGCTTCTTTTCCTTCCAGAAAACGAAGGCGGTGAGCGTGACGATGGCGGTGATCATCGCGAAGGGGAAGTCGTAGGCGAAGCCCCAGGCCTGACGGTGCGGGTTCATGTAGCCGAGCCAGCACCACAGCAGGATGCCGATCCAGGGCCGCCGGAAGATGAAGGGCAGCGCACCGAACACGATGGCGGTGACGAGCAGGTCTCTCATGCTTGGGGCACTCCTGAAATGGCCTGCGCCAGTCCACCTTGCAGCCGTACATGGCTGACGACGTAGCGGTGCTTGCCCGAGGCTTCGGGCGCGATCGCATCCTGCAGCCTGAGTTCAATCTTGACCGCAGTGCCGAGCCGGGCGTGCAGTCCCTGCAGGACCGCGTCGCGTGCGGCGTCGGACCAGCGCGCATCCGGCACGACCAGAACCTCGATACAGTCGGGCGCGTGCTGGATCAGCTTGAACTGCGCCACACCGGGGACGGCGCGCAGCACGTAGATCACCGCCAGCGCGTGCATGATGCGGCCGTCCGGGGCGACGATGAAGTCGGTCTGACGGCCGACCACGGCGTCGAACACCGCGAGCCCGCGGCCGCCGGGGTCGGCACGACCGCTGCGGCGCACGACGTCGCCGGTACGGTAACGGATGAAGGGTTGTGCCTGCGACACCAGCGAGGTGATCACGGCTTCGCCCTCCTCGGCCGGCTGGCCGGCGTCGTCGAGCACCTCGACGATGTGCGTCTCGCTCATCTGCAGCAGCACGCCGTCGGGCGATTCCAGTGCCATCAGCCCGGCGTCGCGGGCGCCGTATTCGACCGACACGGGCACGCCGAACACGCGTTCGATGAGTTCGCGCTGGTGCGGAAACAGCGGCTCGCCGGTGCTGCTTACCACCCGCAGTGCAGGAAGTTTCGGCCTCAGGCCACGGCCTTCGGCATGCGCCGCCAGCAATGCCAGGCTGCTGGCGTAGCCGTAGATCGCCTTCGGATTCCAGCGCTCGATCGCCTGCAGGTAATCGTCCATGCGCGCGGGCGACATCTCGAAGGCGTTCAGCAGCAGCTGGTTCACCAGTCGATCCCGCAGCGTCTTGATGCGGTCGGTCTTGTTCAGTTCGACCGGCGCGCCCCACAGATAGACTTCGCGCTCGCCGGGTGCGACGCCCCACCAGCGGCGTGCGCGCAGGCGCCCCGCCGCGTCGGCCGCCTGGCGTTCGCGGCCGAAGTAGAAAATCAGCGGCTCGCCGCTCGACCCGCCCGTGGTGTACTGGAACACGCCGCCCGGCACGCCGCGCCACACCAGGCGCTCGACGTTCTCGCGCGCGTCGCGCTTGTCCATGGTCGGCAGCCGGGCGAGATCGGCGAGCGTCGCCTCGCCCGCCCGCACGGCGGCGTCGAGGCCGGCAGCGCGCAGATGGTCGGCGTGCCAGGGGCTGTGGTCGAGCGCGGTGCGCAGCAAGCCATTGAGGCGCTTCGCCTGATAGGCTGCCATCGCGTCGGACGACACCCATTGCGTACGTTCCAGTTCGGCGAGCCGCGCAAACGTGGGGCGTCGCATCGCCGCTTCCTGGGCGCGGAAGACGCTACGGGCGAACCAGGTGGGTACGCTCATTTGAGCGCCCACTCCGGCTGCGCGTGCGCAGTCCCGATCACGCCATCGAAGGCGCGCAGCAACTGCGCGACGCGCTTGTCCCACTGGTTGTCCTGCGCGTAATCGAGGATGGTCTGGCGATCCCATTCCCGGGCAAGCGCCTCATCGAGCGCGGCGGTCAACGCGGCGGCGTCGCCGAAGGGCACGACACGGCCGAGCTCGGGGCGGCACACGACCTCGGCATTGCCGCCGACGTCGGTGGTGACGACCGGCAGCCCGCAGGCCATGGCTTCGAGAAAGACGTTCGCCCAGCCTTCATTGCGCGTCGCAAGCACGAATACGTCGGCGGCCGACAACGGCCATTTCAGTTCGTCCGGCGGCAGCGCGCCGAGGAAGTGCACGCGATCGGCGAGGCCCAACTGCGCGACCTGGGCGTCGAGTTCGGCGCGCATGTCCCCTTCCGGACCACCGCTGCCGACGATGAGGTAATGCAGATCGGGATGCTGCCGCAGCAGCGCCGGCAGGACCTCGATGACGCGGTGCATGCCCTTGCGCTCGACCAGGCCGCCGACCGAGATGAGGATCTTCGCATCGGCCGGCAGATCGTACTTCCGGCGCGCCCCGGCGCGGTCGACCAGCTGGAAGCGCACCGTGTCGACGCCGTTGCCGACGACCTCGGTACGTTCGTCCGGCACGCCGAGCTGCAGCGCCAGCCGGCGCAGCGAATCCGACACCGAGAACACGCGATCGGCTGCCTTCAAGGTGCGCATGATGCGCTTGCGCAGCCTGGGACGGTTGCTGTGCGGGACTTCGGTGCCGCGCAGGGTGATCGTCACCGGCAGGTCGAGCCAGCGTCCGAGCCGCACGGCCGCCTCGCCGTCGGGATAGGCGAAGTGCGCGTCGATCAGGCGCGCGCCCTGCGCCTGCAGCCGGCGCAGCAGAAAAAAGCTTGCCAGCGCCATGGCACGGCCGTCGAAGCGCCGGAAAAGACCGGGGACGGCCAGGTAGCGCGGATGGTAGACGCGGATGCCCTGCTGGATTTCCAGCGCCGGCGCCGGCGGGCGGTAGCCGGGCCGGAAGCGACGGATGAGCCCCTGCCCCGGAAACCAGGGCTGCGGCGAGACGACGGCCAGTGGCCGGTGCTGCGCGACACGGAACATGCGCTCGCGGATGAAGAGGCCCGCGCCCGGCCGCACCGTGCTGGGAAAAAGCGAACTGAACACGACCAGATCGATCGGCTCGTCCGGTGTCCGCTCAGACACGCGCTGCCTCCAGCTCTGGCGTGATCAGCCGGCCGTACACGCCGCGATAGCGTGACACGCTCGCCGCCCAGTTGCGTTCGGTTTCGACAAAGCGCCGGCCGGCCTGCTTCATTGCATCCCAGCCTTGCTCGTTCTGCAACAGGCCCACGACCTTGGCGGCGAGATCGTCGGCCTCGCCCGCGCGGAACAGCACGCCGGTCCTGCCGTCGTCGATGAGTTCCTTATGGCCGCCAACGTCGGACGCAACCATCAGGCGCCCCTGTGCCATCGCTTCGAGCGGCTTCAAAGGGGTGACGAGGTCGGTGAGCCGCATGCGGTGGCGCGCGTACACCAGCACGTCGACCAGATCGTAATAGTGGTTCACCTCGGCGTGCGGCACGCGGCCGGTGAAGATCACGCGATCCTTGAGGTCGAGCCGCATCACCTGCTGCTTCAACGCAGTGTCCTGCGGGCCGCCGCCCACCAGCAGTACCTTCACGTCGGGCATCTGCTTCAAAATTGCCGGCAGCGCGGCGATCAGCAGATCAAGGCCCTCGTAGGCGTAGAACGAGCCGATAAAGCCGAGCACGCGGCTGGTGCCCAGGCCCAGCTTCATCTTGAGCGCGGGGTCGGGTCTGCCGCCCATCTCGAATTTTTCGATATCGACCGCGTTGGGGATGACGGTGATCTTGCCGGGATCGATGCCGCGCGCCACGAGGTCGCCTCGCAGGCCCTCGCAGATCACGGTGACGGCGTCGGCGTTTCGCACCGCCCAGGTTTCCAGCGCACGCGTGAGCTTGTAGCGCAGGCTGCCCTCTTTCGTGCTGCCGTGGTCGACCGCGGCGTCTTCCCAGAAGGCGCGGATTTCGTAGACGACCGGGATGCCCAGCGTACGGCCGACACGGATCGCCGGCACCGCGTCGAGCACCGGGGAATGCGCGTGGATGACGTCGGGTCTGAGTTCGCGCGCCAGCGGCAGCAGGCGCTTGTGGATCGCCGCCATCACCGCGAAGGGGTCGGCGCCCGGCAGCCTGGCCAAGAGGCCCGTGGGCTTGGGCGTGCGGTAGAAATGCAGGCCGTCGGCGTCTTCTTCAGACACCGTGCAGTTCAGCTGCTTGGGACCGGACAGGTGGAAGGTCTCCCAGCCGAGTTTCTGCTGGTTGCGCAAAATCGCCGCGCTGCGGAACGTGTAGCCGGAGTGCAGCGGCAGGGTGTGGTCGAAGACATGGAGGATGCGCATGGTCATTGAATCTCTGGCTTTCGGCAGACCAGCCAGAACCCGAGCCACGAAAGATCTTCATCGGACAGATTTCTGAAACGCTTTGCCAGGCGCGGACGAACCGCCTGAATGTCCACCGCTGTAGCACGCAGGGTTGGCTCCAGAGCGACACATTCAAACCCGCTCTGAGAGACTGCCTCACGGTAGGCATCTACACGCAGGCGGTTGGGCACGCCTTTCTCGCTGTACATCAACGACCATAGCCAGTCTGGCCATTCCAGAAAATCCAGCGGATTGGCGCGATGCAGGCCGTGGCTCTTGAGATCCACGAGATGAATGGACACACCGCCAGGCTTCAGTGCTGCATACATGTCGAGAATACTTGCGGGGAGGTCATTGACATGTTCGAGCACCGCCCGTGAAAACACGAGGTCGGCTTCATCGCTGAAACCCGACAGTCCACTCGGCCGCACGAGGTAGTCGATATACCGGGGATTGAAGCCGGATTCCGGGCGGCCCGGCTGCCTGAAACAGAGGTCGGCGCGCTGACGCGCCTCATCTGGCAGGCGCTCCAGCATCAGCTTCACGATCTCGACATTCTTGGGCGACATTTTAACCAGGGGGAAACGATCGACGCACACAACCTGCTCGGCACCGTGCGCCACCATCAGAATCGCCACACCGGGCACATCGCCCGGCCCATACTCCAGCAAGCGCTTGCCCCTTAGAAAACCCGCCCGATCGGATTGCGCAACCCCCAAGTGCTCAAAGTACTCATCGAAGCATTTCTGGAAGTAGTCACCCACCGCATCCAGATGAATCTCGTCCGCACCGCGGCCAGTCTGCCCCGTGATCTGCACATACAAAGCGGGCGCGTGACGTGCAAGCTGATTGGTCAAAGCAGCCCGGACGACCCGTCGAATCGTGCCGAGCGCATGTGTCGGGCTCATGCCGCCTCCCGTTCCGATGCGTCCATCCCCAGTACCTGCTCCAGGAAAGCATCGAACATCAGCACCGTCCACAGGATCACCGAATAGTCGCGGCGGCCGGACTGGTGCGCCTCGACGACTTCGCGCAGGTAGTCGGTGTTGAACATGCCGGTCGACGCCAGCCGCTCGCCGAGCACGACACTGCGGATGACGCCGGCGAGCGGGCCGCGGAACCACGCGGCGAGCGGCACTGAGAAGCCCATCTTCTTGCGGTACAGCACGTCGTGCGGCAAATAGGGCTCCATCGCCTTCTTCAGCAGATATTTCCCTTCGGTGCCGCGCAGCTTCAAGTCGACGGGCAGGCCCGAGACCCAGCCCATGAGTTCGTGGTCGAGCAGCGGCTCGCGCACTTCGAGCGCGTGCGCCATGCTGGCGCGGTCGACCTTGGTGAGGATGTCGCCGACCAGGTAGGTCTTCATGTCGAGGTACTGCACCAGCGAGAGCGGGTCGTCGGTCGGCGCGACGGCGGCATGGCGGCGCAACACCTCGACCGCCTGGTAGCCCTGCAGCTCGCGCCTGAACGCCGGCGAGAAGAGCTGCTGGCGCTGCGCATCCGACAGCACCGATACGCCGTGGAAATACCCTTCGACGGTGTCGCGCGCGAGCGCTTCGAAAGTGGTCTTGGCGCGGAAGACCTTCGGCGCCCAGTCGGCCTTGGGATAGAAGCGCCCCAGCGCGCCGAACAGCGGCCGACGCAGACCGAGCGGCATGATCGCGCGCATGCGCTCCTCGTAGCGGAACCAGCGGTAGCGGCGATAGCCGGCGAAGTGCTCGTCGCCGCCATCGCCGGAGAGCGCGACTTTCACGTGCTTCCTTGCGAGTTCGCACACGCGGTAGGTCGGCAACGCCGACGAATCGGCGTAGGGCTCGTCGTAGACCTGGGCGAGCTGGCCGACCAGGCTGAAGTCGCCCGCGGCGACGGTCTCGACGTGGTGAGCGGTTTTGTAGCGGTCGGCGACCTGCTGGGCGAACTCGACTTCGTTGAACGCGGGATCGTCGAAGCCGATCGAACAGGTGTTGACCGGCGTTTTCGACTGCGTCGCCATCATCGCGACCACCGCGCTGGAATCGACGCCGCCGGAAAGGAAGGCGCCGAGCGGCACGTCGGCGATCATGCGCAGGCGGATCGATTCCTGCAGGCGGCGGACGAGCTCCTCGCCGGCCTCGGCTTCATCCTTCACGCCCACCGGCGTGAACGGCATGTCCCAGTACTGCTTCGGCAGCCCGCGGGGCTGGCCGCGCTTCAAGGTCAACGTGAAGCCGGGCGGAAGCTTGTACACGCGCTTGAAGATGGTGCGCGGCTCGGGGATGTAGCCGTAGGCGAAATACTCCTCGACCGCAAGCGGATCGATTTCGCGCGGCAGTTGCGGATGCGCCATCAGCGACTTCAGTTCGGAGCCGAAGATGAATTCGCCGCCGTCGAGGAAGGCGTAATAGAGCGGCTTGACGCCGAAGCGGTCGCGCACGACGAAGAGCGTTTCCGCGTTGCGGTCCCACAGCGCGAAGGCGAACATGCCGCGGAAGCGCTCGACGCAGGCCTCGCCCCAGGCTTCCCAGGCGTGGACGATGACTTCGGTGTCCGAATGGGTGCGGAACACGTGGCCCAGCGCCTCGAGTTGGGGCACGAGTTCCTGGAAGTTGTAGATTTCGCCGTTGAACACGACAACGACCGAGCCGTCCTCGTTGAACAGCGGCTGCTGCCCGGTGGAGAGGTCAATGATCGACAGGCGGCGATGGCCGAGGCCGACGCCCGGCTCCAGATGCAGGCCGCCTTCGTCGGGCCCGCGGTGGAACTGGGTCTCGTTCATGCGATGCAGCAACTCGCGCGAGATCTCGCTCGCGTCCTGCGTATCGAAGATGCCGGTGATGCCGCACATGCTGTTCTGTCCCTGTCCCTGTCGATATTTCGCGTCGTTCGGCGGCGTCTCAGCGTCCGCGCGCCAGCGTCTTGTCGTAGACCGCCGCGTAGGCCTCGGCCATGGCCGGAATGCTGTAGCGCTGCTCGGCCTGGCGTCGCGCGGTGGCGCCGTGCTCGGCGATCCGCGCCGGCGCATCCATGTAAAAAAGCAAGGCCTGTACCATCGCCGCCAGGTCGCCCGCGGGCACCAGCAGGCCGTTGACGCCGTCCTCGACCAGCTCGACGTTGCCGCCGACTGCGGTCGCGACCACCGGCAGGCCGCTGGCGAAGGCTTCGAGGATGGTATTGGAAATTCCCTCGTTCTTCGAGGGCAGGACGAAGACGTCGATCGCCTGCATGATGTCCGGGATGTCGTCGCGCGCGCCCGGCAGCCAGGCGAGATGCGCGAGCCCCGCGCCCTGCAGCATGTCGACGCAGGTCGCGCGCGCGGGCCCGTCGCCGACGATGACCAGCCGCGCGCGCTCGGCACGCTCGGGCTGCTGGCGCATGAGCTGGATGAAGGCACGCGTCAGCGCCGGGTAGTCCTTGACCTCGACCATGCGCCCGACCGAACCGAACACGATGCTGTCGGGGTGGGCGAAATCGGGACGCGGACCGACGCGCGGGCGGAATTTCACGCTGTCGACGCCGTTGTAGATCTGGTGCAGTTTCGCCGGCGGCACGCGGATCTCGTGGCGCAACCAGTTTTCGAGGTCGCGACTGACCGCGATGTAGTTGGAGACGAACGGCCGCGCGGCGCGGCGCAGGAGGTTGTATTTCCAGTTGCGACCGTGCAGGTCGAAGACGTCGCGGCCGTGCTCGCCGTGTACGGTGGCGCGGATGCCGGCCGCGAAGGCGACGAACTGCGCTTCGAGCGCCGCCAGGTTGCGCGTATGCACCAGGTCAGGGTTCAGCTGGCGCAGCAGCTTGCGCAGGCGGAACGCCCAGCCGAGACCGTTGCCGGGGGCGCGGCCCAGGGCATGGAAATCGACGCGCTGCGCGGTGATGCGGTGGCGAAAGCCGCTGTAGTCGGTCAGCGCGACCACCGTATGACGGAAGCGGCTCGGCGGCAGCGTGTTGAAGAGGTTGACCATGCCGTTTTCCATGCCGCCGGTGTCGAAGCGATGGACGACGTGGACGATGTGCGCGGTCACTCGCCGTCGACTCCGTCGAGCGTCGCCGCGATCGCCGTCTCCATGTCGGCGGCGAAGCGCGCAAGCGTGTCGGACGCGGCAGCCAGTTCGGTCTCCTCGTAGGGCGTGGCGATGATGACCGAGAGGCCGTCGTCGCGGCGCGTGCGCACGCGGTCGAGTGCGAGCACGAGCTTGGCCTTGTGATCGCTCACCGTCGGCGCTCCGTTGATCAGGTTCCACTGCCAGACAAGCAGGCGCTGGCCGCTGGCGCCGCGCAGCTTGGCCTGCCGCACCGCGCGCGTCGTGCCGTCGATCTCGGCCGTGACGATGCCTTCGCCGACGTTCGACCAGAGCGGATCCTTCTGCCGGATCATGAAGTTCTGCGAGTTGACGAGCTCGGCGTCCTGGCGCTGGGTGACGTAGTAGTTGAGCTCGAGCATCACGCTGCGCCCTGCCTGCGCATAGCTGCGGCGCAGCTGGCGATCCGAACCGACCCAGTGCGGCACCCAGTCGGTGAAGGACTCGACAGGTTGCCAGCCGGCCGTGGGCTGCACCTGCAGTTCGGGCATGGGCGGCAGCGGACGTGACGACAGCCAGGCGGCATAGGCCGGCCAGACGAGTGCGGCAGCAAGCGTGGCCGCGACGGCGGCGGCGAGCGGACGCGGCTTGCACGCGCCCTGCGCATTCATCGCGGCGGCCGGCGACACCTGGGGACGGTCGTCCTCGCGCCAGAAGCTGCCGATCCAGAACAGCAGCAGCATGACCAGGCCGAAGAACGCCCAGCCGTAGATGTAATGGTCGACGCCCAGCGCCAGCTTCATGTCCGAGAGATGGGCGATCATCACGATCATGTACGCGCGGCCGCCGTTGGCCAGGATGGGCACGACGACCGACGCCAGCGCGAACAGCGCACGCCGCTTCCAGGAGCGGTAAGTGAGATAGGCGTAGAGCACGCCGAGCGTGACCGAGGCGATCAGGTAGCGCAGGCCCGAGCAGCCTTCCACGACCGACCAGTCGCCGCTGGGGATGCTGAAGAAGAGACCCTCGCGGTACACCGGGATACCCGTGACCTGCAGCAGCAGGACGGTGAAGTCGGCGGTGAATTCCATCATGGGCGGAATGAGGAATTCGCCCACCGGCACGGCGAACAGCAGAAACGCGAGGGGGAAGAAGGCG
Organism: Pseudomonadota bacterium; assembly: GCA_041694715.1. Lineage (GTDB taxonomy): Bacteria > Pseudomonadota > Gammaproteobacteria > Burkholderiales > Thiobacillaceae > Thiobacillus. The sequence continues at coordinate 284,558 of JBGFSF010000006.1, read as the reverse complement.
GCACGCACGAAGGCCCAGCCGAGCAGCGTCCACACCGCTGCGATCAGCATGCCGATGAAACCGTACTGCGCGACGACGTTGACGCTGCCGGCGTCGGCCAGCAACCAGGCCCCGCCGGAAGCCGCCAGCAGCAGCAGCCCGCGCAGGTCGGGCGCCGGCTGGATCGGCGCGAGCTCGTCACGCTGACGCCAGATCAGCCAGGCGCTGATGGGGAAGATAAGATAGCCGTGGGTGAAGGTCTCCGAGCGCTCCCAGATTTCGATCATCGAATGCAGGGTCGGCCAGAACACGGCAGCGAGCATCGCAAGCACGCCGGCAGTGACGAGGGCAGGACGCAGCCAGCGGCTGCGCACCGACTGCGGCAGGGTTTCGGAAACAGCGTTCATGCGGGGCAAGCCTCCATCAGGGGCATCGGGGACGCCGCGTCGAGCAGGGGGTCGATCACGGCGACGTTGCGGGTCCAGTCGTAATGCCTGAGCACGCATTCGCGCGCGGCCGGGTGGGTGGCGCTTTCACGCAGCGCCGCGATCACGGCCGCGGCAAAACCGGCCTCGTCGCGCGCGAGCTGGTAATCGCGGCCGGCTTCGGCCCGAATGCCCTCTGCGGCCTGTGGCGTGGCGACGACGGTGCGCGCCATGGCCATGGCCTCGAGCACCTTGTTCTGGACGCCGCGGGCGATGCGAAGCGGGGCGACCGCACACGCGGCATGCGCGAGATACGGCCGCACGTCCGGCACGCCGCCGGTGACGACGACGCCCGGCTGGCGCGCCAGGGCGCGCACCGCTTCGCTCGGCCGGCTGCCGACGACGGTGAACTGTGCCGACGGCACCGCTTCGCGCACCGCTGGAAAGATGCGCTCGGCGAACCAGCTGACGGCGTCGACATTGGGCCAGTAATCCATCGCGCCGGTGAAGACGATACCGCGCGCGCCGGTCGGATACGGATCGGGATAGTCGCGCGCCGGAGAAAAGTAATCGGCATCCACCCCGTTCTCGAAGGCACCGATGCGGTCACGCGCCGCCGGCACGCGCGCGCGCAGCAGCGCCGCCTCGTCTTCGGACACCAGGAGCGTGGCGTCGAAGTCCTGCGCGACCCTGGCCTCCCATGCCGCCAGGCGGCGGCCTTCGCGCGCATAGATCCACGACAGCGGCCAGCGCTGGGTGGGCGCGTACTGCGTCCACTTGTCGGAATCGACGTCGACCATGTCGAGCACGCGGCGCGTGAGACTCGTCGGCATGAATTGCGCCATGGCCGACGAAAATGCCAGCCCGCGTGTGACCGCACCTTCGTCTGCAAGCCGTTGCGCCCAGCGCGCCAGTTCCCCGTTCCGGTAATACGGCAGCGTGAGCGCCTCGCCGGTGAGCAATCCCGCGAGGCTCATGAGTTTGGCGCGGCGCGGGTGCAGCGCCACGAGCTTCACCGATGCGCAGTAGGGCTGCAACGCCTCGGCGTAGCGCCAGTCGTCAGGATCGTCGACGAAGGCGCCGAGGTGCACGGCGTAGCGCGAAGCGAGATGACGCAGCAGATGGAACGAGCGGATCTTGTCGCCCTTGTTGGGCGGGAAGGGAATGCGGTGGGCGAGGAACAGCAGGCCTTCCTTCACGCTCCTACCCCAGGTTCTTCACGATGTGCGGGCCGATCGCGTTGGCGAGCGGACGCGGCATTCTTTTCCACGCCTCGATGAACAGGCGGTACTTGGGGTTGAGTGGGTTGATCTCCGGCACTTCACGGTCGGCGACGAGGTAGTATTCGTAGTAGAGCGGCGTCGGCTCGAAGCCCCAGTTCTTCTTGAAGTCGAACGAGCCGGTGCCGCGCTTGCTGCGACCGAAGTCGAAGACCTTGAGGCCGCGTTCGCACGCACGCCGCATCAGGTCCCAGTACATGAAGTCGTTGCCGGCGACCGCGCGCGCGGCGTCTGTGCCGCCGCCGTAGTAGGGCAGCACTTCGTCGCGGAAGTAGAACGAGAGCACGCTGGCGACAAGGCGGCCGTCCTGGACGATGCTGAGCACTTCGCAGTCGTCGCCGAATTCGTCCTTCAGCAACTGGAAGTAGCGCCGCGAGAACACCGGCGTGCCGAGGCGGTGCACGCTCGCCGAATAGGCGTCGAAGAAGCGCGTCGTGTCGGCGTCGATCTCGCCGACGAGGCCGGCCTTGATGCCCTTTCTCACCATGGCGCGCTGCTTGCGCGGAATGGCGTTCATGTTCGCCTCGATTTCCGGCTCGATCGCCTTCTTGAAGGTGACGTAGAGATCCTTGGTCGGCCAGTGCGCGTGCTGCGCGATCTGGTTGCGGTATTCGAGCGCGCCGACGTTCAGTTGCTGCGCCAGCGTCTGGGCCGCTTCGTCGAGGGCACGGTAGGCGGCGTCGTGGTCGGCGACGATGCCACCGTAGGCGCAGAACGGCAGCGAACCGAGGCTATGGCCGAACAGGCGGCTCTTGATCTCGGTCAGCGGCAGCACGCCGACGATGCGGCCGTTGTGCTCGGCCAGGAGGAAATGCGTGCGGTGACCGAAAGCTTCCTCGATCACGCGCTTCCAGCCGGCGCGATGGAAGAACGTGGCGTCGGGCTGCACGCGCACGTAGGCGTCCCAGCGCGCGCAGTCTCCGGGCTCGAGCCGGCGCACGGTGACGTCGGCTGCGGCGGCCTCGGCCAGGTCGACGGGTTCGGCGTGCATGTTCACGGGTTGCCGAGGAACACGCGGTCGACGCGGTCCCATTCGAAATCGTTGAGCAATTGGCGCAGTCTGCCCTGCATACGTTGCAGATTGACGTAGTGGCGGAAGCGGGCCTTGGCCGACACGCCCGGGGGACGCGGCTGCCCGGGATCGACCTCCCACGGGTGGAAATAGAACATGCAGGGCGCCTGGTCCTGCGCGTTCACCCGCTGCAGCATCCAGCGCGACAGCGGGTACGGCAGCAGGCGGAACCAGCCGCCGCCGGCCGCCGGCAGGTTGCGGCCGAACAGCGGCACAGTGGTCGGAGGCAGTTCAAGAATCCCGGCTTCACCGTTGGGGTGGTAGGGAAAGCGCGGCGCGTCCGGCATGCCGTAGTGGTCGTGCTTCACGGGGTAGATGCTCGAGCTGTACGCATAGCCGGCGTTTTCCAGTTCCTCGACCGCCCACCAGTTCGTCCGGTTGATGGAGAAGCTCGGCGCGCGATAGCCGCGCACCGCGACGCCGCCGAGGTCTTCGAGCATACCCTTGGCACGCACGATGTCGTCGCGGAATTGTTCGGGGGTCAGGTCGCTCGCGCGCTGGTGGCCGTAGCCGTGACTGGCGAGTTCGTGGCCGTTCTCCACGATGCGGCGCACCACCTGCGGATAGCGCTCGGCGATCCAGCCGAGGGTGAAGAACGTGGCCTTTGCACCGGCCTCGTCGAGCAGGCCGAGGATGACGTCGACATTGCGCTCGACGCGGCACGGCAGCACATCCCAGTCTTCGCGGCGAATGTGCGGGGCGAAGGCCGAGACCTGGAAATAGTCCTCGACGTCGATCGACATCGCATTGCGGATCGGGGTGCCGTTCATGCCGCGCGCCTTCCCTTCTGTCCCGGCAGCCAGCCTTGCAACGTGTGGGCGATGCGCATCGCGGCACGGCCGTCCCAGTATTCAGGCACGCGGCCGGCCTTGCCGCCGCTCGCCATCACGTCCTCGAAGGCCGCGCGGATCGCCGCCGGATCGGGGCCGACCAGGGTGTTGGTGCCTTCGGCGATGGTGATCGGACGTTCGGTGTTCTCGCGCAGCGTGAGGCAGGGTACGCCGAGCGCGGTGGTTTCTTCCTGGATGCCACCGGAATCCGTCAGCACGAGCTTGGCGTCGCGCATCAGCCCCAGCATTTCCAGATAGCCGACCGGCGACAGCAGGCGCAGGCCGTCGAGCTTGGACATGAAGCCGAATTTTTCGATGTTGGCACGCGTGCGCGGATGCAGCGGCAGCACCACCGGCACGCGGCGGTTGATTTCGCCGACGACGTCGAGCAGCGGGCCGAGGGTGTCGGGATGGTCGACGTTGGACGGCCGGTGCAAAGTCAGCACCGCGTAGTGTGGCAGTTCGGCGCCGAGGGTGCGGGCGGCCGGCACGGCGCGTTCGAGATGCCGGTACAGCGTGTCGATCATCACGTTGCCGACGAACTCGACGCGCGCGGGGTCGATGCCCTCGCGCACGAGATTGGCGAGCGCGCTCTTCTCGGTGGTGAAGAGCAGATCGGAAATCTGGTCGGTGAGCACGCGGTTGATTTCTTCCGGCATGGCCCGGTCGTAGCTGCGCAGGCCCGCCTCGACATGGATGACGCGCACGCCGCCCTTGGCGGCGACCAGCGCGCAGGCGATCGTCGAGTTGACGTCGCCCACGACCAGCACGGCCCGTGGCTGCACGGCCTCCAGCACCGGCTCGAAGCGCTTCATGACCTCGGCAGTCTGCACCGCGTGACTGCCGGAGCCGACCTCGAGGTGGTGATCCGGCTGCGGAATGCCGAGGTCGGCGAAGAAGCTGTCGCTCATCGCCGCGTCGTAGTGCTGACCGGTGTGCAGGAGCTGCGCAGCGATGCCGGTTTCGGCAAAGGCCGCCATCACCGGGGCGATCTTCATGAAGTTGGGGCGGGCCCCGGCCACGCACAGGACGTCGGTCATCTCAGCCCTTTGCCTGGCCGGCGTCATCCGCCGCGTCGTCCTCGGCGCGCCGCTCGCTCACCGCGTAGAGGATCTTGCGCACGATGGGCAGGATGCGGTTGACCGAGCGCTCGACCTGTTCGAGCCGGTGCACCAGGAGCGCCGCGTCCTCGCTCGCCAGGCCGTTGCCATTCGCCGCGGACGCCGCGCCGACACCGGCCGGGGGGCCTTCGTAGCTCTGGTGTGCGACTTCGCTCTTCAGGTCGGCGACGACTTCGTCGACCTCGGCCTCGCCGAAATGGCTTTTCTCTTCCAGGAAGCCGAGCAGCAGCAGGCGGTCGCAGGTGGTGTTGAGGCGGCGCGGAATGCCGCCGGTGAAACGGTGCAGCGCGGCGAAAGCCGCGTCATCGAAGCTCGGCTTGCCCTGCCAGCCGACGGTACGCAGGCGGTGCTCGATGTAGCCGCGCGTCTCGTCGGGATCGAGCGGGCCGAGGTGGTAGGACGCGACCACGCGCTGACGCAGCTGCTGCATGTCCGGGCTTTGCAGGATGCCGCGGAACTCGGGCTGGCCGAGCAGGAAGGTCTGGATCAGCGAGCGGTCGTCGTTCTGGAAATTGGACAGCATGCGCAGCTCCTCGACCGCACGCGGCGCGAGGTTCTGCGCCTCGTCGACCACCAGCAGCGTGCGCTTGTTCTGGCGCGCGGCGGCGGCGAGGAAATCCTGCAGGTTCTTCAGCAGCGCAGACTTCGACAGACCCTCGTGTTCCAGGCCGAAGGAGGCGGCGACGCTGCGCAGGGTGTCGTCGGCGTCGAGCTGCGTCGACACCAATTGCGCGGCGACGAGGCTGTTGGGGTCGAGCTGGCGGAAGAGGTTGCGCACCAGCGTGGTCTTGCCGGCGCCGACTTCACCGGTGATGACGATGAAGCCCTCGCCCAGCGACAGGCCGTAGTCGAGGTAGGCCATCGCCCGGCGATGCCCCTTGGAACCGTAGAAGAAGCGCGGGTCGGGATTGAGCTGGAAGGGCTTGCCGGTGAAGCGGTAGTAGTCTTCGTACATGAACGATCCGTTATCGGTGGGACGCAGCCGCTGCGTGCGCTAAGGGTTTAGCAACGGCTGTGCCATGCGGCAGACGCTCAGAAGCGCATGTTGACCGACGCCGTGAGGCTGTTTTCCGTGTAATCGCCCGTCGCGACGTTGGAATCCCGTTCGGTATGACGGAAAGTCAGCGCACCGGTTAGTTTCTCCGCAAAACTGTGGTTAAGCCCCAAGCTGAAGCTCAGCAGATCGTCCGCACGCGCCGCCCCGGCGTTAAGCGCACTGTCCACTCGCGTGCGCGTCAACGACAACGACCCACTTGCCGTCGTGTGCGGCGACATGCGATAGCGGACGGTACCGGTCAGGCCCTGAACATGGTCCTCGGCATCGCCAAACAGCTGGTAAAGTCGCCGCGTGTCCTGGGCAGAGAGCCCGAAACCGAGGCGACCGACATCCCATGAAACACCTGCAGTCAGGCCCTTGATCAGGAAAATGCCATTGGCGCTGCCGATATTGAGCAAGCCAGCGGCGATGAGATCGTTGAGCGATACGCCCAGGCTTTGGTAAGCCAGCGCAAGCTGACCCGCGGTGATCGGCCCCTGGCAGGCCACAGGGTCGGGATTCACCACATCCGGGGTTTCGACGAGCGTGCCATTGCACAGCCAGAACACCCGGGCGCTTTGCTCCAGAAATTGCTGGGTGATATCGCTGACGTCCTCATAGTAGCGTAGCGTCCAGCGCGACATCCGGGTACGGTGGCTGGCCGTCACACCGAAGGTGCTGCCGAAGTAACGCTCACCTGCGGAGACTTCCAGGCTGGTGCGGCGGCTGGGCGCCCAGCCAATACCCACGTTGTAGAAAGAACCGTCGGTCTGGGTGGTGCTCAGATAATCATTCCAGTCGTGGCCGTAGACGCCGAATACCCGGAATTTGCGGGTGAGCGCATAGCCCAGGGAAAGACTGGCACGTTCGAAAGTGGTGCTGGTGTTGTAAGTTGCGATGGAAGCATCGCGATTCTCGGTTCGCCGGATCGAATAATTCACCCCCCAGCTCAGGTCGTCGAACCTGGTGCCACTCGTCAACCCGGCGCTGAATGCGTTCGAGGCCGCATCGGCCGACGCCTGATTTTCGAAAATCGCCCCGCTCGCCGTGTAACGTGCCTGGGCATTGGCAAACGTGCCGAAGCGTTTCTGGACATACGGGCTGACCGAATACGTGCCAACGGTCGCGCGATTGCTGTCATTGACGTCAGCGCCCGCCGGCGAGCCCAACAAGGAAACCAGTTCCTGCGAAACGCGCGCGTTGCCCTCGATGAACAGGAAGTCCTCGACGAGTTCTGCCCGCCCCAGGGCGTTGAGGTTGTGGTACAGGGAATCGCTCTCGTCATCGCCAATGCGTAACACGCCGTTCAGACCGTATTGCAGCGTTGCCTGCACGCGGCGAGATCCCTTCGACGTCAAGCTCACGCTGGGGCTCACGCCGAGAATCAATGCATCCTCCGGATTGGAGGCGCTTTGCCGCGCATTGTCGGTATAGGTGGCCGAGACGCCGACGCTCGGGCTGACGGTCCAGTCGAGGGCGTGCGCGCCCGACGCGCAACCCAAGGCGATGCACGCAGCCAGTAGCCCCGCCCGGTGCGGGATACGCTTATTTGCCGTAGCTGCCATAGTAGCCGTAGTAGTAGTCTGCGCCCGGGGTCGGCGTGGTCTTGTTCAGGAGCATGCCGACCACCTCGCACGACTGGATGTGGGAGAGCGCTTCGCGCACCGCATCCTGCGAGGTTTTTTCGGCCTCAACGACCATGACGATCTGGCCCATGTGGGTGGCGAGCACGCTCGATTCGCTGGTTGCCAAAAGCGGCGGCGAATCGAACAGGATGATGCGGTCGGGGTAGCGGTTGCCGATGTCCTCGACCAGGCGCGTCATCGCCGCGCTCGCCAGGAGTTCGGTGGCACGCTTGTAGGTGCGCCCGGCGGGCAGCACGGTGAGCTTGGCGATGTCGGTCTTGATCAGCACGTCGGACAGTTTGAGATCCTTGTCCTGCAGCACGTCGAGCAGGCCCTTGTCGGCGTGGATGCCGAGGTATTCGGGCACGCGCGGCTTGGCGACGTCGGCGTCGACCAGCAGCACGGTGCGGTCCATTTCCATCGCCATCGAAATCGCAAGATTGATCGCGCAGAAGCTCTTGCCCTCGCCCGGCAGCGAGCTGGTCACCATGATGAGGTTGCCGTTCTTCACCCGCGCCGTACCCTGGCCGAAGGCGTTGGCGATGAGCGGGCGCTTGATGATGCGGAACTCTTCGGCGATTTGGCTCTTCTCGGCGTCCGGCGCGACCACGCCCATGCGGTGCAGGCGCGCGAGGTTGATCGACTGCACCTGGCTGCCGCCGCCGTCCATCGTGAGCGTTTCGGGATCCTTGAACACCGGCTCGACCGGGGTGGCGACGAAGGGCGCGGAGCGGTGGCTGCGCTGCTTGTTGAGCGCGCCTTCGATCAGGCTGGCGTCGGGCGCCTGCGGCGCTTCGTTCCCTTGCGCCGGCGCCTTGTTCGCCCCCCCACCGAGCTTGCCGGCTGCCTTTTCTATGAGACTCATGCCTTCTCCTAGCCCGCGCGCGAAATGACAAGTTGCAGGACCATCACCCCGCCGTAGGCCGCGATCAAGCTGCCGAGTGCGGCCAGATACGTCAGCAGGCCCTTGCGGCGGCGGCGCAGCGTTTCCGGGGTGTCGACGCGGGACACCCCACCCAGAACCGGCAGACCGGTGAGTTCGCGCAGTACGCGGCGGTCGGTGACGGTGCGGCGCAGCTGGCTCAGCAGGAAGGCAACCACAATGCCGGCGCCGAGACCGCCGAGCGCGACCAGCGACAGCAACAGCGGACGGTTGGGGAACGACGGTTCGCTCGGCACGAAAGGCGGATCGATCACGCGGAATTCGACGGTGTCGGTCTTGCTCTCGACCTCGCCCGACAGCGTGACCGACTCGCGGCGCGCCAGCAGCTCATCGTAATTCTTCTTGTAGACGTCGTAGTCGCGCATCAGCTGGGTGTATTCCTGCTCGACCTGCGGGATCATGTTGGACGCGTTGCGCAACTCGTTGTAGCGACGCTGGTATTCGGCGACGCGCGCGCCCAGCGACGATACCGTGGCGTCGGCCTCGGCAATTGCGATGGTGAGCTGCTGGTAGACCGGGTTCTGGATGCGGGCGCCGACCGGGTCCGCCTTGCGCTGGGCGATCTCGGCTTTTTTCTGCGCTTCGAGCTGCGCGATCAGGCGCTTGGTCGACTGGATGTCCGGATGCAGGTCGGTGAACTGCATGCGCAGCTGGTCGAGCTGCCGCTGCAGCGCCTGAATGCGGCTGTCGATCTCGCTGTTCGTCGGCGCCGCAGCCGCCGCCGCGGTCAGTTCAGGCTCCTCGTCGGCGAGCTGGCGCTTGAGCTGGTTGCGCCGGTTGACGGCTTCCTGCTGGTCGAGCTGGGCCTGGCGCAGAAGGGTCGAGGTTTCGGCCAGTTTGGCGTAGTAGTCGCCGCCCTGCCCCGGCATCATACCGATGTACTTGCGCTTGAATTCGGTCAGCGCGTTTTCCGCCTCGACGAGCTTCTGCTGGTATTGCTGCAACTGCTCCTCGATGAAACGCTGCGAACTGGAAATGTCCTGACGGGTCTTGCCGAGGCTGGTTTCCACGAAAATGGTCAGGAGGGACTGCACGACCTTGCGGGCCAGCTCGGGATTCGCATCCTGGTAACTGATGGTGTAGAGATTTTCACGGCCGGCGTCGGCGATCGAGATCTTGCCGGCCAGACTATCTAGCATGGCCTCGGTCTCTTCAGGCGTCTTGGCCTTGACGTCGAGGTCGGTCATGCGCGCGACCTTCTCCAGCGTCGGCCGGCTGACCAACTGTCGCGTCATCATGGTGATCTGCTGGTCGACATTGGGCGCCACGGTCAACCCGGACAACAGCGGCTTCAGCAGGCTCTGGGTGTCGACGTAGACGCGCGCGGACGCCTGGTAGCGGTCCGGCATCACCATCACCCAGGTCCAGCCGACGACACACACCAGCCAAGCGATGACGACGCCCCACCAGCGCCGCCGCCAGGCGGCCTTGGCATATCCCAGGAATTGCTGCAGCACTTGATCCATGCGGACGTTCCATCAATAAAGCGCCCGCCGCCTGCGGCTCGGGCACGCGCGCCGCGAAGCGGCGCGAACACTCAGAACAGGCTTTCGGGCACGACCAGCACGTCGCCGGGGCGCATGTCGACGTTGGCCGAGATGTCGCCGCCCTTCAGCAGGTCTTCCAGGCGCACGCCGAGGCGCTGCTGCTTGCCGTCGACGACGCGCAGGATGTAGGCCTTGTTGCCGGCGGCGAAATCGGTCAAGCCGCCGACCGCGATCATCAGGTCGATCAGGCTCATGCGCTCGCGGTAATTCAGCGCCTGCGGCTTGGCGGCCTCGCCGACCACGCGGATCTGCTGGTCGAACGGACCGATGCCGCCGGCGACGATGACGGTGACGATGGGTTCCTGGATGTATTTGCCGAGCGCCTTCTCGATGTCGCGAGCAAGCTGGCTAGGCGTCTTGCCGGACGCCTGGATGTCTTCGACCAGGTTCATGGTCATCTTGCCGTCGGGCCGCACCGGGAAGCTGCCGGAGACTTCGGGATTGCGCCAGACGAACACCTGCACCGAATCACCCGGACCGATGAGGTAGGTCCAGTCGACCTGGCCAGTCTGCGCCGGAGCGGGGGGATACGTCGGCGTGCTGGAACAGCCGGCAACGGCCGCGACGGCGAGCGCAACGCTCGCAAGCACGACAGGCTTCTTGATCGTAAACATCTCCACCCTCCCTTATATGCAGTTGATCCGACCGCATTATGCCAGAGCGGACCGAAAAAACGGCTGTCACCCCAAACCCTGCAAGCAAACGGCAGACCAGCCCGCCGGACGCCCAAACGCTTGAAAAGCAAGCCTTTCCGTTCACCCCGCCCGCGCCTTCGCGACGGCAGACCGACAGGAGCGTCGGCCTGCCGTCGCCCGACGCGGTATCATGGCGGTCATGAGCGCCGAACCGATCGACAGCCTCGACACCCTGCGGCAACACATCCGCGCGTTCGCCGAAGCGCGTGCCTGGGAACGCTACCACACCCCGAAGAATCTGGTGATGGCGCTGTCGGTGGAAGCGTCCGAACTGCTTGAACCCTTCCAGTGGCTGAGCCCCGAGCAAAGCCAGCAGTTGAGTCCAGCGCAGCGCGAGGCGGTGCGGCAGGAAATCGCCGACGTGCTGATCTACCTCACCCGGCTGGCCGACCTGCTCGACATCGACCTGCTGGAGGCCGCCGCCGACAAGCTCGCGATCAACGCGCGCAAGTACCCGGTCGAGCTGGCGCACGGCAACGCCCTCAAATCCACGGAATTCCCGAATGACTGACCCCTACTACAAGCACCATGTCTTCTTCTGCACCAACCAGCGCGACGACGGCGCCAAATGCTGCGGCGACGCCGGCGGCCAGGCGATGCGCGACTACCTGAAGAAGAAGGCCAAGCACGCCCACCTCAACGGCGAAGGCAAATGCCGCATCAACAGCGCCGGCTGCCTCGACCGCTGCGACGAAGGCCCGGTCGTGGTCGTCTACCCCGAGGGCGTCTGGTACACCTACGTCGACGAGGCCGACATCGACGAAATCTTCGAGCAGCACCTCAAGCACGGCAAGATCGTCGAACGGCTGCAGTTGAAGTGACGCGGTCGAACGGAGCGGCCTGATGAAACGCTACAAGCTGCGCATCCCGGTTTCCGTCGGCAAACTGGAAACCGTGATCGACGACCCCGAGACCGACCGTCGCGGCCTGCTGCTGGTCGCGCATCCGCATCCGCTGCACGGCGGCAGCCTCGACAACAAGGTGGTGACGACGCTCGCCAAGGCGGCGAACGAGGCCGGCTGGGTCAGCGTGCGACCGAATTTCCGCGGCGTCGGCATGAGCGACGGCGAATTCGACGCCGGCGTCGGCGAGACCGACGACCTGCTGGCTGTCGCCCGCTTCGTCGAAGCGAGCTACCCTGGCCTGCCGTGGGCGCTCGCCGGTTTTTCCTTCGGCGCCTTCGTGCAGCATCGCCTGCGCCAGGAGTTGCACGCGAAAAAGCTGGTGCTGGTCGCGCCCGCGGTGACCATGTACGAATTCGACCCGGTACCCGACGACACGGTGGTGATCTACGGCGACGCCGACGAGCTCATCCCGCCCGCGGCGATCCGGCTGTGGGCCGAGCAACAGCATCTTGCGGTGAAGGAAATCCCCGAGGCGGGGCACTTCTTCCACGGCAAGCTGAAGGAACTGAAGCAGGCCTTCCTGGAGGCTTGCCCGTGCTGAGCGTGCGCGGGCTGACGAAGCGCTACGGCGACACCGAGGTGGTGCGCGGCGTCGACCTCGACGTGCGCCGCGGCGAATGCTTCGGCCTGCTCGGCCCCAACGGCGCCGGCAAGACGACGACGCTGCGCCTGCTGCTGGGCCTGATCGAACCCGACGCCGGCCACATCGATCTGGCCGGGCTGCCGGTGCCGCAGCAGGCGCGCGAGGCGCGCATGAAAATCGGCGTGGTGCCGCAGATGGACAACCTCGATCCCGATTTCACCGTGCAGGAGAACCTCGTCGCCTACGGCCGCTATTTCGGCCTGGACCGCGCGGCGATCACCGCGCGTGTGCCCGAGCTGCTGGAATTCGCCGGCCTCGCCCACAAGGCCGACGCGCAGATCGCGCAGCTCTCGGGCGGCATGAAGCGGCGGCTCACGCTGGCGCGCGCGCTGGTGCACGATCCCGACATCCTCTTTCTCGACGAGCCGACCACCGGCCTCGACCCGCAGGCGCGCCACCTCATCTGGCAGGGCCTCAGGCGCCTGATCGCCGCCGGCAAAACCATCGTGCTCACCACCCACTTCATGGACGAGGCCGAGCGGCTCGCCGACCGCCTCGCCATCCTCGACCACGGCCGCGTGATCACCGAAGGCGCGCCGCGCGCGCTGATCGAGACGCACATCGAGCCGGCGGTGGTCGAGGTCTACGGTGAGGGGCTCGACGCGTGGACACGCGATCACGCCGAGCGCGTCTGCGCACGTGCCGAAACCGTCGGCGAAACGCTGTTCTGCTACACCGACGACGCCGACCGCGTGATCGACGCGCTGAAGGATGCCTCCGGTCTGCGCTACATCCACCGGCCGTCGAATCTGGAAGACGTGTTCCTCAAGCTCACCGGGAGGGATCTGCGTGACTAGCCATTGGCGCCTCCCCCGCCTGTCCTGGCGCTTCATTCCGGTGTGGCAGCGCAACTACCTCGTGTGGAAGAAGCTCGCCATCCCGTCCATCCTCGGCAACCTCGCCGACCCGATGCTCTACATGCTGGGCCTGGGCTACGGCCTCGGCAGCCTGATGCCGGACGTCGCCGGCATGCCCTACATCACCTTCCTCGCCGCCGGCACGGTTGCCTACAGCACCATGAACGCCGCGACCTTCGAGGTGCTGTATTCGAGCTTTTCGCGCATGCACGTGCAGCGCACCTGGGACGCCATCCTCAACACCCCACTCACCCTCGACGACGTGATGCTGGGCGAACTGACCTGGGCGGTGGCGAAGAGCCTGCTCTCCGGCGTGGCGATCCTCGCGGTGATCTGGGGCCTGGGCCTCTTCGGCAATTTCTGGATGACGCTGTGGATCATTCCGGTCGTCGCGCTGGTCGGCTTCTGCTTCGGCGGAATGGGGCTGGTGATGAACGCGGTGTCGCCGAGCTACGACTTCTTCCTCTACTACTTCACGCTCGCGATCACGCCCATGGTGCTCCTGTGCGGCGTGTTCTTCCCGGTGTCGCAACTGCCGCCGCTTTTGCAGGACGTGTCGGCCTGGCTACCGCTCACCCACGCGGTCGATCTCGCGCGACCGCTGGTCGTCGGCACCGTGCCGGAGAACATCCCGCTGCACGTCGCCGCGCTCGTCATCTACGGCAGCATCGGCTATGTCGTCGCGCTGGCACTCACGCGCAGGCGGCTGCTGAAGTAGTCAGACGCCGGCCGCCTGCTGGTCGGCGTGATAGCTCGAGCGCACCATCGGCCCGCAGGCGGCGTGCTTGAAGCCCATGGCCAGCGCCTCCTGCTCGAACTGGGCGAAGCGCTCGGGGGTGACGAAGCGCAGCACCGGCAGGTGGTGCTGCGAGGGCTGCAGATACTGGCCCAGCGTCAGCATGTCGACGTCGTGCGCGCGCAGGTCGCGCATCACCTCGAGGATTTCCTCGTCGGTTTCGCCCAGGCCCAGCATCAGGCCGGACTTGGTCGGGATGTCGGGGTGGCGCGCCTTGAAGTCCTGCAGCAATTTCAGCGAATGCGCGTAGTCGGCGCCGGGGCGCGCGGCCTTGTACAGGCGCGGCACGGTTTCGAGGTTGTGGTTCATGACGTCGGGCGGCGCGGAATCGAGCTGGTCGAGCGCCTTGTCCAGCCGGCCGCGGAAATCCGGCGTGAGGATTTCGATGCGGGTGGCAGGGGATTTTTCCCGCACCGCGGCGATGCACTGCGCGAAATGCTCGGCGCCGCCGTCGCGCAGGTCGTCGCGGTCGACGCTGGTGATGACGACGTATTTCAGCGCCATCAGCGCGATGGTTTCGGCAAGATGCCGCGGCTCGTCGGCGTCCGGCGGCAGCGGCGTGCCGTGGCCGACGTCGCAGAACGGGCAGCGCCGCGTGCACAGGTCGCCGAGGATCATGAACGTGGCGGTGCCGTGGCCGAAGCATTCGCCAAGGTTGGGGCACGAGGCTTCCTCGCACACGGTGTGCAGCTTCGCCTCGCGCAGAATGCCCTTCAGCCGCGCGACGTTCGGCACGTTGGGCGACTTGGCGCGGATCCACGACGGCAGACGCATGCGCGGTTGCGGCACGATCTTGATCGGGATGCGCGCAGTCTTGGCCGCACCTTTGTGCTGAATGGGGTCTGCCATAATGAAGCCCGGAGGAAACTGAACAAGGATTTTAACCGATGCGACGGACTGCCCTGACCCTGCTGGCAGCGTGGCCGCTTGCGGCCTTCGCCACCCAAACCAGCGTCGACCCCGAGACCGGGCTCGCCACTTGGGAAACCGAAGCCCACGGCATGCAGGTGCGGCTCACCCAGATCACCCCGGACCAGATCCGCGGCTTCTACCTTGCGCGCGGCTTCTCGGCCGAGGCGACGGAACGCTTCGCACGCGAATGCGTCTTCATGACCGTGGTGCGCAACACCGGCGACGTCACCCTGCTTCACCGGCTGGCCAACTGGCGCTACGTGACGGACGGCCAGCCGCCGCGCCCCCTGCGCGGCAAGGCGGCGTGGGCCTACCAGTGGAAGCGCCTGGGCGTGCCGGAATCCGCACGCATCGCCTTCGAATGGGCGCAGTTGCCGACGGCGCAAACCTACGCGCCGGGGGACTGGAACCAGGGCATGACGAGCTACAGCGTGCCGCGCGGCGGCGCGTTCGACCTGCACTTCGCCTGGCAGGCCGGCGGCCGCACCCATACCGGAAAACTCGAAAACGTGAGATGTGCCGATGAAAACTCGTAAGTACCTGGTCGCCGCGGCGCTCGCCGCCTGCTGTGCCGCACTGCCGCTGCACGCCGCCGACCTGCCGCCGCTGGCGCACACCCTGACGATGCAGGCGCCCAAGCCTGCGCCGGCGCTCAAACTCAAGGACATCGAGGGCAAGTCCCACGACCTCGCGAAGCTCCGCGGCAAGGTCGTGCTGATCAACTTCTGGGCGACCTGGTGCCCGCCGTGCCGCCGCGAAATGCCGTCGATGGAACGTCTCGCCCAGCGCTTCAAGGGCCAGCCCTTCGTCGTGCTCGCGGTCGACGTCGGCGAGGACCCCGACACCATCGAGGCCTTCACCAGCCAGCTCGACACCACGCTCACCTTCCCCATCCTGCTCGATAGCCGCAGCCACACCATGCGCGCGTGGAAAGTCGCCGGTCTGCCGACCACCTTCCTCGTCGACAAGCAGGGCCGCATCGTCGCCAGCGCCATCGGCGGCCGCGAGTTCGATCATCCGGAGATCGTCGCGTCGATTCGCGCGTTGCTGGCGAAGTAGCAGTGGGTTAGGGGCTAGGATTTAGGGGCTAGGGACTAGGGGATGAGCGGCTGCGCCGCGCCTCATGAATTCATGGAACGCGGCGCAGCCGCTCAAGGCCCCCTAATCCCCAGATCCTAGCCCCTAGATCCTAAACCAACACCCACACCTGCCCGCCCTCGACCTTGACCGGATAGGTCTTGATCGGCTCGTCGGCGGGGTCGCAGGTGGGCTGGCCGGTGGTGAGATCGAAGTAGCTGCCGTGCAGCGAGCACTTGATCTTGCCGTCCTTGATGCAGCCGAGGTAGAGCGAGTAGTCCTCATGGCTGCACATCTCGTCGACGACGTAGTGGTTGCCGTTCGAATTGCACAGCAGCAGTTTTTTTCCGCCGGCCTCGACGCGCTTCATCTGCGCGGGCTTGAGTTCGTCGGCGGCGGCGATGGCAACGTAGTCACTCATCACTTCACCCGCGCCACGGCCTTGCCGGAATCGAGCACGGCGCGGATCTGCGCCGCGGCGTCGGCGACGCTCGCGGCGCGGCCGACGTGGTGCAGCACGATCGAGCCCGCGAGCACCAGCGAATCGTAGGTCGGGCCGCGGTCGCCTTTCAGCGCGAGGATGCCGGCCTCGGCCGCGGCGCGCGCGGTCGCCGCGATGTCGATCGCGGCGACGATCTCGTCTTCGCCCGCTTCGGTCGCGACGCTGCCGGGCAAGGGCACCGCGCGCACCGGCTGGTCGATGCCGAGCGCAACCGGGTCGACGGTCGCTTCGATCTCGTCGCCGCGGTCGTGGTAGTGGAAGTACTTGCCGGTCTGCCGCAGGCTCGGGATCACGCCGCCCTCGACGCCGCGCACGATGCAGGCGGTGTCGAAACCGGCTTCGCGCGCGAGGTCGGCGTACACCGGCGGATAGGGCTTGTGCACATAGCCGGTGATGAAGTGGGTTTTCTTTTTGCCCTGGATGGGCTTCGACAGCACTTCGACCGTGGTCAGCACCTGGCGCTTGATGATCTGCGCGCGCAGCGGCACCAGCTTGTGCAGGCCGGGGTTGGACTGCGCCTGATCGACGTAGGCCCAGCCGAGCGCGGGATCACTCAGGCGCGCCGCGGCCTGTTCAGGCGTGAGGTTCACCGGCACCCCGGCGGCCTCCAGCACATGGCGCACGGTGACGCCGTACTTGGGGCCGACCTTGTCGAGGCCGTGGCTGACGACGTGCACGCCGAGCTCGGCAAGCAAGGGGCCCAAGAAAGGTGCGGCCGGCAGGCAGCGGTTGTAGCCGTCGTAGGGGTCGCCGATGTCGACGACTTCGTCGACGTCGGCCGTGACGCGTTTCGTCGTCTCAAGCACGGCATCGAGGACACCGCGGTTCTCGTCCTGTGTCTCGCGCTTCATGCGCAGGGCGATGAAGTAGATGCCCACCTGCACCGGATCGATGACGTGGTCGATGATCGCCTTGGTGCCGAGGTGCGCCTCGGTGCGGCTGATGTCCTTGGACAGGTCGGGACCGGTGGCGATGCGCTGGATGATCGAGCGCATCAGGAGCTTGGGATCGGACGGCAGGGTATCGGTACTCATGCGGGACTCCATTAGAAGTCCGAAGAATACTAATAGTCGACTAAATCAGTCAAGAATAGATCGCGCGCTGCAGGGCGTCGGTGAGTGCCCGCTCCGCCTCGGCCATTGTCCACTTCAGGCCAAGGTCGCGGCACCGGGTGACTGCCATGCCGGGGTAGCCGCAGGGATTGATCGCGGCGAAGGGTGCGAGGTCCATGTCGACGTTGAACGCGAGCCCATGGTAGGTGCAGCCGTGCTTCACGCGCAGGCCGAGCGCGGCGATCTTGGCGCCGGCGACGTACACGCCCGGCGCCCCGGCGAGTCGCTGTGCGTTCACGCCCTGCGCCGCCAGCAAATCGATCACCGCCTGCTCCATGCGCGCCACCAGGTCGCGGATGCCATAGCCACGGCGGCGCAGGTCGACGAGCACGTAGGCGACAACCTGCCCCGGCCCGTGATAGGTGATCTGGCCGCCGCGGTCGATCGGCACCACGGGGATGTCGGTCGCG
Source organism: Pseudomonadota bacterium (assembly GCA_041694715.1). GTDB lineage: Bacteria > Pseudomonadota > Gammaproteobacteria > Burkholderiales > Thiobacillaceae > Thiobacillus. The sequence goes on along the minus strand of JBGFSF010000006.1, from coordinate 266,791 downwards.
GCAATAAGGTGCTCGGGCTTGCCCGCCTGTCCCTGCGTGTACACCGGCGGATGCTCGAGCAGCCACAGCTCGTCCGGCGTATCGGCGCCGCGCGCCGCGGTGAAGGCCTGCATCGCCCGCCAGGTCGGCGCGTAGTCGACCCGCCCCAGGTGGCGCACGACCGCCCCTGATCCCTGATCCCTGACCCCTGAATCCTGATCCCCGGCACTCACAATGCCATCTTCACCCACGGGTGCGCGGTGATCTCGCGGTACAGCGCATCGAGCTGGGCCTTGGACGTGGCGCGCACGACGACGGTCAGCGACAGGTAGTTGCCGTTGCGCGAAGCGCGCATTTCGACCGTCTCGGGTTTGAAGTCGGGCGCATGGCGCAGCACCAGGTCGACCATGGCCTGCGCGAAGTCGTCGCGCCGCTCGCCCATGATCTTGATGGGGAAGTCGACGGGAAACTGCAGCAGGGTGTCTTCGTCGCTCATGCGCGCATGACTTTCTGCTTGAACGCCTGGTACAGCGCATCCATGCGCCGCGCCAGCGGCCCTGCGACGCCGGCACCCACAGGCGCATCGTCGAGTTTCACGATGGGCATGATCTCCTTGGTCGACGAGGTCATCCACAGTTCGTCCGCCGCGCGCACCTCGGCCTCGCCGATCGGCCGCACCTCGACGGGAATGCCATGGGCGCGCGCGAGTTCGAGCACGACGTCGTAGGTAATGCCGGTCAGCATCAGTTCCGACGGCGGCGGCGCCATGAGCACGCCGTCCTTCACCACGAAAATGTTGCTCGCCGCGCCCTCGGTGAGGAAACCGTCGCGCAGCATCACCGCTTCCGCACAGTCGGCGTCGACCGCCTGCTGGCGCAGCAGGATATTGGCGAGGAGCGCAGTGGCCTTGATGTTGCACCGCAGCCAGCGGTTGTCGGCCACGGTCACCGCGCACACGCCGGCCGCCTTCTGCGCCGGGCTGGCCGGAATCAGCGGCTGCGCGAACATGAACACGGTCGGCACCGCACCCTGCGGGAAAGGGTGGTCGCGCAGCGGCTGCCCTGCCGGTGGAACGCCGCGCGTCACCTGTACATAGACCGACTGGTCGTCGAAGTCCTGCCGCGCGACCAGTTCGCAGATACGCTCGCGCCACTGTTCGACGGGGTAAGGGTTGGCGAGGCGTATGGCGTCGAGGCTCGCCTGCAGGCGACGAAGATGTTCGTCGAGACGGAAGGGTTTCTTCGAGTACACCGGCACCACTTCGTAGACGCCGTCGCCGAACAGGAAGCCGCGGTCGAGCACCGACACCCTGGCGTCGGCGAGCGGCAGGAACGCGCCGTCGAGAAACGCGTTCATTGCCCGAAGAACAGCCGGATCGTGTCCCAGCCGCGGCCGAAGATGCCGGCGACCGAGACGTCGTGCAGCGCCACCAGCGGATGCTCGCCGAGCGGCTGGCCGTCGAGCGTCAGGCGCAGCGTGCCGAGTTCCTGGCCGCGCCGCACCGGCGCCAGGATGGGCTGGCGGGTGATGACCTCGGCCTTGACGCGCGACGCGGCGCCGCGCGGCACCAGCACGTAGAAGTCCTGCTGGAAGCCCATGCTCACCGAGGCGCGCGCGCCGCGGTACAGATTCGCCACCTTGACCGGTTGCTGCGCGCGGAACAGGGGTACGCTGTCGTAGTTCTCGAAGGCGTAGTTGAGCAGGCGCAGGCCGTCCTGCGTGCGCTGCGCGTCGCTGCGCGCGCCCAGCACCACGGCGATGCGGCGCTGGTCGCCGCGCTGGGCGGAGGCCGTCATGCAGTACCCCGCCTGCGCGGTGCGCCCGACCTTCATGCCGTTCACGGTGCTGTCGCGCCACAGCAGGCGATTGCCGTTGTAGTAGGTGATCCCGCGCACCTCGAGTTCGCGCTGCGCGAAATAAGTCTGACGCTTGGGAAAGTCGCGCATCAGGGCGCGCGCCAGCAGCGCGAGGTCGCGCGCGCTCGATTCGTGCCCGGGCTCGGACAGGCCAGTCGCGTTGCGGAAACGGGTGCGCGTCAGACCTAGTCGCTTCGCCTCGCGGTTCATGCGCTCGACGAAAGCCGCCTCGCTGCCGTCCACGCCGATCACCAGGGTGAGCGTGGCGTCGCCCGCCGAATGCAGCAGCATGGCCTGCAGCAGGGTGTCGACGCTGAGCTTGTCGCCAGCCTTGAGGAACACGCGCGCGCCGTCGACCAGGGTGGCGGCCTCGGGCACGGTGAGCTGCTCGGCAAGCGAGAGCTTGTTGCGCTGGACGTCGCCCAGCAGGACGTAGGCCGTCATCAATTGCGTCAGCGACGCCGGCGCCAGCGGCAGATCCGCCTGATGCGACGCCAGCTCCTTGCCACTCGCCTGGTCGATCACCGTCCAGGCCCGCGAAGCCACTCCGCTCGGCGCGGCCCAGGCCGACGCCGTGAGCCACAGCGCCAGGCCCCAAACCATCCACTTCATTGCTTACCCTTCAAATCAATCGCGTCTGACGAGGACTGCGTTCAGCGCGAGGCGTTCCCGTATCCGTTCGCGGTCGGCATGCGCCTCATCCGCGCTGGCGTAGGGGCCGATCTGCACACGGTGCAGCGCGCCGTTCATCACCACGCGCGTGCGCTGCACGTCGAACTCGGGCTCGCGCGCCAGGCGCTCGACCAGCCGCTGTGCGTTGTCGACGCTGGAAAACGCGCCGACCTGGAGATAGATGCCGTCGTCGGTCGCCTCGACGCGCCCGACGTTCGCCGGCGACACGTCGTAGCCAGCCGGATCGAGCGCCTCGACGCGCACCCGCGTGCTGCCGCGCTGGATGAAGCCGAGCTTGTGCGCAGCGGTGTAGGAAAGATCGATCACGCGCTTGCTGTGGAACGGCCCGCGGTCGTTGATCCGCACCACCACCGAACGGCCGTTGTCGAGCGCCGTGACGCGGGCGTAGCTCGGAATCGGCAGCGTGGGGTGCGCCGCGGTCATCGCGTACATGTCGTAGGGCTCGCCCGAAGCGGTCTTCCTGCCATGGAAGCGGCGACCGTACCACGAGGCCAGGCCTTCCTCGGTGTAGGGCCGACGCTCGACCATGGGTGTGTAGGTGTTGCCCAGCGCGACGTAAGTGCGGTTGGCAAAACGGTGCAGCGGCTCGACGCGCGGCACGGGGTCCGGCACGGCGTCGAGGTTCGGCGGCGGGCTCGCCTCGGGACCGTCGTCGAGGTAATAGCCGCCGCCCTGCGGGGCGGACGAGGCCTGCTTGACCGGCTTGCTGCTGCAGCCGGCGAGCGAGAAGGCCAGCACGGCCGAGCTCAGGATCAGGAGTGCATGCATGGGTACATTCTAGCCTGTCAGGTCTTGTTGAGCTGGCGATGCGTCGCCACGCTCATCAGGATGCCGACGCCGAGCAGCAGCGTGACGAGCGCGGTGCCGCCGTAGCTCATCAGCGGCAAGGGCACGCCGACCACCGGCAGGATGCCCGACACCATGCCCATGTTGACGAAGGCATAGGTGAAAAGGTTCAGGCTCAGGGTCGCCGCCATGAGGCGACCGAACAGCGTCGGCGCGCGCGCCGAAATGACCAGGCCGCGCGCGACCAGGGCGAGGTAGAGCCCGACCAGCACGATCGCGCCGGCGAAGCCGAATTCCTCGCCGAACACGGCGAAGACGAAGTCCGTCGTGCGCTCGGGAATGAAGTCGAGCTGCGTCTGGCTGCCCTGCATCCAGCCCTTGCCGAACAGCCCGCCCGAGCCGATCGCGATGGTCGACTGGATGATGTGGTAGCCCGCACCGAGCGGATCGGCGGTCGGATCGAGCAAGGTCAGGACGCGGCGCTGCTGGTAGTCGTGCATGAAGTTCCACAGCACCGGCAGGCTGGCCGCACCGAGCGCGCCGCCACCGAGAATCACCTTCCACGGCAGGCCGGCGAAGAACAGCAGATAAAAGCCCGAGGCGCCGATCATCAGCGCAGTGCCGAGATCGGGCTGGCGCAGGATGAGGGCGAAGGGCACCGCCAGCAGGATGGCACCGACGAAGTAGTGCTTGCCGCTCAGCACCGCTTCGTTGCGCTGGAAATACCACGCCAGCATCAGCGGCAGCGCGAGCTTCAGGAGCTCCGACGGCTGGAAGCTGATGACCCCCAGGTCCAGCCAGCGCCGCGAGCCGTTGCGGATTTCGCCGAACAGCGCCACCGCGACCAGCAACACTACGCCGATTGCATACAGCGGCGGCCCGACCCTGGACAGCAGGTGCGGCGGGATGTTGGCGAAGACGATCATCACGCCGAGTGCGAGCCCGATGTTGACCAGATGACCCGTGATGCGGGCGGGGCTCTGCCCCGACGCGCTGGCGACCACGGCGAGGCTGACGCCGAGCAGCACCAGCACCAGCACCAGCAGGACGCCGTCGAGATGGCTCAGGCGGCGCAGGATCCAATGGCTAATCCGCGGCATCGTTGCCCTCCAGGCCCACGGTCTCCGGGCGCTTCCCGGTCAGATGGTAATCGAGCACCGCACGCGCGATCGGCGCCGCCGTGCCGCTGCCCGAGCCGCCGTTCTCGACCATCACCGCGACCACGATAGTCGGATTCTCGGCCGGCGCGTAGGCGATGAACAGGGCATGGTCGCGGTGATGCCGCGCCAGCCGCTTCTCGTCGTAGGTCGCGCCCTGCTTGATGCCGACGACCTGTGCGGTGCCGGTCTTGCCGGCGATGGTGTAGGGCGCGCCGGCTGCCGAGCGGGCGGCGGTGCCGCCGGGGCGCATCACGTCGAGCATGCCTTCGCGCACCACGTCGAGGTTTTCGGGCTTGATCGCCACCTGCCGGCGCACGGCGCCGGGCAGCGGCTGCCAGGATTCGCCATGAGGTTCGCGCAGTGCGGCGACCAGGCGCGGCTCGACCTGCTTGCCGCCGTTGGCGAGCATAGCGGTCATCGTCGCCAGCTGCAGCGGCGTGGTGAGATGGTAGCCCTGACCGATGCCGGCGATCACCGTCTCACCCGGATACCAGGGCTTGTTCCAGCGGCGCTTCTTCCAGTCGCGCGAGGGCAGCAGGCCGGACGACTCGCCCTCGAGGTCGATGCCGGTCTTGTCCCCCAGGCCAAATTGCGCGAGGTAGTCGTGCATGCGGTCGATGCCCAGGTCGACCGCCAGGCGGTAATAGTAGATGTCGCACGACTGCGAAATCGAGCGGCGCAGGTCGACCACGCCGTGGCCCTCGCGCTTCCAGTCGCGGAAGCGGTGGCGGCTGTTGGGCAGGCTGAAGTAGCCGGGGTCGACGAAGCTGTCGGAAGGCCTGCGCGCGCCCAGTTCCAGCCCGGCCAGCGCCATCAGCGGCTTGATCGTCGAGCCGGGCGGATAGATGCCGCGCAGCACGCGGTTGACCATCGGCCGCTCGGGCGACTCGTTGAGCTGCTTCCAGGTTTCAGGGTCGATGCCGTCGACAAACAGGTTCGGATCGAAACCGGGCTTGGACACCAGCGCCAGCACGCCGCCGGTGTTGGGGTCGAGCGCGACCAGTCCGCCAAGGTAATCGCCGAACGCCGCTTCGGCGACCGCCTGCAGGTCGAGGTCGAGATGCAGGCGCAGGTCCTTGCCCGGCACCGGTGGAATGCGCGACAGCACCCGCACCGCGCGGCCGCCGGCGTCGGTCTCCATCTGGTCGAAACCGGTGCGCCCGTGCAGCAGGCTTTCGTAGCTCTGCTCGAGGCCGGTCTTGCCGATGTGCACGCTGCCGCGGTAGTTCTGTTCCAGGTTGCGTTCGCGCAGGCGCATGAGATCGCGGTCGTTGATGCGGCCGATGAAGCCGACGACGTGGGCCATGCCCGGCCCCGCACGGTAGTTGCGGAACAGGCGCGCCTTCACTTCCACGCCCGGCAGGCGGTAGCGCTGCGCCGCGATGATCGCCACCTCCTCGTCGGTCAATTTGCTCTTCAGCGGCACCGTCTCGAATTCGTGCGATTCGGAGAGCAGCCGACGGAAGCGCCGCAGCTGCCCCGGCGTGATCTCGATGAGCCGCCCCAGCTCGGCGAGCGTCGCTTCGAGATCGGCAGTCCGGGCGCGGGTGATCTCGAGCGTGTACGCGGAATAGTTGTCCGCGAGGATGCGACCCTTGCGGTCGAGGATGAGCCCCCGGTTGGGCGCGACCGGCACCAGCGAGATGCGGTTGCTCTCGGCGCGCTGGGTGTAGAACCCATGCTGCGTCACCTGCAGCCAGAACGCGCGCGCCAGCAGCACCGTCGCCAGCAGCGCGACGAAAACCGCACCCACCTTGAGCCGGTTGTGGAAGCGCGCCAGCTCGCGGTCCAGGTCCTTCAGCGGCGCAACGGCTCTCATGCGCGGTCCTGCATGCCCTTCCCGTGCCAGGCGTGCAGAAAGCCCGCCACCAGATACCACAGCACCGTCGTGCCGATCACCGGCAGCAGCACGGCCAGCGTGGCGGGCGGGTTGACCGCCAGCCAGCCGACCAGCAGCACGGTCATCTGCACGGCCAGCAGAATGGGAAACATCTGCGCTGCCTGGCGGAGCGGATCGAACTGCAGCAGCCGCAGGCGCAGGAAGAACACCAGGTAGACGCCCACCGAATAGGCCATTGCGTGCTGGCCGAACACCACGCCGTCCTGGAAGTCGGCGAGCAGGCCGAAGCAGAAGGCGGTGCCGATGCCGACGCGCGCAGGCTGGTGCAGCGCCCAGAAGAGGACCGCCAGCAGCACGAAGTCGGGCCGCACGGCGAGCGCCCATCCGCCCCACGGCCATTGCTCGAGCAGCACCGCGAACAGCAGGCTGCCGAGGATGTGGCGCCAGTTGCCGAAGGAAGCGGCCGGCGCGTTCATGATTGCGGCTCCGCGGGTGCGGGGGCAGGCGCGGGCGGAAGGGCCCGCTGCGGGGCGCGAATCAGCACCAGCACGTGGCGGGCGCGGTCGAGGCCGGCGAGCGGCGCGCATTCGACCCGCAGGTAGGGCCCCGATTCCGAACGCATCACCCGGACGACGCGCGCCACCGGAATGCCGGACGGATACACGCCGTCGATGCCCGAGGTCAGCAGGCGGTCGCCCACGCGGACATCGGCGTGCGACGGCATGTAGCGCAGCTCCAGACGCCCCTGGCCGCTGCCGGCGGCCAGCCCGCGCTGGCCGCTGCGTTCGATCTGCACCGGAGTCAGGTGGTTCGGGCTGCTCACCAGCGTGACTTCGCTCGATCCGGGATAGACCCGCTGGATCTGCCCCATCAAGCCGCTCGCATCGATCACCGGCAGGCCCGGCCGCACGCCCGCCGCCGCGCCCTGGTCGAGCATGAGACGCTGGGCGAACCAGTCGTGGCCGCGGTAGAGCTGGGCCGCGCGCACTCCCTGCTCGCCGTACCGGGTCCGCAGGCCCAGCAGGCTACGCAGCTCGAGGTTCTCGCGCGCCTGGTCGTCGGCGTCGGCCAGGCGTGCCAGCTGCTGCGCGCGTTCGGCGAGCAGGGCGTCGCGCTCCTGCTGCAAGGCACGATGACGGGTGAAGAAACCGCCCAGTTCGCGGGCCACGTCGCCCGGGGCGCGCAACAGTTCGCGCACCGGCTGCAGCGCAAGCGAGAAACCGCTGCGCAGGGAGTCGAGCGCGTGATAACGGGAATCGAGCACCACCAGGCTCACGCCGATCGTCAGCCAGATCAGGAGCCGCGCCGCCGGACTCAGCCGGCGCACGAACATGAACTGGTCGGGCTTCGCCATCAGCGGCCCCTGTCAGTGCGTCCGGGTCCCGCTGCGTTCACTCGTTGGTGAATACCGAGGCCAGCATGTGCATTTCCTCCAGCGCCCGGCCGGAGCCACGCACCACGCAGGTCAGCGGATCGTCGGCGACGATCACCGGCAGGCCGGTTTCTTCCATCAGCAGGCGGTCGAGGTCGCGCAGCAGCGCGCCGCCGCCGGTCAGCACCATGCCCTTCTCGGCGATGTCGGCGCCGAGTTCGGGCGGGGTCTGTTCGAGCGCCTGCTTGACCGCGCTGACGATGGCATTGAGCGGCTCGGTGAGCGCTTCGAGGATTTCGTTGGAGGAGACGTTGAAGCTGCGCGGCACACCCTCGGCGAGGCTGCGGCCCTTCACTTCCATCTCGCGCACCTCGGCGCCAGGGAAGGCCGAGCCCATCTGCTTCTTGATCTGCTCGGCGGTCGCCTCGCCAATCAGCATGCCGTAGTTGCGGCGGATGTAGCTGATGATCGCCTCGTCCATGCGATCGCCGCCGACGCGCACCGAGTTGGCGTAGACCACACCGCCGAGCGAGATCACGCCGACTTCGGTGGTGCCGCCGCCGATGTCGACGACCATCGAGCCGGTCGCGTCCGCCACCGGCAGGCCGGCGCCGATCGCCGCCGCCATCGGCTCCTCGATCAAATAAACTTGCCTTGCGCCGGCGCCGATCGCCGATTCCCGGATCGCGCGGCGCTCCACCTGGGTCGAACCACACGGCACGCAGATGATGATGCGCGGACTCGGGCGGAACATGCGGGTGTCGTGCACCTTCTTGATGAAGTACTTGAGCATCTGCTCGGTGACGGTGAAGTCGGCGATGACGCCGTCCTTCATCGGCCGGATCGCCTGCAGGTTGCCCGGGGTGCGGCCGAGCATCTGCTTGGCCTCGGCGCCGACCGCCTGCACGGTGCGCTTGCCGCCCGCCGCCGCGTCGGTGCGGATCGACACCACCGACGGCTCGTCGAGCACGATGCCGCGGTCGCGCACGTAGATCAGCGTGTTCGCAGTGCCGAGATCGATCGCGAGATCGGTGGAAAAAAAGCTGGTCAGGAACTTGAACATGGTGGCGTCGGACCCGCGCCGGGCGGGCAAAAGGGCAGAAAAAACAAGGGGGCTATGATACCCTAACGCGCTTCGTTCCCGTAAGCATCAGGCGGTTTTCCCATGTCCCTTTCCACGGACGACGTCAAGCGCATCGCCAGTCTGGCGCGCATCGAAATCGACGACGCGCAGGCCCAGGCGACCCAGGCCCAGCTCAACACGATTTTCGACCTCATCGCGACCATGCAGGCGGTCGACACGGCCGGCATCGAACCGATGGCGCACGCGCAGGAGGTCTATCAGCGCCTGCGCGAAGACACGGTCACCGAGGCCGATCGCCGTGACGCCTTCCAGGCGATCGCCCCGGCGGTCGAGAACGGCCTCTACCTCGTGCCCAAGGTGATCGAATGAACCCGCTCGACACCTCCGTTTCCGCGCTCGCCGCGCAGCTCGCGGCAAGGCAGGTTTCCAGCCGCGAACTCGCGCAGGCGTATCTGGACCGCATCGCGGCGCTGAACCCGACGCTCAACGCCTTCATCACCGTCGACCCCGAGAAGACGCTGGCAGAAGCCGCCGCCGCCGACGCCCTGATTGCCGCAGGTACGGCCGGTCCGCTCGCCGGCGTGCCCATCGCGCACAAGGACATCTTCTGCACAGACGGCTGGCTCACGACCTGCGGCTCGAAAATGCTGCACAACTTCGTCGCGCCTTACGACGCCACCGTGATCGCCCGCTTCAAGGCCGCCGGTCTGCCCAGCCTCGGCAAGACCAACATGGACGAGTTCGCCATGGGCTCGTCGAACGAGACCAGCTCCTACGGCGCGGTGAAGAACCCCTGGGACCCCTTGCGCGTGCCGGGCGGCTCATCGGGCGGGGCGGCGGCCTGCGTCGCCGCGCGCATGGCGCCCGCCGCCACCGGCACCGACACCGGCGGCTCGATCCGCCAGCCCGCGGCATTCACCGGCATCACCGGCCTCAAGCCCACCTACGGCCTGGTGTCGCGCTACGGCATGATCGCGTTCGCCTCCAGCCTCGACCAGGCCGGGCCGATGGCGCCATCGGCCGAGGACTGCGCGCTGCTCCTGAACGTCATGACCGGCTTCGATCCGAAGGACTCGACCAGCCTCGAGCGTGAGAAGGAAGACTACGCACGCGATCTGGAAAAGCCACTCGCCGGCCTGCGCGTTGGCCTGCCGAAAGAGTTCTTCGCCGAAGGCCTCAACAGCGAAGTCGCCGCCGCGGTCGAGACCGCCATCAGTGAACTGAAGAAGCTCGGTGCGACCACGGTCGAAATCTCGCTCGCCAACTCGAAGCTCGGCATTCCCGTCTACTACGTGCTGGCGCCAGCCGAAGCGTCGTCCAACCTGTCGCGCTTCGACGGCGTGCGCTACGGCTACCGCGCACCCGAGTACACGGACCTCAACGATATGTACGCCAAGACCCGCGCGCAGGGCTTCGGCGCGGAGGTGAAGCGCCGCATCCTGATCGGCACCTACGTGCTCAGCCACGGCTACTACGACGCCTACTACCTGCAGGCGCAGAAAATCCGCCGCCTCATCGCGCACGATTTCGCCGAGGCGTTCAAGGTCTGCGACGTCATCCTCGGTCCCACCGCGCCGGGTACCGCATTCAAGCTCGGCGAGAAATCCGACGATCCGGTCGAGATGTATCTCAACGACCTCTACACGATTCCCGCCAACCTCGCCGGTCTGCCGGGCATGAGCCTGCCCTGCGGCTTCGACAGCCAAGGCCTGCCGATCGGCCTGCAGTTGGTCGGCAACTATTTTGCCGAGGCGCAGATGCTCAACGTCGCGCACCAGTACCAGCGCGCCACCGACTGGCATCGGCGCACACCGACGGGCCTGCAGCCATGATCGAGGTGCTCGCCTGCCGCTACAGCAACGCGCAGCTCGAACGCATCGCCGAGCAGGGCATGATCTACCTGTGCGCGTGCCCGGCCCAGGTCGCGCGCCAGATCCTGTCTGCGCGCGAGCTCTACGACTACCAGCGCAACTGCGTCGGTGGTGGCGCGGGAGACGAGCGGGTGCACGCCCGCATCGCCGAAGCCGCACGGTTCGCCCACGCCGAACTCGAACGCTGCCTCGACGACGTCCTCGATCTCGAAGGCTGGGACAAGGCGACGCTGACCATGCCCGAGGGCCTGCGCGCCCTGCGCGACCGGACGCTCGACAACGGACCGACCTGAACCGCATCACACGAAGGCACGCACCATGCAATGGGAAACCGTCATCGGGCTGGAAGTGCACACCCAGCTCGCCACCCAATCAAAGATCTTCTCGGGCAGCAGCACCGCGTTCGGCGCGGCGCCCAACACCCAGGCCTCCGCGGTCGACATCGCGCTGCCCGGCGTGCTGCCGGTCCTGAACCGCGGCGCGGTCGAATGCGGCATCAAGTTCGGCCTTGCGATCGGTGCGACGCTCAACCGCATCAACGTGTTCGACCGCAAGAACTACTTCTACCCAGATCTCCCCAAGGGCTACCAGATCAGCCAGCTGGCGAAACCCATCGTCGAGCACGGTGCGCTGACCATCGTCGTCGACGGCGTCGAGAAGACCATCCGCATCACCCGCGCGCACATGGAAGAGGATGCCGGCAAGAGCCTGCACGAAGACTTCCACGGCATGACCGGAATCGACCTCAACCGCGCCGGCACGCCGCTGCTCGAAATCGTCTCCGAGCCGGACATGCGCTCCTCCGCCGAAGCGGTGGCGTACGCGAAGGCGCTGCACACGCTGGTGACCTGGATCGGCATCTGCGACGGCAACATGCAGGAAGGCAGCTTCCGCGTCGACGCCAACGTGTCGGTGCGCCCCGTGGGCCAGAAAGAATTCGGCACCCGCCGCGAGATCAAGAACCTCAACTCCTTCCGCTTCCTGCAGCAGGCGATCGACTACGAGGTCCGCTGGCAGATCGAGACGCTGGAAGACGGCGGGAAAATCCAGCAGGCCACCGTGCTGTTCGACCCCGACACCGGCGAGACGCGCATGATGCGCAGCAAGGAAGAGGCGCACGACTACCGCTACTTCCCCGACCCCGACCTGTTGCCGGTGAAACTGACCGAGGACTGGATCGAGCAGGTGCGCGCGACGCTCCCCGAACTGCCCGCGGCGATGCAGGTGCGCTTCGTCGAGCAGTACGGCGTGTCGGCCTACGACGCGTCGGTGCTGACGGGTTCGCGCGCGCTCGCCGATTATTTCGAGGCGGTGGCGAAGGCCTGCGGACAGGGCAAGCTCGCCGCCAACTGGGTGATGGGCGAGCTCTCCGCCGCGCTCAACAAGGCCGAACTCGACATCGCGCAGAGCCCGGTGTCGGCCGTCCAGCTTGGCATGCTCATCACCCGCATCCAGGACGGCACGCTCTCCGGCAAGCTCGCCAAGCAGGTGTTCGAAGGCCTGTGGGAAGGCGCCGGCGAAGTCGACGCCATCATCGAGGCGCGCGGTTTGAAGCAGATGTCCGATTCCGGCGAACTGGAGAAGATCGTCGACGACGTGCTCGCGGCCAATCCGAAGTCGGTCGAGGAATTCCGCTCCGGCAAGGAAAAGGCTTTCAACGCGCTGGTCGGCCAGGTGATGAAGGCCAGCCGCGGCAAGGCCAACCCGGCGCAGGTCAACGACCTCTTGAAAGCGAAGCTGCAATAAACGACACGGGGCGCCGACGGCGCCCCTGTTTTTCCGCTTTGGGTAAACCTAGTTCTTCTGCGTCAGTTCGCGGAAGCGCAGCTTGTCGGCCTCGTACTTGGCCCGCACCTGCTGCATCGCCTCCTCGTTCTGCTGGACGGTCCGCTTGAGTTCGTCGCTTTCGCGCTGCGCCTGCGCCAGCGGTTCGGTCAGGCCGGGGCCGGCCTTGCGGCCCGACTGCTCGACGCTGGCGATGCGCTTGCGCAGCTCCGCCATGTTCTTGTTCACCACTTCCGCACGGATCTGCGCGCCCTTGATCGCGAGCTTGTGGTGCTCCAGCGCGCGGTCGCGCGCGAGGTCGATCTCGGCTTCGGTGGTATAGGTCTGGGTCAGGGCGCGATCCCGCTGTGCCTGTTGCTGCTGCACGTCCTGGATGCGCTTCTGCTCGGCCTGGCGTTCCGCCTCGGCGCGACGCTCGGCCTCGGACTGGGTGCGCTTGATGACCAGCCCCTGCTTGTTCAGCTCGGCACCGCCGCTCTTCTGGTAGGTGGGCGGCGGGGTATCGGTGTAATGCACGCGGCCGTTGGCGTCGACCCAGCGGTACATCGCCGCCTGGGCCGATCCGGCCGCCAGCAGCAAGGCCAGCAGCGCGCTAGACGCCGTAGCTTTCACGATAGGCCGCCACGGCCTGCAACTGCGCTTGTCGGTGTGCATCACGTTCCAGAAACTCCACCAGGTTGTCCAGGGTGACCACCGCCACCACCGGAATGTCAAACTGCTCGCGCACTTCCTGCACCGCCGACTTCTCGCCGGTACCGCGTTCCATGCGGTCCAGCGCGATCACCACGCCGGCCGGCTCGGCGCCCGACGCGCGGATCAGCTCGACCGATTCGCGCACCGAGGTACCCGCCGAAATCACGTCGTCGACGATCAGCACGCGGCCCTTGAGCTGCGCGCCGACCACCGTGCCGCCTTCGCCATGGTCCTTCGCCTCCTTGCGGTTGAACGCGAAGGGAACGTTGCGCCCCAGGGCAGACAGCGCGATGACGATGCTCGCCGCCAGCGGAATGCCCTTGTACGCCGGCCCGAACAGCACGTCGAACGCGATCCCCGAGTCGACGATGGCTTTCGCGTAAAATTCGCCCAGCCTTTTCAGTTTGTCGCCGTCGTTGAACAGCCCGGCGTTGAAAAAATAGGGGCTTATGCGCCCCGCCTTGGTCTTGAACTCGCCAAAACACAGGACGTTCGAATCGACGGCGAATTTCACAAACTCGGCTTTGTAATCGGACATTGGCTGACTTTTCTTGAATAAAAAAACCTAATGCGAATTATATCGGCCAACCTCAACGGCATCCGCTCCGCCGCGACCAAGGGCTTCTTCGACTGGCTGCCCGCTCAGCGCGCCGACGTCGTGTGCGTGCAGGAACTGAAAGCCCAGGCCGCCGACATGAAACCCGGCTTCGTCGCCTGCGACGGCCTCGCCGGCGCCTTCCACTACGCGGAAAAGAAAGGCTACAGCGGCGTCGGCGTCTACACCCGCCAACCGCCGCAGCAGATCGTCGAAGGCTTCGGCGTGGCCGAATTCGACGCCGAAGGCCGCTACATCGAGGCGGATTTCGGGCATCTCGCCGTCATTTCGCTCTACCAGCCGTCCGGCTCCAGCAGTGAGGAACGCCAGCAGGCCAAGTTCCGCTTCCTCGACCGCTTCCTGCCGCACATGGAAACGCTGATGAAGTCCGGACGCGAAATCGTCATCTGCGGCGACTGGAACATCGCCCACCGCGAAATCGACCTCAAGAACTGGAAATCCAACCAGAAGAACTCCGGCTTCCTGCCCGAGGAGCGCGCCTGGATGACCCAGCTCTTCGATGAACTCGGCTGGGTCGACGTCTACCGCAGCCTCTACCCGCACCACGAAGGCGAGGCCTACACCTGGTGGAGCAACCGCGGCCAGGCCTGGGCGAAGAACGTCGGCTGGCGCATCGACTACCAGATCGCCACGCCGGGCATCGCGAAAACCGCGCAATCGGCCTTTGTCTACAAGGACCAGCGCTTCTCCGACCATGCGCCGCTGATCGTGGATTACGACTACACTCCGTAGCCATGCCGCTTTCCTGGAACGAGATCAAATCCCGCGCGCTCGCCTTCTCGCGCGAATGGGCCGACGCTGCCAACGAGGACAGCGAGGCCAAACCTTTCTGGATCGCCTTCTTCGAAATATTCGGCATCACCAACAAGCGCGTCGCCACCTTCGAGCACGCCGTCAAGAAATTCGGCGGCGGCCAGGGCTACGTCGACCTGTTCTGGCCCGGCGTGCTGCTGGTCGAACAGAAATCGCGCGGCCGCGATCTCGACCGCGCCTTCTCACAAGCGCTCGACTACTTCCCCGGCATCAAGGAACGCGACCTGCCTCGCCACATCGTCGTGTGCGACTTCGCCCGCTTCCGCCTGCACGACCTGGAAACCGGCGCCACCCGCGAATTCGCGCTGAAGGACCTGCACAAGCACATCCGCCACTTCGGCTTCATCGCCGGCTACGAAACGCAGGACATCAAGCCGCAGAACCCGGTCAACATCCAGGCCGCCGAGCGCATGGGGCGGCTGCACGACGCGTTGAAGGCGTCCGGCTACGACGGCCACGCGCTCGAAGTGCTGCTGGTGCGCCTGCTGTTCTGCCTGTTCGCCGACGACACCGGCATCTTCCAGCCGTCGCAGGCCCTGCGCACCTACATCGAGGAGCGCACCCGCGAGGACGGCTCCGACCTCGGGCCGCTGCTCGCCCAACTGTTCCAGGTGCTCAACACGCCCGAAGCCAGGCGCAGCCCGGCGCTCGACGAACAGCTCGCCGCCTTCCCCTACGTCAACGGCCGCCTGTTCGAGGAAGCGATCCCCATCGCCGACTTCGACGCCGCCCTGCGCGAGGCGCTGCTCGACGCCTGCGCGCTCGACTGGGCCGCGATCTCGCCGGCCATCTTCGGCGCGCTGTTCCAGTCCATCATGGACAAGACCGCGCGGCGCAACCTCGGCGCGCACTACACCAGCGAGGAAAACATCCTCAAGCTCATCAAGCCGCTGTTCCTCGACGCGCTGTGGGCCGAGTTCGACAAGGTCAAGCGCAACAGGAACCGCCTGTTCGAGTTTCACCAGAAGCTGCGCAGCCTCAGCTTCTTCGACCCCGCCTGCGGCTGCGGCAACTTCCTCGTCATCGCCTACCGCGAGTTGCGCCTGCTGGAGCTGGAAGTCCTGCGCGCGTCCAACGAAGGCCCCGGCTCGCGCTTCCTCGACATCCACCAGGCCATCCAGCTCGACGTCGACCAGTTTTACGGCATCGAGATCGAGGAATTCCCCGCGCAGATCGCCCAGGTCGCCCTGTGGCTCGTCGACCACCAGATGAACCTCAAGATCGGCGAGGAATTCGGCATGTACTTCGCCCGCATTCCCCTGAAGACCCGCCCGCACATCGTCCACGGCAACGCGCTGACGCTCGACTGGAACGACGTGCTGCCGGCGGAGCGGGCGAGCTATGTGATGGGGAATCCGCCGTTCATCGGGCACCAGTGGCGGAACGCGGAGCAGATGGCGGACATGGATCGCATCTGGGGGACGGAAGGGCGCTTCGGCCGGCTCGACTATGTAACCTGCTGGCACCGCAAGGCGGCCGACTACATGCAGGCCAACCCGGCAATCACGTGTGCCTTCGTGTCCACCAACAGCATCTGCCAGGGCGAGCAGGTCGGCACGCTGTGGGGCTACCTGCTGGCGCATGGCGCGCACATTCATTTCGCGCACCGCACCTTCCAGTGGAGCAACGAGGCACGCGGCAAGGCCGCCGTGCATTGCGTCATCGTCGGCTTCGGCCTGCGGGATGCGCCCGAGAAAACGATTTTCGAGTACGAAGACATCCGCGGCGAACCGCACGCGATCAGGGCGGCGAACATCAACCCGTATTTGATCGACGCGCCGAATGTCATCCTGCCGTCGCGCACCCAAACACCGCCCGGCCTGCCGCAGCTCATCAAGGGCAGCCAGCCCACCGATGGGGGCCACCTGATCCTGACCGAGGAAGAGAAGGCGGAGTTGCTCAGTGCGGAGCCCGCCGCAGAGAAGTGGCTGAGGATGTACATGGGGGGCGACGAACTGATCAACGGCCATCACCGCTGGTGCCTGTGGCTGAAGGGCATCAGCCCGTCCGAGTTGAAGGCCATGCCGCGCGTCATGCAGCGGGTAGCCGCCGTCGCCGAGACACGCCGCAAGAGCCCGACCAGGAGCGTGCAAGCATTCGCTGACCAACCCACCTTGTTCACTCAGGACCGGCAACCAGATAGCAACTACCTGGCTCTTCCCGAGGTGTCATCGGAGAACCGTCGGTTTATCCCTGTAGGCTTCCTCACCTGCGACATCATTGCCAGCAATCAACTCCGTATTGCCGTTGGTGCAACCCTGTACCACTTCGGCATCATGAACAGCACCATGCATAACGCCTGGATTCGCTATACCTGCGGACGCCTGGAGAGCCGATACCGCTATGAGCCCGTCGTCTACAACAACTTCCCCTGGCCCGACACCCTCGACGACAAGACCCGGCAGGTCATCGAAACCGCCGCCCAGGCCGTGCTCGATGCCCGCGCGCTATTCCCCGACGCCTCGCTCGCCGACCTCTACGACCCGCTGAGCATGCCGCCCGCGCTTTTGAAGGCGCACCAGAAGCTCGACGCGGCGGTGGACAAGGCTTACGGCAAGTCCGGCTTCAAGTCCGACGCCGAGCGGGTGGCCTTCCTGTTCCAGCGCTACCAGGCGCTGACGTCGCTGCTGCCGGCCGACCAACCCGCCAAACGGCGCGGAAAATCAACCAAGGCGACGGCGTAACACCCTGTTTATTCATCGGAAATCCTAAATTGCACAAGTAAGCATTTTTAATTATGCTTACTTTGACACATTAAGCCGGTTTCCATTTTCTTATGGCGAAGCCCTTCGAGATTCCCCTGGCGGACGTTCAAAAGCGGCTGGCGTTCGACAACCCGTGGTGGGTGGCGGGCGGCGGCATCGACGCCGAGCGCCGGGACTGGCCGCGCCGGGCCTATTTCGCCCCCTTCATGCAACTGGTCGAAGCCGTCGAGGTGCCGCGTGCGGTGGTGCTGATCGGTCCGCGTCGGGTCGGCAAGACGGTGATGCTGGCGCACGCCGTGCAGGCGTTGCTGGACAAGGGCACGGCCGGCAGCACCATCCTGTACGTGTCGCTGGATACGCCGCTGTATTCGGGCCGCTCGCTGGAAAGCCTGGTGCGGACGTTCGTCGAATTGCACCGGCACGGCGACGGGCAGCGGCTGTGGGTGTTCTTCGACGAAATCCAGTACCTGAAGGACTGGGAGGTGCATCTCAAATCGCTGGTGGATACCTTCCGGGGCGTCCGCTTCGTCGCCAGCGGTTCGGCGGCGGCGGCGCTGCGCATGAAGAGCCGGGAATCGGGCGCGGGGCGTTTCACCGATTTTGTGCTGCCGCCGCTGACCTTTTCCGAGTACCTGGCCTTCGCGGGGCGGGAAGCGGCGCTGATCGCCGAGGAACCGGCGGAGGTCGGCCGTGCGCCAGCCTATCGCGCGCGCAGCATCGAGGCGCTGAATGCCGAGTTCGTGAACTACCTGAATTACGGCGGCTTCCCGGAGGCGGTGATGAATCCCGCCGTGCGCGAGAATCCGACCCGGTTTCTGCGCCAGGACATCGTGGACAAGGTGTTGCTGAAGGATTTGCCCAGCCTGTACGGCATCGGCGATACCCAGGAGCTCAACCGCTTCTTCAATGTGCTGGCCTACAACACCGGCGATGAGCTGAGCCCGGAGAAGCTGTCCAGGGATACGGGCATCGCCAAGCAGAAGCTGCTCGATTACCTGGAGTATCTGGAGGCGGCCTACCTCATCAAGCGGGTGCACCGGGTCGACGACACGGCGCGCCGCATGCAGCGCGCACGGACGTTCAAGGTGTACCTGACCAACCCGTCGATACGCGCCGCGCTTTTCGGTTACGCAGCGGCCAGCGACCCGGCGATGGGGGCGCTGGCAGAAACGGCGGTGTGGAGCCAGTGGCTGCACGACACCAGTACGATCCAGTCGCTGCATTACGCGCGCTGGAAGCAGGGCAGGTCCGACCTGGAGGTGGATCTGGTGTCGATCGACAACCGCACGTTAAAGCCGCGTTTTGCGGTCGAGATCAAGTGGTCCGACGCGGCCTATGCAGATTGGGGTGAACTGCGTGGCCTGCGGGAGTTCGCGGCAAAGCACGAATTGGTTCGGCGCCCGCTGGTGACCACCTTGAGCGTGAGCGGTATAGGCACCGATGGCACGACGGAACTTGAATTCATGCCAACCAGCCTGCACTGCTACACGATCTCGCGTAATCTGCTACGAGCGACCGTCTGACCCGCCAACACCAAACACCTACTTAATGACCGACCATCCCTGGCTCGCCGCCCTCAAGGTCTACGCGCACCCTCGCGTCGTCGGCATGCTCTTCCTCGGCTTTTCGGCCGGGTTGCCGCTGCTGCTGGTGCTGGGCACGCTGTCGTTCTGGCTGTCGGAAGCGGGCATCGCGCGCGCGACGATCGGGCATCTCTCCTGGGTGGGCCTCGCCTACGGCTTCAAGTTCCTGTGGTCGCCGCTGGTCGACCGCCTGCCGCTGCCGTTCCTGACAGCGCGACTGGGCAAGCGGCGCGCGTGGCTGCTGCTGTCGCAGGTGTGCATCGCGCTGGCGCTCTTGGGCATGGCGAACACCGACCCGGTGGTGAACCTCACCCATACCGTGTTTTTCGCGCTGGCGGTGGCGTTCGCGTCGGCGACGCAGGACATCGCGCTCGACGCCTACCGCATCGAGGCGGTGGAAACCGAGAAACAAGGCGCCATGGCGGCGACCTACCAGGCCGGCTACCGCATCGCGATGATCACCGCCGGCGCCGGCGCGCTGTGGATCGCCGCCGCCTTCGATCCGTCCGAGGCGACCTACGACTTCCGGCCCTGGCAGGTCGCCTACACAGCAATGGCGGCACTGATGGCCGTCGGCATCCTCACCACGCTGATCATCCGTGAGCCCGAGCACGCCGCGCCGCTGCAGCGCATCAGCGAGCAGGGCTTCGGCGCCTGGCTCGTGACGAGCTTCGTGCAGCCTTTCGTGGAATTCTTCGCGCGCTTCAAATGGCATGCGCTGGTGCTGCTGGCGCTGATCGCCGTCTACCGCATTTCCGACGTGGTGATGGGGGTGATGAGCAATCCCTTCTACCAGGAAATGGGCTTCACCAAGGACGAGGTCGCGACCGTCTCCAAGGTCTACGGCGTGATCATGACCATCGCCGGCGCGGGCCTCGGCGGCCTGCTGGTGCTGCGCATCGGCGTGATGCGCACGCTGTTCCTCGGCGCGGTGCTGTCGGCGGCGACCAACCTCTTGTTCGTCTGGCTCGCCGGGCGCGGGCACGACGTCGGCGCGCTGGTATTCACCATCTCGGCCGACAACCTCTCCGCCGGCATCGCATCCAGCGCCTTCGTCGCCTATCTCTCCAGCCTGGTGAACCAGGCGTATTCGGCAACGCAGTACGCGCTCTTCACCTCGGTGATGCTGCTGCTACCCAAGTTCATTGCAGGCTTCTCGGGCGAATTCGTCGACGCCTACGGCTGGGCAAGCTTTTTCACCGGCACCGCAGCGATCGGGATCCCGGTGCTGGTGCTGGTGTGGCTGGCGTCCAGGGGCCAGGATTCAGGGGTCAGGGGCCAGACAAAGCGATGATCGAATTCTCTCTGCTCACCGCGCTGCTTGCCGGCCTGCTCGGTGGGGTGCACTGCGTCGGCATGTGCGGCGGCATCGTCGCCGCCTTCTCGTTCCGCGCCGACGGCACGCATCCGCCGTTCCGCCTGCACCTCGCCTATAACCTCGGGCGGATCACCAGTTATGCGATCTTCGGCGCGCTCGCCGGCGCGCTCGGCGCTTCGCTCAAGCTCGCCGGCTTCCTGCCGGCACAGACGCTGCTCTACGTGCTGGCGCAGGTCGTGATGATCCTGCTCGGGCTGTATCTCGCCGGCTTCAACCAATGGGTGCTGGTGTTCGAGCGCGCCGGCGGCGCGCTGTGGCGTCTGGTGAAGCCGCTGTTCCAGAAGCTGCTGCCGGTGAAAACCGTGCCGCAAGGCCTGCTCGCGGGCATGGCCTGGGGCTGGCTGCCGTGCGGGCTGGTGTACTCGGTGCTGGTCTCCGCGCTGGCCGCGGGCAGCGCGCCCTCGGGCGCGGCGCTGATGCTGGCGTTCGGCCTCGGCACGCTGCCGAACTTATTGGGCATGGGCCTGTTCGCGCGGCAGATCCAGCCTTTCATGCAGCGGATGTGGGTGCGCCGCGCGGCCGGCCTCACGGTCGCCGGCTTCGGCGTGTGGGGGCTGGCAGCGCTGGCCTGGAAGACCGTCGCCGCCTGAACGCTACTTGTAGAACTTCTGGCTGAAGACGATCTCGCGCTTGGGCTCGCCGTTCGTTTCCACCGTGGCGGTGAACTTGAGCGTATCCGGCGGCGCGACGCGGAATTCGCCGAGGTAGTAGATCGCCGTGCCTTCGCGGATTTCGCGCATCGGCACCTGGGCGAGCTGCTGGTTGAGATTGGTCACGTACACGGTCAGCTTCGCCGGCACCGGCGTCGGCGCCCCCACCGGGTTCTGCTTCAGCACCGACATGGTGACGAGTCCGCGCGTCTTGCTGCGCTCGATCTTGTAGGTGCGGGCGACCTCGGGCAACAGGCTGTCGGTGGTCAGCGCGTTGTAGTGGATTTCGATGGGGCCGAATTTCTGCGCGATTTCGGCATGCGCCCCCGCAGCGACGACACTCAGGCACAAGGCGGCAAGCAGGTGCTTCATGGTCTCTCTCCTCTTTGTTGTGGGGAATGCCTTCCGCATTGTAGGCGCTGTTTCACTTTGACGCCGGCCGCTTCACCGCGGCGAGCCAGGCGGCCAGTTCGTCGAGCGTGCGCCCCACCGCCTGGTTGGCGCCCTGCGCGGCGCCGCCGGCGTCGTAGCTCGCCAGGGGCACCTGCTGCACGAACACCCGGCGCTCGATGAGCCGGCGCTGCCTGAGATCGACCAGTTCGGCGCGCAGCACCAGCCGCAAATGGCCGGGTTCGCGCGCAGCGTCGTGGTAGAGCTCGACCAGCTCGGTGTCGAGCAGCAGGTCGCCGCGCACGTAGCCGCCGGCGGCCGCCACCTGGTAACTGCCCATGCGGTCGAGGCGCGCGCGCATCAGGTCGGCGAAGCGCTTGCCCGGCCGTTCGGTCCAGCGCGCGAACTGGTACTGGCCGCGCGTGCCGGGCGTGCGGCTGAAGACGAGCTGCTCGGTGTCGTAGAAGCTGCCGGTGGTGGTGTCGAGCACCAGCAGCGTCGGCGCGTCGGCGCGCAGCGGCGCGGCCTCGGCGGCCGGCGCGGGATCCTTGAGGACGTGGTAGACGACGGTCGGCGACGTGCTCCCGTTGCCGACGTTGAGGCAGCCGGCCAGCAGCAGCGTGAGCGCCAGCAGGGGGAGGACGGGCTTCATGGCAGTTTTTCTCCGGGGCCGAGCTGCTGCGGGCCGGGCCCGAACAGGATGTCGCGCGGGTTCGCCAGGCGCTGGCCCGCAGTGGTGAGCGTGTCGGCGCTGGTGCGCACGTCGCGGCTGACGTTGGTCAGTTCCAGCGCGCCGGTTTCGGTGAACTGCTGGATCTGTTCCGAGATCAAGGCCAGGTCGTGCTGCAGCAGTTCCATCGCTGCGGTCGCTTCCTTCAGCGCCGCGTTGGCGTTCTGCCCGACGCTGACGACGCTGCCCTCGGCGCGCGTGGCGGCCTGGCTGATGCTCGCGCCGGCGAAGCGGAATTCGTCGGACGCGTCGCGAATGCCCTGCACCGCGGCGTCGAGGTTCTGCTTGTTGGCGGCCAGATGCGCCGACAGCTCGTTGAGGTTGGCGAGCGTCTGGCTGAGCGCGCGCTGGTTCTCGTCGGACAGCAGGGTGTTCATCTTCTCCAGCACCTGCGCGCCGTTGACCGCCAGGCGCGACACCGCGGTGGCGACGCGGTCGATGTCCGAACTGCCCTCGGCGATCACCGGATAGCGCTCGCCGGGCGGCGCCTTGTCGAGCAGCGGACTGCTGCTGGGACCGTTGTCGATCTCGATCGCGGCGATGCCGGTGACGAGATTGCGCTTGATGTAGGCCATCGCCCCCTGATGCACCGGTACGCCCTCGTCGATGCGCGCGATCACGCTCACCGCCTCGTCGCCGCCCCGGGCGAACCTGTAGCTGTCGACCACGCCGACCTTGATGCCGCGCATCTTCACCGGGCTGCCGACGCCAAGGCCGTCGAGCGACTGCTGCTTGAAATACAGCGTATACGTCTGGTAGGCGATGGTGTCGGCCATGCCTGCGAGCCAGACGATGGCCAGCGCCATCAGCGCGAGCACGGCCAGCACCAGGGTGCCGACCAGGGTGTAGCGGCCTTCAGCTTCCATGAGCGGTTTCCTCTTGCGACGCCCGCGCCGCGAAGTAATCCCTGAGCCAGGGGTCGTCGATGTGCTTCAGCGCCTCGACCGTGCCGCTGCCCAGCACGCGGCCGTTCGACAGCACAATGACGCGGTCGATGATCGAAAACAGTGTATCCAGATCGTGGGTGACGAGGAATACGGTCAGCCCCAGACTGTCGGCGAGCAGGCGGATCAAATGGTCGAAGGCGCGCGCCGAGATCGGGTCGAGGCCCGAGGTCGGCTCGTCGAGAAACAGGAGTTCCGGGTCGAGCGCCAGCGCGCGCGCCAGCGCCACGCGTTTGCGCATGCCGCCGGAGAGTTCGCTCGGCCGCTTCTTCGCCGCTTCCGGCGGCAAACCGACCAGCGCGAGCTTCAACCGCGCCAGCTGGCGGCAGGTCGGACGCGGCAGCCGGGTATGCTCGAACAGCGGCGTGGCGACGTTGTCCTCGACGGTGAGCGAGGAAAACAGCGCGCCGTCCTGGAACAGCACGCCGAAGCGGCGGCGCAGCGCGTTCATCTCCGCCGGGCTGGCATCCCGCACCGATTGCCCGAACAGCTCGATGCGTCCCGACTGCGGCTTGAGCAGGCCGATGATCTCGCGCAGCAGCACCGACTTGCCGGTGCCGCTGCCGCCGATCAGACCGATCACTTCGCCGCGCGCGACC
This sequence comes from Pseudomonadota bacterium, assembly GCA_041694715.1. GTDB lineage: Bacteria > Pseudomonadota > Gammaproteobacteria > Burkholderiales > Thiobacillaceae > Thiobacillus. Next base: position 243,264 of record JBGFSF010000006.1, on the reverse strand, counting down.
GACAGTGACAGTCCGCGGTGGATCGCGTGCCCCCCCAGCGTGGTGGAGACGTCGCGGACGTCGATCACCGTCTCGGCCATCAGATGCCGAGCCGCGTGAACATCACGGCGAAGAACGCGTTGAGGACGATGATCGCCACCAGGCACTGCACCACCGTCGACGTGGTGTGCGCGCCGACGCTGCGCGCATCGCGCGTAACCGACAGGCCCATGCGGCAGGCGATCAGCGCGATGAACAGCGCGAACACCGGCGCCTTGCCCAGGCCGACCAGCAGCGTCTTCAGCAGCAGCACGTCGGCGGTGCGGTCGATGAACATGTGGAAGGAAATGTCGAGCTGCTCTTTCGCCACCAGCATGCCGCCGGCCAGGCCGGCGATGTTGCCGATGAACACGAGCAGCGGCAGCGCCAGCAAGAGCGCCAGCACGCGCGGGATCACCAGCACCGCGAGCGGCGACAGGCCGAGCGTGGTGATGGCGTCGATTTCCTCGGTAACCTTCATGGTGCCGAGCTGCGCCGTGATCGCCGCGCCGCTGCGCCCGGCGACCAGCACGGCGACGATCACCGGCGAAATCTCCCGCAGGACCGCCATCAGCAAACCGTCGACGACGAAGATGTTGGCGCCGAAGCGTACAGCCTGGTCGCCCAGCAGATAGGCGAAGACGACGCCGAGCAGGAACAGCATGGCGGCGACGATGGGAATCGCGCCGACGAAGATGTCGCGCACCTGGGCGCCGAACTCGCGCCAGCGCCAGGCGCCCGGCCGGGCGACGAGCGTGGCCAGTTCGAGGAACAGCCGGCCGACGAAGTCGAGCAGGCCGACCAGATGGCCCCACACGGCCAGCGCGCCCTGCCCGGCCAGCCGGCGCACCCCGAAGCGCGACGGCGCAGGCTGGGGGGGCGTCGCCGCGTCGTGCTCGGCCACCAGTTTGAACAGTTTCAGGTGCTGCGGCTGGAAGCCGCGCAATTCCGGCAGCGGGTCGCCGGCGCGCGGACGGGCAGCGGCGAGCAGCAGCCAGGCCCCGTTGGTGTCGAGCCGGGTGACGCCGGCGCCGTCGAGGCAGCGTACGGGCTTGCCGCCCAGGTCGGGCAGCGCGGCGGACGCGTCGGCCCCCCATTCGCCGCGCAGGATCAGCGCACCTTCGGCGGCGTCGAAATGGGCGTGCGCGTCCGCCATCAGAGACCCAGCGGATTGTCGGGGTCGACGCCCGGCATGAAGGGCAGGCCGCGTTCGCGATGGGTGACCTGGTAGACGCAGCCGATCCAGTTGCCGATCACCGCCTCGGCGGTGTCGTGCCAGGTGTTGTCGAGCAGCGGCAGCACGTGCGCCTCGGGAAATTCGAGCGCTTCGCCGCCGCGCAGGCGGCTGCCGTATTCGGCGAACAGCGCCTGCGCCTGACGGTTGAAATAGCGCACCGGGAACGGCGGCCAGGCGGGCAGCTTGCCGGACGCGGCAAGCAGCAGATCGCGCTTGTATTCCTTCAAGAGCGAGACCGTGTCGTACTCGGGGTGCCCCTGGAAAAACACCGTACGCAGCCCGTCGCCAGACACCGCCAGATGCACGCCGGCCTCGGCGCTTTCGACCAGCACCTTGACGCCCGCCGCCTCGAATTGCGCACGCGAAACATCGTTCCAGCGCGAGTGCGGCACGTCGAAGCGCGTATTGACGTCGGCCACCAGCGGATGCCGGCCGTCGGTGACGCGGTGCTCGAACACGCCCCAGATCTTCTTCGGCTGCTTCACCCGCGTCTGGCCGTAGCGAAACTGCATCACCGCGTGGGTGGCGAGGCACGAGCACAGCGTCGAGGTGACGTGGCCCCACGCCCAGTCGATCACCTCGATCAGCGGATTCCAGAACGGCTCGTCGGCGAGGTTCGGGTGGCTGACGTTGGCGCCGGTGATGATGAGCGCGTCGAGCCCCGCCGCGCGGATCGCCTCGAACGATTCGTAATACTCGGCGATGTGCGCCTGCGCCTTCTCCCCGCGCGGCAGCGTCGGCAGGGTGAAGGGGTGCATGTAGAACTGCGCGATCGGGTTGGATTCGCCGACCAGGCGGTAGAACTGGCGCTCGGTCGCCTCGAGCGCGGCGTCCGGCATCATGTTCAGGAGGCCGACGTGCAGTTCGCGGATTTCCTGGTTGGCCGCGCGCTCGGTCGACAGCACCGTGACGCCGTCGCGGCGCAGGCGCTCGAAGGTCGGCAGGCTGTTATGCGCGACGAGCGGCATCCGCCCCCCCTGGCCCCTTGCGCGCAATCGCCGTTTCCAGCAGCGCGAGGAAATCGCGCTCGTCGCGCACCTGCGCGATTTCCTGCGAGGTGACCGTATACCCGTGCGGCTTGGCGATCGCCTCGTAGCGCGGGATGCGCGAGTGGAACAGGCGCGGGAACACCCAGCGCGCGAAATCGTCGGGCTCGATCTGCGCGACGAATTCAAGTCCCTTTTCCGCGAGGTACACCGGCAGATGCTCGGCGAGGAAGGCGGGACGGAAGTACAGCGGCTTGGGGTCGGACTGCGCGCGCTTGATGAGCGTGTCCTCCTCCTCGCGCGTGGTCGTCTGGATGTAGAGAATGAGCGTGTGCTCGGCGAGCAGTTCGATCACGCCGGGCGCGTCGAGCTCGCACAGGCTGCCGCCGACGTCGTTGACGAAGTGCGGGTAGCCATAGATTTCCTGGCCCTTGCGGATGAACTCCGGCACGTCCTTCATGGCGGCGATCTCGGCCTCGCGGTAGGCCGCCTGACGGCGGGTGAACTCGTCGAGCGAGAGCCCGCCCCATTCCGGCCCGCCGAGCTTGCCGACGAAAGTGAGTACTGGACCGAGGTCGTGGATCTTGATGTTGTTCTTGATGTCGATCCAGTCGCGCCGCAACAGGTCGCGCAGGAACGGCACCTGCATCGCCTGCTGCTTGATCAGATCGAGGATGGGCTCGTCGAGGTAGCGCGTGCCGATGCGGTAGTCGCCGGAAAAGTGGAACCAGTCGTGGCCGCGCAGCATGGACGAGATGTGCGTCTTGCCGACGCCGGACATGCCGAGCAGGGTGATGCGCTTGGTCGGCCAGGCGCGGAAGGATTCGGGCGTGAAGTGCATGATGGGTTTTCGGGGGAATCAGCGCGAAGCCTACCGAAAAGCCATGCATTTAAAAAGCGCCGGACGCCTGCGCTATAGTCAAGCAGGACCGCCCGCGCGCCGGGTACCTGCCATGCGAGGCCCATGAATCCGGAACAACTGCTCATCGTCGCCATCCTCGTCGCCACCGTCGCCCTCTTCCTGTGGGGCCAATGGCGACACGACATGGTGGCGGTCGCCGCGCTGCTCGCCTGCGTGTTCACCGGCCTGGTGCCGCTCAACGGCGCGTTCGCCGGCTTCGCGCATCCGGCCGTCGTCACGGTGGCCTGCGTGCTGGTGCTGAGCCACGGCCTGCAGACCTCGGGGGCAGTGGACGCACTGACGCGCCGCGTGCTGCCCGCCCAGGCCGGGCCGACGCTGGCGATTCTCTCGCTCACCGCGCTGGGCGCGCTGCTCTCGGCCTTCATGAACAACGTCGGCGCGCTGGCGCTGTTGATTCCGGTGGCGATGCAGATCGCGACACGACTCGACCTGCCACCCGGCAAGGTGCTGATGCCGCTCGCCTTCGGCTCCATCCTCGGCGGCACCACCACGCTGATCGGCACGCCGCCCAACCTCATCGTCTCCGGCCTGCGCGACGAAGCCGGGCTCGGCGGCTTCGGCATGTTCGACTTCACCCCGGTGGGTCTCGCGCTCACCGTGCTCGGCGTGGCCTTCATCGGCCTCGTCGGCTGGCGGCTGGTGCCGGCCCGCAAGCAGGCGGGTGGCGAAGGTTTCGACACCGGCGCCTACCTGACCGAGGTGCTCGTCACCGAAGGCAGCCCGGCCAATGGCATGAAGCTGCGCGAGATCGAGGCGGCGCTGGAAGCCGCGGACGCGCAGGTCGTCGGCCTGGTTCGCAACGACGTGCGCGTGACAGCTCCGAACGCCGGCCGCCACATTCGCGCCGGCGACATCCTCATCATCGAGGCCGAGGCCGAAACGCTCGCCACCGTACTGTCGAGCCTGGGCCTGGTGCTGGCGGAAGCCGGCCACGAAGCGGCCAAGGAGCCCCCGGACGAGGTCGCCCCCGCAGCCTCCCCCGAGGAAAAGCAGTCACCCGCGGAAGACGTCGTCCTCACCGAACTGGCGATCCTGCCGACCTCCGGGCTGCTCGACCGCACGCCGAGCGACCTCCAGCTGCGCAGCCGCTTCGGCCTCAACCTGCTGGCGGTGTCGAGCCAGGGCCGGCGCAGCCGCGCACGCCTGCGCACCTACCGTTTCAAGGCAGGCGACGTGCTGATGATGCAGGGCACGCCGGAAGCCATCGCCGAATTCGCCAGCGTGGCGAGCTGCGTGCCGCTGGCCGAACGCGCGCTCTACCTTCCCGACCGACGCAAGGCGATCACCGCCGGCGCCATCATGGGCCTGGCGGTCACGGTCGCGGCATTCGGTCTGCTGCCGATTGCGGTCGCCTTCCTCGCCGGCGTGCTCGCCTCGATGGTGCTGCGCACCGTTCCGCCGCGCGCGGTGTACGAGGCGATCGACTGGCCGGTGATCGTGCTGCTCGGCGCGCTGATCCCAGTGGCCGCCGCCATGCAGAGCACCGGCGCGGCCGACCTCGTCGCCCGTTTCCTGCTCGAACACATCGCCCAGGGTCACGCCGTCGTCGGCCTGGCGACCATCCTCGTCGTGACCATGATGCTGACCGACCTGATGAACAACGCCGCCACCGCGGCGGTAATGTGTCCGATCGCGCTCGGTGCCGCCGGCCAGCTCGGCGCCAATCCCGACACCTTCCTGATGGCCGTGGCGGTCGGCGCCTCGTGCGCCTTCCTCACGCCGATCGGCCACCAGAACAACACCCTGATCCTGGGACCCGGCGGTTTCCGCTTCGGCGACTACTGGCGCATGGGTCTCCCGGTCGATCTCATCGTCGTCGGCGCCGGCCTGCCGCTGCTGATGTGGGCATGGCCGCTGTGAGTTCGATACTGCGCACAGACCGGTTTGGCAGGAACGTACCCGCAGGGCGACAATCGAACCCCTGACATCGACGCTCCGGACCCACGAATGGCTACTCCAACCGAACCCTCCGTCTTCGCCGGCTTCCGGCGCGTGCTGCGCCAGGGCACGCTGGTGTTCGCGGTCATTTTCGTGGCCCTCGCGGCAATGGTCGGCTACCAGTACCAGCGCTCGGCCGAGGCAGTTCGATCGGTCGACCATACGCGCGAAGTCATCGCCTATATCGACGCGCTGCGCACCTATCTTCTCAATCTCGACAATGCCGTGCGCAAGTATGCCGAGAGCCAGGACGCAACCCACCTCGACCTCAGCTTGATCTGCCCCGCGTCCCCCTGCCCGAGCGCGGAACGACTGCTCGAGCGGGTCGCGAGCGACGCCGACCAGGTCGAGCGTCTGACTCCGCTGCCCGCGCTGGAGGCCGCGCTGGAAACCGGTTTCGGGGCGCTCCAGGAACGCGCCGAAAGCGGCGTCACGCCCGTGGAGCCGGACCTCGCCGGCTTCGACAAGTCGGCGATGGAGCAGATCCATCGCATCCTGATCGACGCCGGGCGTGCGGAGCTCAGCCATCTGGAGACGCGCGAGAAGGCGCGCGTGCACGGCCAGAACCTGATGGCCGCCCTCCTCGGCGTGACCGCACTGTGGACCGCCCTGGTCCTGCTCGGCCTGTACCGCGAAACCCTGCGGCTGATCGGCGCCGGCGTGGAGGCGGAGCGGACGATCCGCGCGCTGAGCCTGCGCGACCCGCTCACCGGCCTGCCGAACCGCCGCTACCTGCAGGAAAACGAGAAGCATCTGCTCGCCATCGCCCGGCGTGCACAAAAGCTGACCGCGGTGCTGGTTGTCGACCTCGACGACTTCAAGGCGGTGAACGACCGCCAGGGGCACGCCGCCGGCGACGCGGTGCTGGTCGCTTCGGCCCAGCGCATGTCGCAGCTGCTGCGCGAGACCGACGTCGTCGCGCGCATGGGCGGCGACGAATTCGTCATCGTGCTGGGCCAGGTCGAAAACGCCGCCGCCGCGCGCGAAGTCGGCAACCGCGTTGTCGCCAGCCTGTGCCAGCCCGTTCCGCTGGCCGACGGCGGCCACGCGCAGATCGGCGCGTCGGTCGGCTTCGCGCTGAGCCGCGACGCAACGCTGGACAACCTGCTCAAGCGCGCCGACGCGGCCCTCTACGAGGCCAAGCGCGCGGGCAAGAACACCTGTCGCGGCGCGGGCCCGAGCGACGACACCCTGCACCGGATGCGCGCCGGCTGAACCGACGCCCTCAGCGCGCCGCGAGCCAGTTCCGCCAGCCGCCGTATGACGTGATGTCCTGCGCGTCCGCGATCCCGAGCCCTTCGCAGATGAAGCCGTTCACGACCGTTCCGTCGGTGAGCTCGAGTTTGCCGATGCCGAGCGGCGCCGGAATGCCGGCGACGAAGGACCCGAATTTTTCCGCGGGCATCTCCCACACCTCGCAGGCGATCGCGGCACCGTCGCGCTCCACTTGAATCAATCCCGGACGCTTGCCGTCCGGCAGCGCGTAGAAGCGGTACTTCGGCGCGGTCTGCGTCGCCGCGACCAGGCGGGCGCCGCGTTCGGTGAGCTGGAAATTGAGCGGAAGGCCGGAGAGATGCGCGCCGACCACCGCCACCCGCACCTGACCGCTCGGCAGCCCCTCCAGCATTTCGGCCGCCGGCAAGGCCTGCCCGGTGGCGCCCAGCGTGTCACCGAGCGCCTGCTGCATGCGCGACGCCAGGTGCAGCAGCGGCGCATCCTGGTGCGGCGGTGCGATCAGCGTGACGCCGAACGGCAGGCCGTCGGCCTGGAATCCGGCCGGCACGGCAGTGGCGGCGAGATCGAGCAGGTTCATGAAGTTGGTGTAGTAGCCGAGATTGGAATTGAGCCGGATCGGGTCGGCCTCGACTTCTGCGACGCGGTAGATCGTCCCCGCCGTCGGCGTCAGCATCACGTTGATCGTGTCCCACACGGCGTCGCACACGCGTTTCAGGGCGCGCAGCCGGTAGAGATGCGCGAAGGTGTCGGCGGCGCTGTAATCACGGCCGCCGCCGATGATCTCGCGAACCGGGGGGAAGATCTTGTCGGGCTGGGCGTCGAAAAAGTCGCGGATCGCCAGGTAGCGCTCCGCGACCCAGGGGCCGCCGTAGAGCAGGCGCGCAGTGTCGAGGAAGGGCGCCAGATCGATTTCCACCGCGGTGCCGCCGAGCGACCGCAAGCGTTCCACCGCTTCGCTGAACAGCCTTTGCGCGTCGGCATTGCCGAAGAATTCGAGGTCCTTGGCCATGGGCACGCCAAATTTGAATGACGCGGCGCGCCCGAAATCGAAACCGTTCGGCGCGAGCGAACGCGAGTACGCGTCCTCGGCATCGAAGGCGGCGGCGACCGCCAGCACGCGCTCGGCATCCTCGGCCGTCAACGCAAAGATCGACACCGCGTCGAGCGAACGACACGCGGGCACCACGCCGCGCGTCGACAGCGCGCCGCAGCTCGGCTTGTGGCCGACGAGATGATTGAAGGCCGCCGGCACGCGGCCGGAGCCGGCAGTGTCGGTGCCGAGCGAGAAGCTCGCTAGCCCCAGCGCGACCGCGACCGCCGAGCCGGAACTGGACCCGCCGGAAATATAGTCGGGATCAAAGGCGTTGCGGCAGGCGCCGTAGGGCGAACGCGTGCCGTTGAGACCGGTGGCGAACTGGTCGAGATTGGTCTTGCCGACCGGAATCGCGCCGGCGTCGATCAGGCGCTGCACCACCGTCGCATGGCGCGATGGCGTGTACGCAAATTCGGGGCAGGCGGCCGTGGTCGGCACACCCGCGAGATCGATGTTGTCCTTGATCGCGAAGGGAATGCCGTAGAGCGGCAGGCTCGCGGGATCGCAGCCTTCGAGCGCCTTCGCATAGCCGCGCAACCTGTCGCCGTCGAGTCGGCTGATCCAGATGCGGTGCGTGTCCTCGCCGGCCATCCGGCCGATCAGGTCCTCCACCAGTGCAAGCGGGGTGAGCTTCCCTTCGCGATACAGCGTCTGGAGGGTGGCAATGTCGAGGGAAGTTTTCATGGCCGCCTCACGCGCTCACCAGCACCAGCAGGTCCTGCCCGGCGGCGACCTGCCCGCCTTCGCGGCAGAACACCTTATATACACGCCCATCGCACGGCGCGAGCACGGCGAACTCCATCTTCATCGATTCGACGATCACCAGCGTGTCGCCCTGCTTCACCTCGACACCGTCTTCCACTTCCACCTTCCAGACGTTGCCAGCGACATGGCTAGCGATCGCCCGGCCGTTTTCGGGCAGGTCGAGCTCGCTATCCGGCGCCGCCTCGGCGACGGTGAGATCGCTCGCGTACTCGGCCTGGCCGCTCGCGCGCCAGCGTTCGCGCTCGGCGTCGAACGCCGCCTGCTGCTTCGCCTTGAACGCGGTAATGGATTCGGCGTTCTGCGCGAGGAAGGCGTTGTACTCGCGCAGGCTGAACGTGGTTTCCTCGATCTTCAGCGGGTAGCGGCCGAGCGGGAAGTCCTCGCGGATCTTCAGCAGTTCGGCCTCGCTCACCGGGAAGAAGCGCACCTGATCGAAGAAGCGCAAAAGCCAGGGCTTGCCGCCGGTGAATTCGCGCGTCTCGCGCCAGCGGTTCCACATCTGCAGCGTGCGGCCGACGAACTGGTAGCCGCCGGGGCCTTCCATGCCGTAGACGCACAGGTAGGCGCCGCCGATGCCGACCGCGTTCTCCGGGGTCCAGGTACGCGCCGGGTTGTACTTGGTGGTGACGAGGCGATGACGCGGGTCAACGGGTGTCGCCACCGGCGCACCGAGGTAGACGTCGCCCAGGCCCATCACCAGGTAGCTGGCGTCGAAGACGATGCGCTTCACGTCATCGATCGAGTCGAGCCCGTTGATGCGGCGGATGAACTCGATGTTGGAAGGACACCAGGGCGCGTCCTTGCGCACCGACTGCATGTACTTCTCGATCGCCAGTTTCGTCGCGGCGTCGTCCCAGGACAGTGGCAAATGCACGATGCGGGTCGGCACCCGCATGTCCTCGATCGCGGGCAGCGCCTTTTCCGCGGCCCGCAGCAGGTCCATGAGCTTCGCCAGCGGCAGCACGCGCGAATCGTAGTGCACCTGCAGGGAACGGATGCCCGGGGTGAGGTCGAGGACGCCGGGCGCGGCGGCGGCCTGGAGATGCGTCATCAGGGCGTGCACACGGAAGCGCAGGTTGAGGTCGAGCACCAGCGGACCGTATTCGACGAGCAGGTACTTGTCGCCAGCGCGGCGGTAGACGACGGCGACCGGGTTGTCGGTGTCGTCGATGCGATGCAGCACCGGCTCGGCGAGCGCTTCGCCCTCTCCCCAACCCGCCCCCCTTATGTCCCGCAGGGACGGTATCCCTTGGGGCAAGGGGGAGGGAGTGAATGTGGCGATGGCGGCGTCCTGCGCCGCTTCCAGACGCTCGGCCTCGTCCTGGCTCAGGCGCTTGAAGCGCACGGTGTCGCCGGGGCGCAGCTGGCCCATCTTCCACAGCTCGGCCTGGACGATGGTCGCGGGGCAGACGAAGCCGCCGAGGCTGGGGCCGTCCGGACCCAGGATCACCGGCATGTCGCCGGTGAAGTCGACCGCGCCGATGGCATAGGCGTTGTCGTGGATGTTGGACGGATGCAGGCCGGCCTCGCCGCCGTCCTTGCGCGCCCACTGGGGACGCGGGCCGATCAACCGGACGCCGGTTCGGCTGGAGTTGTAATGCACCTCCCAGTCGGTGGCAAAGAATAGGTCGATGTCGGCGTCGGTGAAGAAGTCCGGCGCGCCGTGCGGCCCGTAGAGCACGCCGATTTCCCAGGCATGGCTGTAGGCAGGCACGAGTGCGTCGGGCAGGGTCATGCCCGCGTCGGACGCCGGCGTGACGTGCAGCACGTCGCCGACGCGCAGCGTGCGCCCGGCGTGGCCGCCGAACTGGCCCAGCGTGAAGGTCGACTTGCTGCCGAGATACTCCGGCACGTCGAAGCCGCCCAGTACCGCGAGATAGGCGCGGCAGCCCGCGTCTTTCACCGCGCCAAGCTTGAGGATGGCGCCAGCCTTGACCGCATGCGCGGTCCAGTTGGCGAGCGGCACGCCGTCGAGCGCCGCGCCCATGTCGGCGCCGGCGAGCGCGATCACGACATCGCAGTTGAAGCGCAGCGTTGGACCGGCGACCGTCAGTTCCAGCGCGGCCGCCCCTTCGGCATTGCCCACGAGCTTGTTGGCGAGCCGGAACGCAAGCGGGTCCATCGGCCCCGACGGCGGCACGCCGACGTCCCAGTAGCCAGTGCGCCCCGGCCAATCCTGGAGGCTCGACTGCACGCCGGGCTCGATCACGTCGATCGTGGCGGGGCGGTAGCGGAAACCATTCAGGTAGCGCGTCGTCTGGCGGCCCTCTGCGAAGACCGCGTCGTCGACGACCTGGATGAGGTAGCCGAGATTGGTTTCGATGCCGGCGACACGGGTCGCGCCCAGGGCGGCACGCATCTTCGCCAGCGCTTCCGCGCGGTCGTCGCCCCTGACGATGAGCTTGGCGACCATCGGGTCGTAGAAAGGCGGCACCTCGCTGCCCCGCTCGACCCAGGTCTCGATGCGCACGTCGGCCGGGAAAACGGCCTCCGTCAGCACCCCGGCGGCCGGCTGAAAGTCCTTGCCCGGATCCTCGGCGTAGAGCCGCACCTGCATCGACGCGCCGCGGGGCTCCGCGTTAAAGCCGGAGAGGTCGAGCTCGCCGGCAGCCTCCTTCACCATCCACTCGACCAGGTCGACGCCGGTGACTTCCTCGGTGACGCCGTGCTCGACCTGCAGCCGCGTGTTCACTTCGAGAAAATAGAATTCGCCATGGGCCGCGTCGTAGACGAACTCGACCGTGCCCGCCGAGCGGTAGCCGACCGCCTCGCCGAGGCGCACCGCGGTCGCGAGCAGGGACGCGCGCTGCGCGTCGGTCAACCCGGGCGCAGGCGTCTCCTCGATCACCTTCTGGTTGCGCCGCTGCACGGAACAGTCGCGCTCGCCCAGCGCGACGACCTGCCCCTTGCCGTCGCCGAAGAGCTGCACCTCGATGTGGCGCGCGTGCTCGACGTATTTCTCCAGGAAGATGCCCGCCTCCTTGAAGTTGGCCCGCGCGAGGCGATCGACCGATTCGTAGGCTTCCTTGAGTTCGTCCGCACTCCAGATCAGGCGCATGCCGATGCCGCCGCCGCCCGCGGTGCTTTTCAGCATGACGGGGTAGCCGATGCGCGCGGCCTCGGCCTGCGCGTGGCCCACATCTGACAGCAGACCGGAACCCGGCAGCAACGGCACCTGGTTCTGCTCGGCCAGTTCGCGCGCGGTGTGCTTGAGGCCGAAGGCGCGCATCTGGTCCGGGCTCGGCCCGATGAAGGCGATGCCGGCGGCCGCGCAGTCTTCGGCGAAGCCGGGGTTCTCGGAGAGGAAGCCATAGCCGGGGTGGATGGCTTCGGCGCCTGTGTCCCTTGCCACCTCCAGGATCTTCTCCGCACGCAGGTAGCTTTGCGCGGCTGGCGCCGGGCCGATCTCGACGGCCTCGTCGGCGAGGCGCACGTGGAGGCTGTGGCGATCCGCCTCGGAATGGATGGCAACCGACTTCACGCCCATCCTGCGGAGGGTGCGGATGATGCGGCAGGCGATGGCGCCGCGGTTGGCGATCAGGACTTTCTTGAACATCTCACTCCCGGGGTGGGACGTCCCACCTGAACTATCGGCCGGCGCGGGTCGTCCTGCGCCGGATTGTTGTTATTACGGGTCAGCTCAAACGCACCTCAGAAAGGGTCCCAGAGGAGGAACCGCGCCGGTGTCGGATTGTAGGCATTGCAGGGATTGTTCAGCTGCGGGCAGTTGGAGACCAGCATCCACAGGTTCATCTCGGCGCGCAGCTCGACGTATTTGCCGGGCGCGGAGACACCGTCGGCGAAGCTCAGGCCGCCCGATTCAGTCACCGGCACGTTCATGAAGAAATTGATGTTGGGCACCAGGTCGCGCTTGCCGAGGCCGATGTCGGCGTGCTGCAGCGCGGTGAGGTAGTTATCGCGGCAGCTGTGCATGAACTTCTTCTGCAGCGCATAGCGCACGGTGTTGCTCTCGGCCGCGCAGGCACCCCCCAGGGTGTCATGGCGGCCGCAGGTGTCGGCGACGATGGTGAGCATGGGATTGCCGTCGTCGCTGTACAGCACCGAGCCGGTGGTGAGATAGATGCCGCCCTGCCGCAGGAGGGTCTCGGTGGCGCTGTAGTGCTCGGCGCCGTCGTCGCGGTTGTAGAAGATCACGTCGACGGCCTGGTTGCCCTCGAGGTCGACGATGCGCAGGGTCTGGCCCTTCTCGATCGCGAGCAGGTAGGGCTCGCCGGCGGGCACGGTGTGGTCGTACACGGCCTGGGCCGGGTCGAGCGGGCTTTCCTGGATGCGGATGGCAGCGGCGGTGGCGGTCATGGTCTTGTCCTCAGGCCAGATAGAGCATGTCGGTGTTATGCAGGGCGCGCGCGTTTTCCGGGCGGAAGGCACGGCAATAGTCGTCCGCCGGCGCAGGGCCGGAACGCCACACGGCGAGGCCGACCTTGCCCGGAGCATAGTTCGGGTTCGGATCGAGTGGATGCGGCGCGGCGGAATACGCGACGATCACGTCCATGTCGAGGCGCAGGTCGACGTGGTCGCCGGCCTTGGCGTGGCCCGGCACGTAGTCGAAGCGTCCCTCGCCATCCACGACCACCTTGCTGAAGAAATTCACCGGTGCCACCAGGTCGCGCTTGTCCAGACCATATTTGCCGATCTCGATCAGCAGGCCGTCTCGCCCGGAGCGATACATGGCGTTGCGGTACTGCTGGTAGGGATGGTCGCCGTATTTCTCGTGCATCAGGCGGTTGTCGAGCAGCAGGCCGAGCGGGTCGTGCCAGCCCACGGTGTCGGCGGTGATCGACGCCATGGACCGCCCCATGTCGCTCATGAGCACATGGCCGCGCGTGTAGTGCGCAGTGTGCTGGGCCTTGAGCGAGTCGGGCAGGTTGTAGCGCTCGAGCTTCTCCTGCGCCGAATACAGCACCAGCGAGAGGTTGGCGCCGGCATCGAGCGCCGTCATGCGCAGCGTGGTCCCGCGCGGCAGGCGGTACGACCAGTGGCCGCCGCCGGGCACCAGCTCGGAGAACAGCACCTTGTCCGCCGGCAGGTCGGGCGCGAAGCGGCGCCAGTGTTCGATGGCGTCGACTGGCGCAGAAGCGGGCGGATTGTCGAGGGCGAGTTCGGGGTGTTCCATGTTCATTCCTTGGTTTCGCTTGCGGGGGCGTGCAGGGGCGGGATCACCGCCGTCAGCAACTGCAGGTGGCCGGTGACGACGCCGCGCAGGGCGATCATCTCGTCGGCGATGGCCTGCAGCCGCGAGGCCGGCCCCTGCACCAGCAGCACTTCCAGCATCTGGTCTTCAGACAGGTGCACGTGCAGGGAGCTGATGACCTCGGTGAGGTACTGGTACTGCAGGTCAGCCAGCCGGCCCTGCAGCCCGCGCGTCCCCCGGTTATAGAGCACGGTGAGCGTGCCGGCCATGACCTCGCTGCCCAAAGCGCGCTTGTGCTCGGCGAGCTGGAAATTGACCATCTCGCCGATCGCCTGCGACCGGCTGCCGTAGCCACGCAGCTCGACCATGCGGTCGAGTTCGGTCAGCAGGTCGGGCGGCAGCGATACGCTGATCCGGCTGACGAGGTTCGCGGTCTTGTCCAGGTTCGCTTTCATCATTCGCTCAGAACATGTAGCTGTAACGCTCGACTTCCCACTTTGAGACGGAGAGGTGGTATGCCTCCCATTCCTCGGTCTTGTAGCGGATGAATTCGTCGCGCAGTTCGCGGCCCAGCGTCTTCTCCACCAGCGGATCGGCGGCGAAGGCAGCGACCGCCTCCTGAAGGGTCTGCGGCAGGAATTCGATGCCGCGTGCATGCCGCTCTGCCTCGCCGATCTCGTACAGGTTGTCCTCGTTCGGCTTGCCGGGGTTCAGACCCTCGCGGATGCCCTCCAGGCCGGCGGCGAGCACCAGCGTCGCAGCAAGGTAGGGATTGACCGCGCCGTCGGCATTGCGCGATTCGCAGCGGCCGCCGCCCGCCGGGATGCGGACCGAGTTGGTGCGGTTGTTGGAGCCGTAGGAGTTGAACACCGGCGCCCAGGAGAAATAGCTCATGGCGCCGCGCCGCACCAGGCGCTTGTAGCTGTTCACCGTCGGCGCGAACACCGCGCACAGGGCGCGGCCGTGCTTGAGGATGCCGGCGACGAAGCTGTAGCCGAGCGGGGTCAAGCCAATTCCATTCGGGTCGTCCTTGGGATCGCAGGCGAACAGGTTCTTGCCGGTATCGAGGTCGTAGAGCGACATGTTGAAGTGCGCGCCGTTGCCGGTCTTGTCGGCGAAGGGCTTGGGCATCATCGTCGCGAGCAGGCCTTCCTCGCGGGCGTAGTGCTTGGCCATGAAACGGAAGAAGGTCAGGCGGTCGCAGGTGGTCAGCGCGTCGGCATACTGGAAGTCGAATTCGAACTGGCCGTTGGCGTCCTCGTGGTCGAAGGAATACAGATCCCAGCCGAGCTCGTTGATGGTGGTGGCCATCTTGTCGAGCCAGGAGAAGTTGTTCACGAAGCCGCGCACGTCGTAGCAGGGCTTGGTCAGCTTGTCCTCGGGGTCGGGCACCGACAGGCTGCCGTCTTCGCCCTGCTTCAGGAGGAAGATCTCGCACTCGATGCCGAGGTTCATGCCGTAGCCGAGCTTGGCCGCCTCGGCGAGCTGGTTCTTCAGCGCGACGCGCGTGTTGAGCGCGTAGGGCTTGCCCTGGAAGTGATTGTCGGCCGGAATCCAGGCGATTTTCGGTTCCCACGGCAGCTGGATCGCGCGGTCGAGATCGGGCACCGACGTGAGCTCGTCGTCGTTGGGTGCCTGGCCGAGGCCGTCGAGCGCGTAGCCGGTGTAGCGTTCGGAGCCCTTGGCCATGTGACCGAGGTGGGTGATGGGCACGACCTTGGCCTTGGGCACGCCGTGGATGTCGACGTAGGCGCCGATGCAATACCGCACGCCCTTGTCCATCAGTTCACGCTGGAGCCGCGCGGTATCCTCGGCCGGATGGGCGGCGGTGTCGGGTTTGTCGAGAACGACGGTATCGGCTTTCATGTGACTTCCTCTAGCGCGGGGTGGCGGGGACGGCGTCCCCGAAATAGGAATGGGGCAGCGGCGGCGTTTCCACCATGCCCGTCTGGATCAGGGCGGCGAGGTCGGCGACCAGCCAGTCGAACCACTGCCGGCCTTTCTCGACCGTGGCCAAGCTCGGCGTGCCGGTGACGCCGTTCAGGCTGGTGCGGTTGACCGGATGCGCGAACACGCAGCCGCAGGTGCGGTCCGGGTCATCCGCTTCGGCGATCTTGTCCGGGCGCACGCCTTCGGGTGCGATGGCGAGCATGATCGAGGCCTCGGCGTCGTTGGCATGCCAGTCGGCCGCATCGGCGGAATGGAACTGGCGCACCCGCTCGCTGAGCGTGGCCGTATTGACGACCGCGACCATCAGGTCGTCGTGCTCGGCACGCAGCATCTCCAGCGCGCAGCGCAGCGGCGCGGCGTTGGTGACGTGCGCGTTGACGATGAACAGACGACGGATGCCGCTGTGGTACGCCCAGTCGCCGACCTGCTTGACGACTTCGATGAGGGTGATGGGCGGCAGCGCGATCGTCCCAGGCCAGCGCCGGCTGTGGCCGAGCGAACAGCCGTAGGGCAGGACGGGCAGCATGGGCACGCCGGTCTTTGCAGCGACGGCTTCGCACAACTTCTCGGCGATCACGGAATCGACGCCGCAGCCCAGGTGCGGTCCGTGCTGTTCGGTGGCGCCTACGGGCAGCATGGCGGCATGGCCGCACTTCGCAAGCACGTCGGGGATTTCGGACCAGGTGAGATCAGACCAAAGCATTGCGCATCACTCCACGTTGTCCGCAACATTCGTGAAACGGATCATGTGTGGCTTCACCACGGCTTCATCCTCCGGCACCGGTTCAGGCGCAGGATGGATGAGCGCCTCCAGGCGCGCCTTGGTGGCGAGGAATGCCGGCGAATTGAACTGTGCAGGCGAACGCGGCCGCGGGACCGGCACCTCGATGATTTCCTGCACCTCGCCCGGATGCGCCTTCAGCACCAGGATGCGGTCGGCCAGGTAGATCGCTTCGTCGAGGTCGTGCGTGATGAACAGCACCGTGATGTCGATGTTCTTCCAGATGTCGATCAGGTGCGACTGCATCTTGGCGCGGGTCTGTGCGTCGAGCGCGCCGAAGGGCTCGTCCATGAGCAGGATGCGCGGCTGGTTCACCAGCGCGCGCGCGATGGCGACGCGCTGGCGCATGCCGCCGGAGAGCTGATGCGGATAGGCGTCGGCGAACTTCTCCAGGCCAACGAGTTCCAGCCACATCCGCGCGTCGCGCTCCGCCTCGTCCCTGCCCGCGCCCTTCATCTGCGGGCCGAACATCACGTTCTTCTTCACCGTCAGCCAGGGAAACAGGGAGTAGCCCTGGAACACCATGCCGCGGTCCGGGCCCGGCCCCGTGATGGCCTTGCCGTCGAGCAGCGCCTCGCCCGAGGTGTGGCTGTCGAGGCCGGCGAGAATGCGGGCGAGCGTGGACTTGCCGCAGCCGGACGGTCCGATGACGCAGACGAACTCGCGGCGGTGCACGCTGAAATTGATGTTGCGCAGGGCATCGACTTCGCCCTGGGCGGAGCGGTAGCGCTTGCCGAGGTTGCGCACTTCGAGGATGGTTTCGCGCTGTCTGATGCGCGCGAAGCGGGCGCGCACCGCGTCCGATTGATCCCGATAGCTCGGCAGGTCGTCCTGATGCATGGCTTATCTCCGGTCCTGGGTGCGGTCCCAGGGGAACAGGCGCTTGCCCAGCCGCCCCAGGATCAGGTCGGTGCCGAAACCGATGATGCCGATGATCATGATCGCGGCGTAGACGTTGTCGAAGTTCTGGTAGCGCGCCTGCTGGGTGATGAAGAAGGTGATGCCCGAACTGGTGCCGATGAGTTCGGCGACGATCAGGTAGGTCCAGGCCCAGCCGAGCAGGATGCGCTGGTCGCGGTAGAGGTCGGGCAGGATGCCGGGCACCACCACCTTGGTCAGCAGCTTGACGCCACGGGTACCCAGGGTGCGCGCCGCCTCGACGATCGTGGCTTCGAGCTTGCGCGTGGTGTTGGCGACGATCAGCACCTGCTGGAACAGGGTGCCGATGACGATGATCGCGATCTTGGGACCGTCGTAGATGCCCAGCACGGCCACCGCCAGCGCACCGAAGGCGGGCGCGGGCAGATAGCGGAAGAATTCGACGAAGGGTTCGGTCAGGCGTCCGAGGCTGGCGTAAGTCCCGGCAAGAATGCCGAGCGGCACGCCGATGAGGGACGAGATGAGGAAACCCCAGAAAATGATCTGGATGCTGTGCCACAGGCTTTCGTGCAGCCAGGGGGCATCCTTTTGCACGGGCTCCCTGGTGAAGCCGGTGTAGAAGGCCTGCGCCACTTCATGCGGCGCCGGCAGGTAAATGGGGTTGGCCGGCTTGCCGGCCGGAAGCGCAAGGTTCTGTTCGCGCGCGTAGGCCAGTTCGTCGTCGAACTGCGGCTTGTCGACCAGCATGCCGACCTGGAAATAGTCGACGCCGCCGGGAACGGTGACCTCGACCTTGGGGTGCCAGATGAACGGAACATAGCTCACCAGGCACCAGACGAGCAGGGGCAGCAGAAACGAACCGGCCGTCAGCAGCGTCCGCTTGCGCGCGTCGGCTTCGGTCAGCATGGCGATCAGGCTCATTTCCGCTTCGCGCCCCGGTTCACTTGGCAAAGGTGAAGGACGCGTCGAGGTAGCTGTTCACGTCCTGCGGCTTCTTGTACACCTCGTTGGCGACGTTGAACTCATCCGCGATCTTGGTCGAGCCATACAGGGTCTTGAAACCGTCGCCCTTGACGTAGATCTTCTTCGCCTCGTCGAGGGTCAGGAGCTTGGTGCCCTTGAGCAGCGGCAGATAGGCCTCGGGCGACACGCCCACGCGGGCGGCCATGACCTTCACCGCATCGGGCTGGGTCTTGGGATCGTTGATGTACTTCACCACGCGGTCCCACACCTTCACGACCTTGAGCCATTCGGCGCGGCGCTGCTTGGCGCTCGCCGGGTTGACCGCGAGCACGTCATAGATCAGGCCGGGTTCGTCGGCGGAGGTGTAGATCGGGCGGGCGCCCGGCACCGACTTGAGCGCCTGGCCTGAAATCGGCTGCCATGCGCCGACTGCGGCGACGTCGCCGGATGCCAGCATCTGCGGCATCTCGTTGGTCTTGGCGTTGACCAGCGTGACGTCGGACTCCTTCATGCCCGCCTTCTTCAAGCCGTTGAGCAGCAGCAGGTGCTCAACGAAGCCCATCTCGACCGCCACCTTCTTGCCCTTCAGGTCCTTGAGGGAACGGACACCAGGGCGGCCGATGATCATGTCGTTGCCGTTGGAGTAGTCGTTGATCAGGATCATGACGCTCTTGCCACCCGCTGCGCCGGTGACGAGGGCATCGCCGTTGGTCATGGTCACGGCATCGATCTTGCCGGCGGCGAAGGCGTCCATCGAGGCCGTGTAGTCGAACCATTCGAACTGCACCGGCACGCCGGCTTCCTTGAACCAGCCCTTGTCGATGGCGACCTGCCAGGCCACCCAGCCCGGCCAGTCGCTATAGCCGATCTTGAGCGGCTGGGCGGCCTGGACCGTGAGGGTCATGACTGCGGCGAGCGGAATGAGCAACTTGGCGACAAGCGACTTGGCGGTGCTTCGGATGTGTTTCAGGTTCATGGTGGGCTCCTAGGTGAGGGGTATTACCAACGTGCACTTTCGTAATACTGTCCACACCTTTAGCAACCGCCGTGCCATGCCGAAAAATTTATCTAAACTATTGAATGATAAGAAATATTCTTAGTGGAATCGTGACTAACGCGCTCGCGATCCGGCTTTGTTTTGGTGCGCGACTGCACCGTTTTTGTCTATTGCAGGCCGGCTCGATTCGCTTCTCAACCGCCTTACGTGCTTAAAGCCACGCCCCGAATGGGAGACCCGTAGCGGCCCGCAGGAAAACGTTGGGCAAAAAAATGGGGCGCCCTGCAGAGCGCCCCAGATCCAAGGAGGTTGACTGGTTTATGCGTTGTAGGCGCGCTCGCCGTGGCTGGCGGTATCCAGACCTTCGCGTTCCTGCTCTTCGCTGACGCGCAGACCCATGGTCATGTCGATCAGCTTGAAGGCGACGAAGCTCACGATGCCTGACCACAGGATGGTGATCAGCACGCCCTTGGTCTGGATGAAGACCTGGCCGGCCATCGAGTAGTCGTCCACGCCTACGCCGCCCAGCGCCGGCGACACGAAGATGCCGGTGCCGATGGCGCCGATGATGCCGCCGATGCCGTGGATGCCGAACACGTCGAGCGAATCGTCGTAGCCCAGCGCCTTCTTCAGGCCGGTGACGCCCCACAGGCAGACCACGCCGGCGACCGCGCCGAGGACGATGCCGCCCATCGGGCCGACCAGGCCGGCCGCCGGGGTGATCGCCACCAGGCCCGCGACCACGCCGGAGGCGACACCCAGCATGGAGGGTTTGCCGCGCAGCATCCACTCGGCGAACATCCAGGCCAGGCCCGCCGCCGCAGTCGCGAGGATGGTGTTGATGAAGGCCAGGGCAGCGCCGCCGGTGGCTTCGAGGTTGGAGCCGGCGTTGAAGCCGAACCAGCCCACCCACAGCAGCGAGGCGCCGATCATGGTCATCGGCAGGCTGTGCGGCGGCATCGCGTCGCGGCCGTAGCCGATGCGCTTGCCGAGCACCATGGCACCGACCAGCGCGGCGATACCGGCGTTGATGTGCACCACCGTGCCGCCCGCGAAGTCGAGGTCACCCGCTTCGAACAGGTAGCCGCCGGTGGCCCAGACCATGTGCGCGATCGGCAGGTAGGAGAAGGTGAACCACAGCACCGCGAACACCAGCAGCGCGGAAAATTTCACCCGCTCGGCGAGGCCGCCGACGATCAGCGCCACGGTGATGGCGGCAAAGGTCAGCTGGAAGGCGACGAAGGTGAACTCGGGAATGACCACGCCGTCGGAGAAGGTCGCCGCCGTGCTGTCGGGCGTGATGCCGGCGAGGAACATCTTCGAGAGGTCGCCGATCGCCCAGTTCATGCTGCCGCCGTCGCCGAAGGCCAGCGAGTAGCCGTAGACCGCCCACAGGATGGCGATGAGACAGAAGATCGCCATCACCTGGGTCAGCACCGACAGCATGTTCTTGGCGCGCACCAGGCCGCCGTAGAACAGCGCCACACCCGGGATGATCATCAGGATGACCAGCAGGGTGGAAACCATCATCCAGGTCGTGTCGCCCTTGTCGGGGACGGGTGCGGCCTCTTCTGCAGGCGCGGTCTCGGCCGGGGCTTCAACGGGCGCGACTTCGGTCACCGCCTCGGTCACGGCTTCCACCACGGGTTCGACCGCTTCTTGCGCCAGGCCCAGAGAAGGCACCAGCAGGAAAGCCAGGAGGCCCAACGAAGCAAACAGTTTTTTCATGGTCATGCTCCTTACAGGGCCTCGGGGCCGGATTCGCCCGTGCGGATGCGCACGACCTGCTCCAGGCTGGTGACGAAAATCTTGCCGTCGCCGATCTTTCCGGTGTTGGCCGCCTTCTCGATCGCCTCGATCACGCGCTCCAGCAACTCGGCCTTGATGGCCACTTCGATCTTCACTTTGGGCAGGAAGTCGACCACGTATTCCGCGCCGCGATACAGCTCGGTGTGGCCCTTCTGCCGCCCAAATCCCTTCACTTCCGTGACCGTCAGGCCGGTGACGCCGATGGCCGACAAGGCCTCGCGCACTTCATCCAGCTTGAACGGCTTGATGATTGCCGTTACGAATTTCATGATCTCTCCCGGTTAGGACAAGGGGGAGCGGCGCGAGCGCCGCTCGATCCGTCAATCGATTAGAAGGCCTTGGTGACCCAGAAGTAGGTGGTGCTGTCACCCAGGTACTGATTGTTGCCGTCAACCCAAAGTCCACCGTTCGGGCCAGCGACGTCTCTTGCGTTCGTATCGGTGTAAGCCACACCGACCGTCACACCGTCGAACAGCTTGCCGGCCTTGCCCATGTCGAATGCGGCACTGATTTTCCAGTCGTCATAGTCAAAATCGCTGTTGTTTTTGAAGCTGAACGTGCCCCAGCTCGCGCCCAGGGTCAGACCGGTTTCGCCAACCGGAACGCTGGCGGCAATGGACAGATAGTCGGAACCGTCGGCATCACCCGCCCCACCGGAAAGGTCGCCGATGCCAAAGACCTCGTCGCTCACGTAGTAGGAATACTTGACGGTGAACCATTGCCAGCCCAGCGCAGCATAGACCTCGGTAGTGTCAGCATCGTTGAAGCCGCCCGTGACGTTATCGCCGGGGTACATGTACTGGATGGCGCCGACGTCGAAGGTCAGACCAGTCTTGCCGATGTCACCGCGGAAACCGGCGTAGAGGTCAATTTCCATGCTGCCTTTGTCGTAGGCCTGGAAATCCTTGAGCCAGCTCACATTCGAGGCCCAGGTACCCAAATAGAAGCCGCTGGCGTGCGAGTAGTCGAGGCCACCCTGGATCGCAGGATCGCCACCGGTCTGGGTGATGCCACGGAAGACATAGTCGCTGGTGAGCGTGACGTTCGCGCTCAGGCTGTGCGGGCTTTCCTCCGCCGCCATCGCCGCAGCGGGCACGCCCACCAGACCAGTCAGAACCAGAGCATGTACGAGTTTTTTCATGAAAGTCTCCATTCAAAGAGGGTGCGCAAAATTGCACTCCCGATTCAGCACGAGCCGTGCCAGATTTTTTCTTATTTAAAAACAAAGTATTGCAAACACACCCCCGCAAAGTTCAGCATAGTGCGCACTTTCCTGGTGCGCCAAATAAATGGCATGCACCCAATTTGGGCCGCGCGCCGCGACGCGCGATCCTGCGTACAAGGTCGGCGCAGCCGCGCTACACTGCGGACAGACTGGAGGTCGCCATGAGCACGAATTCGAAATTCCCCACCCCCGCCTTCATCAACGATCTGGTCGGCAAGCTCGGCGAAGTGCTGAAGCAGTCGCCGGCGAAAGACATCGAGCAAAATCTGAAGGCAGGGCTCACCTCAATGCTGGGCAAGCTCGATCTCGTCACGCGCGAGGAATTCGACGTGCAAACCGAAGTGCTCGCCCGCACGCGCGAGAAGCTGGCGCAACTGGAAGCCCGTCTGGCCGAACTGGAAAAGCAGCAGCGCGAACCGGCTGAATAGCAACGTGGCCGTCGCCGTCGTCACCAGCCGGGCGCTTGCCGGCATCGACGCGCCCGAAGTCGTCGTCGAGGCGCATCTGGCCAACGGCCTGCCCGCCTTTACCCTGGTGGGCCTGCCGGAAACCGAAGTCAAGGAAGCGCGCGACCGCGTGCGCGCGGCGATCCAGAACGCGCGCTTCGAATTCCCGGCGCGGCGCATTACCGTCAACCTGGCGCCGGCCGACCTGCCCAAGGAGTCGGGCCGCTTCGACCTGCCGATCGCGCTCGCCATCCTGGCCGCATCGGGGCAGATCCCCGCCGACAAATTCAAGCACGCCGAATTCGCCGGCGAACTCGCGTTGACGGGCGAGTTGCGTCCGGTGCGCGGCGCGCTGGCGATGGCGCTGGCGACGCGGTGTGCCGGCCGTCAACTCGTGCTGCCGGCGCCCTCCGCCCACGAAGCCGCGCTTGCCAGCGGCGTCGAAACTTTCGGCGCAACGAGCCTGCTCGAGGTGTGCGCTTGGCTCGCCGGGCAAGGCACGCTTGAAGTACCCACGCCCGACTCCACCGCAGTCGCCCCCGATTACCCCGACTTCGCCGACGTGAAAGGCCAGCACGCCGCGAAACGCGCGCTCGAAGTCGCCGCCGCGGGCGGACATTCCATCCTGATGGCCGGCCCGCCGGGCACCGGCAAGTCCATGCTCGCCGCCCGCTTCCCCGGCATACTGCCGGCGATGGACGAAGCCGAGGCGCTCGAAGCCGCGGCCGTCACCTCGCTCAATGGCGGCTTCCGTCCCGAACACTGGGGCCGTCGTCCTTTCCGCGCTCCGCACCATACGGCGTCTGCTGTCGCACTCGTCGGCGGCGGCAACGCGCCGCGCCCTGGCGAAATTTCGCTGGCACATCATGGCGTGCTCTTCCTCGACGAGCTGCCGGAGTTTCCGCGCCAGGTGCTCGAAGTGCTGCGCGAGCCGCTGGAAACCGGCCGCATCACCATCTCGCGCGCGGCGCGTCAGGCCGATTTCCCCGCGCGTTTCCAGCTCGTCGCCGCGATGAACCCCTGCCCCTGCGGCTATCTCGGCCACCCGACGCAAGCCTGCCGCGACACGCCCGACCAGATCGCGCGCTACCGCGGCCGCATTTCCGGTCCGCTGTTCGACCGCATCGACATCCAGATCAGCGTGCCGGCGCTCACCGAGGACGAACTGACCCGGGCCGGCACGGGCGAGCCGAGCGCGGCGATCCGCGCACGCGTCGAAGCCGCACGCGCCCGCCAGTTGGCGCGCCAGGGCAAACCCAACGCGGCGCTTGGCACGCAGGAGATCGAAGCGCACTGCACGCTCGACGCGGCCGGCGAGACGCTGCTGAAGCAGGCGATTGCGCGCCTGAGCCTCTCGGCGCGCGCCTACCACCGCGTGTTGAAGCTCGCGCGCAGCATCGCCGACCTCGCCGGCAGCGACGCGATCACGACCGCGCACCTTGCCGAGGCCATTCAATACCGGAGACAGGCATGAGCTCAGCGTACGACTCCTGGCACGAAGAAATGCAGTCCGCATGGTTGTACCGCGTCGTCGCCGAGTGCGAGCGCGGTACGCCGCGCGAAGCACTGTTCCGCGAACTCGCGCAGGCAGCGGAAGACCAGGCGGAAATCTGGCTCAAGACGATCCGCGACGCCGGGAAGGCCGCGCCCGCACCCTTCCGCCCCGACCTGCGCGCCCGGGCCGTCGCGCAGCTGACGCGCGTCTTCAAGCCGCGTGCGATGCGCGGCGTGCTGGCGGCAATGAAGGTGCGCGGCATGGTGCTCTACGGCGAAGCCGGACCGCATGCCACGCCCACCACGCGCGACGATGTCGGCCGCCGCCACCGCAGCGGCGCGGCCGGCAACGCGCTGCGCGCCGGCGTGTTCGGCGTCAACGACGGCCTGGTGTCGAACGCCGCGCTGATCTATGGCGTGGCGGGCGCCGGGCCGGCGCCGGACGTGATCGTGCTCACCGGCGTCGCAGGCCTTCTGGCCGGCGCGTTCTCGATGGCCGCGGGCGAATACGTGTCGGTGCGCTCGCAGCGCGAAATGTTCGAATACCAGATCGGCCTCGAGCGTGACGAGTTGGAGCAATACCCGGACGAGGAAGCAGCCGAACTGGCACTGATCTACGCCGCCAAGGGCATGGACGCCGAACAGGCGAAGCAGGTCGCGAAGGCCTTGATGCAGGACCCCGAGCGGGCGCTCGACACGCTCGCGCGGGAAGAGCTCGGCCTCAACCCGGACGAGCTCGGCTCACCCTGGGTCGCGGCAATTTCGTCGTTCTCCGCCTTCACCGCCGGGGCCGCGCTCCCGCTCTTGCCCTTCCTCTTCGGCCACGGCAACGCGCTCATGGCGTCGATCGGCCTGACCGCGCTGGGTCTCTTCGCCGTCGGCGCCAGCATGAGTCTCTTCACCGGCCGCCACGCGATCCTCTCCGGCCTGCGCATGCTCGGCATCGGCGGCGCGGCAGGCCTGGCCACGTATTTCATCGGCGCCTGGCTGGGGGTGACGCTGGGCTGAGCAACCCCGCTCCCATTTCGAGTCTGACGCGAGGCAAGCCGAAGACAGTGGTGCAGCACGGCAAGGCGAGAGCGTGGTTGTCGGCGCGTAAGCGCCTATACAACCACGGCCTACCCCTCGCGAGTGAGCCGACAAACTGCAGGCTCGAAATGGCGACGGGATCAGGTCTGCTCCCACGGCAGGCCGTCGAACCGCCAGCCGTTCTTCGTGCTGCGGTGGCGCATCTCGTCCATGTTGCCCTCGAAGCCATGGTCGACGTTGTAGACCTCGGGAAATCCGTACTTTTCGAGGTAACGCCCGGCTTCCATTGAACGCCGACCCGAGCGGCAGATCAGCACCACCGGCCGGTTGACCGACGCGGCCTTGCGCGCGTGGCCGAGAAAATCCGGATTGACGTCCCAGTCGGGACCGTCCTGCCAGGCGATGTGGATGGCGCCGACCGGATGGCCGACGAAGAGGTATTCGATTTCCGAGCGGCAGTCGATGAAGACAGCTTCGGGGTGGGACTGGATATAGGCGTGCGCTTCGGTGGGGGTGAGATGTTTCATGTCGGACTCCGTTGGGGCGTGCCTTCACCTTAGCAGGCGTAACCGTCGGACGCGCCATTTGCTACCTGTTGCACAAAACTTTAATAATCAACAGGATATAAAATTGCGGGCTGTTTGAAGTTAGCTGACAAATTGTCATTCCTGGGTACAGGTGAGCGATATGCCACCAGAATTCCCTCGCGCTCGCCTGTGGCGCTGACCAGATCCAATGGCCGGTGTCGTGCTGGTTGCAGCCGTTGACGCGGTACTCTGCTTGAACGGCAGCTTTGGTCAGCAGCCGAGGACTGCCCCCGACCCAATCTGGATGTTAGTGGCTTAGCACCAAACGACGGCTTCGCAGCGAAAGCGGACTTGACGGTTTGGGCTCCCCCATGCAACGGTCGGCCGTGCCGCAGGTCGCGTCACGGAGGCGTCGTGCCATCTGCCGGCCAAAAATAATTTGTTTGCGATTTGGTGCAAGTCGAAGTACAATCGCAAACAAATGGAACAGACTAAATATCGTACCCCCGGCCAGCTCATCGAGGCGCTGATCAGCGAGCGCGGGTGGAATAACCGCATCCTTGCCGCAGTGCTTGAAGTCGAAGAGACGGGCATCAGCAAGCTGATCTCCAGCAAGAAGGCGGTCACCCCGGAGGTGGCGATCTCTCTGGAGGAAGTGTTTGGCGTACCCGCAGAGCGGTTCCTTGAGCTTCAGCGCAGCCTTGATCTGGCCAAGGCACGCATCGTCACCATTCCCAATCCGGTGCGCGCCGAACGGGCCAAGGTGTTCGCCGAATTACCCGTGGCTGAGCTGATCAAACGCCAGTGGATCAAGACCGATGACATTCGCGATTTGGATGCCGTGGATAAGGCGCTCTGTGCATTTTTCGACGGCCAGAACCCTAGCCAGATCGCACGCACGCCGCATGCGGCTAAGAAGACATCCTCAGGCGAACAGGCATCGGCAGCACAGCTGGCTTGGCTGTACCGGGTTCGCCAGATCGCCAAAGAGCTGCTGGTGCCCAAGTATCAGGAGGCCGCCGCGCGCGCTGCGCTCCCCAAGCTCCAGGCCTTGCTCAGCGCTCCCGAAGAGGCACGGCACGTGCCGCGCATCCTGCAGGAATGCGGCATCCGATTTGTCGTCGTGGAGGCGCTCAAGTCGTCCAAGATCGACGGCGTATGTCTCTGGCTGGACGAGCGATCGCCCGTGATCGGCATGACAATGCGGTTCGACCGCATGGATAACTTTTGGTTTGTGCTGCGCCACGAACTGGAACATGTCTTACTGGGCCACGGCAAGGTGGAGCCCTCTCTCGATGTTGACCTAAATGGGGATGTCGTCGACGAAGAAGAAAAGTTGGCCAATGCGGCCGCTTCTGAGTTTTGTGCGCCTAAGGCGCGCATCGACAGCTTCATCAAGCGCAAAGCTCCCATCTTTCCGGAGCGTGACTTTCTGGGACTGGCGAAGGTGCTTGGCGTGCACCCGGCTCTCGTGGCGGGACAGATTCAATTCAAGACGGGCAGGTATGACCTGTTCCGGTCTCATCTGGCGAAGATTCGCGATCGCGTTTTGCCCAGTGCGGTTGTGGATGGGTGGGGCGACGTTGCCCCAGTGGGCTTAAGCTAAGGAAGTAGCATGACCAAGAATGAGCGGTTACAGGCACTAATCCATCGGTACAAGCAGGAAACGGGAGAGAAGGCCGTCGATATGGAACAGATCGCCGACTGGGCGATCCGTCAAGGAGCCACGCTTCCGAAGCCAAAGACCGCGCGCGAGCTATTCGCGGCCCAGTTGGCCGACGCAGCACGCGCTGAGTATCGTGTCGATCCCAAGACGGGCTTGTCTTATCGCGCGAACCATGCGCTCCGCAACAGGACGCGCGATGGCAGGCAGATGGTGCTGTGGGTCGACATGGAGGATGCTACTCGCTCGCAGATGCTGTGGTCCCTGACCGACCGCCGGCAGCAAATGGTAGGGGATGCAGTGCACCTCAAGATCGACGAGTTGATCTGGAACAGTAAGCACTCCGACGAAGAACCGATTCAGCAGGACATGGATTTCACGTACGACGTGGAAGAGCGCTTGAATTCGCCAGGCTATGGCACCGCGGAAGCGGCGTAATTTCGATACTCGGTCCTGATTGGGGCTGACTTGTGGACGCGTGCCGGCTCACTAACATTAGAGACCGCTTCCAGTCTAAAGCGGTCATCCGCCTTGCGAATATAAGTGGCAGTTCTTGGCCGGGAGGGTAACTTCGCAGGAAGTTCAGTCTGTGGCCGTTCAGCGTAACGACGTTTTTTGGTAACAGCCGCTCGAGGGAAACGAACCGCAGCTTGTCTAAATAAGGGGAGGCATCGTGGGAGAACATTACAAGAGTTACGCCGACCTCAGCGTTCTCGCCCGGCCTCCTGCCAAGCCTTCTGTACCGGCGATAACAAGTACTCCATGACCGTCCGGCGTCCTTTGTGTATTTCGACGACCGCCTCCATGCCGGGCGTGAGGCGCATCTTTCGATCGTCTGTTTTGAGGTACTGAGTATCAAGCTTGACCAGTGCCTTATAGCGCAAGCCAGGCAGCAGCTTGAATTCTTCACCCGGTTCTGGTGGGGCACTGCTCCCCTCGGAAGTATCCGGTCCGACATGGGTAACCGTGCCTTCAATCATGCCGTACTTCTGAAACGGATAGGCTGATAGCTTGACCTTCACCCGCTGATCGGGACGGACAAAACCAACATCCTCGTTCTTGACGAACACCTCTACTTGCAAGGGATCTTCATGCGGCACGATCGTCATTAGTACGGTTCCGGGCGACACCACCGTTCCGCGGGTGTGAGTGGCCAAATCTTTAACGATGCCCACTTGGGGTGCACGTAGTTCGAGTAAGCGAACCTTGTGGCTGATCTTCGCCCATTCCTCGCGCACCTTCAGATACTGCGACTCCGTCTCGACCCGCTCGTTTTGCAGTTCGCTGCGGTAATTCGACGTGATCTGTGCGAGGCGCTTCTGCGACGCCTGGACGCTCGCTCTCAGACTGTCTGCCGCTGAGGCTTGCGCGCGCAGATCCTGCTCCTTCTCGATACGGTCGCGCTCCTTTTCTTCTCCAGCCAGGGGGCTGACGAATCCCTGGGCGGATAACTTTTGATAAGCCTCCGCGCTCTTGCGGTAGGTGGGCACAGTCTGCTGGAGCTTGCTCACAAGTTCTTCCGAGGAACGCAGGTCGTATCGCGCTTTTTCCAGCGTCGCCGACTCCTGCGCGATGGCATCGAGATAGGATTGCCGATGAGCCCGGTATTGTGCTTCAACTTGGGCGTACAGCGCGGGTGGATCATCGGCGGCGATCCGCATCGGAATGCCGGCCAGTTCCGCATCGATGCGGCGAAGCTGGAGGCCTTTGAGGGAAAATTCGTTCTGAATGGCACGCGCATCGGCCTCGGTGAGCTTGCCGTCCATGCGCATCAATACCTGATTGGCCGTTACCGCCTGCCCCTCGCGCACCAGGATATCCTGGACGATGCCGCCCTCCGCGGGCTGCACGATCTTCACATACGTTTGCGGCACCAGCCGGCCCTCAGCCGACGCCACGATGTCCAGCTTGCCGAAGATTGCCCAGATCAGCAGGATGCCGAACAGAACAGCCACACTGTAAAGGACGGTGCGCGGCAGTCTTGCCGGGGGGCTTTCCTGGATCGACAGCAAACCCGGTGCAAAGTCCAACACCTCGGGCGTGAGCGTCTTGGCGGGAGCGCTTCCCATCAGGCGATTACCCCTGCGACGTCTTCAGATTCGAAACAAGCCATTCATGCACCTCGGCTTGCCCCGGCGTCTTCGTATTTGGCAGCAAGGCGCACACCTTCTTTCCAGGAAACATCGTCTCGCGTAGCTCCTTGAGCGTTTCGTCCAACTGCCCGAAGGGCGCGACGGCATCGATGATCCAGACATGTTCGCCGGATTTCCATTCGTGAGGCGCGATCTTGGGCTCGGCCGAGCGCAACCTGGCATCCACAGCATCGTTCACAAAGGCCCAGGTGATGAAGGCATAGGGCAAGCCGGCCTTGGTATACAAGCGGCACTGATCCAACACGATCGGGGGCAGTACGGCCCAGTCGGTATCGCCCAGAAACATGAACTTCTTCACTGGATCGCGAGCGTAAAGCCAAAGGGCGGGGCCCAGAATAGGCAACTTGGCCAGCGCGTCTTTCGCTTGCTCAAGGGCCGCCAGTGCGGCGGCCTCGTTTTTAACATTAGTCATTGGTTTTCTCCATTGGATTGGTGCAGCGCGGACGTCCACGCTGCACCTTAACAGCTTAAGCGATTCGATAACTGCCCACCGCGGCATTGAAGCGGCTGCCGACCGCCTGCGCTTGAGCACCGAACTGCGCATCCTGAAGCGTTCCCTGTGCCGTTTCGACGGTGACCGCCGTTTCGCCACCCGAGGCATAACGAGCCGCCAGTTCCCCGCCCATCGCCGCCGAATCGCTGCTCTCGAGATGCGCGTCCAGCAAGCTGTTCATCAGGTTCCAGCTTTGCTGCTTCGGGTTTGCCGCCGTCGCTGCATCGAACGCCTGCACCAGCGCTTTGAAGTCGAAGCGGTCGATGCTCAGGCCGGTTTGACTGACGGAGCCGGACACCGATTCGATGACCTGCAAGCTTACGAAGTTCTGATTGGCGGACGACGCGTACCAGTCCTTGAAGGTAATCTGGCTTGAACCACCGGTGCCCAAGACCAGATCCTGACCGGTTCTGCTGAAGGACAAGTCGGATTCGCGGATGCCCCCACCAAGCGAAAGCGTGTTGGACGCGCCCACCCCCGGTAGCACCGTATCACGGCCATCTCCGCCGTTGAACGCAATGACGTTGTTGCCGCCGCCCGCCGAGATGACGTCGTCGTGCTTGCCGCCGGCGATGAAATCGCTACCGGAACCGGCTTCGATTCTGTCGTCTTGGTTACCGCCAAACAGAGCATTGTTCCCGCTCATGTCGCGCAGGACATCGTTGCCGTTCGACCCGGCCAGGACATCCACGCCGCAGCCGCCATCGAACGTGTCATTGCCGGTCTGCCCCTGCAGGAAATCGTTTCCGCCTTCGCCAAACACGGTGTCGCCCCCTGACCCTGCAAAGACGATGTCATGACCGCTGCCAGATCGGATGACGCTGTCTTTCGGCCCACCAAAGATAATGTCGTCATCCCGGCCGGTGATGATCTCCAGCATCTTCGAGGTGCCCACGGTCGTCACGGTCTTGATCAACAGGTCGTTGAACGACTTGATGCTGCCGTCGGCAAACTGGAAGTTCTCGATCGGCGACACATAGCGGCCCTGCTGGTCGACCGACACGGCGAAGTCGAAGCCCTGATCCACCTGCTCGCAGCCGCCGGCGTTGAGCACGCGCACATGCGCGGTGTACCCATCGTTGCCGTTGGTGACGCGCAAGGCCACGTTGTCGAGCGACAGGCCGGCGCCAAAGCGCACCGTGTCGTTACCCGCCACATCTTCAATACGATCCAGGCCGTCGCCCTTGTTGATGAGATAGGTATCGTTGCCGATCCCGCCGATCAACAGGTCATTGCCCGTGCCGCCGTCGAGCGTGTCGTTGCCGCCCGCACCATCCAGACGATCGCTGCCGCCGCCACCCGAAATGATGTTGTCGCTGTCATTGCCCGTGAGCCAGTTGTCCAGACCGTTGCCGCCGGCGTTGATCGCACCGTCGCCGATCAGATACAGGTTCTCGACGTTCTCGGGTAGCACATAGCTCACGCGGGTGTAGATGCTGTCGACGCCCTCGTTGAACGCTTCGAACACGGTATCCGCCGAGTTGTCCACCCAGTAGTTGTCGTCACCCGCGCCACCTGCCATCGCGTCAGCACCCGTACCGCCGTCCAGATTGTTGTTGCCCGTATTGCCGACCAGCACGTTGTCCAGATCATTGCCCGTTGCATCGATATTGGCCGTGCCGGTCAGCGTGAGACGTTCGACGTTGTCAGACAGCGTGGTGGTGACACTTGCGAGCACGAGGTCGTCGCCCTCACCAGCCGCCTCGACCACGGTATCGCCGGCGTTGTCGACGATGTAGATATCGTCACCCGCGCCGCCGATCAGCACATCAGCCCCCAGTCCGCCGTCCAGGCGGTTAGCACCGCCGTTTCCGACCAAAACGTTGTCGAGCGCATTGCCGGTCGCGTCGAGATTCTCGGTTCCCAGCAGTTCGATGCGCTCAACGTTGGCCGGTGCGGTCAGGCTGATCGTCGACCGCACCGTGTCGTAACCGCTGTTAGCGGCTTCCTCGACCACATCCCCCGTATTGTCGACGTAGTAGATATCGTCACCCACGCCGCCGGCCATGCGGTCTGCGCCTGCGCCGCCATCCAGCACGTCGCCGCCGCCGTTGCCCACCAGTTCGTCATCGCCTGCGCCACCATTGAGCACGTTGGCCGAGTCGTTTCCGACGAGCACGTTGCCGAGCGTGTTGCCAGAGCCGTCGATCGCTGCGTCTCCGGTGAGGGTGAGGTTTTCGATATGCTCGGGTAGTACGAAGCTGATCGATGAGATCACAGAGTCGATGCCGGCATCGGCCAGTTCGACAACCGTGTCGCCAGCGTTGTCGACGATATAGCGGTCATTGCCCAGGCCACCCGCCATGACGTCCGCACCCAGCCCGCCGTCCAGCAGGTTGTCACCAGCGTTGCCGGTGAGCCTGTTGTCGAGCTCATTACCGGTGGCGTCGGTATTGCCCATGCCTGTCAGAACCAGGTTCTCCACGTTGGCAGCGAGCGCGTGGCTGACGCCGGCCAACACCGTATCGATACCTTCATCGGCCTGTTCGATTACCGTGTCGCCGGCATTGTCGACGATATAGGTATCGTCACCCGCGCCGCCGGCCATGGTGTCGGCCCCCAAACCGCCGTCCAGGCGGTTGACGCCGCCGTTGCCGATCAGCACGTTGTCGAGCGCGTTGCCGGTGGCGTCGATATCGGCCGCACCGGTGAGAATCAGGTTCTCGATGTTCTCGCCCAGGGTCCACGTCAGGCTGGCTTGCACCGTGTCCACGCCTTCACCGGCCGACTCCAGCGTCTGGTCGCCCAGATTGTCGACGACATAGGTGTCGTTGCCCAAGCCACCCATCATCACGTCCGCGCCGGCACCACCATCGAGCACGTTGTTGCCGCGGTTGCCGGTGATCCGGTTGTCCAGCGCGTTGCCGGTCGCGTTGGTCGAAGCGAACCCGGTCAGGGTAAGGTCTTCGACGTTCGCCGACAGCGCGTAGGACACCGATGAATAAACGGAATCGTGGCCTTCGCCTTCGTTCTCCACCACGGTGTCGGCGGGATTATCGACGATATACACATCGTCGCCGGTGCCGCCGATGAGGGTATCGGCACCTGCGCCGCCGTCGAGGCGATCGTTTCCGCCCATACCCATGAGGATATTGTCCGCAGCATTGCCGATCAGCACGTTGTCCTGCGCATTGCCGGTGCCCACCGTGGCGGAACTTCCAAGGAGGGTCAGATTCTCCAGCGTGTCCGCCAGCGAGTAATCGATCGTGCTCTTGACGGTATCCACGCCCTCGCCGGCCAGCTCGATCACGGTATCGCCCACCGAGTCGACGATGTAGGTATCGTTGCCGGTACCGCCACGCATCTCGTCGTCGCCGGCGCCGCCGTCGAGCAGATCATTGCCCGCGCCGCCATCCAACAGGTCGTTGCCGTCCATGCCGGCCAGTTCGTCGTTGCCGTTTCCGCCGAACAGCGCGTCGTTGCCAGATTCGCCATATATCTGGTCGTCGCCGTCATCACCGGAGAGCACATCGTTGCCCCAGCCGCCGGAAATCAGGTCGTTGCCCGCGCCGCCGAACACCACATCGTTGCCGCCCTCTGCAAAGATCGCGTCGTGTCCGTCTCCGCCGAAGATTAAGTCGTTGCCGAGTCCGGCGTAGACGATGTCGTCGCCGCTACCGGCAAAAACCAGGTCATTGTCGGCGCCGGAATAGACGATGTCGTTGCCGTCGCCCGCGTCGATGATGTCGTTGCCCCCGTCCTCGAAGATCACATCGTCGCCGGCATAGGCCTTGACGATGTTGTTGCCGTTCTTGCCCAGGATCAGATCGTTGTCCGGCGTGCCTTCGAGTTCTTCGCCACTGAGCGAGAAGGGTGAGGTGGGCGTAACGCTAGTTGTGCTGCCATCCGCCTGCGGGACAAGGGTTTCGTTGGTATGGGCAAGCGTCACATCGGCGATGGCCAGGTGGCTGCCGTCGGTTTTTTCCAGGCTGCCGATACCGTGCACGGTCTGGCCGTTGATGACAGAGAATTGCCCATCACTGGTCAGCTCGATTGCGCTGATACCCATCGCATCCAGCGATTTGAATTCGCCCGCATCGGTGATGCCGTTCTGGTTGCTGTCCTGCCAAACGCCGAATCGCGCCCAGGCGTCGTCCGCCGAGGTGAAACGACCGTCGCCATTGGTATCGAATGCGGCCAGACCTTCCAGGTCGGTTTGCGCGCCGTTCTTGTACTGAGCAAATCCGATTTCGCTTGCCTTGTCGATCTTGCCGTCGCCGTCGATGTCATACGCCAGCAAGCCATCGCCAGGCGCGACCCAGGCAGTCTTGCGCTTCCAGCCGTCGCCGTTCACGTCGAAGAAGACGTTCGAGTCGTTCACGTTGATGAACTCGAAGCCGTTGCCGTCCAGGTCGATGGCGATCGGCTTCTTGCCACCACCGCCCGGAGGCGTCGGAGGCAAGTAGGGGCCAAAGTGCGGCACCGAGATATTCTGGATCGTGCTGGCGCCACTCGGGTCGGTGATGCGCACCTGGAAAATATCCGTGGTCGGATACACGGCATTGCTCGGCAGATTGGACTGCGTATAAAGCGTGCCGTCCTTGATGCCGCCGTACTGGCCATCGACGACGATGTAGTCGCTGGGAATGCCTGGCTCCTTCCAGCTGGTGTACTGGAACGTGCCATCCGCATTGAGCACTACCGCACCGTACTGAGGCTGATTGACGATCTCGTAGCTGAGCGAGGTCACGGGATCGTCGACGTCCGCCCCGGCAACGCGTCCTGCGCCCGTATCTTCGTTGCCAATCGGCGTGGTGTGGTATTCGATATCCCATTGGCCCGGCGCCGGATTGTAGACGATGGTTTCATTGCCGTCCCAGTCGCGTCGAATCCCGTAGGGCGCATAAATCGGCTGGCCGCCCGACACGTAGCTTCCACTGTCGTAGTCGTACTGAACCGGCGTATAGCCATACACCGGGCGCGTGGTGTGATCGACGTAGTCCAGCGTCGGCGCGTCGTTCACGTTCTGTAGCACGATATCCACGCCAGCAGTGCCGGTTTGCCCGTTGGAGGCCAGCACCGTGTAATCAAAGCCCGCGTCCGTACCCGCATAGTTTGCTTCAGGCAGGAAGTGGACAAAGCCATTGGCGTCGATAAAGCCCGTGCCGTGACGGAAATTGGTCAAACCTGTAATGCTCAGATCGCGCCCGGTGAAGCCGCCGAGCGTGTCGTTCGCAAGCAGGTCGGCAGGGCTGACGATGATTTCGATGTCTTCGTATCCGGTTACGCCATCGCGGTTGGCTTCCACCGCGGTTTTGTCGTCGATCCGCGTCACCAGCAGCGACAACCTGCCATCTTCGCTTCTTTGCACCAGGATGCCTTCCGGTACCACGCTGATTCGCGTACCCTGGCTGTCGGCTTCGAGATCGGGGCTGGCCAGTTGCTTCACCTGCCCGTTCTGGGTGAAGGTGCCCATGCTGTAGTTGAGTTCGGTAATGCCGAGCGCAGCGAGGGAGAAGTCTTCACCCGCCTCATCGACGCCGTCGCCGTCGTCCAGCCACACGCTCAGCTCGTTCCACACCGGATCGGCGGCGGTAAGCTTGCCGTCGTAGTTGGCATCCACCCACGCCATGCCCGCTAGGCCGCGGCGGGAGATATCCACCACGCTGTTGCTGAATATTTCGCGGCCCGAGTTGGTCTCGCCGTTGTAGTCGCGGTCCAGCGTGAGGAAGGCGTCGCCCCCCGTCACCCAGCCGGTCTGTTTGAGGTAGCCGGAGTCGTCTACGTCGAACGCAACACCTGTTGCGGATTTGTTGACCGTCTCGATACCGTCGCCGTCCAGGTCGAGAATCACAGGGCGGAAGGTCTGGGTGGCGCCAGTCACCGGCGCAGCCAACTTGCCGTCGCGTCCCGCGCGCTCCTCTTCGGTGAGCCCGGCCTTGGGGTCACCCGCGTCGGTTTGGGCACGGGCGGTGAGCACTTCCCACAGTGGAGCAATTGCCTGGCGGCCCAGCGCCGAATAGACCATGCCCTCGATAATGGACTGGAACGATTCCGGGCTGCCCGGCTCGGCGTTGTAGGGATTGCCGCTGGTGTCAAAGCGCAGCGCGGGGTGCTTCTCCGCACCAGTGAGCGGATCGATATCGGTGTAGCGGTAGCCGCTCATGTCATATCCAACGCTGGGCATGCGCTGGGGAATCAGCCCCAACTGGCTGCCCGGGTTCTGCTGGCGCTCACGTTCGATCAGTGCATTCAGCGTGGAAAGCACGCTGCTCATCACGTTCTGCACGGCTTCGTTGCCGCCCGTTTCGCCTGCCGTCTGGTAGCTGATTCCAGTGCCGTTCCAGACAAACTGGCCGTTGCCCCAGGGGTCGGGGATTTCGTCGCCGCCGAAGAGACTGTCGATGATGCTGAAAACAGCATAGGCCCATCCGATGACCGGAACGCCCATGGCGGACATCACACCAACGGCGACGCCAACAGGGTCGCCTTGCACGATACTGTTAATGATGTTGAGGTACGGTAAGACCTCGCCCACCGCATCGGCAACGCCTTGTGCCGCCCAAGCGGCGTCAAGCAGTTCCACGCTGCCGTTGAACACGGACTCGAACGCGAAATCGGCAAAGGCTTGGGCGCCGAATGCGATCGCTTGGGCGCCAGCCGTGACTGCACCTAATGTATCGCCTTGTTCCAGTGCAGCATCGAGGCTCATCAGACTCAAGATGCCCGACGCGGCATTGGCTGCGCCGGAGAGGTTGAGGTTAGCTACGCCGTTGAGGGTGGTCAGGTCATTCGCCAACCTCAGTCCGGAGACGACGATGGGCAAGGGCTCGCCGCTTTGGATGGCTTTGATGAGGGACAGCGCATCGATGATGCTGGGGCCATAGGTGGCAATGCCGTCGACCAGGGTTTGCAGGCCGGAGGGTTGGTTGGGATTGGGGGACCAACTTTCTTCAATGATCTGTCCGCTTGCATCGTACAGTGTAGTAGTAGCGCCGTATGTGTCGGAAACCACCGTTCCGGATGTGCCATCCGGGTTTGTCCATTCCATATCGAGCTGTCCGCTAGCAGAGTCGTAGGCGACACTACCTTGCGAGCCATCGAGCGACTGCCAGTTACCTAAGTAGCTGCCGTTCGCTTCCATGATCTGTGTGCCCGTGCTGCCATCGGCATTGAGCCAGTCGGTCATGGTTAGGCTGCTGCCGGCATCGTAGTAGCTCGTCAGATTTGAGCCGTCCGCAAAACGGGTGTACGAAGAGATAGAGCCATCAACGCTAAAAGCGTAATCGGTAATACTGATTACGGTCAGATTGTCTCCACTCCCATACGTTTGAACGGTCGTCGCTGTTCTGCCGTCCGCCGAAAACGTCGTGCCGGTTGTGGAGCCATCACTGTTAATCTGAAGCGTGGAGAGACCTTGCCCGGTTTGAACGGACGGGATAGAGAGCTGGTTTCCTGCCGTATCTGCAATTTGATAACCACCGCCACCATCTTTCGAAAGTGTGCCCAACGGCTGGTTGCTAGCCGGGTCAATTATTATGATATTACCGTCAGCACTGGTTTGGATCCGGGTGGCGGCGATAGTCGAGCCGGCCGAATTCCTTGCGGTCATTGTGCCGGACTGATTATCGACATCGACCCAAATTCCCTTGTCAGCAATATAGGTGCTAATCAAATCCCCGTTGGAATCGTAGTAGTAGGCATTGCCGCCTTTAGCAATGGCATAAGACTGGTCAGGATTGATGGAGATAGCTGTGCCATCGGCTAAATGCTGCACCATTTGCTGTCCACTGGCCGATGCCTGCGCAATCCAGTCGTTAAAGCTGTCGATGCCGGTAGTTGTCGCCTTGCCTGCAGCGTAGGCGACACCGACGGACACTACTATTCCGACGCCAATTACGAAGGGAGCGGCCGGTGGAAAGATAAGCGCGATGCCGGCTGCAATTGCTGTGAAACCGTTCATCGTAGTTATTCCAGCTGCCGTGCCTGTGGCTACACCGGCAACCTCCCGGAAGAATCCAGCTTCACCATTTTGTGCAGCACCGCTAGCGACGGCGGGTATTCCCATCCCTGCTGCGAACGGAACTTCCACGCCCAATGTATAGGCGCTTCCCGTCGCAGTGGCTGCTTCACGGGTGAGCCCTTTTGTAGCTAACGCACCGATGCCGCCAGTGTAGACACCAGCCCCTGCGGCAACCACATCCCAAGGGTCAGGGGTTTGCAGCGACGTTACCCATCGATCTGCCCACATGTCAAAGAAATCAGCAGAAGTTTGTGAGGGTGTAGGTTGACTATCGCTGCCACCAATTACGAGAATATCGGTCATGGTTCTTATCCTTTATCGGGTCAGAGCGTGTTTGAGATCGTGGATGAGGTATATCGCTAACGGAGCGAGCAACCCACTGATAAACATGCCAGGCACTTGAAATGTTGCAATCAATAGGATCGGTGTAAGCAAATCCTTGACGTGAAAAACGAACCAGCCGTGTATGCTATTCAGGAAGGAAACAAGTGAATATGCGCATATCGGGGTCATCAAAAATATTAAAAATATTCGTATGCGTAACCAGGCTTGTCTTGGGCCCCAGCCCTTCAATTCTTGAGCCTTTTGTGTGGATTCGTTGACAAAGCGCATGATTCCCCTGTAACTGGCTAGCCAAACAATCGTTCTCGCGTTGTAGATGGCTGCCCCCCACACTCCGATGCCAACCAGATTGGTGTAATAGCGCTCGGGCATATGGCCGTCCATGAATGGCTTGGTCACACCCAGGCCTATGTAATGCAGGCTATCCACCAGTGGCGTAACAATTTTGTCAGCTAGGATTAGTAACCCCTGGCTTTCCGATGCGATTATGGAATACATAATCAACAAACTTAGCGGTATTAGGAAGTACGGTTTCTGGGGGAAACCGAACCGATACAGTTCCGGCGCCAAGGGGGTCGGCTTCACATTGTTTTCTCTCTCAATCATCTAATCGCATCCTCGCCCGTTCAGAATTCGAACTGGTTTGTGTTTCTGTAGCCCCCGACAAAACAAGAAATCAGGATGACGGGGAGTGATATAAATACACACGCTGGAGTGCGATAAACGGGAAGTGGCGAGAAGAGCCTGGACATGGTGGAACGGAGAAATTAAAACAGAGTGTCACACGGCAAAACAAAAAACGCCGGCAAATAATCAACGCAGAAAGTTGCCGATGATGTCCAGGATGGTCGAGCGGTCGGAATCGGACAGACCAAGAAATGGCCGGGCGGGGATGTCGCCCCAGGGGGCCTTGCCCTGGAACTCGCGGCGCTTGGCGCCAAACTGTTGAGTTGCCGCGTAGATCATGGACGACCCTATATATAAGGTGTCGTTTCCTTCGATCTTGTAGCTGATCTGCCGTGACAGGTCACCTGTCTCGCCGATCAGAGGGCGCTTGCCTGACGCACGGCCAGCGCCTTTCTTGGTGAGACGACCACCACGCTTGCTGAACGAGCCTTTGTAGCGCCCAAGGTACATCAAGATCGTGGTCTCGGTGTTCGGCGCCCAGCGGGTGCCGTCAGGGGCGGTCGACGTGGCGAAACGCTGGCGGGTCGAATCGACCAGAAATTCTCCGATTTCGCGCAGCGCAGGGTGCAGGCTTGTCCCGGCGTTGGCCAGTCGATTCAGCGCTTGCTGAACCCCACTGTCGGTGATGTCGATCTTGATCATCGGTCAGATCAGGGGGCGATCGTCCTGCTCGGTACCGGTGTCGACCAGCTGGCCTTCTTCCATGTCGAGGCCTTCGGCGCCTGCTTCCGGGCTGTATAGGATGCCGTTGTCTCCTGGATACGGTTTCGAGTGGTCGACCTGGCCGCTCTGGATCTCGAATGGGATGCCTTCAGGGAAGGCGTCGCACGCGGATTTTCCGCTTTCAGCACCTACGGCGTGCAGGTGAACGCAGGTCATGCACTGTAAACCGATCACGGCAGCTCGCCCCTCTCCAGTTTCCTGATCAACGCGACGATCTCTGGATCGATGAGATCTTCTCGACCCAGCTTGTATAAATTGTAGCTCTCAGCGAAGAACTCCTTCGAATTCGTCGCCGCATAGCGTGACGGAATCACCAGGCTGCCGTGCCGGGCGCGCGTGAACGCGGCCAAAGCCTTCTCCAGAGGCGGCGACACCCGGTATTCAAGCGCGTTTGTCACCTTGAATTGCTGATGAATATGTTGGGCACCAGCAAGTCGGCCAGCTTGGTGTTGCCGTCGCCACCGTAGGGGATGCACTCGCCGTCCCATCCGTGTGCGAGGTCTTCCACCTTCACGACCGCGCCATCAACTTCAATGCGGGGGTTCCAGTCGTCGCCGAAAATCTCACGCTTGTAGCTGTCCGCAACCTGGTGCGCGTGCGCTTCGTCTTCTGCCATCACCACGCCGTAGGTGGTTATTTCAACCATGTAGGGTTTCATGTGTTCTCTCCTAGTAGATGCGCCGGTCGCCCAACCCGGCGTTCGTGTGGGACCGGCTTTCAGCCGGCCCCACAACTCATGCGTTAGCCGTCGTTACACCCGCACGCCTGTTCTATGGCGTGGTAGTGGTCTTCGAACATATCGCCCGTCGCCAGCAAGTCGCGCCATGCGAACGAGCGCCCCAATCCGGCAACTGCGGTCAGTTCCGCGTTTGCCTCAAGCGCCAGCGCTCGCCGCATCAAATCCGGGTCTGTTACTGCCATCGCCCGAATCTCGTGCGGCTTCATCGCCGGGCAGAAAAAGCAACTGCTCTTGCCTGGCTGGCACAGCCCCATTCGGGTAATCGCCGCCACGCATTCGTCACGTCCCCACCCCCACTCAACCAGCGGATAGCGGTACGTGTATTTCTTGTCCTCGGGTATCTTCGCCCGGTGGTCTTCGTCTGCGTCGTAGCCAATCAGCTTCACCACTTTTTCGCCGGCCGTCCACGCCGCCTTGCACCGCTCGTCGTTGTTTGCCCACTGCTCTTGCGGCTCAATCTTGTACTTGTGGCTGCACCCCTTGAACCCATAGGCCAAGCTCGGCAGCATCTTCATGCGCAGGCAGTTTTCCTCAAGCGTTTCCGGTCGTCCGCCCTTGCGCACCATCGTCACCTCTGGAAACCCGACCTTCTTGCACCAGGCGCTAACGGCTTCAATGTGGGCGTAAATGCGCGCCGTTTCGCCTCCGGTGTCAGCGGTCAAAATCACGTCCGGTCGCTCGCCACGCTCCTTCATCCCTTGGAGCATCGCGGTTCCGTTCGTGCCTCCGCCAAAGCTGAAAATCACCATGTCTGTTTCCTCTATCGCCGCCGGCTAACACGTCGTTCCAGGCGACGGCCTTCGGCCGCGCCTGAACTCATGCGGTGGGCAAACTCGTGCCACAGCGTCGTCCGCACACGGTCGAGCGGGTCGGTGAAGTAGGCCTCGGTCGTGTGCGGCTTCGTCGCCAGCGCGTCGCCAGCCTTTGCCGTGCTGGTCTTCAGATTGCCGACTGGATTCACCGTCAGATGACGCGAAAACGAAAGCACACCGTCGCCCATCGACGCCAGCGCGCGGCCGGCACCCGTCTTCACCCCGCGCAGCCGTGGAATGCCGAGGCGGTCACACTCGGCCTGCATCTCCAGCAGCACGCGGTTCACGTGGTTCGCCGTGTCGAGATCCATCCCCGTGAAAGAAGCCTGTCCGTACAGCTTTCCGGGCACCTCTGAACTCGGCGTGCGGCCATGCTTGTACCGAACCAGCGCTCGACCGTCGTCCGCCGTCATATAGGGAACGCCGCCTGGCGCTACCAGGATATTGCGGCAGAAGCGTTCAGCGTCCTTCACTGATTTCGCCTCCACTCATGCCGGCAGCGCGCCGGTTTCGACAGCGGCAAGGTCGCGCTGCAGGCCCTCGGCAATCGCAGGCGGAAGCGATTTCAGCTTCTCGCTCATCCCGCGCCGCACCTGGTCCGCCGTCGTCCCCCCGGGCTGATAATCCCAGCCACGGTCGATCCCGTTCGGCGTACCGTCTGGCGCTGCGCCGTCATCAGGAGGCGTCGTGATCCGGCCTCCCAATCGCTCCGCCGTCTTGCGGGATACCCCGATCACGTAGCACTGGCACCCCCAACCGTTCGGCGGGTAGTGCGTCTGCCACCAAGGATCTTGCGCTGGCAGTACCAATTTGTCCCAGCTCAGGTGCAGCGGCCGTGGACGGGCGACGGCGTCGGAGTGACGGTACATCCAGAACGGGAAATCGCCTTCCTTCAGCTGCGCCAGCCTGCCTGCGGCGTAGCTAGTCGTCATGTTCGTGCGGTAGATCGTGCGGGTGCGCCAGTTGTACTCGCCGCGGTAGCTCCAGCCGTGCTTTTCGACGATTCCGGAAAACTGTTTCCGGAACTCGTCGATCCCCGTGCCCTCGCTGATCGCCTGGTCGACTGCGCTGGCGAGATCCGCCAGCAGGTCGGCCTTGGCCGCGCCGGCCACCATGAAGCCCGTGTCGTGGGCGGACTTCCACACATCCGTCCAGCGCTCGGTGGGAATCAGGTTGCCGAGCTTGCCGCGGAAAAACGCGACCTGCTCGTCAAACGGGCGCTTGAAAGCGGCGGAAATTGCCATTTTTCAGGCCTCAATCGCCCCGGATTCGTCCGCCACATCAAACCGCCCAGCCAGATTCGCCGTCGCCACGCCAAGCGCCATCACCTGCGCCAGCTTGCTCGAATCCAGCCCCTCGTATGCGTCCAACAGCCACGCGCGCAGCTGCTCCATGTTTTCGGCCTTGTCCACCAGCTCGCGGATCTGCCCGAGCATGTCCTCGATGGCGGGTGCGGCTTCGCGTGCCATTGCGTCGGCCAGCGCGGTCTGCACCTCGGGCGGACCGGTGCGGTCTGCGGCGGGCGTGAATTTCAGCGCCGCGCGGGCCAGGGCCACCGGCGCCGGCTGCGGAGCCGGCGCGCTCAGCACCGCATCCTTCTCATCCGCCATCGGGATGTTCAGCTTCCGGTGCGCCCACTCCAGCGGGATGCGCATGCCGTTCTGCGCCAGCGTCGGCAGGCTCTCGGCGTACAGCTTGAGGTCTTCCACCTCGCGCACGTCGAACACCAGGCGCGGGCAGCGGCGAATGTCCTGCAGGCCCTTGTTGACCGCCAGAATCGGGTAAATCAGATCGCGCGTGAGCGTGCCCTGCAGCTGTCTGGCATCGCTCTCCAGAATGTCCAGGCGCACTTCGTTGTCGACCGTCGCACCGGCAAGCGATCCCTTGCGGGCGCTGTCAGCGTTGACGTTCTGCCCCAGGATCGCCTTTGAAACCGACCGCTCGCACCACTCCAGCATCGCCACGAACGGATCATGTTGGCCCTTCGCCGCCTCCTGGAACTCGATCATCATCCCCTCCGGGATGATGCCGGCAGCCGCGTGCCCGATGTTCGTCACCGCCGTCAGCAGGGTGCGGCGCTCGTCCTGTGTCGCGTTTGCCGGGTACTTGCCCAGGCGCAGCGGCAGGCCGTAGATCTCCAGAAACTCAGCCAGGTCTCGTGCTGCATAATTCTTGAACAGGAACGGCCACACCAGCGCACGGTAGAGGCCGGCCCGCGCCAGATACCCGCTCCGGCTCTTGTGCTTGTGCACAATCCAGCCGAACGGGCTGAGCGCGTCGCCGTCCATGCCGGTGCCGCGCAGGCGGATCTCCGTGCGGGTTGCCCGGTCCAGCGTAAACCAGCTGTGCGGCCGCATCTCGATCTGGTCTGGCAGCCGCTCGCCGCCCAGCTGCGTCCATGTCAGCTCCAGGCACGAATACCCGTGCCCGATTGCCGTCAGTGCATCGAGCACCACGTCCTCAAAATCCGCAACGGATTTCAGCCTCTCCTCGCCATATTCGGCGAGCTTTTGTTCCTCGGCGCTCGCCCCTGGTGGAGGATCAACGCGCCATTCCAGCGTCAGAAGTGCCCGACGGCGCTTGCCCATCTCCGCGAAAATGTGGGTGTCGCGCTCCTCCATGTCCTCGAACAACTCGGACTGGCTCACCAGATCGCCCTGCTCGGCAGCGCCCAAAATTGAATACAGACGCTGCGGCGTGATCCCGCGCGCCGGGTGGTCGGCAAACTCCTGGTGCAGCGAGCCCAGGCGCGCCGTCTGCGGCTCCGCCAGCGCCTTCGTCTCGATCGGGTTGCCCCGCGCGTCAAGAATCTTCGCCATCTGGCCTCCTACCAGCCCGCCTTCGCGGCGCTGCGAATGTCATCGTCAGAATCGCCGTCCCAGCGTGTGGAACGGGAAGGGGCGGCGGTAAAGGCGAAACTCGTTTCGCCCGTCGAAGCGGCGTCTATCGCCAAAAAACCCGCCCAGGTGCGGTCGGCGTGGCCAGCGCTGTCGGAATCCGCGACGAATCGCGGCACCCCGGTCGGCCCGGTCAGCTTCTGCAGCTTGTGCAAATCGGCGCGCAGCGGCTGGTCGCCCAGCGGGATGCGCACCTTGCGGTCCTCGAAGGCTTCCTTGCCCACCGTCGCCAGGTGCAGCTTCGCAGCCGCGGTGAACAGCACACCCTGCACGCGCGTGCTGCCGTGGCGGCGCTTGGCGTCTTCGACGGGCTTTTCGCCCATGCCCGTCTGGTCCATCTGGCAGCGGATGACTCGATATTTCCTGAAAACCTCGTCCAGCAGATGATCCTGCTCGGCGAACGAAATGCGGCGCCGCGCAATGATTTCGCGCGTCCACAGCACGTCGCCCACCTGCTCGATCACCCAGATCACGAACAGGTCGTTGCGCGCCGCGATGTCCACGCCCACGAAGCACGGCCCGCCCGCGTAGTGCTCGGACAGGCCTGCGCGGTCGTGCTCGGCCGCGTTGATCAGGTCGTAGGGCAGCCAGGCGCTTGCCTCGTCCAGCCACTTCAGCTCGTATTCCTGCATCCAGGCGTCGTCGTCGGACAGCGCCCGGCGCAGCTCGTCGATGTCGCGCGGCAGGCCGTCCTTCACCGCCTGGTAGATGTCCACGGTGTGCTTCGACCAGATCGGATCTTCGCTGGTCATCAGGTCGTAGAACTTGTTTCCCTTGCCGTTCGGCGTGCTGGTGATGCGCAGCTTGAAACCGTTCGAAATCACCGGGAACAGCGCCGTCCAGATCTTGCGGCTGTCGGCGTGGAACGCGAATTCGTCCAGAAACACGTTCGCCGAAAAGCCCCGCGCCGTATCCGGATTCGCCGGCAGCGCCGTGATCTTCGAACCGCCCGGCAGCACCACA
The DNA here is from genome assembly GCA_041694715.1 of Pseudomonadota bacterium. GTDB lineage: Bacteria > Pseudomonadota > Gammaproteobacteria > Burkholderiales > Thiobacillaceae > Thiobacillus. The sequence goes on along the minus strand of JBGFSF010000006.1, from coordinate 198,382 downwards.
TCCAGCATCGTGTACAGCGTGCCGTCGGCTCCGCGGAAGCCGGATTCAATCTCCTGGCAGGCCATGTTGTAGGCGCGCGCGTGCTTCTTCACGCCTTCCTCCATCGCCTCCTTCGCCTGGCGCTCGCCGCGCGAGAGAATCACCCAGCGCGTGCGCCGGCCTAGCGCCTCGGTCTCGAAACAGTCATCCACCAGCTCGAGGCTGGTGGTGAAGGTCTTGCCGGTCTGCCGCGCGAACATGCCGATCTTGAACCGGCTGCGGTCCATGAACCACAGCTTCTGATAGAGGTGGAGGGGAACGGCTGGCGTGCTCATACGATGCCGTACAGCTCCTCGCGGATCTGCTTGATCGTGTCGAGATCCAGATGGCGCTTGCCGGCCTTAGCCTCGCCCTCCAGCTGCGCCAGCTTGGCCGCGTCCTTCTCGCGCACCTGCGCCTGGTACTGCTTGAGGTTCACGCTCGCGCGCGAGAGCGCCGCAATGTTCTTCGCCGCGCCGGACAGCAGCTTCACCCGGTCAGCCGCGTCGATCTCCTCGTCCGCCGCCTCCTGCAGGTTCAGGATCACCTCGAACAACTCCGTCTGCACCAGCGCGATCACCGCCTCGCTGCGCGCGTCCTGGTCGTCGGCCGCGCCCTCGGTCAACATCCGCGCCGCCTCCGTGCTGGCCCTGATCGCCGCCAGCCGCCGCTCGAACTTCTGGCCGTAGCGGTGGATGGCCGACTTCGAAATCTGGTAGCCGCGTCCCTTCAGCTCGGCCTCGAGCAGCTCGTAGCCCGAGAAATTGCCGGACATCAGGCTCTTGTCGAGCCAGGCACGGACTTCTTTCGGCAGGGTGGAAACGGCTTCGCGGCGCGGCATGGCGATTACCAGTACTTCGCCGGGCGGCCGATGCCCGGATCGCACTCGACCGTGTACTCGGCCAGATCCACGCCGTGGCGGGTCAGATCGGTGAACCAGCGGCCGCCGGCTTCCTTGCGCAGGTTCACCAGCTCACGGTCGGCCAGGTAGTCGAGCTCGCGCCGCACTTCCAGCGCGCTGGCGTCCGGGAACATCCCCTGCACCGTCGCCAGCACCAGCTCCTCGTAGGCCCCCACCGGACGGGCGTTGTACAGCGCCAGGATGATGTCCCAGCGCATCGTTTCGCGGCGGATCTTGATCGGGTCAACCATTGTTGTGCATCCTTTGCAGCTGGAGGTTTTGTATATGGAGCGCAACGGCGTCCAGCTTCGCCTCGATCACGCTCTGGTTGCGGATGAAGTCCTCCCGTCTCACGTACTCCAGGGGCAAATCGCCGCGAAACTTCAAGAAATCGCGCTCCAGGTTCCGCATCGCCTCCGTGTTCTTGGCCGTGTCTTCCTTCATCTTCGTATTCGCGACCGTCATCGCCGCGAAACGCTCCGCCATCCGCTTGTCGATCTGCCCCAGCAGCAGCCAGCCAGCCGTGGCCACGCCGCCCACGTACATCACGAATAGGGTGATCAACTGCCAGATCTCGATTTGCACGCTGTTCATTTCTGGTGAGGATGTCGTTTTTCGTAATCGTCGCGGCAGTCTCGATCGCAGAACACCAGGCCCGGGTCGATCTCCTCGCCGCAGTTGTAGCAGGCGCCCACCGCCGGCATCACCGGACGGTTGCGTGCCGCCGCCAGGCAGGCCTCGCGCTCGGACGATTCCAGACGCGAGGCGACGTCGAGCGGGTCCGCTTCGAATTCAAAGCCCATCAGTCCGCCGTGATCCGGGTCTTGCGGAACGCCCACGGCGCCACCGGATCGGCGTCGCCCCATAGCCCAAGCCCTGACTCGCGCGCCAGCCGCTCCGCCGAAGCGATTCCAGGGTCCGTCAGATAAGCCGTATAAGCCCAGGCCAGCCCCTGTTGCACCTGGTGCAGGCTCGCGTCTAGCCCTTGACATCGCACCCGAGCAACTGTGCGTCCGTAGCGGTCTGTCATGCCCTGCAGCACCTCGGCATGCTGGCCGAAACACAGCGCCGCCAGCGACTGCTTCGACCGCTCTCCAAAGGCCTGCCGCCGCTCCGGCGCGTCGATTTCCGCCAGCCGGATCTTGTGCTGCACCTCTCCGGCCAGCACCGTCAGCGTGTCGCCGTCGGCCACCCCGACCACGCGCCCTGCGAACGCTCCCTGCGCCACCGCAGCGCCCGCGCCGAACAGCAGCACCAGCCCGAAAACCGCAAGGTACGCCAGCAGGATCTTCGCCAGCGTTTGAATCAGCCACGTCTTCATGCTCTCTCCTCGTGCCGTTTCACGAGCCAGGGCGCAAAGCGCTCCAGCACGTGAGGTTCGAAGTACTCAAGATGCCCGCAGATCGTCGGCAGCGCAGCGTGGTTCGCCGCGTCGATATTCGTCGTGCCGTGCTTCAGCGCCGAATCGTTCGTGCAGCCGTCGCGGCCCATGCTCCCCCATGAATGCCACCATAGCAGGCGCGCCAGCCACACCACATGGTCGCAGCGGTTGTGATACACGTCCGTCCAGACAGCGTCCATGAGCCATTTGTCCGAATCCAGCGCCGGCGCGATCAGCGACACATGGCGGCAGCGCATGCCGTGGTTGCGCATGGCCAGCCAGGCGATTGCCGCGCCGTTGCTGTGGCACACCACATGATCGCGGGGCCCCACCAGCGCCGCCAGCTTCCGCGCGATGGACGGGTTCGCCCAGCGTGCGCGCAACACCCCAAGCCAGCCGTATTCGAACACCTTCACCCGGAAGCCGGCAGCCTCGAAATAGGGCACCAGCTTGCGCACGTTGCTCTGGCCCTCGCGCGTGTGGATGCCATGCACCAGCACCACGCGCGGCCGCGCGCCGGCACCGCCGCTGCAAACGTGGTCGGGTGCGGCCGCCATCAGTAGGTCACCATGTAGTCGCAGTGCATCTCGATGCCGGCCTGCTGCGCCTCGGCTTTGGCCTTGTTCAGGAACATCTCCACCTGGCGTTGCACCATCTGGGTGGCCGCGTCCATGTTCTCCGCCATCGACACCTGGTGGTGAAAGCGGATGCTGACGTGCATCGACACGTCGAACGGCGGCGGCGGGTCGACGAACTCAGGCCGCATACTCGCCCCGCTCGAAAATCGCCCGGTCCATCCGGCGGCGGTTCATCAGCCCGCGGCTGCGCACCTTGCGCTTCAGACCGCCCTTGCCCGTCTTGGTGATGAAGATCCAGCGGTCAAACTCGGCTGCAGCATTGCCGTGGTCGCCCGCGCGCAGGTACTTCAGCAGCGTCGATTTCTCGAACGCGCCGAGGCCGATATTGAAAGCGAGCGACACGCAGCCGTCGAACTGGTGCTGGTTGAGCCGCATCTTGAAACGCGGCTGGATCGCGTCCAGGTACAGCTCCACAGGGTCACAGTCGCGGTCCAGCAAGTCCGTTGCCTGCGCCTCGGTAATGTTGAACAGCGTCTTCTTCTCGTGCGGCCTGATCACGTGGCCGTAGCCGATCGTCCACTTGCCGGCGGCGTCGAGATACGGCGTGGCGGAAAACGCCTCGCGGCGCTTGAGATAATCGATGAGGGCGGGGGATGCACGCATGCGGGCCAGTGTGGCCACGCGCGCGCGCGGGGGAAATTAACCGGGATTAATTCTGCTCGGGGAACAAGGGAGACTGCCGCTTCGCACGCTCCGCAGCGCCCACCCGCTTCACGATCCGGTACACATGCTGCACCGTCAAATCGTACTCCATCGCCAGCCAGTCGTGGTTCTCGCCGTTGAATCGGCGGTAGATTTCCTGATCGCGCAGGCCGATCTCGTAGTGCTGGCCCTTGCAGATGTACAGCAGGCCGCCGCCCCAGTAGGCGTTCATGTGCCGCGCCACCGCCAGCGAGATCCGCCGCGCCTCGTCGCGGTCGATCCCGGTCGCCGCCACGCGCTCCTCCACCTGCTCGGCCAGGTCCGCCAGAATCTCGCAGTCCGGCACGCTGCCGCCGTCGGCGTCCAGCAGGCCGAGCTGGCGCGGATCCGGCTTGTCCTGAGGCGCGCGGATGTACGTCGGCCGCCCGCCCCAGAAGGTGCGCAGATGCTCCGCCACCTGCCAGGCGATGCGCCCCGCATCGTCCGCGGCAATGCCCAGCGCGGTCAGCCGCCCGCTCACCTGCAGCGCCGCCGCCTCCAGCTCTTCCGGGTAATTCGCGTCCTCGATCAGGCGCGGTTCAGCCATTTCTTCAGCCCCTCGATCGCCTTCGTCACCTGGTGCCCGTCCAGCCACTCCGGCCGCTCCGGCCAGCGGTTGCGGCGCAGCCACGCCCCCAGCGCCGCATCGCTCGGATCGCGCACCAGACCCGCCGCGTGCAGCTCGCTCCACAGCACGCGCACCAGACCAGGCTGATCCGGATCCACCGGCTTCGCCGCCTTCGCCTGCTTCGGCGGGGCCGGCTTCCAGCCCTTCGCCTTGAAGTGCTCCAGTAGCGCCTTGCGGCCCGTCCAGTCCAGATCCTTCGCCGAGCGCACCCGCGCCACCGTCCACAGGATCGCGCGATAGGTGTCGTCGTCCAGCCCGAGCTGCTGGCGCGCGATGTGGATCTGCGCCAGTTCGGCGTTGCGGAGTTCGGTGCCTGAGCGTCGTGCGTAGCTCATGGGGTCACCTGCTTGAACTCGACAACCCACACCCACGGGTTGGCGGACCAGGAGCCGGGGCCGTTGATGGATTCCCAAAGCTCGCGGTATGCGATCCTGTAAAGCGAACACAGGCCCATTTTGTCCACGGCAACATGCGGATCAAACACGATTCCCTCTGCCGCTGAATCCGCCTCGCTGATTTCCTGCAGCCGCTCGACGCGCACGCTGACGATCTCGAGCAGGATGCGGCTGGCCCATCGGGGCATGTGGATCGATGGCCGCCACGTCCGGTACTTGCCTTCATGTGACTTTTCTCCGTCCATGCCGTGCGGATCGTCCCAGTAATCCGCGCGGTAGAAAATCGAGCAGGTGTCGTCCAGTGGGCCGAATGGATGATTTGAAAGCTGCCACGTCTCGCGCACCCAGAGCCGGTCGCCAGGCTGGCCGTAGGGGCAGGCAAACTTGACGTCACCCTCCGCATCGCCGAACCAACCTGTTCCGGTCTCGTCGTCGAAAGGCCCGACGATCTCACACAGCGCTTTGACCTCTGCGGGCGTGCATATCCGCCGAGTTTGCGATTTGGTGCAATTCAGCAAGGCGTGCACCATCGGCGCGCTGAACAGAATCGGTCTCTCTATCATGGTCCCTCCGCTAATCGTCCCGATGCCCCCGCACCGCAGGGGCATGAGGCCGGTCATTTGATCTCGAACATGTTCGATGTGATGGCCACGGCGGCGAACGTAAACCATCCCCATCCATCCAGCTGCTTGTGCGCCAGCCACACCGCGCCTGCAGCGAAGATGCCGCCCACCAGAAACCGCAGGATGGTGACCGCGTCCATCACGCCACCGCGTCCTTCAGCGCCTTGGCCGCGGTGAACTTCACCGCCGTCTTCGCCGGGATTTCGATCGCGTTGCCGGTCTTCGGGTTGCGCGCGGTGCGGGCAGGCTTGGCCACGGCCTTGAGCTTGCCGATGCCGGGCAGGGTCAGCTCGGCGCCGGGCTGGGTGAGCTGGTGCTGGGCGATCTGGCCCAGCGCGTCGACGGCCTGCGCGGCCTTCGCCTTGCCGAGGCCGGTGAGTTCTGCGATTTCGTTGATCAGGTCCTGCTTGTTCATGGTTCGGTCCTTTCGGTTGATGAGTGGGATGACGGTTCCCGGCAGCGTTTCGCGTGGGGAGGCCCACGCCGGCCGCTCTTTGCTTTCTCCGTGCCGTCTGGAGGGGTTACATCCCGACCCCTTCCTGCGGTCATCCCCCTTGCGGGGGCCCCAGTGCTTCAGGATTCGATTTCAAAGGGCGCGATGACGAAGTCCTCCACGCCGGTGACGACGGTGATGCCGGGCACGCCCTTCACCGCGTCCGGCTCGGCGAGGATCGCTTCCTTGTTGACCTCCTGACGGGTTCGGATGAAGCGCACCAGGCCCAGCTCGGCCAGCACCGACAGCACCGTGTCGACGCCGCGCACGCTCACGCTCGGCGGGCGCTGCCGCCACTGCACCTCGCCGGTGACGAAGCCGGCGGTCTTCACCTTGCCGCCGCGCGTCAGGTCGTCGCGGTTGGCCTCGCACCACACCTGCACGCCGGCCTGCAGCGGCTTGATCTGCTCCTGCAGTGCGTTCATCACCGGCTGGTAGGCCTCGGTCAGCGCGGCGATCTTGTCGTTGAGCTCCGCCTGGTGACGGATCAGTTCGCGGTTGAGGTCGCCGATCTTGCGGATGTCGGCCGCCACGTCGTCGAGCGTCTGCGGCACATAGGCTTCGGCCTGCAGCTTGAGTCGGTTGTTCTTCGGTGTTGCCACGTGGGATGTCCTTTCAGGTATTGAGATGAATCTGGCCCAGCAGGTCGGGCATGGGGATGTTGCGCAGCCGGCTCTCGAGCTGCAGGCTGGTGAGCGCGCGGTGGCGCAGGAACTGGCACGTTTCGTCGAGTTCCTCCGGCGTTGCCGCGATGTAGTAGCCGTCGCGCGGGTGGCCGCAGATCGCGTGCCCGCTCATGCGCAGCTCGCTCACCAGCTCGCGCACCTGGCGTTCGGTCACATCCAGCTCGGCGGCAAGCACCTTGACGGCGATGCCGTTGGCGCGGCCCTGGTGGCGGGCCAGCACGGTCAGCAGGTCGTGTGCGGTCTTCACTTCGATCCTCCTACGATGGTTTTGGCGGCGGCGAGCGTCGCGGCGATGGTTTCCGGGCTGGCGCGCGGCGCCTCCGGCTCGGGCGCAGGCTCCGGCCGCGGTGCGTGGCCGCCCACCGGCGTGTGCCCGGCCCGGCCGGCTTCGCGCTTGGTCTCGGCCGCCTGCTCGGCCTTGTGGATCTGGCCCACGATGATCTCCAGCAGATAGCCGTGCGATTTCAGCGGCAGCGTGAGGCGGTCGCGGCTCGCCAGCATGGTGTCGATCGCGGCGATCCACACCTCGCGCGGCGCGGCGTACACGCGGCCGTTGCGGGTGATGCGCGCCTCGAGAATCATCGGGTTCAGCTCGGCGAGCAGGCTGGCCACACGGTCGAAGCTGAGCTGGCGCTTCTCCGGGCGGAACAGCGCCAGATAGCGCAGCACAGCACCGGCAAAGGGGCCGGAGAGCGCCGCCAGCTCGGCCAGCGCAGCGCGCGCGCCGTCGTGGCCCACCAGGCTGTCGAGGCTGTTCACCGCGCCGCAGGCGGGGCACACGAGCTTCATCGCACCACCTTCGCATTCGCAGCGCGCCAGCCGCAGCCGGCGTCGCGGGAGGCCACCACCTCGCCGCTCTCGCCCACGATGCGCAGGTCGGCCGTGGTCAGGTCGGCCAGCTTCTCGGCCGCGTCCTTCACCAGCTCGCTGTCGCGCTCGTCGAACTGCGGGCCCTTGCGCCAGGAGCCCATCTGGTTGAAATCGATCCTCATCGCGCAGGCCTCCCGTAGAGGCTGCTCGGCGTGCCGTTCACGCACCGCGTCCGGCAGTCCCTGCAGATCCAGCGGCAGCCCTTCTTGATGAAGCCCTCGGCAGGCTTGTCGCGCTGGCAGGTGCTGCACCAGCGGATGCCCACGTTCTTGGCGATCGCGTCGGTGATGCGGGCGTTATCCGGGTGGCTCATGCGTTTGCCCCTCCCGCGAGCGCCATCGGCTCGTGCTGGTTGCAGATCGCGCTCGGCTGGGTGTAGAAGCCGCCCCTGGTGCAGCGCAACTCCGGCCGGCTGTAGCGCAGCGAATCGTTCACCTCCACGCGCGCGCAGTTGCCGCAGCGCGGCCGCGCGTTCTGGGGCACCCAGCCCATCGTCCGCTTGGCGTTGTCGATCGAGCTCATGCGCCTACACCCACGGTGATGTTGATCTCCACGCTCTGTACGTGCACGTGGATCGCGCCCGGCGCGGTCGTCACCTCGACGTCGCCCACCACCGGCGGCGGCATCAGCGGCGCGAGCTGGCGCTTGAGCCGGGCGAGGATCGCGTCCGCCAGGCGCGCATCGGACTCGGTCGGCGCGTCGCCAAGGTGCTGCGCGGCGAGGTCGAGACCGCGGGCGATTGCTTCTTCATCGGCCTTCTGCTTCCCAGCCTGCGCCAGGCGTTCAAAGGTTTCCGGCAACGCGTCGGGCGCGGGGGATGATGCAGGGATATCCACAACGGGCAGGCCGGCTTCTTGCGCTGGCACGCTTGCGCGGGCACGCATCGCCTTGGTGCGCCCGGTCTTGCCGGCCGGCGCCGGCGCGGCCACCCCATCGGCGAGCTTGTAGCGGGCGCGGCCGGGGCCTTCCACGCGCACGATCTTGCCGTCGTTTTGCAGGTTGGCCAGCGCCTTCGACACCTTCACGATCTCGTCGGCCAGCTCGCAGCGTTCGTACAGCTCGGCGCCGGAGAGCGGCGCGCTGGCGCGGCCGATCAGGTAGAGCAGCTCGCCCTTCAGGCTGGTGTGCTGGATCTCGCTCATGACTGCGCTCCCTTCGTCACGTTGGCGTTCTGCGCGAACTGGGTGCGCTCCAGGAACTTCAGCAGCTCCAGCGCGCCCGCAGGCTGCAGCACGATGCGCTGGTCGCCGGCGTGGATGTGCACGTTGGCGTGGTTGTCCACCATGTAGATGGTTTCCTCGCGGTGGGGGTTGGGGGGTGCGTTCACAGTCGGGTCTCCTCTTCGGGTGCGTAGACCGTGGGGGCGTCGTCGTACAGCACCGCCTCCAGGATCGCGTGGCAGCGCGTTGCCCGCGCCGCGGCCTCGGCCTTCTCCGGCATTTCGTCGGGCAGGCGGTTCTTGATCCAACCCATGAGCGCGACCGCCTGGGCAAGCTCCGCGATCTGCGGCTGGGTGATGGTGTAGACCTTGGATGAATCTTGAGCCGGTGCGTTACTCCGGGACGAATGGGTTAGCCACGCTCCGAGTTGCGAGGCTTGTTCACGGTTGAGGTAGAGCTGTCCTCCCGCGTGAATCTGGTCGTCGTGCACCGATGGAGTCGGTTTTTCATGCGCGAACCTGATGAGGACGTGTTCCCCATCACCCATCACAATTGATTCGGCAATTGACGCGTCTAGAAAGCTCGGTTGTGGGATGGAATAGAGCCTTTTTCCAAGCCATACCTCGGCAATCACTTTGAGCGAAATGTCCATCACGCGGCCTCCATCGGAATGGCCCAGCGGATCTCCACGCCGAAGCGGTGGGCGCTCCAGTGGCTGTAGCCGCCCTGGCGCGCCACCTCCACGCCGCCAAGCGCGTCGCACGCCCGGCTATAGGTCACCAGCACCCGCTTGTTGCGGCTGCGGTCGGCCTCCACGCTCAGGATCTCCAGGCCCAGGCGGTCGATCATCTCCACCGCGCTGGCGAGCAGGCGCGTCTGGTCGTGCAGGTCGTCGTTGAGCGGGCTGCAGGGGTCGGTAAAGCGGCGGGGATTGAACACCGCCGGCACGCCCTCGTCGCAGGCGTCGGTTTCGTGGCCACAGCAAAGGTCGACAGCCATGTCAGATCTCCTTCACCAGGTTGGCGTCGATGCGCGGCTGGCCCAGCTCGGCGGCGAGGTTGAGGGCGCGCACCACCAGGCGGTTCACCGTCAGCGGGTACACCATGCTGATCATGTCGCGCGGGGTCTTGCCGGGGCGGGTGAGGCGGCTGCGGATGCCGTCGGCGGCGTCGGCGTCGAAGATCGCGTTGTAGTCCGCGCCCACGCGCTTGAACTTCAGCCGCAGGTAGTCCTCGAGCACGGCGTCGAGCGGCATCAGCTCGGCGATCTCGCAGCGGCGGATCACCTCGCGCGCCTCGTAGTTGCGTCGCTCGTCGAGCTTGGCCTTGAGTTCTGGCTGGCCGACCAGGATGATGCCGAGCAGCTTCTTGAAGCCGTCCTCCAGCTCCCAGAATCGCTTCAGGTACTTGAGCGTCTGGATGCTGAGGTCGTGCGCCTCCTCGATGATGAGCACGTGGCTGTTGCCGGCGCGGCTCGAATCGGTGAGCACGCGCTCGACCTTGCGCGCCTGCGCCTCCAGGCTTCGCGGCACCTTCTCGCCCGGATTGAGGTCGTCGATGATCGCGTGGCAGATCGCGCTGGCGGTCAGCACGCCCTTGTCGATCACGCGCGGCTGGATCGCCACCACGGGCATGCTCTCGCGCTGGATGCGGTCGAGCAGGTCGCGGCGCAGCGTGGTCTTGCCGCTACCGGATTCGCCGGCCACGGCCACGAAGCCGCCGTGGCGCGCAGTGGCGAACAGCACCTCGCGGATATAGCGCTGGTCGGCGCTGAGGAACACGTCTTCGGGGCCCTGTACGTCGTCGGTGAAGGGGTCGCGGAACAGGGCAAACAGCTTCTTGGCTTGAGGTGTCAGCATCTCGGTCTCGATAGGGTCAATGTCGGGGCGGGGTTCGGCGTGCTGGCCTGCGTGGCAGCCCTTGGGGTGCTGGCCGTGGTGGATGTCGTCCGGGTCGAATTCGAACGCGGTGCGGATGACGTCCGCCGGCACGCCGTGGCTGAACAGGAATTCGTTCGTCTGGCGGATGATTTCCTTGCGCGGCGTCAGCGCCGGCCACTCGTTCTTCACGATCAGCTTGGCCGCAGCCGTGAGCGAAAGCGGCTTGCCCGTCACGTAGCCCTCGGTCTGGATGATGGCGCGGGCGTAGGCGCGCTGATCCACGCCGTAATCCATGAGGATTCCCTTCAGCTTCAGCGGCATGTGCGGCTCCAGGTCAACCTTGCAGGCGAGTCTCGGCATGGCGGCCTCCCTGCTCGGGTGTTGGGGTGTGGTACAGTTCCATCGGTCGTTTCCTCCAGGTTGCGATCAAAAAAGCCCCGAGGGGCGGTTTCACAATCGGCGGTCAGCTGCAACGGGCCGCCGAATTCCATTCAGCTCACACCAGCCTCAAGCCCCCCGCGGCAGCGCGCGGCGCGGCATCCTCCAGGCCCTGCAGGCGGGCCAGCAGGGTTTCCAGTTCCGACTCCGGCACGCCTTCCGGCCACTCGGCACGGATCAGCGCGTTCTCTTCCGGCGTCAGCCCGCGGCCGATCCGGCCCACTGCCCAGCGCATCGCCTCGATTTGGCTGTAGGCCGCGGCCTCGACGTGCACCGGCGTCGGCACGTTGAGCTGGGTGCCGCGCTTGGGCATGAAGCTCGGCAGCTGCACGTCGGTCACCGGCTTGTAGGGGTCGAGCTGGCCGTCGAAGGCGAGCGCGCGGCCGCGGCGCTTGTCCTCGGCCTCGGCCAGTGTCCCGGCGCCCATCGCCAACAGCTCGTTCGCCTTGGCGTTCTTCTGCGCGTCGGTCTCGGGGCGGGCGCGGTAGCCCTCGCCGATCACCGGCGCGTTCACCGGGAAGCCGTAGTCGTCGCGCTGGATCTTCTCGGCCACGTGGTACACCTCGCGGCCGTCGGCGTTGGTCCACAGCACCTGCACCGTGTCAGGACGCCAGGGGTTGCGCACGAAACTCACCGTGTCGCCCACGATCAGGCCCGGCACGCCAGAGACGTCGTAGTCGTCGTTGTTGAAGCTGATCGTGAGGCGGCTGCTCACTTTTCTGGACTGCGCGGCGGTGTTGGCCAGCTCGCGGCAGACCTCGACCGGCGGCGCCTTGCGCAGTTGCGCCTGCTCGATCTGCATCCACACCGCGTAGCGGCTGCGGCCGGTGCGGGTGTGGACCGCCTGCCAGTTGAACACCTGCATCCAGCGCCAGGCCTCGGCGTTGAGTTCATCCAGGGTGTGCACCGCCTTGAACTTGAGGCCGGATTCGAAATTGCGCTCGACGATGTCGTGCGTCTTTTCCACCTGGCCCTTGCCGCGGGCATTGCCCACGCTGTTCACGATCATCTCGATCGAGAGAGCACGGCACAGGTTCTTGAACACTGCGCCGGTGTTGGCGCTGCCGGGGTCCATCATCACCATCCAGGGCACGCCGTGCATCACGCCGTTGCCGTCCTGGATCGCGTTGATGAAGCAGTGGGTAAGGTTCTGGCCGGACTCCGCGCCCAGCACGTATTCCAGGTAGAAGGCCCCGCTGGTGTGGTCGCTGAACACGTAGCGCCACACCCGGTCGTGCTCGATCTTGGCCACGTTGCGCGGCTTGTTCTTGTAGAACTCGGCGTGGTCCATCACCTGCAGGCCGGCATTCGTGTCGGCCTCGCGGCGCAGGTAGTAGAGCACGCACAGCGACGCGTCGAGCGCCCACACGTGGTTCGGGTGCAGGCTCGCCAGCTCGGTCACCGGCGCCGGCTGCAGCAGCTGGTCCGGGTGCAGCTTGTAGTGGCGCAGGGCGCGCGCCATCGTGCTGGCGCTGATGCGAACGATCTCGCCCGTCTCCTCATCGAGACTGCCGGCGGCGATCCGGCCATTGGCGACCAGGATCTCCATCGCCTGGTGGATGCTCATCAGGCGCTTGTTGTTGCGGCGCATGCTCTCCATCAGCACCGCCGACACCAGCTGCGCATCCTCGCGGCTCACCGTGATCTGTCCCGCGTCGGCCCGCTGCTTGCGGCCGCCCACCGCGCCGAAAGCCTTCAGCTTGCGGTACAGCGTCGCGTAGCTCACGCCGACCCGCTCCGCCTGCTGGCGGATGTAGTCGGTCTTGCCGCCGTGCGGCAGCGTGCGCGTGGCCTGGGTGATTTCCATCAACAGATCCATGACGAGTTCGGCCATGTCGGCTCCCTGTCCCTTGTCTTGTCAGGCCGTGCCGGCCTTCAGCGGGTTGTAGCCGTGGCGCCGCTCGAAATCGCTGAGATCGGCCCCTGCCGCATCGCCGACGATCTCCTCGACCGGACGGCTGTCCTTCACCCAGTCGGGCACCGCGTCGGCGTCCGGCACGGCCTTCACGCCGAACGCCTCGCGTACCGTGCGCACCGCCGCCTCGATCTGCGCCAGGCAGCCGGCCATGAAGTTTTCGTGGGTGACGCCGTGCTCGGTCGCGTGGTCCGCCAGCGCCTGGAAGCCCAGCCGCAGGTGGCCGAGGATCTGCGCCTCGGCGCCGAACGCGGCCTGGCTCACCTCGTCGCGCAGCTGCGCACCCACCTCGTCGGGCGTTGCCGACTGCACACGACGCTTGAGCTTGAAGTTCTCCTGCTCCAGTTCAGTGATCTTCGATTCCTTCTTGCGTACCACCTGGTCGCGCGCCTCGGCGGTTTCCTTCGCCTCGGTGGCTTCGGCCTGCAGCGCGGCCTTTTCGGCCTGGTGCTTGGCGGCCAGCTCCTGCATCAGCGACAGGATCGTGTCACGGTCGTCGGTCTCCAGGGCTTGCTTTATCACCGCCTGGTCGTCGGCCGGCAGCGCCTTCAGCACCGTGTAGTCCTGGGTGCGGAAGCCGACGCGCTGCGCCTGCTCATAGAGCTCAGCGCCGAGCAGGTGGTATTGCTCGGCGAGCTGGCGCATCCTGCGGCTCGACTTTCCGAGGTAGCGCTCACAGAATTCGTCCAAATCGGAAATACGTTTCCGTTTTCCGTCGGCGTCTTCGTAGGTGATCGCGCGATAAGCCTTGTTTTTCTTGAGGTTCAGAAAAATCTGAACCTGGGTCAAATCGGAAATATTTCTGGAAAACTCCAGCGCCTCGATCTGCCCGAGCATGCGGGCGGCCTCGAAAGCGGCGTCGCGCTCGATGTCCTGCGCCTGCTGGTCTTCCGCGATCGTCATGGCATGCGCCTCGGCGACCGTTTCCGGATCGGGCAGGATGGGGGCGGGCTTGTGGGGGGTGCGTGGCATGGTCTCTCCGTGGTTGGGTTAAAGGTCGCGGCCGTAGCGCTGGCGGGCTTCGTCCAGCCGCGCCTGGGCCTTTTCGAAATGGCGCATCACCGCGAGCGCCCCCTGCACCGGCCGGGTGCTCAGCCGCCAGCGCTCAGAATCCGGCAGCTGCTCGGCGTAGCCGGCCAGCTTGAGGTTGTGCAGGTCGCGGAAGATGTTGTTCTTCTGGCTGGCCGTGGTCTTGCCCGCCCGCTGCGCCCAGGCGGCGGCGATCTCGGTCATCGAAAGGCCGTCGATCTCGTGGCCGTAAAGCGCCGACTGCACGAACAGCAGGCGCTGCTGGGCCTCGCAGGCGTAGCTGGTGGCCGCGGTCTGCTTGTTGTCACTCATGGTTGTCCAGCTCCAGTTCGGGTTGGTAGCTGCGCTGCGTGTTCTCGCGGTGCCAGGCCAGCGCTTCCATCGCTGCGTTCAGCTCGTCGCCGGCCTTGTCGCCGTCGATCTGGCCGCTTGCAAAGCCGAGCAGCGCGGCCACGGCCGAGTTCAGCGTGGCCTGCAGGCGGTGCAGGTCGTCCGTCTCCGGTGCGCGCCCGAGGGGAATGGGGATCAGCAGCATCCCCGACGAGTGCGCCAGCCAGCGCGTGATGAAGTCGCAGCCGCAGGCGTGCTGGTAGGCCTGGATCTTCTTGCCGGGAATGGAGCCGTCGCGCAGCCAGCCGTACACCGTCCAGTGGCTTTCCTCGCCGGCCAGTTCGGCGATGCGCTCCACGCTGCGGCGGTGCTTCTCCAGCGCGTAGTCCTTGCAGCCTTCCATTGCCTCGCGCAGGCTGCGCGGGTTGAAGGTTCTCCAATTGCGGCGGCTCATTTGGAACACCCCGACGCGGGTGTGCCGCGCATGCCGCAAACTAAACCGGCGGTTGTCCCTGTGAAACCCGGTGTCATCGCATAAAATGGGCTCATGGTCAGGCGGTCTTGTGGACGACGGCGGGGTGCGCGGCGTTGATCGCGTCCAGGCGAGCCTTGTGATCGGCGGCAGCCAGCTCGTCCATCATCTTGGCGGCGCGCAGAATGCGGGCCAGGGTGTAAAGGCGGCGCGGGCAGCGCGCCTCGCGCAGCGCGATGTCGGCATAGCCGCGCGGCAGGTTCGGAATCGATGCGAGGTTCACGGCGAACTGGGCCTGGGGGTGGTTGATGAGGTGCATGGCGTGGTCCTCCTGTATGGGGTGGGTTAGGCGGCTTCCTTGTAGGGCTTTTGCTTGATGCCGGCCGCGACGAGGATGTCGTGGGCGCGGCCGAAGTAACCCTTGTTGATGCCGTTGAGCGTGCGGTACACCTCGGTCACCGGAAAACCGTGTTCTTCGGACCACTGGCGAACCGTCTTGCCCTGCGCGCGCAGTTGCGCCTTGAATGCTTGCGGGGTCATGGTCGGCTCCTTGCGTGTCATGGTGCTGTGTGTGTGTTGGTGTTAAGTGGGTAATTTATTGCTCATGTTTTGGCGAAGTATGGGAACTGTTTTACCCACTGTCAAGGGGTAATGGGAAAATTCTTATGCAACTCGGTGACCGCCTGCGCGAAGAACGGAAGCGCCTTGGTTTCAACCAGGCCGATTTCGGTGCGCTCGCGGAGGTGTCGCGCAAGACGCAGTTCAATTACGAATCGGGCTTGAGCAGCCCGGATGCGCGTTATCTGGCGTGCATTGAGAAAGCCGGCGCCGATGTCGTCTACATACAGACAGGCGTGCGATCGGCGGAGCGCGAATTCCAGCGCAGACTAGACGTCGTCGCGCACGTGAGCCGCCAGGCGGCGGCCCTGTATCTGCCGCCCGATCAGGCCGACCTGCTGCAGCGCATCACGATGGCGGCGGAGACGGGCGATGCGGCGACGCTGGGCAAGCTGCTCGCCCCGCTGAGCGAACGCGCTACCGCGCTGCAGCAGGCGTGGGCGCGCATGAGCGAAGAGGACCGGCGCGTGCTGGAGCGCATAGCCGAAGCGCTGGTGGATGCGTCGGACAAGGGAAGCAGTTCGGATAAGTGGAGGTGGTGATGAGCGGGCAACAAAACGAACAACATGCGGCGTCGCGCGGATTCGACGCAGCGCTGGCCTGGACGCGCAAGTGGGCGATGCGGGTGTTCTGGTCCGGCCTCGCTCTGGTGGTGCTGATCGTGATGGGATTCAACGTCATCCTGTGGGTGAGCGGCGACGATGCGCCGCAGCAGCCGGCCGTCGAGTTGTCGCCCCAGCAGGTGCGCAAGCAGCAGATCCAGGCCCTGGTCGACCGCGGCGAGGCGCAGCTCATTGCCCACGTCAAGGCCAACATGCACGACCCGGACAGCTTCGAACTGGTGGACAGCCGCGCCGTCGATGGTGGCGACCACGTCACGATGGTGATGACCTACCGCGGACGCAACGGCTTCAACGCGCTTCGCCTGGAGCGGGTGGCGGCGAGCTTCGACCTGCAGGGCAAGGTCATCTCACTGCAGAAAATCGAATAGCGCCAATCTGAGCCCTTAAAACACCCCCGGACGTTCCGATGGCCGTCCACACCCCCAAAAATCGATTTGTGACCCGGTTCCAAGTCACAAACCGGCATGCCCGATTCGCGCGCGAGGTGCGCTTTGCGCATTTCGCCCGTGCCCGCCCCCGCACAAAGTAACCTCGGTTAATCGCGCGGCCCGTTCGCGGTGCCCATCATCGCGGCATGCGTATCGCATTCGCCGCCCTCTCTCTTGCCCTTTCGCCTGCCGCCGGCAGCGAGATTCAGCTCACCCCCGCGGGCCTGTTCAAGGCGCGTGACGGCCGTCCGGCCAATATCGCCGGCTGGAAGATCGACGCCGCCATCGCCGCGGGGGTGATCGCCCGCGCCGCTGCGCGGCAGACGCCTTTCGTCACCGACTACGAGCATCAGACGCTGGCCACCGACAAGAACGGCCAACCCGCGCCGGCGGCCGGCTGGTTCAAGAAGCTGGAATGGCGCGAAGGCGTCGGCCTGTTCGCCACCGATGTGGAGTGGACAGCCAAAGCCAAGGCCTACATCGAAGCCGGCGAATACAAGTTCATCAGCCCGGTCTTCAGCTTCGACCACAAGACCGGCGAAGTGCTGCAGCTCGAAATGGCTGCCCTCACCAACACCCCCGCCGTCGACGGCATGGATGCCGTCGCCGCGCTGGCGCAGGAGTTTTTCACCCGGGGCGAAGCCCCCAACCACTACGAGGACCGTCCCATGAAAGCGATCGCTTTGCTGCTGGGCCTGGCCGAAGACGCGAGCGAGGCAGACATCACCGCCGCCGTCACCGCGCTCAAGGCCAAGACCGCCGAAAACGAAACCACCATCGCCGCGCTCAAGGCGCAGACGCCCGACCCGGCCAAATTTGTGCCGGTGGAAACCGTCACCGCGCTGCAGTCGCAGGTGGCCGCGCTCACCACCCGCCTCAACGACGGCGAGCTGGACGACGTGGTCCAGGACGCGCTCAAGGCCGGCAAGCTGCTGCCCGCGATGGAAGCCTGGGCCCGCGAGCTGGGCAAAAAGGACATCGCCGCGCTCAAGGCCTACGTCGAAAAGGTGCCCGCGGTGCTCAACGGCAACCAGACCGGCGGCCGCGCCCCCGAGGCCGGTGCCGATGGCGAGCTCACCGCCGACCAGCTCGCCGTGTGCAAGCTGATGGGCGTGTCCGTCGACGACTACAAGGCCACGCTCAAGGCTGCCGCCTGAGCCGCCTCAACAAGCCAATAGGAGAACGAAATGGCTGCACTTACCGCTGATCGCGCCACGGCCGAACGCCAGGGCGACGAATTTTCCTACGACGTGGCCGCCTCGGTGGTCTGCATGGCCGGCGGCATCGCCATGCTCGACGCCTCCGGCAACGTGAAGCCCGGCGCCGTCGCCACCGGCCAGATCTGCGTCGGCATGTTCGCCGAGCACGTGGACAACGCCGCGGGCGCCGCTGCTGCCGTGCAGGCCAAGGTGCGCCGCGGCGTGTTCCGCTTCGGCAACTCCGCCGCGGGCGACGCCATCACCAAGGCCCACATCGGCGACACCTGCTACATCGTCGACGACCAGACCGTGGCCCTGACCAACGGATCCAGCACCCGCAGCGCCGCCGGCACCATCGTCGACGTGGATTCCGTCGGCGTCTGGGTCCGCATGGGCGTCTGACCGGCCCCGACCTGAAAACCTAGGAGAACGACATGCTCGTCAACAAATCCGCACTCGACTCGATCTTCACCGGCCTGAAGACGATCTTCAACAACACCCTCAAGGCTCAGCCCGGCACCTGGCAGGCCACCGCGATGGAAGTGCCGTCCACCGGAGCCGGCGAGGACTACGCCTGGCTGAGCCGCTTCCCCAAGATGCGCAAGTGGGTGGGCGAGAAGTTCGTCAAGGTGCTCGAGGCCGGCAAGTACTACAAGGCAAACGAGGACTGGGAAACCACGATCGCCGTCGACCGCAACGACATCGAGGACGATCGTCTCGGCATCTACAACACCCAGGCGATGGGCGCAGGCGAATCGGCCGGCGAGCTGCGCGACATCATCGTCGACGCGCTCAAGAACGGTGGCTTCACCCAGACCTGCATGGACGGCCAGTACTTCTACGACACCGACCACCCGCTGAAGAACTCGGATGGTGTGTCGTCCAGTATCAGCAACAAGGGAACGGCCGCGTTGTCGGCTGCCACCCTGGCTGCCGCGACCGCCAGCTACGGCGCCGCGCGTACCGCGATCATGGGCTTCACCGACAGCGAAGGCATGCCGCTGCGCCTGATCCCCGACACGCTCGAAGTGCCGCCCGCGCTGGAAGCCGTCGCCCGCATCCTCTGCGAGTCGGACAAGCTGGTGGATCAGAGCCCGAACCCCTACAAGGGCACGGCCAAGGTGCTGGTGAACCCGGCGCTCACCAGCGCCACCGCCTGGTTCCTGCACGTCACCAACAAGCAGTCGGTCAAGCCTTTCATCATTCAGATGCGCAAGGCCCCGGTGTTCGTCAGCCAGACCGACATGAGCGCCGACGACGTGTTCAACAAGCGCGAATTCAAGTTCGGCGCCGAGGCGCGCGCCACCGGCCTGTACGGCTTCTGGCAGCTGAGCTACGGCTCCACCGGCGCGGGCTGATTCTGAGCTAGTCGGTTGATTCATGGCGGCCGGTGATCCGGCCGCCATCGATAAGCCGATTCGCGCACCCTCAACCAGGAGACCGACATGCCGAAAGCCAACAGCAAGGCCGCCGCCAGGAAAACCCGCCAGCCCATGAACGACGCCCCCGCCGCGGACAAAACGCAAGAACACGCCGCGGCGGGCGAGGCGCAGGCCGAGCGCACGCCGACCGTTGCAGCTCTGCTGGTGACTGCCAAGAAGGAAGGCTTCCGCCGCGCCGGCCGCGCCTGGAGCCGCACCGAAACCCGCGTCGAGATCGCCGAGCTCACCGACGACCAGGTCGAAGCCCTGTTCGCCGAGCCCATGCTCGACGTCGTGGGCGTGGCCGAATGACCTACGCCACCCAGGCCGATCTGCAGGCCGCCTTCGGCGACGACGAGATCATCCAGCTCACCGATCGCGCCACGCCGCCCACCGGCGAGATCGACGCCGCAGTCGTCACGCGCGTACTCGAGGCCGCCGACGCCGAGATCGACAGCTATCTCGCCAGCCGGTATGCGCTCCCGCTGGGCGGCACGCCCAACATCCTGCGCGACTGCGCCGCCGACCTCGCCCGCTATCGCCTGCACGACCGCGGCGCGCCGGAGATTGTCGAGGCCAACTACAAGGCCCGCATCGCCTGGCTGCGCGACGTGGCCGCCGGCCGCGCCAGCCTAGGCGCCGCCACGGAAACCCTCACCCCGGCCAGCGCCGGCCTGCCGGAAATGACCTCCGGCGGGCGCGTGTTTGCCCGTGATTCATTTGACTGACCAAAGGAGCATCGCCATGAAACGCCTCACCCGCTTCGCCCACATCGTCCTGCTCGCCCTCGCTGGCCTATTCGCCGTCGCACCCGCCGCTCGTGCCGGCGCGCTCACCGACTACGCCGAAAACAAGATCGTCGACGCCGTGATGCGCGGTCAGGCGCTCGGCGCCCCGGCGACGTGGTACGTCGCGCTCTACACCGTGTGCCCAACCGACAGCACCGCCGGCACCGAAGTCACCGGCGGCAGCTACGCGCGCGTCGCCGTCACCGCCGGCCTCACGCAATGGGCCGGCACGCAGTCGGCCGGCAGCACCACGGCATCGAGCGGCACCGGCGGCACCACCAGCAACAACGCCACGATCAGCTTCCCGACGCCGACCGCCGGCTGGGGCACCGTCGTCTGCTGGGGGCTCGCCGACGCGGCCTCGTCCGGCAACCTCTGGATTTACTCGGCGCTCACCGTCAACAAGACGATCAACAACGGCGACAGCGTGAGCTTCAGCGCCGGCGCCGCCACGTTCCAGATCGACAACTAAGCGCGATCAACATGCTACGCATAGTCATCGCCATCATCGCGCTCGTCTTATTCGCCAACCAGGCGTTCGCCGACAAGCGGTACTACCTCTGCGACATCATCGGCAATGGGAGCGAGGAAAATCCGTTTCGCGTGGTTGTTTCCGATTACGGCGTGTCAAACGTCGCGGTCATTCCGACCCATCCGGCAACGGGCCTGCCGCTTTACAGCTGGGCGCTCACCAAAGTATCGGCCCGCAGCCACGCCAATCTGCGCCAAATCTGCCAGCCCCTTCCGGACTACCCGATGGACGGCAAAGTCAATGGCATCCACAACGCTACCCGTGCGCAGATGAAAGCGGATATTGAAGCGCGCACCGCCAAAAGCGCGACTTGGGTTGACGGCACGGACGGGTATCGTGAAGTCATCCGTGGCATCGGTCGTTTCCTTGAGCCGGTGTTTGACGAAAACAACTTCGACGTGGTGGACTGATGGCCAAGCGTTTCTACTTCTGCGCGATCCTCGGGGCTGGCACCGAGCAAGACCCTTATCGGTGCTGGTTTCAGGCCAACAACGTGCCGATGCGCATTCTCGATATGCGCGCCTATCCGCAGGTCGAGGATGGATTCATGGTCGCGTGGGGCGAAATTTCAGACGCGAATCATGCGCTTGCCAAGGCGGACGCAAGCGTGACTTACCTGCCGTTTGAAAATGCCTCCGGCGTGGCGCAGCCGTTGACTGCTACGCTTAACAACGTTAGTTCCGCAAATCGCACGGCGGTACAAAACATCTTTACCGCGCATGGTATCCCTACCGCTGGCATCACCCTGACGTGGACGATTGCACAAGTGATGCGACTCGCCCGCCGTCGCATGGCGCTGGGGCTGCTGCTTTCCAATCTGGACTTCGACGAGCCGACCGAACTGCTGTCGGCCATGCCGCGCCTTCGCCTGAAAGCCTTGAAACATGCGCTTGAAAACTACGGGTTTGATACGTCAGGCTTGACCCTGACGATGACGCAAGGCCAAGCCATCGCCGCGCTGGCCGCGCAAGCCAAGGCGGATGAACTCGTCAACAGCATTCCCGGCCTGACACTGTAATGGCACAGTTTGCTTCCGACGCATTCGGCGGGACTGAGGGAACAGAACTCAGTACCTATTCGGCATCGTGGGCAAAAATCACTAGCCTAACTGGCAATGCCGAAATCTCTAGTGGCCGACTTCGGCAGTCCAGTACCACGTCCGCCGGCTATTATCATTCCGGAACCCCGGCAGGAGCAGACTACACGGTTAACGCTGATTTGCATGTGCCATCCGGCGGCTCAAACAGCGGAACGGCGTGTATTACCGGCAGAACCAGCACGTCGGCTTATACCTGTTACCGGGCCAGGTGGACAACTGCATTTGGACTGCAGCTTCATAAACTTGTATCAGGTACCGCCACCCAGCTTGGTAGCAATGTCAGCGCGTCTTTGGCTGCCAATACAACTAATAATTTAAAGCTTGAGGTAATTGGCAGTGCGATAAAACTGTATTGGGGCGGATCAGGAACGGCCTCAATCAGTTCGACGGATTCATCTATCACAGCGGCAGGCAAGGCCGGAGTTATATTTTTTGCGGATAATGCTCCGTCAGATACGGCTGGCGTCCATCTCGACAACTTCAGCGCGGATGATGTGGGCGGTGGCGGTGCCGTCGTGGACTTGGCCGCGAATGCAGCCGCCCAAGCGTCCGCCACCGGCGCGCTCTCCGTCTCCGTGCCGCTGGCCGGCGCCGGCATCGCAGTCGCCACCGCGTCCGGCGCGCTGTCCGTCAGCATCCCCCTCGCCGGCGCCGCGCAGGCGCAGGCCGGCGCATCGGGCGCGCTCGATGTCACCGGCGACGCTTCGCTGTCCGGCAACGCCACCGCCACCGCCAGCGCATCCGGCGGACTCTCGCTGTCGATCCCGCTCGCAGGCGGCGCGGTCGCGCAGGCGATGGCCGCTGCTGGGCTGTCGCAGTCGGTCGCGCTGGGCGGCGATGCAACTGCGGCCGCATCCGCCACGGTCGCGCTCACGCTCAACGTCAGCCTGTCCGGAGCCGCCATCGCGCAGGCTGCGGCAGACGCCGGCCTCACCGTCACCAACGCATCCAGCCTCGCCGCCGCCGCGCAGGCCAGCGCGAGCGCGTCCGGCGCACTATCGGTCGGCGTGCCGCTCTCGGGCGCCGCGCTCACCGTGGCGAGCGCCGACGGCAGCCTCACTCACATCGTTCCGCTCGCCGGCAGCGCGGCATCCGCAAGCCTCGCCACCGGCGGCCTCGATGTCGCCGTCTCGCTCAGCGCCGCCGCGCTGGCGCAGGCGATGGCCGCCGCCGGCCTCACCGTCGAGCAGGGCGGGCTGGCCGGCGCCGCTGCCGCGCAGGCTTCGGCCAGCGGCGCCGTCACGCTGCGCGTCAATCTCACAGCCGATGCGGTGGCGCAGGCGGTGGCGGCGGGGGCGCTGAGCGCGGAGGGTTTGATCGTTGCCGGGACGCCAGGCTACAGGGTGACCCGCAAGGCGCGGGCGTACCGCGTCACCCGCACACCACGCAGCTGGAGGATTACCGCATGACCCAGATCCTGGAAGAGACCGATCCTGACGAAAACCCGATCGTGGAGTTTGACTTCACCGGCGAACTCACTGCGCCCGAGTCGGCCGTGATTTCGGTAACGCCGATTAATGGAGACGACCCGGACGCCGCCTCTATGCTGGTCGGGTCTGCTCAGTTTTCCGGTGCGAGTGTGTTCCAGCGCGTGAAGCCCAACCTGTCCGGCATCAACTACAAGCTGCGCTGCAAGGCGACGCAGGGTGACGAGGTGCGCGTGCGCGCCGCGATCCTGCCGGTGAGGGACGCATGACCACCGACTACCTCGTCGCCGGCAGCCTCATCGAGGCGCGCATCAGCAATGTGGTGCCACTCATCAAGCGCGTGTCGCCCCTCGGGAACCTGTACTCGCTGCTGGAAAACGAGCCCGACAAGATGGCGGCCCACATCAATGGCCAGTTGCCGGCGGCCTTTGTCGGCTTCGACGGCGAGGTGATCGGCGGCTCTGCTGGCGCGGAGCACGCGCACATTGTGGTGCAGCGCTGGCTGGTGGTGCTGGCGGTGGGCAACTACCGCAACGCGGACACCGCTCAGGGCGTGACAGCCGCGGCCGGGCCGCTGCTCTACGAGCTGGTGCGCGCGCTCACCGGCTGGCAGCCGGAAGGGTTTACCGAACTGGAGCGCCAGGCCGCACCGCGGCCCGGCTATCTGGCAGGCGTAGGGTTTTTTCCACTGGCATTTGCCACGACGATGGTCGTGGAAGGACTGACTGAAGGAGTCTGACATGAGCTATACCATTCCGAAGGGCAAGATCTATTTCGACGACGGCAACGGCGAGCAGTATCTGGGCAACACGCCGACCGCCGAAATGTCGATCGAGACCACCTCGCTCGACCACTACAGCGCCGAGTCCGGCATCCGCGAGAAGGACGACTCCGCCCTGGTGGAGATCAACCGCCGCCTGTCGATCACCGCCGACGACATCAGCACGGCGAACTGGGCGCGCTTCATCATCGGCTCGGTGTCCACGCACAACCAGGCCGCCACGCCGGTGGTCGACGAGAGCATCGGCGCGGTCAAGCAAGGCCGCTACTACCAGCTGGGCGTTACCGCCGGCAACCCGTCTGGCGTGCGTGACGTGGGCTCGGTGACGGTAAAGGTGGGTGCGGTCGCCAAGACCCTGACGACCGATTACACCATCGACACCACGCTGGCTCGCGTATACATCGTGCCGGGCGGCGGTATCGCCGACGACGCCGTGGTGCTGGTGAGCTACACGCCGGTGGCCGGTACCCGCGAGCAGGTAATCTCGGCCTCGAGCGCGGCGGTGGAAGGCGCGCTGCGTTTCGTGGCCGACAACCCCAAGGGCACCAACCGCGACATCTACCTGCCGAAGGTGAACCTCAAGCCCACCGGCACCGCCCGCCTCAAGGGCGAGCAGGCGGAATGGATGCAGCTCGGCTTCGACATCGAGATCCTCAAGCGCGACGCCACCACCGCCGCGATCTACATCGACGGCCGCGCAGTCGCCACGCCTTAAGCCGGGATCATGGAAGAACTCGACCGCCTCTTCCCGGTAGCTGTCGAGATCGACCTCGCCGGCCGCAGGTTTGCCGTTTCGCCGCTCGCAGTGCGCCAGTTCGCGCCGATGATGCGCGCGATGCAGCCGGTGCAGCACGTGTTCCGGCTCGATACCCGCGAAGTGGATCTCGACGCACTGCTTGCCAGCGCAGCCGCGACCGAGATCCTCGCCGTGGCGCTGGAATGTGAAATGGATTTCCTTTTTTCGCTCGACCGCGGCGAGCGGCTGCGCGCGATGGCCACCGTGCTGGCCTGCAATCCGGACTTTTTCTTCCCCGATCTGCCGCCCGAGGCGGACCCGGAATCGGAAACGGATGCCACCGTGGCGAGCCGCTCTCTGGCCGACGCCTTCCAGCGGCTGATCTCGGCCGGGCATCGGTGGGGCGACGTGCAGGACTACACGCTGGCGCAGATTGCGCTCTTCGACGCGGCCATCGTCCGCCTGCGCTGCGAAGGCGAGCGCACCGCGCTGCTGTCCGCGCGTGCGGCCTGGGGCGATGCGCCGGTGTTCAAGGCCATGCTCAAGGCGCTGGGGGGATAAGGCATGGCCAAGAACCAGAACCTCGAACTCGCGCTGAAGATCAAGGCGCTCGTCGACGGCGTCAACAACGTCAAGGGTCTGGCCGACGACGTGCGCAACCTGCAGCAGCAGAGCGGCAGACCGATTCCCGACCCTACACCGGAGCTGCGCGCCGGTGCGGACAAGACTACCGACTCGGTGGACAAGCTCACACGTCGCCTGGCCGGGCTTGTGAGCGTCGCCGCGATCCAGCAGTTCGTAAACAACTCGGTGCAGGAGTTTGCACGCGCGGAAATGGCCTTCCGCGGGCTGGAGGCGGTGGCGAACTTCACTGGCGTGGGTATCGGCCGAGCGATGCAGGAAGCCGAAAAGCTCGCCGCCGATGGTCTGATCACCGTGGCCGAATCGAGCAAGGGCCTGCAGAACCTGCTCTCGCGCGGCTACGACATCGACCAGGCGGTGCAGACGCTCACCCGGCTGAAGGACGCAGCCGCGTTCAACCGATCGGCTCAGCTCTCGCTCGGCGAGGCCGTGGTGAGCGCGACCGAGGGCCTCAAGAACGAGAACTCGATCCTGGTCGATAACGCCGGCGTGACGAAGAACGTGTCGGTGCTGTGGAAGGAATACGCGGCGCAGATCGGCAAGAGTGTCACCGAGCTGACCCAGCAGGAGAAGATCCAGGCCGAGGTCAACGGCATCCTGCGCGAAACCGAGGCGCAGGCCGGCAACGCCGCCAAGGCCCTGGGCGGCTACCAGGGGCAGATGGCGCAGGCGGATGCCGAGCAACGCAAGTTCGCCGCCAGCATGGGCCAGATCCTCGCGCCCATCACGACTGGCTTACGACAGTTCGGGGTCTGGATCATTGAAAACATCGCCAAGCCCGCCGTCGTGTTCTTCCAGCGCGTAGGTGTGGCGGCAGCGGGCACGGCGGTGAATATCGGCCTGATCTGGGACGCCATCCGCAACCGCAATTTCGAGGGCCTGTGGGGCCGCCTGGCCGAAAACACCCAGCAGGCGCAGGATCGCATGCGCGAGCTCGGCGACGAAATGGCCAGCGGCAAGCTCGATTTCGAGCCGCTGGGCGAGGGCGCGAAGAAGGCCGCAGCCGACACCGGCGAGGCGGCCGCGCAGATGGCGAAGGACGCCAAGGAACTGGCCAAGGAGCGCAAGGATTCGGTCAACGAGCAGATCGCCGACTACGAACGCCTGCGCACGGAGCTGATCAAGGCGTTCGACGGCTCGTTGAAGTCCGAGCGCGACTACCGCGCCCAGGCGAAGAAGCTGCGCGCCGAGGCAGCCGCGGTGCGCAGCGACGGCAGCGTGGAGGCCGAGGCGAGCGCCATGCTGGCGCTGATCGTGGCCGAGCAGCAGCTGCAGCGCATCAAGGGCAGCGCGCCGCTGGAGGACGTGCAGGCGCAGGCCGAGCTGGTGCGCCAGCTCGCGGCGAACCTGGACGACCAGGCGCGCGCCACCCAGGCGGTAAATCAGGCCAAGCTGGCCGAGGCCGACGCGCTGGAACGCGCGGCGGACGCCGAGCGCGAACAGCAAGCGGCGATCACCGAGCAGCAGCGCGAGAACGAGGCGCGCATCGTGAGTCTGCAGGCGCTGCTGAAGGATCTGGAATCCGGCAAGACAGTAAAGGTGGACGCCGACACCGGCGACGCGACGTCGGCCGTCGAGAAGTTCAAGTACCTGATCGACTCGATCAAGGACAAATCGATCACCCTGGGCGTGAACCAGACCGGCGCAGCGGCCGGCGCCATCCCGGGTTACGCCACCGGCACCGTGTTGCCGGGCTACGGCGGCGGCGACCGCCGTCTGATCCTGGCCGAAGACGGCGAGGCCATCACCCGCAAGGAAGCGGTGGCCTACTACGGCCGCAGCTTCATGGCGCAGTTGAACAGGATGCAGATCCCGCGCTTCCAGACTGGTGGCATCGTTTCCAGCGTGGCGTCGGTTGCGCCGGGCGGGTCCGGGTTGCACCCGGTGACACTCAACCTGCCGGGCGTGGGCGCCTGGCCGATGTCTGCCTCGGCCAACGTCGTTGGCGAGCTGCAGGCGGTGATCGCGCGCGAATCGCTGATGCGTGGACGGAGAACCTGAATGTTCAGAACCTTCGAACTGGGCGGCGTGGTGGTCCCCGTGAACGCCGCCGGCGACGTGAACATCGATTTCGAGGACATCGGCGGCTACACCTGGCCGCCGCTGCGCACGATGAACGGCACGGCACGATTCCAGCAGCACTGGCGCAAGCTGCGCGTGCGCGTGTCCGGCTCAGGTGTCGTGCCCGCCGGCCTCGCCGGTCTGGACTACACGGCGCAGCACACCCTCAAGAGCAACGGCACGCGCGCCGTGCAGTCCGTCAGCAATGTGATCACCATCCCCGCCGCTCGACGTACCGACACCGGCTACGCGCCTACCGGCTATGCCGTCGTCAACGGCCACTATCGGCCCACCGACATCGCCCTGGTGGGCAACGTCGCCACGCTCACCGTTGTGACGGGCGCCAGCGGATATGGCGTGCTGTACTACCCGCAGCTGACGGTGAATGCGCGGTTTGCCAGCGGAATGGGCGAGGCCGGCGCCCGGCACAACTGGACGATCGAGGCTGAGGAAGTCTGATGGCGCTGGTGTTGCGTGATGCAGTCCTGCAGGCCGGCGACGCTGCAGCAGACGACCAGTTCGGCGAATCGGTCGCGCTCTCCGCCGATGGCTCTGTGCTGGTTATCGGCGCCGTCAACCGCAGCGGCCAGGGCGGCGTCTATACCTACGACCTCGTAGACGGGGCATGGGTGCAGCGCGGCAGCGTGCTCGCCGCCGGCGACGCCGCGGCGGGCGATCTGTTCGGGCACGCGGTCGCGCTCTCTGGCGATGGTCTGGTGCTGGCGGTCGGCGCTGTCGAGTGGGAAGGCGGAACGTCGAATCAGGGCGGCGTCTACCTCTACGACCGCAGCGGCTCGTCGTGGGTGCAGCGCGGCAGCGTCATGGTGTCGCCCGCGCCGTCTGCCGACGGGTGGTTCGGTTCCGGCGTCGCGCTTTCGTCCGACGGCGCGATCCTCGCCGTGGGCGAGGCCTATTTCACCGGCACCTACACCGACCAGGGCTGCGTCCGCATTTATGACTGGAACGGATCGTCCTGGTCGCAGCGCGGCAGCAATATCGTTTCCTCGCAAGCTGCCGACCGCACCAACTTCGGCCAGGCCGTCGCGCTTTCCGGCGACGGCCTGG
Organism: Pseudomonadota bacterium; assembly: GCA_041694715.1. GTDB lineage: Bacteria > Pseudomonadota > Gammaproteobacteria > Burkholderiales > Thiobacillaceae > Thiobacillus. The sequence continues at coordinate 170,425 of JBGFSF010000006.1, read as the reverse complement.
TGCTGGCGGTGTGGACATTCTGGTACGGCGTCGAAGTGTTCGACTGGTCCGGCTCTGCCTGGGTGCAGCGCGGCACCGAGCTTTATTCGGCAGACTGGCATGTAGACGACCAGTTCGGCTACGCCATCGCCTTGTCGGACGATGGCGCGCGCATGGTGGTCGGTGCGCGTGCGTGGGAAGGATCGCTCACCAACCAGGGCACGGCCTATGTCTACGACTGGAACGGCTCATCCTGGGGGGCGACGGAGACAATCGTCGCCGACGATGCTGTCGCCAACGATTTTTTTGGCAACGGCGTCGCCGTTTCGGCCGATGGCTCGATCGTCGCCGCGGGGGCGCCGCGGCGCGATGCCGGCGCCACGTTGAACACCGGCGGTGTGTACGTCTTCGCCGAACTCCAGATCGGCACACCCACCGCCCCCACCACGCTCACCGTCGTGCGGCCCACCGGCGTATCCGCCGCGCCCACCACGCTCACCGTGCAGTCGGTCGGAACGCCCGTCGCGCCCACCACGCTTGCCGTCATTTCGGCGTCGCACGTGCCCACCTGGCGCGCGCGCTGCCTCATCGACGGCGTGGACAAGTCCACCCGCATGGTGGGGCAGGCCAGCGTCACCGCGGCCGAAGGCGCGGCGCGCATTGCCACCGTCACGCTGCTGCCGGAATCCGGCACCATCGAGCCGCTCGACTACGTGGGCAAGACTCTCACCCTGGACTACGTGCTGGTGATCGGCGGCACCGAAGTGCCGCGCCGCCTGTTCACCGGCCGCATCGACACGCCGGCCTACGACCCCGCCACCACGCTGCTCACGCTGCAGTGCACCGACGACCTGCAGAACATCGTCGCCGGTTTGCCGCGCGGCACGCTCGACGCCATTATCGGCGGACGCTACGCCGAAGCGGTGCAGGGAGAGATCGACGACAACTGGGACTACGCGCAGGCGCGCATGAGCACCGTGGCTGGCAGCTTCGACGCCTCGCCCAACGGCGGCCTGCGCGTCACCGCCTGGGACAGCGCCACCGTCTGGGCCACACTGGACGATGGCGACCTGCTCTACCACCGCATGGGGCTCACGCTGCCGCAGCGCAGCACGCTGGTGAACAAGGTGGACGTCGCTTTCGACTACCGCTACGCCCGCCTGCGTCAGCGCTACACCACGGTCGGCTGGAGCGGCACGCAGATCGACATGCGCCCCAACGGCTGGCAATACCCCACGCAGCAGGACATTCTCGGGGCCTGTAACGGCAGCGGCTGGACGGCTACGCTCGGCGTGTTCTACCCCGCGCCCACGGCGGTGCCGTATCCCGGCGGCGGTTTCATCTATCCGCCGGCCGGCAGCATCGACATGGCCATCGTCTACCTGACGCAGCGCCACACGCAGACAGTGACGGAGACCTACACGCTCACCGTGACTGCGACGGAATCGGTGGCGGCCAACGGCGAGCTGCCGCATGCCCTGCGCGGCGCGCTGGCCAGCAGCTTCGACGGCGCCGCGTGGGAATCTGCGCTCGACGTGGAGCCGCTCATGGCCACCGGCGGCGAGCAGGACTATGCGCCGGACGCGACCCGCTCGGACGCCAACCATGCCATCCGCACCCTGCTCGACCAGGCGCGGGTCAAGATACTCGGCAGCCACCGCAGCGCCCGGCTGTCGAATGCGGTGCTGTGCAACCCCGATCTCGACCTGGACAAGCGCATCGCCATCGACACCGGGCAGGTGCAGGCCGAGGGCAAGGTGGCCGAGCTTCGCCATGTGCTCGACTTTGAGGCCGGCAGCGCCTTGACGGAATTCTCGCTCGCCATCAGCGGCGTGGGTGGGGCGGGCCTCATCACGCCGGACGCGCTCGACCCGCCCGATCCGCCCGAGGCGGCCAACGCGACGCAGGAATGGGCGGGCAGCACGCCGTCGCTGTGGGTCAACAACTACGGCGTCACGCCCTACACCGAAAACCTCATGGGCCTGCTGCTCAATGTGCCTGAGACCATCACCGTGCAGGACGTGCCGGGCGAGGGCACCGTGGTCTACGCCAACCCGTACTACACCGCCGGCAGCTACCCGGTGGAGGGCTTCCGCGTGCGCATGCCTGGCGTGGACGCGACCGACCGCAACCCAATCGAAAAGCCGGTTTCGCACAGCTACCAGATCATCGTGCCGGAAGACACGCTGAGCTTCACCATCCCTTAAGGACTCATCATGGCCACCACGTTCAAATTCTTTCACGACGCGGCGCTCACCAACCCCATCGAGGCCGGCGACACGCTGGCCGGCACGCACGTCGCCGGGGCGTCGGACTACACCGACGCGACGATCTACTTCGGCAGCCCGGCGGCCGGCACCAAGGCGCAGGTGAATGCCGACCCTGGCGTCACCGGCATCATCGTCAGCATCGCCGACTCTAACGGCGGCACCGGCGCGCCGGCCACCGAGCTCCGCCTGTCGCTGAGCCCCATCACCGGAGCCGAAACCCCCGGCGCATCGCTCACGCTGTCGCACACCGTGCTTTCCGGCGTGGCCAACGCCGTGCGGATCTACACCCGCCGCACCAGCGCGCTCAGCACGGTCGGCGCCTATACCGACCTTAGCCTTACCACTCAGGAACTCATCGAGAACCCGGTATGATAAAGGACGACATCGCCCGCCTGGTAGGCCGCCCGCCCGCCGAAAAGCGGCTCGACGCCGTGACGCCGCCGCCTGCCATGCCTGCCAAAACCGGCCTTGAGCGCAAGATTCGCGCCGGCGGCGTGGACCTCAACATCGAGGAGGTGACCGTCACCAGCACCGACGGGCTGTTCACCTTCGTGGTGAACGTGCTCAATCCGTAGCATGGCCGACATCAAGGACGAATTCGCCGTCGTCGGCTGGCGCGCCTGGGGCAACCCCTACCACGGCGAGATTGTGGGCGGCACGCTCACCCTGCCCGATGCCAGCACCCGCACCGTGCCGGCTACCACCAGCAACGCCTGCTTCGACTTCCACGTGCCCGGCGCACCAGGCGGCGGCGATGCGCCCGTGCCGGCCGGCGGCGAGTGGCGCGACTACGTGCTGCTGTATGGGGCAGGGCAGGTGGTTTACGGCAAGCAGGTCAGCACCGAGGCGGCGAACTGGCTGTACGTGCGGCCGGACGGATCGCGCTGGCTCATCAAGCTCATCAGCCCCACCAGCGGCATTACCGCGAACGGTTCGTCGCTGACCATCTATTTCACCGCCACGCGCTTCGGCGACCTGTCCGGCGCACCGGAGTCGGGTGTGAATTTCAACGTCACGCTGACGAGCCGCGGCATGGACACCAGCGGCGTGTCGGGGCTGTCGAATGTGCCGTCCACCGTGTCGCTCGGGATTTCAGACATTTCTGCCGACGGGCAAAAGTGCTGCCTGATGTTCTATCACACCATCGCCGGCGACGAGACCGGCGGCCAGCAGTTCCCCGTCGCCTTCGCCGAGCTGACCCTGCACGCCACCACCTGGTCGTCGTCGACCATCACCCTGTTCCGCGACATCGACGACGTAGCCGGCACGCGGGCCACGTCCAGCTACACCTTCACCGACGGCACGCCATCGCCGTGCAGCGACACGGTTTCGAATACCGCGAGCGGTGGCGGCACGCGCAGCGTGGTCGATTCGGTGATGGCCTGCTGGTATGACGGCACCGGCACCCTCGTCCCTGTCCATTACAACTACGCGCAGCCGCTCACCTCGAGCACCCTCACGAAATACTGGCCGTGCGCGGAATACTTCACCGCCGTCGAAACCCGCGACGCCGAATTCAGCCTGAGCTACGGCGCGGCGGCTTTTGGCCAGTATGACCTGGCATTCACCCACAGCTACTCGAAGACTTCGGTGGTGACTGCGGTGGGCGATCCGGACGACGGCTCGACGACGGAGGTCTGGTCGGATTCGCTGATGGCTGGCGCCGCCGAGCTTTGGGACGTCGACATCACGCAGAACCTGAGTTTTTCCACGCGGGGCGTCATTTATTACGATGGCGCACTCAACAGCCCGTGGACGGGCTACCAGGGCCTGATCCTGCCAGGGCCTACGCTCTACCAGGCGCTGGTGCCAGCCTATGTCGGCAACCTCCACCCCTGGGCGCTCCACTTTTCGCCCGAGACCGCAGATCACGACCTCGCGGCCTCCGATCCTGACGTCAACAACGCGCCGCTCCTGTTCGCCAAGCGCTGCAGCCCCACCCTAATCATCATCGGCCGTACCTGGGTCGACCGCACCAGCCTCGACCGCGAAACCCGCATCGACAAGGCCATCACCAAGCACGGCGCCGTCAACATCGCCGCCAGCATCCCCGTCAACACCACCCTCAGCCAGATCAGCGCCGCCGTGCATCCGGTCACCGGCGACATCATCATCGGCACCGACGGCGTCGCGAGGGCCTTCGTTTGAAGACGTTATGTCGTGGTTAATAGCCCGTACTGAAGCTTTGTCTCGTTCACTTCGACCCGACGCTAATTCCCATTTGTTTTACCATGTGATGAATCGTTTCACTGCAAGATACTGGACATTTTCCGATTTATCTCACGCTAATATGGAATTTATCGCGCTCGGCTTCATCAGGATTAACAAGCGCACTCCACACCAGCGAACGTAGTGCTTGGGCGCCGAGTTGAAATCGAACCAACCGAACGCCCGCCTCGTTAACTGCCAAAGACCAGGTTGCTTATCCCCGCTCTGAGTGATCGCGCTTCTTCCCATGTTGTTGCCCTTCGCTCGCTCAATCATCACTTTGTCTGAGCTACTATGCCGGCCTGGATTAGCGGTAGCGAATAGTTGCCACCCGTTTGCTTAAATCCCAGCCGTTGCATGAACCGATCCATCTTGTCCAACGCCACCCCGCTATTCACCCCTGCGTTGAGCTCCACCGCACCGCGGTTTTCCGCCCATTTGCGAAACGCGGCCAGCAGACGGAAACCGGCTCCACCCATGCGCCGCTCAGGCAGCACGTCGTAGTGGATCACTGTGGCGACAAGCTGGTCCGAGAAGAAATGCTTTTCCACGCAGCCGATGATGCCGCCGATCGATTGCCCCTGGCTGTCTTCGGCAACCAGGAAGCAGTGGGTGCCTTTTTCGTTCTGCCCAACATGGATGACGGCGCGCAGCTGATCCGCCACGCGGCTGGGGTTGTAGTCGTAGATGCGAAAGCGGGTATGTTCGTGGAAGCGCTTGCCCATCTCTACAAACGCAGGCACGTCTTCCAGGGTGGCGAAGCGGATGTTCATGATTTGTTTCCTGACCCTGCTGGCTCGTGCGCCAGGCCGACGACAGTGGGTTTCTCGCCGCCGATTCTCACCACTTCGTCGACTTGCAGGTTTTTGGGCAGCGCGTGGGTGATGAAGAGCATGGTGACCTTGCCGCGCAATTGGTTGATGGTGGCGGCGAAATGCTCGGCGGTACTGGGGTCCAGTGCGCTCGTGGCTTCGTCAAAGACAAGTATCTTGGGGCGCTTGAGCAGGGCGCGGGCGATGGCCAAGCGCTGTCGCTGGCCGCCGGACAAGCCACTGCCGCGTTCGCCGATTTCGGTCTGGTAGCCGTTGGGCAGTTTCTCGATGGCGTCGTTGATCTCGGCAAGCTTGCAGGCATGCACGATCTGCTCGAAGGTGGCGTGGGGGTTGGCTGCCTGCAGGTTGTCGAGGATGGTGCCGGAGAACAGCACGGTCTCTTGCGGTACGACGCCAAAGTAATGGCGCAGCTCGTTGGCAGACATGTTCTGGATGTCAGTGCCGTCGATCTTGATGCGCCCGTCCGCAGGCTGGTAGAAGCCTTGCAGCAGCTTGGCCAGCGTGCTCTTTCCCGAGCCGGACGGCCCCATGATGGCGACCGTGCTGCCCGGCGGCACGTCGAGATTGAAGTCGCGATAGAGATAAGGCAGCTTTTCATTATGACGGAAGGCCAGGCTCTCGATCTCGATCTGGCCTTTGCCCTCGCGCAGACGGGCTGGCAGGATCGAATAGGGTTCGGCGGGAGCGTTCATAACGTCGCCAAGACGCTTGACCGAGAGACTGGCCTGCTGGAATTGCTGCCAAAGGCCGACTAGCCGCATCATCGGCTGGGAGAGCTTTGCCGCAAACATCTGGAAGGCGACCAGCATGCCGATGGTGAATTCTGGCGTGGTCATCACCGTATACGCGCCCACCACCAGGATGAGCAGGCTCATGAGCTGCTCCAGGGTGGTAGCGGCCGTGTTGTAGGTGTTGGAGAGCTGGCGGGTCTTGAAGGTGGCGTGCAGGTAATCGGCCAGGTAATCCGAGTAGCGATGCTTGAGCTGGGGCTCCATCTGCAGGCTCTTCACCGTTTCCATGCCGGCGATGTATTCGGTGAGAAAGGCCTGATTGCGAGCACCCAGCAGGAACTGGTGGTTGAGCTGGGCCTGGAACAGCGGCGCGACGACGGCGCTGATGATGGCCACCACGCTCAGAATCGCCAGCGCGATGAGCGTGAGCTTGACGCTGTACCAGAACATGATGCCGATGAAGATGAGCAGGAACGGGAAATCCAGGATCAGCGTGACAGCGGCGCTGGCGATGAATTCACGGATGGTTTCCACGCCATGCAGTCGCGCGGCGATGACGCCGGTGGGCCGCTTCTCGAAATAGCGTGGCGGCAGCTTGAACAGGTGATCGAATACCGACGAGGCCAGCACCGCATCGACCCGGTTGCCCGTATGCAGCACCAGATACTGGCGCACCCAGGTCAAAATGGCCGAGAAAACCATGAAGACCGCCATGCCGATGGCGATGACGATCAAGGTGCTCTCAGTGCGATGGACGACCACCTTGTCGATAATGGTTTGGGTGAACAAGGGCGTGCCCAGCGCCAGCAGCTGAATGACCAGGGAGGCGAGCAGAACATCGCGCCAGACTTTCTTGTGTTTGAGCAACTCGGGGACGAACCAGCGGAAGCCAAAGCGGCCATCCTCATCGGTCGAATCCGGGTCGTCCGGTTTCTGGCGTTGTTTTGCCACCTGGAAGACGAAGCCTTGGTAGCGTGCGGCAAAGGCCTCGGTTACAAGCTCGACCGGCGCGTTGGTGCCCGCCTCGAACAGGACGACGCGCTCAGGGGTGACGTCCGTCAGAAGAGCGAGCCCAGCCTGCGGAAGTTGGCCGGCTTGGGGTTCAGGGGCTACCGCATCTTGAGCTTCTTCCGCTGGTGTTTGTGCCGGGGCGAGCAAGGCCACACAGGGCGTTGCAATATCGTTCAACACCGACGCGTCGTACTCGTGAAACTTGATCCGGAACCCTAGCGCCCGGGCCGCGTGGATCAAACTGTCGGTAGTGTACGGTGGCGGAAACTGCTTCAGCAGCAGTTCGGCATCGAAAGGAACCCTATTGAGTGCGCACATACTACCCAACGCCCAGACAAAATCCGCTGGGGCGAGCGTGAAACGGACGTGGCTCGTTGCCGCGCGGTCGGCCGAGCGAAAGAGGTCGACAACACGGTCAAGCATCGTGTCTCCCGATGCAGCCGATATCGCCAAGCGAGCGCTTCAAGTGGATTGTTCTGGAACGAGTCATGTTTAGTGTTTTTGTACTAACTTGCTGATTCATCGCGATTGTCCGTCGCGCGCCATTTACGGGATGAAACAGCATTTCTTGAGCCTGCCCCAGGGGGTAAGATTGTTGTTTGTTTTCAGGTCGATCCTGCGTCAGCAATACGCATGCCAGAAAGGGGGCAGGGTTTGCGGCAAGACTTTGGCACATACGTCGTATACAGCCAATAGGCCAGGTAATGCCGAGCTGGATGGGACCACAATATCGGCACCGGGCTGACGAAGGGCCGTCATAACCGACGAGATGGTGGCACGATGAACGCCTCGGTTTGCGCGTGCGTCACTTTCGTAGCCGGAGGGGTGAGGGGGTCACCCAAGATTGATGTCGACGCTACAGCTATTTTCTCATTCGTGGGTGGGCATGACTTTGCTTTGATCTCAGCAAGTTCTCCAAGCCGGCGTAGGAGCCACGTCGGATCCAGTTCGAAATCGTTGAAGGGTGAACTTCCAACCTGTGAGCGATCGTGGATTTTGAATAGCCTCTTTCCGCCAGAAATATCGCGTGCACGATTCGCCAACGCGTCTTGCGACCCACTCCCCGGTGACCGGGACAACGGGATACCCTCTCACGCTCCCACCTGTCCAGTTGCTTGATTTTCCAGACCCAGGCGGACGGATTGATTTCCAGGGGATCAAGACGCGCTTCCAGCCTTTCATAGAGCGCCACAGACTTTAACGACAATACATCCGGTCCCATCTGAGCGAGCACCGCAGGCCGCCTCGCAAGCGCTTGCCTGATAGCTTTCAATGTTCGCTCCTCGTCAGGCAGCGGCGTGTGCCAGATCAATCGAGCCACTATCTGCGGCAAACGCTTGACGGATATTGTGGAATGCCGCGGCAAAGCCCGAGGTGGATAGCGATACGTAACAGCAATCTTTGCAGCATTACGGTACCTGCGCGACTTTTCCTGCGAGGTGCCGGGCGCCTCTTTCGACTGACTATGCTCGTAGCAGTGCTCATGCCCCGGAACAGCCCAGCGGAAACACAAAGCGCAATGTCGCATGCTTAGGATCGCTTGCGCTGCCAAGCCTATCCAGGCAAGGCAAAGCAATTCGACAACCCGAACAGTACTCGCGGATCTTCCCTGGCGCAGGGCCCGATAGGCGGAGCGCAGCGCCTGGTAGGGCGTTGCTACCGAGAACTCAATGCTGGGGAATTTGCGCGCTAGTTCATGGTGCGTGTCACCCAGGAGCTCTTTGATTGCCACGCTGCCATGTTCGTTTCGAGCCAGATTCGCCTCCCTGACTTTGGCGGCCAGCACTTCCCCAATCTGCGCCGCCACTCGTGTCCACACTTTCCCCAGATTTTCATCCTCGAAGCCAATCCGGCGCGGGATATCCAGAACCAGGGTGCGGTACAGATTGATCCGAACGTTCAACGATTCTGAGTCAACCTGGTAACGCGCACGCAAGCCGACTGGAGTGCCGCCCCGTAAGGCGGCTGTATGTAGGGCAACCCAGCCAGCTTTCACATGCCAGTCGAGGGGCCGAAGGTCCTGATCAAGGGTTCTCAACCAGCGTGGCAACGCTCGCATGACGATGACGTTATGTCTCCGCGCAACGAAAAGGCATTTGTAACCAACTGTTTTTAATGAAAAACCATGAGTGCTTATTTTACATTTGCTGTTTTCAATATACCCCCTCAGCTGAAGTTGCAGCGTGCATCATGCAACACCATGCAAATGAATGCACAAAACATGGAAACGCTGCTCACCGCCGAGGAGGTGGCACGATTGCTGAGGGTTTCCCCGAGAAAATTCGAAGACATGGTCAAGGCCGGCCATGCCCCGTCGTTCGTTCGAATGGGGAGGCTTCGCCGCTGGGAACCGGAAGTTGTGAAAGCTTGGCTTAAAGAGAACAGAGTCGACTGTGCATCCAGAGAGGAGAACAAGTCATGAGCCCATGAACTGAAAATTTCTGGGCGTAGAAAAGCACAGGCCCGGCATCCTTTGCAGAGGAATACCGGGCCTTTGAGTGTGCACAAGCGGGAAGCCTGTGCATGCACTATGTGTGAGCAGCGATGGATTGTCAAGCGAGGCGTGCTCGAGGAGCCGTCTCGCCCTCAAAACCCTCCTTTCTGCGTTCTGCGCCCACTGCCGGGAAGCCGGCAAGGGGGCCTATGTCAGCCTGTTTCCAGGTTTGGCGCGGCCCGAAATCTCCACCTCGCAGAGGGAGAGTGCCATATGGCGCAACCATTCAGTCAATGCAAGCGGTATCGGGATTTAACTTACGCCGCGATTTATAAACTTACGGAAGAGGAGGCATGCGAAAAGTTCACGCTAATGCGCTGGGGAAGTCTGACGCGAATGCCATGCCCGGAGTGCGGGGCGATCGACACGCACTATCCGCGTCGCCAACGTCGCCAGTGGCGCTGTAAACATTGTGATCACGTGTTCAGCGTTATGACCGGCACCCCGTTCTCTAATCACAAGCTGCCATACAAGACGCTACTGCTCCTTATCTATGAGTTCGTCAGCTCGCCCAAAGGGTGCTCGGCTAACGCTCTTCATGCTCGCCTTGGCATTACCTACCGGTCCGCGTATCACAATTTGTCGAAGCTGCGTGAGGCACTGTACGAGCAGGCGAATTTGACGCCACTTACTGGGACGGTGCATATCGATGGCGGCCATTTTTGCGGAAAGCCCAGGAGGCCTCGCAAGCGCACGAAGGCCACTTCATCCATGGTCAACAACAAGCTGCGCAACCGAAAAGCCGGGATGGTTCCGAATGGAATGACGCACCTGGAGTCATGGAATCAAGAGAAATTCAAGAATAGACGGATTGTTCTCACTATGCGTCAGTTGTCGTTGGTGCCTGGTTATGGTGCCGAACGAACTATTGTGAGAATCGTGATGGCAGAAAACGCAAAGCATGTTCTGCCCGTAATCAAAAAATATGTTTCTCCTGGCGCAACGATCCAAACCGACGAAGGGCACGCCTACGCGAACCTGACTGCCTGGTACAACCATGAGGCCGTGCGTCACTCCGAACAATATTCGAGCGACACCGGCGTCAACAATAACCAAGCGGAGTCATATTTTGGGCGAATGCGACGCGCGGAATATGGAACCTACCATGGCATGCGACCACAATACCTGGCCCTCTACGCAAGCGAGTTTGCCTGGAGAGAAGATACTCGCCGTCTGTCACTGGGGCAGAAATTTGATGACATCCTGGGCACGGTGTTGCGTTGCGGCTTATCGAAGGCTTGGCGTGGGTACTACCAAGGCCATAGGCTGGGGTTCGAATATCTGGGATAGCTAACCCAGATAATCGTCTGCAAGGCTCCATAACCCCTCCTTGTTGCTGGAGGGGGGATGGTGCCGCTTGAGCCGGCCTTCACGGAACAGAGCCTTGAGCCGGTTATGAACCGACCTGTGAAACACGGCACGATTGCCAACCAACGCGTTCAAGTCGCCATGCCGTGCCTCGATGAACGAGACGATTTCGCCCATTCTTGCGGGTGCACCTTCCCGCAAACGCAGGCAAAGCAGAATTGATCTTGTCAGTTCGCCGCGGGGCAGATTCACCCTGACGTAGTGACTGCGAACGGGGTGAATATGCTCGACTTCAATTTTGATCTCGTGCAAGCCAAGGGTGCGGTCGATGGCCGCAAGATCATCTTCGAGCTTTGATAGCTCTTCTATCAGCTGTTTCGCAGACGTCAGCGATGCCTGTGTTTTCTTGATCTCAGCGTCGAGTCGAGCGCGCTTATCAATTAGCCATTTGAGTGAGGACGGAATTTTCGGAACCATGTCTGATATTCCACCCTTCGGCCATATAAGATTCAAGGGCAACAGGTAGCAAATGGCGGTCGGACGAAAAAAACCCCGCTTGCGCGGGGTCGTTCGGAGACGGGCGGGTTCAGGCGACGCGCCGGCGAACCATCCGCGTCATGCCCAGGAAGCCTGCCCCCATCAGCAGCAGGGTGCCCGGCTCCGGCACGCCGCCGGGCGGGGTGTAGCCGCAACCGTCGCCCCGAGGATTGTCCGCACAGGTCGTGCCGGCCACCTTGAGCAGCTTGAACGCGTCCTTCTTCGAATCGTTGGTGCCGCTGTTGGCGCCGATCAGCCAGTAGCTGGAATAGATGCTGCTGGCGTTGATCGTTTTCCAGCCGGCGCTGCTGCCGCCACCGTGATGACCGACCAGGGTCCAGCCGGCGGCGGCCATGCCTGCGTCGGTGTAGGTCACGCCCGCCAGGTCGGCCGAGCCGGCGCCCGTGAAGGCGTAGACCGAGAAGTCCGAATCGCCGTAGCCGTAGCTCGAACTCACCCAGCCGAAATAGGTGGAGCTCAGGTTCACTTTGTCGCCGCTGAAGCTGAACAGCACCGAGTCCTTGCGCTGGTCGTTGTCGATCGCGTGCTCGGGATCGTTGCCTTCGTAGGTATCGCCGTTGTTGAAGTCCTTGTTCTTGACGCCCAGGCCGGAGCTGCCCCAGGTGGTCAGGTAGGCGCTGTCCAGCAGGGTGTTGGTCGCCCCGGCAGTGTTGGACCAGGCGCTGGCGGTGGCGGTGACGCCGTTCTGGGTATTGCTCGTGGTGTTGTTGAAGGTCCAGGTCGCTGCCGAGGCAACGCCGGAAGCCGCCAGCAGGCAGGCGCCGGCGAAGAGGACAGCGGGGAGATGCGGGGTTTTCATTATTGGGACTCCGGTCGGGATTGCGTATGGCCCTGCTTCAGCAAGATAGATGCCAGAAAACATTTTTCATTTTATTTTCAATCGCTTGCAAATAATCCGGCGGAATCGGCCGCGCGCACTGTAAAGAAAGCCGACACCTCAGCGCTGCGTAGCGCGCAGTTTCGCCAGCGCCGCCTCCAGATGGGCGCGGATCTCCGGGTCGTCGGGCGCGCGCAGCGCGGCCTCGCGCAGGTAGCGCAAGCCCTTCTCGACCTGCCCCTGCTGCACCAGGATCCAGCCCAGGGTGTCGTTGACCTGCGGCTGGTTGGGCGCGAGCGCACGCGCCTGTTCGGCGTGGCGCAGCGCCGCGGCGTCGCCCTGCCGCATCAGCACGTGTGCGAGGTTGTTGTGCGCGCGAGCGTCGCGGGCGTCGCGCCCGACCAGGTCCTGGTAGACCGCGCGCGCGCGCGGCAGGTCGCCGAGCGCCAGCCAGGCCTCGCCGAGCGCGTGCCCCGCGGTGCGGTCGGCCGGATGGCGGGCGCGCCAATCGGCCATCAGGCGGGCGGCGTCGCGCGCCTGGTTCGCCGCCATCAGCGCGCCGTACAGGCCGAACAAACTTTCGCTGCCGCCGTCGGCGGCGTAGGCGGCGCGATAGGCGTCGACCGCCTCGGCACCGCGCCGCTGAGCCTGGCGCAATTCGCCCAGCGCGCGCAGCGCCGCGGCGTGCGCTGGGCCCGACTGCGGCAGGGCCTGCACCAGCCGCTCGGCTTCGGCGAGCCGGCCCTGCTGGATGGCCAGCCGCGCCTGCAGCAGGCGTGCCGGCAGGTAGCCGGGTTCCGCCAGGAGAGCCTTGTTGAGGCTGTAGGCCGCCGCCTCGGCGTCGCCGACCTGCATCTGGCGCGCCGCCGCCTGGGTCAGCCAGCCCGCGTTGAAAGCGGCGCCCTGCACCAGCGTGCGCAAGGTCGTGCGCGCCGAATCGGCGTTGCCGAGCGCGATCTGGGCGTCCGCCAGCGCCATCAGCGTGGCCGGCTGCCGAGGGGCGATGGCCTGGGCCTCGCGCGCCGCGTCGAACGCCCGCTGCGCCTGCCCGCTGCGCAGATGCAGGCCATGCAGGGCCAGCCGCGGCCGCACGTCCTGTCCTTTCAGGCTCGCCGCCTTCTCGAGCCAGCGCAGGGCTTCGGCGCGCCGGCCAGCCTGCTCCTCGAGGCGCGCCAGCTCGAGCATGGCGTCGAGATGGTCGGGGCGGACCTTGACGATGCCGAGGTAGCGCTGGCGCGCGCGCTCGACCTGGCCATCGGCCTCGTCGAGCCGCGCCAGATTGAGATGCGCAGCGTAGAAGCTCGGCGCGGCCTGGATGGCGGCGACATAGGCTGCCCGTGCGCCGGCGCGGTCGCCCGCCGCGATCTTGGCCACGCCCAGCAGGTTGCGCAGCGACACGTTGCGCGGCTCGCGCCGCAGCAGCGCCTCGACGATGGCGACCGCCGGCTTGCCCTCGCCCCGCTTGAGGTGGGCGAGCGCCAGCGGCACCCCCGCCTGGGGGCTCGCCGGCGCCAGTTCATAGGCGCGCAGCAGCGCGGCAAAACCGGCGTCGCGCTGCCCGCTGCCGAGCAGGCTCAGGCCGAGTCCGGTCTGCACGGCGGGATGGTCCTGCGCCTGTGCGGCTTCCTGGAACAGGCGCGTCGCCTGCGCGTGCTTGCCCTGCCCCATGTAGGCACTGCCCAGCAGCGACAGGGCCTGCGCGTCGTCCGGCTGGACGCGCAGCGCGGGCTGCAGCATGGCGACGGCGCGGTCGAACTGGCGCTCGGCGAGATAAATACTGCCCAAGAGCTTGCGCACGCCGGGCTCGCGGGGAAATTTTTCCTGGTACGGGACCAGGTAGGACTTGGCGCGCTCGAACTCGCCGAGGGCATGGTGCGCGAGGCCGCCGAGCAGCTTCAGCTGGTCGCTAGCCTGCAGGAATTCTGGCGAGAGCTGGCTCAGCGTGCGCGTCACGTCCTGCATCGCCGCCCGGCTGGCCGCGCCGTCGCCCTTGCGGGCATGGTAGAGCGCGCGCAGGTAGGCGCCGCGCGGGTCGTGGGCAAAGTGCTTGTGCAGGTAGTCGATGTCGGCACGGGCGTCCGCGTCGCGCTTGAGATCGAGCCAGATGCCGGCGCGCGCCAGGCGGGCTTCCAGATGCTGCGGCTGGAATTCCAGCGCGCGTCCGTAATCCCGCGCCGCCGCGGTCAGATCGCCCTGCGCATGCGCGATCGACGCCTGCATGGTCCATGCTTCGGGATCGCGCGGCGCCCGTTGCAACGCACGCTGCACGGCCGCCTGCGCCTCCTGCGGACGGCCGGCGACGAGGTGGATCTGCGCCTGCAGCGCCAGCGCACGCGCCTCGCCGCCGGGGATCTGCTCGGCCTGACGCGCGCTCGTCATCGCCGCCTCGAGCTGGCTCAGCTGGATCTGCGCACGGGTACGCAGGATCAGCATCTCCCGCCGCGCCTGCGGCGCGAGGCCGTCGGCGCCGAAGCGTTCCAGCAGCACCCGCGACTTGCCCTGGTCGAGGTAGGCCCGCGCCTGGTGCACGGCGATTTCGCTGCGGGCCGCGCCCAGCCGTTCGGCGTCGGCCAGCACGCGCTCGGCTGCCGCCGGCTCGCCGCGACGCAAATGCGCCTGGCCCATGAGCACCAGTGCCGGCAGCATTTTCGCGTCTTCCTTCAGCGCGTTTTTCAGCTGGATGATCGCGCCGGCATCGTCGCCGCGCTCGTAGCGCGTCAGCGCATCCTCGTAATAGCGGGCAGCCTGCGCCTCGCGGTCGGCGTGGCTCGGGAAGGACAGCACCAGCCCCGCGAGCAGGCCGGCCGTCAGCAATCGTTTCAGCATGGTGTTCGGGTCTCTCTCCGGCAGGCTTGGCGACCTGCCCTGATTTCGCACTGCGTTCGCAAATATCGTACCGGACGCCGTGCCCTGCCCCGACAAGGCGCGACGCGGGCCGGAAGCGGCAGACCCCGCCCTCCGCTGTCGAGAGCCGGACTGGAGCGGCGGAAATTCGTTAGCCCCGGCCTGCCGGGAACCGGCTGGGACGAAGCTTTATAATGCCCCGTTCTGCTGCCCTCGCCGATCGCCATGTCCCGCACCGACCTCATCCGCTCCCTGCTCGCCCAACGCATTCTCGTCCTCGACGGCGCGATGGGGACGATGATCCAGTCGTACAAGCTTTCCGAGGCGGATTATCGGGGGACGCGCTTCGCCGATTTCCCGCACGACCTCAAGGGCAACAACGATCTCTTGTGCCTGACACAGCCGCAGATCATCAAGGAGATTCACGCCAAGTATCTGGCCGCCGGCGCCGACATCCTCGAGACCAACAGCTTCAACGCCACCTCGATTTCCATGGCGGACTACCACATGGAGCATCTGGTGCCGGAGCTCAACTTCGCCGCGGCGAAGCTCGCGCGCGAAGCCGCCGACGAAGCGACCGCGGCCAATCCGGCCAAGCCGCGCTTCGTTGCCGGCGTGCTCGGCCCCACCTCGCGCACCGCGACCATTTCGCCGGATGTGAACGACCCGGGCTACCGCAACGTGACGTTCGACCAGCTGCGCGTCGCCTATCTGGAAGCGATCGACGGCCTGGTCAAGGGCGGCGCCGACATCCTGATGGTCGAGACGATTTTCGACACGCTGAACGCCAAGGCCGCGTTGTTTGCCATCGAGGAGTACTTCGAGGCGAACGCCATCCGCCTGCCGGTGATGATCTCCGGCACCATCACCGACGCCTCCGGCCGCACGCTCTCGGGCCAGACGACCGAAGCGTTCTGGAATTCGGTGCGCCACGCCCGGCCTTTGTCCATCGGCCTCAACTGCGCGCTCGGCCCGGATCTCTTGCGCCAGTACGTCGAGGAGCTGTCGAACAAGGCCGACGTCTTCATCTCGGCGCATCCGAATGCCGGCCTGCCGAACGCCTTCGGCGAGTACGACATGGACGGCGCCGAGATGGCGGTGCACATCGGCGAGTGGGCGCGCTCGGGCCTGTTGAACATCGTCGGCGGCTGCTGCGGCACCTCGCCCAGCCACATCGCCGCCATTGCGAAAGCGGTCGAGGGCGTCGCGCCGCGCGTGCCGCCGGTGCTCGAACCGGCCATGCGCCTGTCCGGTCTCGAACCCTTCAACGTCGGCAAGGACAGCCTCTTCGTCAACGTCGGCGAGCGCACCAACGTCACCGGCTCGAAGGCCTTCGCCCGCATGATCCTCGAGGGCCGCTACGACGACGCGCTGTCGGTCGCGCGCCAGCAGGTCGAGAACGGCGCCCAAGTCATCGACATCAACATGGACGAGGGCATGCTCGACGCCGAGGCGGCGATGGTGCGCTTCCTGCATCTGATCGCCTCCGAGCCCGACATCGCGCGCGTGCCGATCATGCTCGACTCGTCGAAGTGGAGCGTCATTGAATCCGGCCTGAAGTGCATCCAGGGCAAGGGCATCGTCAATTCCATCTCGATGAAGGAAGGCGAGGCCGAGTTCATCGAGCGCGCGAAACTCTGCCTGCGCTACGGCGCGGCGGTGATCGTGATGGCCTTCGACGAGACCGGCCAGGCCGACACCTACGCGCGCAAGACCGAAATCTGCGCCCGGGCGTACAAGCTGCTCACCGAGACCGTCGGCTTCCCGCCCGAGGACATCATCTTCGACCCCAACATCTTCGCGGTCGCCACGGGCATCGAGGAGCACGCCAACTACGCCGTCGACTTCATCGAAGCCACGCGCTGGATCCGCCAGAACCTGCCGCACGCCCACGTCTCCGGCGGCGTGTCGAACGTGAGCTTCTCGTTCCGCGGCAACGACGCGGTGCGCGAGGCGATCCACACCGCCTTCCTTTACCACGCGATTCAGGCCGGGATGGACATGGGCATCGTCAACGCCGGCCAGCTCGGCGTCTACGAAGCCCTCAACCCTGAACTGAAGGAACGCGTCGAGGACGTGCTCCTGAATCGCCGCAGTGATGCAACCGAGCGGCTGGTGAGCTTCGCCGAAGGTGTGAAGGGCGGCGCCAAGGAGAAGGTCGAGGACCTCGCCTGGCGCAGCCTGCCGGTCAACGAGCGGCTCTCCCACGCGCTGGTGCAGGGCATCACGCAATACATCGTCGAGGACACCGAGGAAGCGCGGCTCGCCGCCGAGCGCCCGCTGCACGTGATCGAAGGGCCGCTCATGGCCGGCATGAACGTCGTCGGCGACCTCTTCGGCGCGGGCAAGATGTTCCTGCCGCAGGTGGTGAAGTCGGCGCGCGTGATGAAGCAGGCGGTCGCCCATCTGATCCCATTCATCGAGGCCGACAAGCGCGCCGGCGACGCACAGAGCGCGGGCAAGATCATCATGGCCACGGTCAAGGGCGACGTCCACGACATCGGCAAGAACATCGTCGGCGTCGTGCTCGGCTGCAACGGCTACGACATCGTCGACCTCGGCGTGATGGTGCCGGCGCAGAAGATCCTCGACGCCGCGAAGGAACACCAGGCCGACATCATCGGCCTGTCGGGCCTGATCACCCCCTCATTGGAGGAAATGGCGCACGTCGCGCGCGAGATGCAGCGCCAGGGCTTCACCATTCCGCTGCTGATCGGCGGCGCGACGACCTCGCTCGCCCACACCGCGGTGAAGATCGCGCCCAACTACGAATCGCCAGTCGTCTACGTGAAGGACGCCTCGCGCGCGGTCGGCGTCTGCACCCAGCTGCTGTCGAAGGACATGCGCGACGCCTACGCCGCCGAGATCCGCGCCGACTACGACAAGACCCGCGAGCGACACCTGAAGAACAAGTCCGAGACCTCGCGCATCCCGCTCGCCGAGGCACGCGCCAACAAGGTGAAAATCGACTGGGAGAGCTACACGCCGCCGGCGCCCAAGACCCTCGGCGTGCAGGTGCTGAAAGCCTACGATCTCGCCAAGCTCGCCGAAGTCATCGACTGGACGCCGTTCTTCGCCTCGTGGGAACTGCACGGCAAGTTTCCGAAGATTCTCGACGACGAGGTCGTCGGCACCGAGGCGAAGAAGCTCTACGCCGACGCCCAGGCCATGCTGAAGAAAATGATCGACGAGCACTGGGTCGAGGCGCGCGCGGTGTTCGGCCTCTTCCCCGCCAACACGGTAAACGACGACGACATCGCGGTCTACGCCGACGAATCGCGCACGAACACGCTGATGACCTGGCACAACCTGCGCCAGCAGATGAAGAAGCCGGCCGACCGCGCCAACCTCTGCCTCGCCGACTTCGTCGCGCCGAAGGCCAGCGGCAAGAAGGACTACCTCGGCGCCTTCGTGGTGACCGCCGGCATCGGCGAGGACGAGCGCGCCAAGGCCTTCGAGGCCGCGCACGACGACTACTCGGCCATCCTGTTCAAGGCGCTGTGCGACCGCCTCGCCGAGGCTTTCGCCGAGCACCTGCATCTGCGCGTGCGCAAGGAATACTGGGGCTACGCCAGCGAGGAAGCGCTCGCCAACGACGACCTGATCGCGGAAAAATACCAGGGCATCCGCCCCGCGCCGGGCTACCCCGCCTGCCCCGAGCACAGCGAGAAAGCCGGCCTGTTCGAAATCCTAAACGCCACCGGGCAGATCGGCGTGAAGCTCACCGAGAACTACGCCATGTGGCCGGGCGCCGCGGTGTCGGGCTTCTACCTGTCACACCCCGACAGCCAGTACTTTGCCGTGGCGAAGATCGAGCGCGACCAGGTCGAGGACTACGCGCGCCGCAAGGGGTGGGACCTGAAGACGGCGGAACGGTGGCTGGCGCCGAACCTAGGCTACCAGCCAAACTAGGGTGCGCAATGATGAGCCTGCGCACCAAGCCTCTCATTCTCTTGGCTTCGCTGCTGCTCACAGCGCACTCTGCAGTTTGTATCGCAGGCTTTAGCTCGACGAAATTCGACAGACCAGCAGATGTCGTGGTGGACATCAGCTCTCTAAAGCCAGGCGCGCACATGTGGGTGTCTTGGAACGATCATGGCGTACTGATTTACAGACGCACAGCCAAGGATATTCAGCATCTCAAAGGCAATTTCAAAGAACTGGCCGACCCCTACAATAATGATCTCGCCTATCACCTGCGAATAAAGGCATATATGCACGGAAACGCCTTCGCAAGTGCAATCAAGACCACGAACGAGACACTTAGCCTAAATCCGCTCCGCGCGGTCAATGACGAATACCTTGTGGTAGATCCAATAAGTAGTTACATCGGATGCGCTGTGGTAGTCGTTGTTGCGAAAGCCGCACGCACCGGAAAGCTCGAGCCTGGTCGGCTATATGACCCATGTCGGGACATCAATTACGATCTAAGCGGGAGAGTACTCAAGGGGCATAAACAAAATAGCAATTTGAATCTGTTGGTCTTACCGCACCGTTTCGAATCGCCCCAAAAGATCGTCATTGGCATTGGCCAAGCTACTGTTCAAGAAACCGATTTCCGCCCCTTTGTCGCATATAACGAGCTTCGACCAACCGAGCGCCTCGTAACAGCGGCGCAATTGGGTGATCTCAGCCAAGCCATTGCCGCAGTTCAAGCCGGAGCAGACATTAATGCTAGGGATGACCGTGGCGTCACCGCATTGTTCATGGCTATTTCGGATATTGATTCCGGAATCAGCGAGTGGTTGCTCAGAAATGGGGCCGACCCGAACATCAAGAACCTCCGGGGAGGCTCACCACCTTGTGCTGCCGCAAGCAACGAAAAGGCCATCAAGTTACTGGGCCGCTACGGTGCGGATTGGGAGTTGGAAGACAAGGCCGATCCTAACTGCGAGGCGCCACGACTGATTTGGGCTATCACCAACACCAGTAGCGAAGAGTTTTCCCTTCGACTAGTCCGTGCATTAGTCGAAGCAGGAGCCAACCCTCAAGTTAGCCACCAAGGCAGGTCGGCTCTCCAGCATGCCAAGCAAGCGAAGTATCAAAAAGTTGCCAGGTATTTGGCAGAAGCGATTGCCCGCAACAACCCAAGAACAATCAGGGTTCGCCCTACCAGCCCTGAGTGAGCATCTTCTCCAGCCAGAACAACCCGATCACCGTCTTGGTCTCGCAGATGCGGCCGTCTCGCACCCACTGCATCGCCTCGGCGAAGGGCAGGCGGAAGATCTCCAGGAATTCGTCGTGGTCGCGGCCGTGGGTGCCGTCCTGCAGGCCCTTCGCCAGATAGAACGCCAGCCGTTCATTTGAATAGCCAATGCACGGGTAGATGGTCGTGACCTCGCGCCACTCGGACGCGGTGTAGCCGGTTTCCTCTTCCAGCTCGCGTTTCGCGCAGGTGAGGTCGTCCTCGCCCGGGTCGATCTTGCCGGCCGGCAGTTCGATGAAGTCGCGGTGCAGCGGGTAGCGGTGCTGGCGCTCGAGCAGGATGTCGCCATTGTCGAATACGGGAATGACGACGACGGCGCCGGGGTGGACGATGTATTCGCGGCTGGATTCCTTGCCGTCGGGCAGGCGCACGCGGTCGCGCTTGACGTGCATGAGCCGCCCCTTGAAGACGGTTTCGCTCTCAAGCTCGGTTTCAGTCAGGTCTGGAATGGCGTTTTTCATGTCCGCGATGATACCCAGTGCGGGCAAAAAAATGCCGGGTTCTTGCGAACCCGGCAATACGGAGGAGACAACCCCCTCGTTGCGGAGAACTTCCTGCCTGCAGCGCAAACAGCAAGTTCAGGCATCGTAGGTAGGGGGGTGCGATTCGTCTATACGACTTTAGTCGTAGTTGAAGGTTAAATATTTGATTAAATTGATTTAATTTTTTCGCGCAAGGCCGAATACTGGCGCCGGCTGACGGGCAAACGCTCGTCCAGCCCGTCGAGACGAAGGAAATGGCCCTCGTCCTCGCCGGGCGATTTGCCGATTTCGCGGATGCGCTCGCTCGCCACCAGACAGTTGCGGTGGATGCGCAGGAAGGCTTCGCCGAACTCCTGCTCCAGCCGCACCAGCGATTCCTCCAGCAGGAATTCGCGAGCAGCGGTGCGCACGGTAACGTATTTCAACTCGGCCTTCAGGTACAGGATGTCGACGACCGGAATCAGCACGATGCGGCCTTTCTCGTTGATCGACAGGTGGGTGCGGGCTTTGGGGTCCGCCTCGCGCAACTGTTCGAGCGTGCCGGCGCTCAGGCGATGGGCGCGCGACAGCGCGCGCACCAGGCGGTCGGCGCGCACCGGCTTCAGCAGGTAGTCGACGGCGTTGAGGTCGAAGGCCTGACAGGCGTAGGCGTCGTAGGCGGTGCTGAAGATCACCGCCGGTGGCGAGGCCAGCCGGTTGAGGTGGGCGGCGCATTCGAGGCCGTCCATGCCGGGCATGCGGATGTCGAGCAGCACGGCGTCGACCGGCTGCTGCTGCACCCGGTTCAAGGCCTCGACACCGCTGGCCGCCTCGCCGACGACGTCGACCGGCAGTTCGGCCGCACAATCGGCGAGCACGTCGCGCAGGCGGCGGCGCGCGGGGGCTTCATCATCGACGATCAGCACGCGCAGGGGCGGGTTGGGTGCGTTCACGGGTATAGGGCATCACGATATGCACCTGATAAACGGCCCCCAGGGGCTCCGACTTGAGCTGGGCGTCGAGGTCGAAGTGCAGCAGCAGCCGCTCGCGGATGTTGGCCATGGCGATG
This sequence comes from Pseudomonadota bacterium, assembly GCA_041694715.1. Lineage (GTDB taxonomy): Bacteria > Pseudomonadota > Gammaproteobacteria > Burkholderiales > Thiobacillaceae > Thiobacillus. The sequence goes on along the minus strand of JBGFSF010000006.1, from coordinate 148,636 downwards.
CGGTTGCCCTTGTGGTGCCCGGTGTCGGCGGCAAGCGGGTTGCGCACGACGATATGCACCTTGTCGCCGCTGCGGTAGACGTTGAGGCTGATTTCGCCGCCTTCCGGCTGCGGCTCGATGCCATGGTAGACGGCGTTTTCCATCAGCGGCTGGATGACCAGCGGCGGAATCAGGGCGTCGGACGGCATCTTGTCGATGTGCCAGACCAGCCGCAGGCGCTCGCCCAGGCGCAGCTGCTCCAGTTCCAGGTAGGCGCGGGTCAGCGCGACCTCGTCCTCCAGCGGCACCAGCTGGTTGGCCTGGCTCATCAGCGCGCGGAACAAGTCGGCCATGTTTTCCAGCGCGTGTTCGGCGCGGCGCGGATCGCTGCGCACCAGCGACAGCACGGCGTTGAGGCTGTTGAACAGGAAATGCGGACGGATGCGCGCCTGCAGCGCCTGCAGGCGCGCCTCGGTGATCGCCGGCGAGAGCGCGCGGGCGCGCAGGTTGAAGTAGGCCAGGAGCCCGGCGCCGACCGCCAGCGCGATCAGCGCCACCCCGAGCGGCGAGGAGAAATGCGTCTCGCCGAGGACGGGCCCCAGCCAGGCCGCGACCAGTGCGGGCACGACCGTCCCCAGCGCCAGGGCGTAGCCGACGCCCGCGCGATACGGCTGCCGGCGCAGCCAGGCGCTCGCCGCGCACAGCGCGAGCAGGGTGAGCAAGAGCGCGGGCTGCACCAGCGCGGACAGACCGATGAGTTCGTCCCAGAAGGCGTCGGCGTCGGCCGCGCGCGCGACCACCCCGGCGACCAGCACCGCCTCGACGGTAAGCGCAATGCGCAGGTTCACCCCGAGGTGGCAGAAGTTCGGCAATTCGACCTGCCGGTTGTTATGATTCGTCCTTTTCATCCCTTCGCCTGCCCCATGAGCACCTCAGCGACGCCGCCCGAAGGCGCCTGGTCCGGCCGCTTTTCCGAGCCGGTCTCCGAAATCGTCAAACGCTACACCGCGTCGATTCCCTTCGATTATCGGCTCGCCGCGTTCGATATTCAGGGTTCGCTGGCGCACGCGGCCATGTTGCACCACGTCGGCGTGCTCTCCAAGGACGACCTCGACGCGATCCGCCGCGGCATGGCCGAGTTGCTGGAAGAAATCCGCGCCGGGCGCTTCGCCTGGTCATTGGACAAGGAAGACGTCCACCTCAACATCGAGGCCGCGCTCACCGCGAAGATCGGCGACGCCGGCAAGCGCCTGCACACCGGGCGTTCGCGCAACGACCAGGTCGCGACCGACATCCGGCTGTATTTGCGCGACGCCATCGACCGCATCAGCGCGGGCATCCGCGCCTGCCAGGCTTCGCTCGTCGATCTGGCCGAGGCCCACGCCGACACGGTGACGCCCGGCTTCACCCACCTGCAGGTCGCGCAACCGGTCACCTTCGGCCACCATCTGCTGGCCTATTTCGAGATGCTGGCGCGCGACGCCGAGCGCATGGCCGACTGCCGCCGGCGGGTGAACCGGCTGCCGCTGGGCGCCGCCGCGCTCGCCGGCACCAGCTATCCCATCGACCGGGAATACGTCGCGCGCGAACTCGGCTTCGAGGCCGTCTGTGAAAATTCCCTCGACGCGGTATCGGATCGCGACTTCGCCATCGAATTCACCGCCGCCGCCGCGCTGGTCATGACGCATCTGTCGCGCCTGTCGGAAGAGCTGATCCTGTGGATGAGCCCGCGCTTCGGTTTCATCGACCTCGCCGACCGCTTCTGCACGGGCTCGTCGATCATGCCGCAGAAGAAGAACCCGGACGTGCCTGAGCTGGTGCGTGGCAAGACCGGCCGGGTCAACGGTCACCTTGTCGGCCTGCTCACCCTGATGAAAGGCCAGCCGCTCGCTTACAACAAGGACAACCAGGAAGACAAGGAGCCGTTGTTCGACACCGTCGACACCCTGGTCGATACGCTCACGATCTACGCCGACATGTTGCGCGGCGTGACGGTCAAGCCCGAGGCGATGCGCGCCGCGGTGATGCAAGGCTTCGCCACGGCGACCGATCTGGCCGACTATCTGGTGAAGAAGGGCGTGCCCTTCCGCGACGCGCATGAAGTGGTGGCGCGCGCGGTGCGCGCCGCGGAAGCGTCCGGCCGCGATCTCGCCGAGCTGCCGCTCGCCGAACTGCAGGCGTTCAGCCCGGTCATCGCCGACGACGTCTACGGCGTGCTGACGCTGGAAGGCTCGCTCGCCGCCCGCGACCATGTCGGCGGCACCGCCCCGGCGCAGGTGCGCGCGGCGATCGCCCGCGCGCGCAAACGCCTTCTGCAGCCCTAAGGCGTATCCGCCAGCGCCACCGGCGGCGCGTGCTCGCGGCAGATGCGCCGCACTTCCGGGCTCGACAGTTTTTCCTGCATCAGGCCGCAGAAATAGCTGCGCGGGCCGAGCCGCTGGTTGTGGCGGCAGGTCGCGCACACGCCGAAGGTGCGCTTGCCGCTCTGCGCCTGCACCTGCGCCAGGATCTGCCGCAGCACCACCACGGCAGACGTCACCCGTGCCGGGCTCGCCGTCTGCACGATGTCGCGCCAGGCAGCCCCGGCGGACAGCGTCTTGAGCAGCGTGGTGCCGCCTTCGGTGAGAATCAACCGCACCACCCGGCCGTCGCGCGGATCGGCGTAGCGCGAAATCAGGCGCCGGCGTGCCAGCACCAAGAGCGTCTGCGATACCGTGCCCTTGGTCAGGCCGAGGTATTCGGTGAGCGCCTGCGGGGTGTTGGAAAAGCGGTTGGCCTGGTTGAGATAGAACAGCACCTGCAGGTGCACCGGCTGCAGGCCTTGCGCGGCGCCGGCCTGCCGCAGGTCGGCGCGGGTGAGGAGCGAGAGCCGCTCCACCAGGTCGAACAGGGTGAGCGCCTGGCTTTTTCTCAAGGGATCAGAAGCGGACCATCGTGCCGCCCTGCGCGGCGATCAGGGCGGCGAGCTTGTCGTACAGGGGCTCGCCGCTCTTGGTATCGACCCAGCCGCCCTCGTGCGGCCGGAAGTGGAAGCCGCCCGAGCGCGCGGCGACCCAGATCTCCCGGGCGACGCCGTGGCGGTTGATGACGATCTTGCTGCCGTCGTCGAACTCGACCTCGATGATGCCGTCGGCCGGCGTCTCGAAGTCGAGGTCGGCGTCTTCCAGCGCCTGTTCGATGCGGTCCAGCGCCGAATCGGCGGCCTGGTTGAACTCGATTTCAGTCATAACGTCCGTGCTACCATTCCGCGCATGCGACTGCGCGCCATATATATAGTGTCCCTGCTGCTATGCAGCCTGGCCCTCGCCGCCTGCGGCTCCAAGGGCGACCTGTATCTTCCCGAAAAACCTTCCGCCCCGCAACGGACCTCGAATTGAACACCCTGCACCGCATCGATGGCCGCCTTCACCTCGAAGGCGTGGCCCTGGACACGCTCGCCGAACGCTTCGGCACCCCGCTCTATGTCTACTCCCGGGAGGCGCTCGAAGCCGCCTACCGCGCCTACGCCGACGCCTTCGCCGCCACCCCGCACCTGATCTGCTACGCGGTGAAGGCCAACTCCAGCCTGGCGATCCTCAACCTCTTCGCCCGGCTCGGCGCCGGCTTCGACATCGTTTCCGGCGGCGAACTCGCGCGCGTCCTGGCGGCCGGGGGCGACGCCGGCAAGGTGGTGTTCTCCGGCGTGGGCAAGACCGCCGCCGAGATGCGCGCCGCGCTCGAGGCCGGCATTCTCTGCTTCAACGTCGAGTCGGCAAGCGAGCTTCACCGCCTCAACCGCGTGGCCGGCGAACTCGGCAAGCGCGCGCCGGTGTCGTTCCGGGTCAATCCGGACGTCGACCCCAAGACCCACCCCTACATCTCCACCGGCCTCAAGGAGAACAAGTTCGGCGTGCCGATCGCCGACGCGCCGGCCCTGTACCGCCTCGCGGCGAGCCTGCCCAACCTCGAGGTCACCGGCATCGACTGCCACATCGGTTCGCAGCTCATCGACCTCTCGCCGCTCGCCGACGCAGCCGACCGCGTGCTCGCGCTGGTCGACGCGCTTGCCGCCGACGGCATCCGGCTCCACCACATCGATCTCGGCGGCGGCGTCGGCATCCGCTACCGCGACGAAACGCCGCCCGATCTCGCCGCCTACGGCCGGGTGCTCGCCCGCAAATTCGCCGGCCGCGAAGAAACGCTGCTGCTGGAGCCGGGCCGCTCGCTGGTCGGCAACGCCGGCCTCCTGCTCACCCGCGTCGAGTACCTGAAGCCGGGCGAGGATAAGAATTTCGCCATTGTCGACGCCGCGATGAACGACCTCATGCGCCCCGCCCTCTACGAGGCCTATCACGACATCGTCGCCGTCGACGCGCGCGCCGGCGACGCCAAGCGCTACGACATCGTCGGTCCGATCTGCGAAACCGGCGATTTCATTGGGGTTGCGAGGGATCTGGCGATCGAGGAAGGCGACCTCCTGGCCATCCTTTCGGCCGGCGCCTACGGCATGAGCATGGCATCGAACTACAATTCCCGCCCCCGGGCGGCAGAAATCCTGATCGACAGGAATGAAATCCATCTCATTCGAGCGCGCGAATCCGTGGATGGCCTGATGGCCGGAGAACGGCTTGTTTATTGACTTCAAGCACACCCACCCCATACCGAATTTTTCCGGATTTTAGTGTCGGAACGACACATTTTGCTTGGCCGCTACAATTTTCAGCGGATTAATTTTGCGTAGTCTGTCTATTTATTGAACACACCCGAAAAGTATCTAGAATGAAGCTCACCAAGCGGAGCCTCGGTATCGCCTGTGTCAAGCGGGATTCGGGCATGCAGGTCGCCTGTCGGTACCACGCTTTGGAAGTGCATTTTTCCGACTGCACGTAGCTTCAAGCTTTAGTGATGTGAATGTGTTCAACTTCTAAGGAGTGATAGATGGCAACAGCAAAGAAACCCGCTGCCAAGAAACCGGCAGCCAAAAAGGCCGCTCCGGCCAAGAAACCCGCCGCCAAGAAAGCAGCACCGGCCAAAAAGCCCGCAGTGAAGAAAGCCGCTCCGGCTAAAAAGCCCGCTGCCAAAAAGCCGGCCGCCAAGAAAGCAGCACCGGCCAAAAAGCCCGCAGTGAAGAAAGCCGCTCCGGCTAAAAAGCCCGCTGCCAAAAAGCCGGCCGCCAAGAAAGCAGCACCGGCCAAAAAGCCCGCAGTGAAGAAAGCCGCTCCGGCTAAAAAGCCCGCTGCCAAAAAGCCGGCCGCCAAGAAAGCAGCACCGGCCAAAAAGCCCGCTGCCAAAAAGCCGGCCGCCAAGAAAGCAGCACCGGCCAAAAAGCCCGCTGCCAAAAAGCCGGCGGCGAAGAAAGCGGCTCCTGCGAAGAAGCCCGCTGCCAAACCTGCTGCCAAGAAAGCAGCGCCTGCGAAGAAGCCTGTGGCAAAGAAAGCGGCCCCTGCCGCCAAGCCTGCCCCGGCTCCTGCTCCGGCGCCTGCACCCGCACCGGCGGTACCGGTCATCAAGCCGTTCGGGCTTTAAACAGGTCGGGCATTGCCCAATCTGAAACGGGGGCCTCGAGCCCCCGTTTTTTATTGAACTTGCCCTGGTCGCTTCCCGTGCTTTCGGCATGGCCGCCTGACCGGCGGCCATGCCGACCTACTTGGCTTCGCCAGGAACGTGCGTCCCGACTTCCAACTTTCCGGCCGGATGCGTAGCCGCTTCCTCTATGCCACGATCGTGGTTCCCCGCAGCCGTGAACCGGATGCGCAAATTACCCATCCAGGCGACGGCCCAGGGCAGGCGCAACGTCAGCAGCCCGGCGAGCACCGCCCCGTAAATCAGCGGCTCGGTCAGGTCCTTCTTCACCAGCCACAGGTAATGGGCGACGCCGAGCAGGGCGGCCGGATAAATCAGCCAATGCAAACGCTGCCAGTTGCGGCCGAGGCGGCGCATCATCGCCTGGGTCGAAGTCGCGGCGAGCGGGACGAGCAGCACCAGCGCGGCGAAGCCAAGGGTGACGAACGGGCGTTTCACAATGTCGCGCACGATCGCCGCGAGGTCGAAGAACTGGTCCAGCCAGAAATAGGTCAGGCCGTGCAGGCAGGCATAGAAGAAGGTGAACAGACCCAGCATGCGCCGGTAGTGGATGAGGCCCGCGTTCCCGGTGAGGCGGCGCAAAGGGGTGACCGCCAGGGTGACGAGCAGCCCGACCAGCGTCCAGGTGCCCGTCGAGCGGGTGATGAACTCGATGGGGTTGGCGCCCAGCCCGTCCGTGACGCCGAGCCAGGCCAAGCGGGCCGCCGGTAGCAGGCAGACGAGCGCGATCCAGCGCTTGGGGTTGCGCAGTGCTCCCGCCATCAGTAGAACTTCTTCAGGTCCATGCCGCGGTAGAGTGAGGCGACCTGTTCGCCGTAGCCGTTGAACATCAGGGTGTCGCGCTTGCGGAACTCGCCGATGCGGCGCTCCCGGGCCTGGCTCCAGCGCGGATGGTCGACGTTCGGATTGACGTTGGAATAGAAGCCGTATTCGCGCGGCGCCGCCGCCATCCAGGAACTGACCGGCTGCTTTTCCACGAAGCGGATCTTCACGATGGACTTGGCGCTCTTGAAGCCGTACTTCCACGGCACGACCAGGCGGATCGGCGCACCGTTCTGGTTGGGCAGCACTTCGCCGTAGAGGCCGACCGCCAGCAGGGTCAGGGGGTGCATGGCTTCGTCCATGCGCAGGCCTTCGACATAGGGCCAGTCGAGCACGCGCGAGCGCTGGCCGGGCATTTGCGCCGGGTCGTGCAGGGTGACGAACTCGACGTATTTCGCGTTGCCGGTCGGCTCGACCCGGCGAATCAGGGCATTGAGGGGGTAGCCCACCCAGGGGATGACCATCGACCATCCCTCGACGCAACGCAGGCGGTAGACGCGTTCCTCGAGGGGGGCGAGCTTCAGTAGCGTGTCGATATCAAATGTGCCGGGTTTCCGGACTGCACCCTCGACCGTCACCGTCCAGGGCCGGGTTCTGAGGCGCCCGGCATGCTGGGCGGGGTCCGACTTGCCGGTGCCGAACTCGTAGAAGTTGTTGTAGCTGGTGACGTCCCGCTGCGGCGTGAGCGTTTCGTCGAGGGTCACGACGCCGCGCCGCACGCCCGGTAGCGCCTGGGCCTCGGCCGGCGCAGCGCGGCCACCGAGCGCCGCGCCCAGGGCCAGCCCGCCGAGCCCCTGCATGAAGCGGCGGCGCTCCCGGTAAACCTCGGGCGGGGTGATTTCGGAGGAGGGGATGTCGTGGGGGGATCGGATCGGCATGGCGAGGGTCCTGGCAGGCGGGATGAAGGAGAGTCGGCCGGCGCCGGATTTCCTTACAGGGCACTCCCGGATGACCGCCCGGGCGCGGTTTTGGTTTCCTTCTGGAACTGATAAGGTTCGCCCCTATCGTACGTATTTGTTCTCATTCCGGATTTTCCATGCGCGCCCTGCTGATCCTGCTCTTCGCCCCGACCCTCGCCTTCGCCCAGGCCGGGGGGCCGCCCTTCATCCCGGTCAACATGATGAAGGTGGACGCCACACCGGTGTCGAACACGGTCAACGCCGTCGGCGCCCTGATCGCCGAGGACAGCGTGATGCTGCGCCCGGAAATCGACGGCCGCATCGCCAGGCTGCTGTTCCAGGAAGGCCAGCCGGTGAAGAAGGGCGCGGTCCTGGTCGAACTCGACGCCGCCGAGCAGCGTGCCCGCGTCGCCGCGGCACAGGCCGACCTCGCGCTGGCGGAAAGCCGCTACAAGCGCAGCGAGGAACTGGTCGCGCGGAACTTCATTTCCCGGCAGGCGCTCGACGAGGCCCGCGCCAACCTCGACATCCTACGCGCCCGCCTGCGGCAGGAGCAGGTGCTGCTCGACAAGACGGTGATCCGCGCGCCCTTCTCGGGCATCGCCGGCCTGCGCCAGGTCAGCGCCGGCGCCTATGTCGGCAAGGGCGACGACCTGGTGCGCGTCGACGCGCTGGGCACGCTCAAGCTCGAGGTGCCGGTGCCCGAGACCTACCTGCCGCTGGTGCGCGTCGGCCAGCCGATCACGCTGAGCGTCGACGCCCTGCCCGGGCAGACCTTCAGCGGCAAGGTGCACGCCATCGACCCGATGGTCGACCCGGCCAGCCGCAACGTGCGGGTGCGCGCCCGCATCGCCAACCCGAAAGGCCAGCTGAAGCCCGGCATGTTCGCGCGCGCCACCGCCGACCTCGGCGGCAAGACCAGCGCGATCCTGCTGCCCGAGCAGGTGATCGTGACGCGCCCGGACGGCAATCACGTCTTCATGGCGGTCGACGGCAAGGCCGAACTGCGCAAGGTGACGCTCGGCAAGCGCGAACCCGGCCGCGTCGAGATCGTGTCCGGCGTCGCCGCGGGCGAGACCGTGATCCTCGACGGCCAGATCAAGCTGCGCCCCGGCGTGCCGGTGGTCACGCTGGAGCAGGCGGCACAGATGATGAAGAAGCAGGCCGCCAAACCGGCGGCACGCTAGGTGGATCGATCGCCAGAGGGCGCCGGAAACAGCCCGGCTCGACGCCGCGCCCTCCCCGTAAATCGCTTTTGACCCCGGACCTTCCATGATCCTTTCCGACATTTCCATCCGCCGGCCGGTGCTTGCCACCGTCATGAGCCTGATGATCATCCTCATCGGACTGATCGCCTTCGACCGCCTGCCGGTACGCGAATACCCCAACATCGACGCCCCGGTAGTGTCGGTGCGCACCGTCTACCCCGGCGCGTCGGCTGAAGTCATGGAGAGCCAGATCACCGACGCGCTGGAAGATTCCCTCTCCGGCATTGAAGGCATCCGCACGATCAAGTCGGTCAGTCGCGAGGAAGTCAGCCAGATCACGGTCGAGTTCATCCAGTCGCGCGATCCCGAGGCCGCCGCCAACGACGTGCGCGATCGCGTGGCGCGGGTGCGCGGCACCCTGCCGGACGAAACCCAGGACCCGGTGGTCGCCAAGATCGAAGCCGACGCCCAGGCCATCATCTGGCTGGCCTTCTCGAGCGACCGCATGTCGCCCCTGGAAATCACCGACTACGCCGACCGCGTGGTGGCCGACCAGCTGAAAACCCTGCCGGGCGTGGCCTCGGTCATCATCGGCGGCCAGCGCCGCTACGCCATGCGCCTGTGGCTCGACCCCGAGCGCATGGCCGCGCTGGGGGTGACGGTGCAGGACGTGGAGGCCGCACTGCGCAGCCAGAACACCGAGCTGCCGTCCGGGCGCATCGAAAGCCGGATGCGCGAATTCACCGTGCTCGCGGAAACCGACCTGAAGACGCCGGAGGAATTCGAGCGCCTCATCATCCGCGATGCCGGCGGCGTGCTGGTGCGCCTCGGCGACCTCGGACGGGCCGAAATCGGCGCCGCCGACGACCGCAACATCGTGCGCGTCAACGGCCGGGCGGCGGTCGGCCTCGGCATCGTCAAGCAGTCCACCGCCAACACCCTGGCGGTCGCGCGGGCGGTCAAGGCCGAACTGCCGCGGATCGAGGCCGCCCTGCCGGAGGGCATGCAGATCCGGGTCGGCTTCGACAGCTCGATCTTCATCGAGAAATCCATCGACGCCGTGTACACCACCATGCTCGAGGCCATGGTGCTGGTGGTTGCGGTGATCTTCCTGTTCCTGCGCAATTGGCGCGCCACGCTCATTCCCTTCGTCACCATTCCGGTGTCGCTGATCGGCGCCTTCATCTTCCTCTACTCGATGGGCTTCACCATCAACGTGCTGACGCTCCTTGGTCTGGTGCTGGCGATCGGTCTGGTGGTCGACGACGCCATCGTCATGCTGGAGAACATCTACCGCCACATCGAGGAAGGCATGCCGCCGTTCGAGGCGGCGATCAAGGGCGCCAAGGAAATCGGCTTCGCCGTGGTGGCGATGACGCTCACCCTGGTGGCGGTGTTCGCCCCGCTCGCCTTCGCCGAGGGCAACACCGGCAAGCTGTTTACCGAATTCGCCATGACCGTGGCCGCCGCGGTGCTGGTGTCGGGCTTCGTCGCGCTCACGCTGACGCCCATGATGGCGAGCAAGATGCTGCGCCACGAAACCCGCCACGGCGCCTTCTTCAATTTCGGCGAGCGCGTGCTGACCGGGCTGAACGACGCCTATACGCGCAGCCTCGGGCGGGTCGTCCGGCACCCCTGGATCGTGACGCTGATTTTCGTGCTGGTCGCGGCGGCCGCCTTCGGCCTGCTGAAGTCGCTGAAATCCGAACTCGCGCCGACCGAGGACCGCGGCTTCTTCATCGGCTTCATGCTCGCGCCGGAAGGGGCCAGCCTGCAGTACACCGACGACTACGCGCGCCAGCTCGAGGCGATCTACCAGAACGTGCCGGAAGTGCGCACCGCCTTCGTCGTCGTCGCCCCCGGCCTCGAACGTCCCAATCCGGTCAACACCGCCCTCTCCTTCGTCATGCTCGACCCCTGGGAGGAGCGCACCCGCAGCCAGATGGACATCACCGCCAGCCTGGGGCCGCAGATGTTCATGGGCATGCCGGGCGTGCTCGCCTTCCCGATCAACCCGCCCTCGCTGGGGCAGAGCTTCCGCAACCCGCCGCTGCAGTTCGTCGTGCAGGCGCCGAGCTACGCCGAACTCAACACCGCGGTCGAGGCGCTGATGGCCAAGGTGCGCGAATATCCGGGACTGGCCAACCCGGATTCCGACCTCAAGCTGAACAAGCCGCAGCTCCGCGTCGACATCAACCGCGACAAGGCCGCGCAGATGGGCATCAGCGTCGAATCCATCGGCCGCACCCTGGAAACCCTGCTCGGCGGACGCGAAATCACTCGCTTCAAGCAGGGCGGCGAGCAGTACGACGTCATCGTCCAGCTCGACCCGTCGGCACGCGCGACGCCCGACGACCTCACTTCGCTATACGTGCGCGGACGCGACGGCAGCCTGACCCGGCTGTCGAACCTGGTCGCGGTGAGCGAAGGCGTCGCCCCCAAGGAGCTCAACCACTTCAACCGCCAGCGCGCGGCGATCATCTCGGCCAACATCGCCCCGGGCTACACGCTGGGCGAGGCGCTTGCCTTCATGGATCAGGCTGCGGCGGACACCCTGCCGCCCACCGCCCGCACCGAGCTCGACGGCCAGTCACGCGAATTCCGCGAATCCGGCCAGACCCTGCTGATCACTTTCGCGCTGGCGCTGGTCATCATCTACCTGGTGCTGGCGGCGCAGTTCGAGAGCTTCGTCTCGCCCTTCATCATCATGCTCACCGTACCGCTCGCCGCCACCGGCGCGCTGCTGGCGCTGAAGCTCAGCGGCGGCACGCTCAACGTGTACAGCCAGATCGGCCTGGTGATGCTGGTCGGCCTCATCACCAAGCACGGCATCCTCATCGTCGAGTTCGCCAACCAGCTGCGCGCGCGCGGCCGCGCCAAGGTCGAAGCGGTGATCGAGGCCGCCGGCCTGCGCCTGCGCCCCATCCTGATGACGACCGCGGCGATGGTGCTCGGCGCCGTGCCGCTGGCGCTGGCGACCGGCGCCGGCGCGGAGTCGCGCTCGCCGATCGGCTGGGTCATCGTCGGCGGCCTGCTGCTTGGCACCCTGCTGACGCTATTCGTCATCCCGGTCGCCTACACCCTGCTGACGCGCGACCGCGCCCCGGCGCCCGCCGCCCAGCCGGCCCTCGCCGCCACCCCGGATTGACGAAATTCCCCATCGAGCTGACGAGGCTTCGTCAGCTCGATGGGGACGTCCTTTCATCCGGCCGTCAAATCGGCCTGATTCAATGCGCTTTTCCACGGCCCCGACCCGATTCGGAGGCTGGCATAGACCCTGCTGGAGTCCTTGCAAAGACAACGCAAGGAGAGACCGAGATGATCGAACTTTCGCCCGGCAACAGCCTGGACATCAGCCTGAAGGAGGACGCCCAGGGCCGCGACCACGTCGAGGTGACGTTGCAGTCGCCCGGCTGCACCCTGAGCCTCACCCCGCACCAGGCGCGGGTGCTGGCCACCGAGCTCATCATGGCGGTCAACCGGGCCGAGGTGCGCAGCAACCTCAAGCACAGCCACAACATGGTCCGCAACGGCTCGGGCGCACCGGAAAAGCGCGGCCTGTTCAGTCAGGCCTTCGCCAAATAGATTCAGGCCAGCCGGCTTCGGCTGGACCCGGGGAGAGCGGCCACCCGGCAACGCCCCGATAAGACGCCTCCGCATTGTCGGAGGCCCGCCATCCGTGATAGGGTGGCACTCAGGCGCGATGGATTCGTCCTCGCGCCTTCTTTATTTGCTTACGCCGCCCGGCACTACTTTACGCAGGAACTCCCCATGGCCGTCATCGAACTCACCCAGGACAATTTCGAATCCACCATTAACGGCAACGACGTCGTCATCGTCGACTTCTGGGCGCCCTGGTGCGGCCCCTGCCGCGGCTTCGCGCCGATCTTCGAGGCCGCGTCCGAGAAACACGCCGGCATCGTGTTCGCCAAGGTCAACACCGAGGTCGAGCAGGAACTCGCGGGCTACTTCCAGATCCGCTCGATCCCCACGCTGATGGTGTTCCGCGAACAGGTCATCCTGTATTCGGAGGCGGGCTCGCTGCCCGCGCAGGCGCTCGATTCGCTGATCGAACAGGTGATGTCGCTCGACATGGCGCAGGTCCACAAGGACATCGCCGAGCAGCAGGCCCAGCAAGGACAGTCCTGATCAGGCCTTCGCGTCGGTCAGCAACTGCCGCAACAGCGGCAGGGTGATCGGCCGCTTCGCCTCGAGGCTGAAGCGGTCGAGCGCCTCCAGCACCCGCAGCAGGCTTTGCAGGTCGCGCGCGGTGTGGGTCAGCAGGTAGTCCACGACCTGCGCGTCGAGCCGGAACCCCAGCGTTTCCGCGTGCCGGCTCAGGGCCGCACGCTTCTCCGCGTCATCCAGCGGCTGCAGCTGGAACACCAGTCCCCAGCCAAAGCGCGTCTTCAATTCCGGCATCAGCGGCAGCTCGGCCGGCGCGGCATTGCCGGCCGCCAACCACAGCCCGCCCGCCTCGCGCACCCGGTTGAAGGCAGCGAAACCCGCCTGTTGCTGCGTCGCGTCCCAGGTTTCCACCGCATCCGCAATGACTGCCTGCGCGGCCTGCTGCCCCGTCCGGTCGACCGCAAAGCCGCGCGCCGCGCAGGCATTCGCCCAGGCTTCGAGCAGATAGGTCTTGCCGCTGCCCGGCGCCCCCCAGACGTAGACCATGCGCTCGGCAGCGCAGCCGTCGAGCATGGCGGCGAGCTGCGCCATGAGTTCGACATTGCGTCCCACCACGAAACGGGCGAGCTCGGGACGGGCGGGGGGACGGACGTCGAGAAGCAGTTGCTGCATAGGGCCGCAAGGATACGGTACTTGTCCCCGGAAGCGATAGCCGGGGGGCGGCTCGGGGCGGCACCGTCCAGGATCTGCCGGCCGCGAAGCCCCTCGAAGCGGCGCAGGAAATCGGATCGCGCGCAGCGCTATACTTGAAAAATTCGCCCGTCCCTTCGAGCCGTCCCGATGTCCACCGCCTATTCCGTTCCGCCCAGACCCGTGATCCAGGCGCCGCCCCTGGTCGAGGAAGCGCTCGCCGACGACGAGCGCGCCGAGCTCAAGGCGCGCATCAAGCGCCTGATGAAGGAACAGGACGCGGTGCTGGTCGCCCACTACTACACCTCGGGCGATTTGCAGGACCTCGCCGAGGAGACCGGCGGCTGCGTCTCGGACAGTCTGGAAATGGCGCGCTTCGGCCACGCCCACCCGGCGAAGACGCTGATCGTCGCCGGCGTGAAGTTCATGGGCGAGACGTCGAAGATCCTCAACCCCGAGAAGCGGGTCATCATGCCCGACCTCGCCGCCGACTGCTCGCTCGACCTCGCCTGCCCGGCCGACGCATTCGCCGCCTTCTGCGACGCGCATCCGGACCGGCTGTCGGTCGTCTACGCCAACACCAGCGCCGCGGTGAAGGCGCGCGCCGACTGGGTCGTCACCTCCGGCATCGCCGCCAAGATCGTGAAATACCTGCACCAGCAGGGCCACAAGCTGCTGTGGGCACCCGACCGCCACCTCGGCGAATACGTGCAGCGCGTGACCGGCGCCGACATGATCCTGTGGCAGGGCTCGTGCGTGGTGCACGAAGCCTTCAAGGCCGAGGCGCTCGCAAAGCTGCACGCCGAGCACCCGGACGCCGCAGTACTGGTGCATCCCGAATCCCCCGAATCGGTGATCGCGCAGGCCGACGTCGTCGGCTCGACCACGCAGCTCATCGAGGCGGTGCGCACCCTGCCCAACCGCGAATTCATCGTTGCCACCGACAACGGCATCTTCCACAAGATGCACGAAGTCGCGCCCGGCAAGACGCTGCTCGAGGCGCCGACCGCCGGCGTCGGCGCGACCTGCCAGTCGTGCGCACACTGCCCATGGATGGCGATGAACGGCCTGAAGAAACTCGCCGCCGTGCTCGAACACGGCGGCAACGAAATCCTCATCGAAGAATCCATCCGCGCCAAGGCGGCCGTGTCGATCCAGCGCATGCTGGACTTCGCCGCCGCCGAGAAGGCCGGCCGCATTCAGCTCGGCGACTGAGGGCGTGATAACACACATTTCACGTTCGCGTTGCTGCGAGAAAGCGCGTCTCCGGCGTTGCGCCGCTTGGCAAGGGATGGCCCTTGCCTGCGCAGCGCGCCTTGCATCCATCGCTTTCTCGCAGCCACCCGAAGGGACGGGCCGGCCGAGGTTTAATCCAGCCGGGCGCATCCCTTTGTCGCAAGCCGCTTGCAGTGAACGACACTGCGGCGCGCCCACTTCGCGGTCTGCATCCCGAATCGGCCTCGTCGCGGACGCGAAATGAGTGTTATCACGCCCTAACCCATGGCCGGTTCCAGCCTGCTTGCGCTGATCGACGACATCGCCACGATCCTCGACGACGTGTCGGTGATGACCAAGGTCGCGGCGAAGAAGACCAGCGGCGTGCTCGGCGACGACCTCGCGCTGAACGCCCAGCAGGTCGCCGGCGTGCGCGCCGAGCGCGAGCTGCCGGTGGTGTGGGCGGTCGCGCGCGGATCGTTCCGGAACAAGCTCATACTCGTCCCGGCCGCGCTGGCCATCAGCGCGCTGGCGCCCTGGGCGATCACCCCGCTCCTGATGCTGGGCGGCGCCTTCCTCTGCTACGAGGGGGTCGAGAAGCTGGCGCACAAGTTCTTCCACCATGCGGATGCCGAGGCCCACGAGGCGGCACTCGCGCAGGCGCTAGCCGACCCCGCCGTCGATCTGATCGCGCTCGAACGTGACAAGATCAAGGGCGCGGTGCGCACCGACTTCATTCTGTCGGCCGAGATCATCGTTATCACGCTCGGCACTGTGGCCGGCGCGGCTTTCGGCACGCAGGTCGCAGTGCTCGCGGGCATCGCGATGCTGATGACGGTCGGCGTGTACGGACTGGTCGCCGGCATCGTCAAGCTCGACGACGCCGGCCTTTATCTGAGCCGGCAGCCCGCCCACGCGGCGCAGGCGCTCGGGCGCGGCATCCTGGCGGCGGCGCCCGCCATGATGAAAAGCCTGTCGGTAATCGGCACCGCCGCGATGTTCCTGGTCGGCGGCAGCATCCTGATGCACGGGGTGCCGGGCGCGCATCATTTCGTCGAAGGGGCGGCGGCTGCCGTATCCGGGCTGCCCGGCGTCGGCGGCCTCCTCGGCGTGCTCGCGCCGCTGGCGATCGACGGCCTGGCCGGCATCGTCGCCGGGGCGATCGTGCTTGCGGGCGTGAGCGCCGTTCAGCGCGTGATCCCATAAGCCGCCGCGGCGGGTGCGCGTCCGCGCGTCGGACAGATGCCTCCCGGCATCACTTCTGGAAAGGCGCGATCAGCTTGCGAACCGGGTCGTAGGCCGCATCCTCGACGACGACGAAACCGTCGTAGGCCTTGTCGAAAGCCTCGAGCGTCGCGATGTTTTCCGGAGTGTTCTTCTTCAGCGCCAGCAGGGCGTCGCGCAGCTGGTTGCGCACCGCGACCGGCATGCCCGGATGCACGGCAAATATGTAGGACGGCAGGGGCGGTGTGCTGTCGATCACGACGATGCCCTTGCTCTTGAAGGCTTCGGCAGTGGAGTTCAGCAGGATGCCGCCGTCGAAGTCGCCGGCCAGCAGCGCCTTGGAAATATTGTCGTAGTGCTTGAGAAAGGCGAACTGCGAGAAGTCGCTCGACTTCAGGCCCATCGACTCGACCGCGGCGCGTTGCAGCAGCGCCTTCTCGTCGCCGAAGGCGAAGCGCTTGCCCTTGAGGTCGGCCGCCGTCTGGACGCCCGAGCCGGCCTTCGCCGCGATCACCAGCGAGAAGGTCGGCTTGCCGTCGGTGGTCGGCGCCACCAGCGGAATCACGCCGTATTTCCGCCGCGCGTCGATGTAGGCGACCGGCGTGAGGTAGGCAATCTGGGTCTGGCCGGTACCCAGGTCGTCGACCGCCGACCCCAGGTTGGGCGAAGGCTTGAAGCGGATGTTCAGGTTGGTGTGCAGCGCCAGGTAGTTGGTCAGCGCACTCATGCGCTTGATCATCTCGACCGGGATGTCCATGGCGACCGAGCCCATGGTCACGCTCGCCGCGGGGGCCGCCTTGGGCGCGACGCTCTGCGCAGCCGAGGCCGCGGCGCACGCCAGGGCCAGGCCAGCGGCCAGCAATCCTCCGAACAGCTGCTTGTGCTTCTTCTTCATGCCGTCTTCTCCTCGATCTGGGGGGTGGGGTCGTAGACGCTGTAGCCGCCGCGTCCGGCGCGCTTGGATTGATAGAGCGCGCGGTCCGCGGCGTGGTAGAGCTCGCGCGGCGCCTTCATCGTCACTTCGTACTGGGCGATGCCGACGCTGAAGCCGACGTCGAGGCGGAAGCCGTCGTACTCGAAGACATATTCCTTCAGGCTCTTCAGCAGCATCTCGACGAACTGCTTCGCCTGCTCGACGTGGGTGTGGTAGAGGATGACGCCGAATTCGTCGCCGCCGAGCCGGGCCGGCAGGTCCGACTTGCGCACGTTGAGGCGCAGCAGGGTGCCGATGTCGCGCAGCACCTGGTCGCCGGCACCGTGGCCGTGACTGTCGTTGATCTGCTTGAAGAAGTCGACGTCGAACAGCACCAGCGTGATGTCCTCGAGGAAGCGCTCGGACTGGTGAAACATGCGCGACAGCGTCTCGTCGAACTTGCGGCGGTTGGGCAGCTCGGTCAGCCAGTCGGTCGTCGCCATCGCCGAGAGCATGTCGAGCGCGTGCTCGAGCTCGCGCGTGCGGCCGGCGAGCTGGATGTTCTTTTCCTGCAACTCCTGGTTGGCGAAGTCGATGCGCCCCTGCAACTGGTTGTGATAGTTCACCAGCGACGTGTTCATCTTGTTGAACACCGACACCAGCCGGCCGATCTCGTCGCGGCTCTTCACCGGCAGGTCGCGGGCGACGAAGGTGTCGTCGTGCGCCACCGTCTCCTCCATCGCGCGGGTCAGGCGCAGGATGGGCGCCACAATGCCGCTGGCGGTGAAGACGTAGACGATGACGCCCAGAATCAGGCCGAACACGATCTGCTCGACGAAAACGCGCCAGTAGAGCGCATTGAGGGCGTTTTCCAGGGTGTTCGTCGAAATGTCGACGGAAACGGTGCCGATGCGCTGGCCATCGAACACGACCGGCGCCTCGTGGCGTTTGTAGGTGCCCACTTCGTTGCCGGCTGCCTGGCTCATGACGCGGTCGCCGAGATTGCGGATGCTGACGCGGATCACGCCCGGCTGGCGCGCGACGTTGCGGGCGAGGATTTCGAGGTTGCCGTAGTCGTAGCCCGCCACCAGCGAGGCGGCGCCGGACGCGGTCGCCGTCGCGACGCTCTGGCCGGAACGGTCAATGAGCTCGCTGAGCGGGCCGCGCTCGTTCTGCACGCGCACGATGCCGATCACCGCCGAGGTGATCAGCACGCCCGCCAATACGTAGCCCATGAGCTTGACGCTCAGCCCAACCCGCAAGTCGTTCTCCCAGCTGGTGCGGGCCCGTCACTCGAGCCCTTCAACGCATTACGGCGCTGATACCCGAAACTGAAGCCATCCGGAACGCTTGTACCAGCCGCCCGCAAGCCCGGCATATCCTTTAAAATGCGGCTTTTGCAGCGCCATCCGCCCATGACCGCCCGACTCCGGGAAATCCCCTACAACTACACCTCGTTTTCCGACCGCGAAATCGTCATCCGCCTGCTCGGCGCCGACGCCTGGAACGTGCTCAACACCCTGCGCGGCGAGCGCCGCACCGGCCGTTCGGCACGCATGCTGTTCGAGGTGCTGGGCGACATCTGGGTGGTGCGCCGCAACCCCTACCTGGAAGACGACCTGCTCGCCAACCCGAAGCGCCGCCAGATGCTGGTCGACGCCCTGCGCCACCGCTTGCGCGAGATCGAGGTGCGGCGCCAGGGCAACGAACTGGTCGGCCAGTTGCTGCAGGCCGCCGAACAGGCCGTGCGCGAGTTCGAGGCCTGGTTCGCCGACACCGAGAGCCTGCGCGCACGCATCCTGCGGCGGCTGGCCGGCGTGACCCGGCGCGACAACATCGCCTTCGACGGGCTGGCGCGCGTCTCGCACGTCACCGACGCGACCGACTGGCGCGTCGAATATCCCTTCGTCGTGCTGACGCCCGACACCGAGGACGAAATGGCGGGGCTCGTCGCCGGCCTGGTCGAGTTGGGACTCACGATCATTCCGCGCGGCGGCGGCACCGGCTACACCGGCGGCGCCGTGCCGCTCACCGCGCAGGCGGCGGTCGTCAATACCGAGAAGCTCGAGACCCTGAGCGCGGTGGAAATGCGCCACCTGCCCGGCTGCGAATTCGAGGTGCCGACGATCCACTGCGGCGCCGGCGTCGTCACCAAGCGCGTCATGGAGGCCGCCGACGCCGCGGGCCTGGTGTTCGCCGTCGACCCGACCTCGGCCGACGCCTCGACCATCGGCGGCAACGTGTCGATGAACGCCGGCGGCAAGAAGGCCGTGCTGTGGGGCACCGCGCTCGACAACCTGGTGTCGTGGAAGATGGTGACGCCGGACGCCGACTGGATCGAAGTCACCCGGCTCAACCACAACCTCGGCAAGATTCATGACGCGCCGTCGGCCACCTTCGAAATCCGCCGCTTCGGCCCGGACGGCAGGACACCGAAAGGCTCGCCCGACATCCTCACCATCCCCGGCAGCCGTTTCCGCAAAACCGGGCTCGGCAAGGACGTCACCGACAAGTTCCTCGCCGGCCTGCCCGGCATCCAGAAAGAGGGCTGCGACGGGCTCATCACCTCGGCGCGCTTCATCCTGCACCGCCTGCCGGCGCACGGCCGCACGGTCTGTCTGGAGTTCTTCGGCTCGGCGCGCGAGGCGACGCCCGCCATCGTCGAAATCAAGCAGTACTGCGACGCCCGCGGCGACCTCCAGCTCGCCGGCCTCGAGCACCTCGACGCGCGTTACCTCAAGGCGGTCGGCTACGCGACCAAATCGCCGCGCGGCGCCCGGCCCAACATGGTGCTGCTGATCGACGTCGTGTCGGACAACGAAGTCGCGGTCGGCGAAGCGGCGTCGAAGATCGTCCAGCTGGCCAACGCGCGCGGCGGCGAGGGCTTCATCGCAGTCTCGGCGGAGACGCGCCGGATCTTCTGGCTAGACCGCGCCCGCACCGCCGCCATCGCCGCGCACACCAACGCCTTCAAGATCAACGAAGACGTGGTGATTCCACTCGACCGCCTCGGCGACTACACCGACGGCGTCGAGCGCATCAACATCGAGCTGTCCATCGCCAACAAGCTGAAGCTCGCCGACGCGCTCGCCGAGTTCTTCGCCGGCACGCTGCCGCTGCTAGAGGACGACGACACCGTCGCCGACCCGGCGCAGGTCGCCGAGAAGCAGGTGCAGGCGCAGAAACTCATCGCCGCCGTACGTGAACGCTGGGCCGCTTACCTCGCCAACCTCGACGCACCGCTCGACGGCGGCACCACCTTTACCGCCCTGCGCGACAAACAGGTGCGCGTGTCGTGGAAGCGCGAGATCCGGCGCGAACTGCACCAGCTCTTCGTCGGCCGCGAATACACCCGCATCCTCGAAACCTGCGACCGCCTCCACAAGGAAATTCTGAAGAGCCGCGTCTTCGTCGCGCTGCACATGCACGCCGGCGACGGCAACGTGCACACCAACATCCCGGTCAACTCCGACGACTACGCGATGCTGCAGACCGCCAACGCCGCGGTGGCACGCATCATGAAGCTCGCCACCGATCTCGGCGGCGTGATCTCGGGCGAGCACGGCATCGGGCTCACCAAGCTCGAATTCCTCGACGAGGCGACGCTGGCGAGCTTTGCCGAGTACAAGCGCAAGGTCGACCCCAACGGGCGCTTCAACAAGGGCAAGCTCATGCCGGGCGCCGACCTGCGCAACGCCTACACGCCGTCGTTCAGTTTGCTGGAGGCCGAGTCGATCATCCTCGAATCGACCGAGGTCGAGGCGATTGCCGATTCGATCAAGGACTGCCTGCGCTGCGGCAAGTGCAAGCCGGTGTGCAACACCCACATTCCGCGCGCCAACCTGCTCTACTCGCCGCGCAACAAGATCCTCGCGACCTCGCTGCTGATCGAAGCCTTCCTGTACGAAGAGCAAACCCGCCGCGGCGTGTCGCTCAAGCATTTCGACGAGTTCGGCGACGTCGCCGACCACTGCACGATCTGCCACAAGTGCAAGAACCCGTGCCCGGTCGACATCGACTTCGGCGACGTGTCGATCGCCATGCGCAACATGCTGCGCCGCCAGGGCAAGAAGAAGTTCAACCCCGGCACCTGGGCGTCGATGGCCTTCCTCAACGCGACCGATCCGGCGACCATCAAGGCGCTCAGGAAGCCGCTGATCGAATGGGGCTACGCTGCGCAGCGCGCAGGCCACCAGTTCTTCAAGCGACTCGGCCTGATCCAGCCGCAGACGAAAAATCCGCCCGCCACGCTCGGCCGGCCCAAGGTGGTCGCGCAGGTGATCCATCTGGTCAACAAGCCGATGCCGGGCGGCCTGCCGAAGAAAACCTCGCGCGCGCTGCTAGGCCTGGAAGACCCGACCATCGTGCCCATCCTGCGCAACCCGGCCAAGCTCTCCGACGACGCCGACGCGGTGTTCTACTTCCCCGGCTGCGGCTCCGAGCGGCTGTTCTCCCAGGTGGGGCTCGCGACGCAGGCGATGCTGTTCGAACTCGGCGTGCAGACCGTGCTGCCGCCCGGTTATCTCTGCTGCGGCTATCCGCAGACCGCCGGCGGCCAGTCCGACAAGGGCGAGGCGATCACCGCGCAGAACCGCGTGCTGTTCCATCGCGTCGCCAACACGCTCAACTACCTCGACATCAAGACCGTGATCGTGTCGTGCGGCACCTGCATGGACCAGCTGCTGAAATACGAATTCGGGAAGATCTTCCCCGGCTGCCGCCTGCTCGACATCCACGAATACCTGATGGAGAAGGGCGTGAAGCTCGACGGCGTTTCCGGCGAGAAATACCTCTACCACGACCCCTGCCACACGCCGATGAAAACGCACGCACCGCTCAAGGTCGCCAATGCGCTCCTCGGCGGCTCGCCCGACAGCGGCGCGGTGAAGCTCTCCGACCGCTGCTGCGGCGAATCCGGCACGCTCGCCGTCTCCCGCCCCGACATCTCCACGCAGATCCGCTTCCGCAAGGAAGAGGAAATCCGCGCCGGCGTCGCCGCGCTCGGCACGGAAGGCAAGGGCCCGGTCAAACTCCTCACCAGCTGCCCGTCATGCCTGCAAGGCCTCGCACGCTATCGCGACGATACCGGCACCGAGCCGGACTACATCGTGATCGAACTGGCGAAGAAACTACTCGGCGAGCAGTGGATGACGAACTACCTCACCCGTGTCGGCAACGGCGGCATCGAGCGCGTGCTGCTTTGAACTGTCCGCTCTGCAACTCGCCCGGCGGCACGCTACTGTGGCGGGACGATTTCTGCCGTGTCATTCTCGCCGACGAGCCGGGCTACCCCGGTTTTCTGCGCGTGATACTGAACGCCCACGCCAAGGAAATGACCGACTTGTCTGCAACAGATCAGCTGGCTCTGATGCGGGTGGTATTCGCCGCCGAAGCCGCGCTGCGCGAGGTGATGGCGCCGGACAAGATCAATCTCGCTTCGCTCGGCAACGTAGTGCCGCATCTGCACTGGCACGTGATTCCGCGTTTTGCCGACGACCCGCATTTTCCCAACGCGGTGTGGGGCGAGCGCAAGCGCCCGACGCCGCATCCGGCGCCGGCCGATCTGGCCGCGCGCCTGACCGATGCGTTTACGCGGCGTGTCCGCGCTCGGGAAACGGGATGACGGTGGCGCCCGCCGGCGCCGGCTGCAGCCGGACGGCGGGGAAAACGGCGGAGAAGGTGCTGCCCTTGCCGGGGATCGACTGGATGTCGAGGCGCGCTTCGTGGCGCGTGAGGACGTGCTTGACGATGGCCAGTCCCAGGCCGGTGCCGCCGGTCTCGCGCGAACGGCTGCGGTCGACGCGGTAGAAGCGTTCGGTGAGACGGGGAATGTGCTCGGCGGCGATGCCTTCGCCGGTGTCGGTCACGGAGAACACCCCCTCGCCGTCGCGCTCGCGCCAGGTCAGCGCGATTTCGCCGCCTTCAGGCGTGTAGCGCACCGCGTTCGACACCAGGTTGCCAAGCGCGCTGCGGATTTCCTGCAGATTGCCTTTCAGCCAGGCGTCGCTTTCAAGCCGCAGGACGACGCGGTGCCGTCCGCGGGAGAGCGATTCGGCCTCGGTCTTCAGCGCCAGCGCCAGCGCGGGCACGTCGACCGCCTCGTCCGGGGTGCGTTCGGAGCCTTCGAGGCGCGACAGCGTCAGGAGGTCGTCGAGCAGACGCTGCATGCGCCGGGTGTGGTCGAGCATCAGGTCATAGTAGCGACGCGATTCCTCGGGCGGCAGGGCGGGCGCGTCGGCCAGCGTCTCGACGAAGCCGCCGACGACGGTCAGGGGCGTGCGCAGTTCGTGCGAGACGTTGGCGATGAAGTCGCGGCGCATGGCGTCGACGCGTTCGAGGTCGGTGATGTCGCGGGCGACCAGGAGCTTCTTGCCCTCGCCGAAGGGCACCAGTTGCACCGACAGCACGACCTCACGGTTGACCGGCGACTTGCACACCAGCCGGCGCGAGTAGTCGGCGGCGTCGAGGAATTCGAGGAAATGCGCCTGGCGCATGAGGTAGCGGACGAACTGACCGCGGTCGCGCTCGCAATCCAGCCCCATATAAGTGCGCGACGCCGGGTTGCACCAGTCGATGCGCTCGCTGCCGTCGAGGATGACCATGGCGTCCGGGATCGCCTGCGCGGCGTGCTCGAACTGCTCGAGCGCGCTGGTCAATTCGCTGCGGCTCGCGCGCTGGCGGCGCTGCAGCTTCTGCAGGCGGTAGAAGATGTCGCCCCAGGTGCCGGTGGCGTCGGGCGGATCGACTTCATCGGGATTTTCGAGCCAGCGCGACAGGCGGAATTCCTGCCACAGTCGACGCAGCATGACGAAGGCCTGGATGCCGGCGAGAAACCCCAGCGCCGCCACCCAGCCCCACCCGGCCCAGAGGAACAGCGCCACCAGCAGGACGCTGGCCAGCACACCGAGCGGACGCCACCAAAAACCCATCATGATCGCCAGTCGAGGAAACTGGCGCGATTATCAACCGGCTTCGGCAGAAAAGCGATAGCCCGCCCCGCGCACGGTCTGGATCAGCCCGTCGTGACCGGAAGGCTCCAGCGCCAGCCGCAGACGGCGGATGTGGACGTCGACCGTGCGCTCCTCGACGAAGACGTCGTCGCCCCACACCTGGTCGAGCAGCTGGGTACGCGAATACACCCGCTCGGGATGGGTCATGAAGAAATGCAGCAGGCGGAATTCGGTCGGCCCCAGCTCCAGCGCCTGGCCCTTGCCCTGCACCCGGTGGCTCGCGGGGTCGAGGCGCAGGCCCTGGATCTCGACCGGCTCGTCGGTCATCTGCGGCGCGCGGCGGCGCAGCACGGCCTTGATGCGCGCCACCAGTTCGCGCGGCGAAAAGGGCTTGGTGATGTAGTCGTCGGCGCCGGTGTCGAGGCCCGCCACCTTGTCGCGCTCCTCGCCGCGGGCGGTGAGCATGATGATGGGGATGGGCTGGTAGCGCTCGTCGGCACGCAGCCGCTTGCACAGGTCGATACCGGACATGCCGGGCAGCATCCAGTCGAGCAGAATGACGTCAGGCAGGGTGGATTTCAGGAACTGCAGCGCGTGCTCGGCGTCGCCGGCGGCGGTGACCTGGTGGCCCGCCTGCGACAGGTTGAATTTCAGCAGTTCCTGGATTCCGGGTTCGTCCTCGACCAGGAGAATATTGGCAGCCATGGCAATTCCAGCAGGGTTTCAACGGTGGCCATCCTATGACGGCAGTATGACCGATTTATGACACGCCGGGCGTCCGCCGGACCGTGCCCACGTGCGCGCTGGTAGAATGCGCGGCTGATCCCCGAGCCCCGTCTGCCATGGATAAAACCACCCATTTCGGCTACCAGCAGGTGCCCGAATCCGAGAAGGCCGCCAAGGTGGCCGAGGTCTTCCATTCGGTTGCTGCCAAGTACGACGTCATGAATGACCTGATGTCGGCCGGCCTGCACCGCCTGTGGAAGCGTTTCGCCGTGGCGCAGGCGGGGCTGCGCCCGGGGATGCGCGTGCTCGACGTCGCCGGCGGCACCGCCGACCTCACCCGGCTGTTCCTCAAGGAAGTCGGCGACACTGGCACCGTGCTGCTCACCGACATCAATTTCTCGATGCTGCGCGAAGGCCGCGACCGCATGCTGAACGAAGGCAGGACGCCGCCCGCCGTGCAGTGCGACGGCGAGCGCCTGCCCTTCCCCGACAATCATTTCGACTGCGTGTCGGTCGCCTTCGGCCTCAGGAACATGACGCACAAGGACCAGGCGCTGGCCGAGATGCACCGCGTGCTGAAACCCGGCGGGCGGCTGCTGGTGCTGGAATTTTCCAAGGTATGGAAACCGCTCGAACCGGCCTACGACCTGTATTCGTTCAAGCTGCTGCCACTGATGGGCAAGCTGGTCGCCAACGACCCGGGCAGCTACCAGTACCTCGCCGAATCGATCCGCATGCACCCCGGCCAGGAAGAACTCAAGGCGATGATGGAAGCGGCCGGCTTCGCCAAGGTGAGCTACCACAACCTCGCCGCCGGCGTGGTGGCCCTGCACAAGGGTTTCAAGGTCTGACAGGACACGCACCTTGATCGTCGAAAGCCTCGTCGAGCGCAGCCTCAACCATCTGCTGCAGCAGACGCCCGGCGCGGCCGAGGCGCTGGTGCGCCACGCCGGCATGAGCGTGCGCTTCGACCTCGCTGTCCGCCAGCTCGATTTCCGCATCGCCGACGACGGCTGTTTTTCCGAGGCCGCGGTCGACACGCCCGACGCTGTCATCCGCCCCACCGGAGCCCTGCTCGCGCGCCTGCCTTTCTTCGGCCGCGAGGCCTTGCGGCTTGCCGACTACCAGGGCGACCCGGCACTGCTCGCCACGCTCGACCGCGTGTTCAAGCAGCTCGACTGGGACGTCGAGGCCGACCTCGCGCCGCTCGTCGGCGACATCGCCGCGCATCGCCTGCACGCGTTCGGCCGCGACGCGCTCGCCGGCCTGCGGCAGGCCGCGTCCGCGCTCGGCGTCAACGCCGGCGAATACCTCGTCGAGGAAGCCGAGCTGATGGCGCGCCGCGTCGACGTCGACCGCTTCAACCGCGACGTCGACACGCTCGCCGACGCGGTCGCGCGGCTGGAAGCGCGTCTCAAGCACTTCGAACAGCGCAACGGATGAAACTGCTGCGCCTGTTCCGCATCCTCACGGTCGGCCTGCGCTTCGGCCTGGAGGAGTTCTTCCTCGGCCACGAACGCGTGCGACCGCTGCGCTGGCTGGTGCGCTTCGCGCTCTTCTGGCGGCCGCTCACCGAACCGCGCGGCGTGCGCCTGCGCCGCGCGCTCGAAGCGCTGGGGCCGATCTTCGTCAAGTTCGGCCAGATGCTCTCGACCCGCCGCGACCTCGTACCGCTCGACATCGCCGACGAGCTGGCGAAGCTGCAGGACCGCGTACCGCCTTTCCCCACCGCGGAGGCGATCGCTTCGCTGGAAGCTTCTTACGGCAAGCCGCTCGCCGAAGTCTTCGCCGAATTCGACGCCACCCCGGTCGCCTCGGCCTCGGTCGCGCAGGTGCATTTCGCAAAACTTCATGACGGCACCGCGGTCGCGGTGAAGGTGCTGCGCCCCGGCATCGCCCCGGTGATCGCGCACGACGTCTCGCTGCTCTACGCCGCCGCCGGCCTGCTGGAAAAACTCTTCGCCGACGGCCGCCGCCTGCGCCCGCGCGAAGTCGTCGCCGAGTTCGAGAAGCATCTGGAAGACGAGCTCGACCTGATGCGCGAGGCCGCCAACTGCTCGCAGCTGCGGCGCAACTTCAAGGATTCGCCGCTGCTGCTCGTGCCCGAGGTGTACTGGGACTACTGCGGCCGCGACGTGATGGTGATGGACCGCATGGACGGCATCCCGGTGAGCCAGGTCGACAAGTTGCGCGAATCCGGCACCGACATCCCCAGGCTCGCCGCGACCGGCGTGGAAATCTTCTTCACCCAGGTGTTCCGCGACGGCTTCTTCCACGCCGACATGCACCCCGGCAACATCCTGGTGCGCCCCGGCTCCGAGCAGTACATCGCGCTCGATTTCGGCATCATGGGCACGCTCACCGAGGTCGACAAGCAGTACCTCGCGCGCAACTTCCTCGCCTTCTTCCGCCGCGACTACAAGGGCGTCGCACTCGCGCACCTGGAATCCGGCTGGGTGCCGGCCGACACCCGCGTCGACGAACTCGAGGCCGCGGTGCGCGCGGTGTGCGAACCGGTATTCGACCGCCCGCTGAAGGAGATTTCCTTCGGCCGCGTGCTGTTGCAGCTGTTCCAGGCTTCGCGGCGCTTCAACGTCGAGATCCAGCCGCAGCTCGTCTTGTTGCAGAAAACCCTGCTCAACATCGAAGGCCTCGGCCGCCAGCTCGACCCCGACCTCGACCTGTGGAAGACCGCCAAGCCTTTCCTCGAGCGCTGGATGAACGAACAAATTGGATTCCGCGCGCTGGTAAAGAATCTCAAGGCCGAAGCGCCGAAGTGGGCGGCGCTGCTGCCGCAGCTTCCGCGCCTGGCGCACCAGGCGCTGAACGCAAACCGCCTCGCCCAGCTCGAGGCCGGCCTCACCCTCATGCTGCGCCAGCAGCAGGCGCGCAACCGCTGGCTCGGCGCGATTGCCGGGCTGCTCGCCGCCTTGGTCGTCACCGTGCTCTATTTCAATCTGCGATAAGGACTCGCCATGCTGATCGGTTTCGTCGTCTTGTACCTCGTGCTCTCCATCGGCATCGGCCTCTACGCCGCCACCAAGGTTCACAACGCGCGCGACTACATCACAGCCGGCCAGTCGCTGCCGATGATCGTCGTCGTCGCCATGGTGTTCGCGACCTGGTTCGGCGCCGAGACCGTGCTCGGCATCCCCGCGACCTTCCTCGACGAGAACCTCGGCGGCACCATCTCCGATCCTTTCGGCGCCGCGCTCGCGCTGATCCTGTTCGGTCTCCTGTTCGCGCGCCCGCTGTATCGCATGAAGCTCATCACCCTGGGAGACTTCTACCGCCAGCGTTACAACCGCCCGGTGGAAATCGTGATGTCGCTGGCGATCGCGGCTTCGTATCTGGGCTGGGTGTCGGCGCAGGTGATGGCGCTGGGACTGGTTTTCAACGTGCTATCCGACGGCGTGATCACGACCTCGCAGGGCATCCTCATCGGCGCCAGCGTGGTCGCGCTCTACACCCTGTTCGGCGGCATGTGGTCGGTGGCGCTCACCACCTTCGTGCAGATGACCATCATCGTCGTCGGCCTGCTGTGGATTTCCTACCTGGTCGGCAGCATGCCGGAAGTCGGCGGCGTCGCCCCGGTGGTCGAGCACGCCGCCGCCGCTGGCAAGTTCGAGTTCTGGCCGCCGCTCGAATGGGCGGCGATCGTTACCTTCGTTGCGGGCCTGCTCACCATGGGCCTCGGCTCGGTGCCGCAACAGGACGTGTTCCAGCGTGCCAACGCATCGAGGAACGAGACCATCGCCGTGTGGGGCACGGTCATCGGCGGCGCGTTGTATCTCCTGTTCGCCGCGGTGCCGCTCTACCTCACCTATTCGGCAACCCTCGTCGACCCGGCGATGACGACCGCACTGCTGGCCGAGGACGCGCAGCTGGTGTTGCCGACCTTCGTCAAGACCCACCTGCCGCTGGCGGCACAGATCGTTTTCTACGGCGCGCTGCTGTCGGTGATCATGTCGACCGCCTCCGGCACCCTGCTCGCGCCCTCGGTCACCCTGTCCGAGAACGTCATCAAGGAAATGATGCCGCAGCACCGCCTGAGCCAGCAGCGGCTGCTGTTCATCACCCGCGCCGTGGTGGTCGCCTTCTCCGTGCTGGTGGTGGCGTATTCGCTGTGGTCGCTGGAAGCCGAAACGACCATCCACGAAATGGTGGAGAACGCCTACAAGGTGACGCTCGCCACCGCCTTCGTGCCGCTCGTCGCCGGCATCTACTGGAAGCGCGCCAATTCCGCCGGGGCCGGGTGGTCGATCGTGCTCGGCTTCACCGCCTGGATCGCGATGGAATTCATCGCGCCGGAAGGGGCGCTGCCGCCGCAGTTCTGGGGGTTCTTCGCGAGTGCTGGAGGGATGATCGGGGGATCGCTGTTCGCACCTCAAAGTCGCGCACAAGGCTGACCCCAACACGCCCACAAGCCAGGCGCGCCCCCGCCCACACTGACGGGATCCCTTGGCCACCGGCGATGTCGGATTTTTACGCTTCTGCAGGCGCTGTTTCAGGCAAATCGGGGGCGGATGGAATTATTCCTGCGTTTTCAAATCCTTCCATCCCAGGTTTCCCCCAAGCTAATGGGTTTACAGAGCCCAGATGTCTTGTCGAAACAGTACGTTTACCCCGACAAGCCCTCTGTTATTGTCGAGTACAGGTCAAATCCGAATGTCGGAATACTTTACAGTTACGTATTAATGCCTATGCATGGAAACATGCGGACAAGATATAACCATATGATATTTATACATATTCGATAAGCACGTTAATGCTGGCACGTCTAATGCTTTGTATGCAGCCATAAATCATGGCCAAGACTTCGACTGAGGCGTGAAATCGTGTCTACCCCTACTTTCTAGCTTCTGGTTACCCATTTTAAAGATCAAATCAATGAGGGAGATTTAAGGAAATGAAAAACAAAATTTTACTGGGCATTGCGTTCCTTCTGACATCTGCACAAGCGTATGCTGCTCCGATTTACGTCGGCTCCTACCGGGTGACGGATGGCCCGGTGTGGACCAGCGATCCTGTTGTGTATTCCGCGCTGGAAGCAGCGGAGCTCGTGTTTGGTGCGCCTGTCAACGGGACGTACTACGTTTCGATTAATGGGAATGACGTCAACAACATCAGCAATACGGCATGGTATGCAGTAATTGGCGTTGGACCCGCCGTGTATGCAGCGGACTACAAACTTGATGGTGGCTTGGCGGGTTACGGCACTGGCGCGTGGTCTTCGGGCATGGACGTTTCCGCCTATGTCAACGACGCGTTCTTCTCGCAGAATCAGGGCACGAACTATGTATTCTACGAGGCTGCGAATGTTCCTGAGCCCGCAACGCTGGCACTGATGGGGTTGGGCCTCGCTGGCTTGGCTTTCTCAGCAAGAAAGAAAGCGGCTTAAGCGTCGCATCTCGAAACCAGCAAAAAAGCCCGGTAAAACCGGGCTACAGACTGCCGACAAACCCCGTCTTTTCACGAAGGCGGGGTTTTTTTCGGATTTCGTTCAGGCGCGCCGAGTTGCCGATCGCAGCAACAAACCAGCAGTGAGATCGAACAGCATTGGGGACAGACCACGGTTTATCTCTGCGCCGTCGCATGTCAGCCTGATCGGGATCTCTGCATCAACAAAAAGCCGGCGCAATGCGCCGGCTTTTTGTTGAGCTACACACCATGGTCATCGAGTTCATGCTTGAGCGAAATTGAGCACCGCCTCGTCTCGTGAGTGGTATGGAGCCGCCTAATAGCGAATCAGCAGGATGCCAAGAGGGTCATTAGCTCCCCTGGGAACGCATTCAGAACCATCGTCACTCGTTACAAAGCCCGATGTCAAAGGCGTCGTGGACGCATTGTCCAGTTTATCGTCGATCCGCAGCGCGATACTGCACGGCAGGTTTGTGACCCTGACCGCGTTTTCATTGCTCGCGGTATACCAAAGCGACACCTCCCCGCCCCCAAAGGGATGCGGGATACGGTAGTTGCTGCCACTTAATTCCACCTTACTCAGCATGCGTGACTTGACCAAGTGCTCGAGGGCACAGCGGCTCTCCGCGTTGCTGTTCACAATGCCGTTGCCAACGATGGACGATGACGATGCCGCGTATGAACAACCTGAAGAAATCCCGCCATCCGTTGTGATGAGCGTTGCCGCATTGGGCAAGTCGCCGGGGTAGTAGCCATAGCGGCTTTTGAAATCGCGCGACGCCGCGGCGAGATCCTTGATCTGCCCAAGCAGCGTCGCCGTCCGGGCGTTTTCCAGCACCGCCGCACCGCCGACGAACACGCCGCCCAGGAACAAGGCGACCACGACGAGGACGAGGGCGAGTTCGATGAGGGTGTAGCCCCGGTTAGCCTGAGCATGCTGCATGGCTTGCGGACGAGCTGCACGCGATGTTGCGCAAACCGCGTCTCTCCGCTTACCTGCGGTCGCGTCCACCATGTGACCACTTTTTAGCATGGCGTCAGCCCCATGCTGAGTCGCAGCAGGTTGACCTCGGACTCGTCGATCTGAACGCAGGTCGTCGGCGCGGCAGGGCTACAGTTCGTACCGGCAGCGGGCGCGGCCGGCAGCGCGCCGCTCCCCCGGGTGGAGCAGAGGCAGATCGGAAGGCCACTGGCTGCGACACCTTCCACGCGTCCGTAGGCATTCCCCCAAGGATCGAGATGGGTAACAGGGCTCGTCACGCAGGTCTGCACTTTCTCATAGAGCTGTTTGTTCTTGAGCCGCGTCAGATCTTCCATGACCTGTGCCTCGGCCGATTTGAGCGTACCCTGCACGGCCAGCGTGTTGATGGCTTCGTCCCGCGTCACATACGCGAGCACGTCGTCGATATCGCTCCGCTCGCCCCGGTAGAACCTATTCGCCGTGAACGTGCAGCCCGCGATCGTGGCGATCGCGTTGTGAGCCTCTTCGCAACGCGGCGGCAACACGTTGCGGGTGCCTTGCGACGCCCAGGCGGCAAAGCCGTTCGGCCCGTGCGACACAATGACCGCGAGCACGTTGGACGCGACGTTCGTCGGTGCAGCAACCGTACCCTCGAACACCGTGTACGGCGCACTCTTCGCTGCGCCGAAGCACGCGCTCAGACTCCAGTCGCCACCAGCCGGACACGTCGTCGTGCTGCTCGTGGGAAGGCTGTAGGACATGAAGTTGCCCCAGCCGTCGAGCGCCAGTTCGCGGCTAAGGCCCAAGGTGGTGTAGGGTACGACGCCCAGGGTGCCGCTGCACGCGCCGGTGGGCACGCCGCCCGTGCGGTCTTCGGCGCCCGTCACCTGCGACGTATCGCTTGAGCCATTCGTGCTATTGGGCACGTCGGGGCAGGGCAGTCGCTTGTGGGTACCGAGGTGCGCAATCAAGGCTTCTCTGACGACGGCCTGGCGCTTTTTCGTTTCGGCTTGGGCGGCCGAGGCAAGTTGGGAATTGAGTACCCCCAGACCAAGCGACATAAGGGTGATGACGATCACTACCACCACGGCCATCTCGATCAGCGTGAAGCCGCGCAACAGGGAGCGACGCGTGTTGTGCGTTAGTCTGGATTGATGGCGAGTATTCACGTGGAGCGGGGCCCGGCGGCGGGTGACGACAAAATCATAACCCGTTAACGGCGAAACGCCGGCACCCCTTGAAGGGCGGCTAGGCGTAGCCCACCCGCGTCAGCGCAGGTAACCCTCGCGCTCCAGTTTCAGCAGGATCTGCTGCACCGCCTCGTCGATGGCAAGCCCCGTGGTGTCGATGGCGAGTTCCGGCTTTTCCGGCACTTCGTAGGGATCGGACACACCGGTAAATTCCGGAATCAGGCCGGCGCGCGCCTTGGCGTAAAGCCCCTTGCGGTCGCGCGACTCGCAGGTTTCGATCGGCGTGGCGACGTGGATTTCGACGAAGCCACCGACGGCCTCGACCATCGCGCGCACCGCGCGCCGGGTTTCGGCGTAGGGCGCGATGGGCGCACAGATGGCGATGCCGCGGTTCTTGGTGATTTCGCTGGCGACGAAGCCGATGCGGCGCACGTTGATGTCGCGGTGCGCACGCGAGAAACCGAGTTCGGACGACAGATGACGGCGCACGATGTCGCCGTCGAGCAGCGTCACCGAGCGTCCGCCCATTTCCATGAGGCGCGCCGTCAGCGCACGCGCGAGCGTGGACTTGCCGGCGCCCGATAGCCCGGTGAAGAAGACAGTGAAGCCCTGCTTGTCACGCGGCGGATGCTGGCGGTGCAGTTCCGCGAGCACTTCGGGGAAGCTGTACCAGTCGGGAATCTTGAGCCCGCTCCGCAGGCGGCGCTGGAACTCCTCGCCGGACAGCGTCAACACGCGCGCGCCAGCCGGCGCGTCCGATTCGGGCAGGTGTTCGGCGCGGTCCTCCACGTAGACCATGCGCGGGTAGGCGATGAGCCGCACGCCGATGGCATCGGCGCGTGCGAGGGTGTCCGGGTCGAAGCGGGTGAGATCCTCGCCGCGGCGCGCGTCGCCCTCGGGATGGTGCTCGCCGCCGGCGATCATGAGCGCGCACCCGTAGTTGCGCGCGACGATGGCGCGCAACAGCAACTGGCGCGGTCCCGAATTACACGGCGGCAGGGGCAGCAGCGCCAGTTGGGTCGAGGCAGCGGGGAAACGCTCGCGGATGGCGAGCAGGCTGCGCACCAGACCGAAATACGCGGGTGCGTCGGTGATATCGCCGCCGGCCTGCGGATGCAGCAGCAGGTTGGCTTCGTTCATGACCGCGCTCTTGAGGCAGAACTCGAACTGCGCGCGATGCATGGGCTGGCGCGCCTGCCAGGCGACCACGCGGCGCCAGCCGCGGCGGGCGAAGAGCGCGCGCAGCTCCGCGGGCGTCGCACGCAGTTCGACGAAATCGGGATGCGGCGGCAGCGCGACACCCTCGACCGCGCCCCCCAGATGCCACACGGCACCGTCCTGCCACACATCGCTGACGGTGAGCACGGCAAGCATGTAGCCTTCGCCGTCGCGCAGGGCGACGCGGTCACCGGGCTTGAGCTCCCCCGCGCTCTTCTGGCGGACGGCAAGCGTGACCGGCAGCGGCCAGAATGTGCCGTCATCGAGCTCCTGCGCGGTTTCGACGCGCTCGCACTGCGCGCGCGTCATGAAGCCGGTGAGCGGCGAGTAGGCGCCGCTCATCAGGAGTTCGAGCGTGCAGCGTTCGCGCCAGTCGAGATCCAGCGAAGGCAGCCCGAACGCTTCCCGCTTGAGCGCCTCCCCCTTCCCGGGGTCGACGAGGTTGACGAGGGGGCCGCCGTAGGGCGCGATGAGTTGATCCACCATTCAGCTCCGGGAAAAGACCGCGTAGAAGGAAGCAATAAACCGGCCAAGCTCGGATTCGGGCAGGTGATTGATGCCGGCGGCGCCCTTGCGGCCGCCGCCGGTGTCGAACTGACTGCACAGTTCGTCGGCACCAGAACGCGCCGCCAGCGGCGCGCGCACGCTGACGACATAACCGCCGTCCGGTTTCGCAGTCAGCACAGCGTGCGCCTGACTTGGCGCCTCGACTGCCAGCGCGTTGCCAAACACGCCGGAAATCCGTCGCGCCCACTTCTCCGCGGGCAGCATGAAGATGCGGCCCGCTTCGCGCGATTCGGCTGCCGTGACGGCAAGCGCGTGCGCCATGTCTTCCGCGTAGCCCGCCTTCAGGGTGCGGTACGCCGGCGACTCGGCGATGAAAGCGAACGGGTCGGAAAATGGGCGCAGCTGCCGATACAAATCGGCGGGGTCATAGAAGAGATCCTCCAGCGTGTCGCCGTAGCCGTTGTAGTTGAGGCATTCGCCGAGCGACTGCAGCTGCGCCAACTGGTCGGCGGAATACCGCAGCGGCGTGGCGGCAGTGCGCGCCGAGTCGGCGAGGTTGTCGCCGAAGGCAGCGGCCACTGCCCACGGGAGATGTCTGCCGTTCAGATAGGCATTCACCAGCAGGCTGGTACAGGTGCTCGCCTCGGTGTCGATGTGCGGCTCGAAATTGGGGTGCGTGGGGATTTCGCCCGGCTGGTGGTGATCGAAGTAACGCACCCGGGCACCGGCAGCAAGCAGGCGGTCGAGCGCGTCGCGGTTCTTCGACAACGCAATGTCGAGCACGGTGACGCGATCGCCCGCACCGGCTTCAACCCGTTTCAGCAGGCTGATGTCACGCTTGGGTCCGGTGACGAGCTCGGAGTCGGCGGGTTCGGCGAGACGCAGCTGGTGCAGGGCGCAGAGGCCGTCAGCGTCACCGTTGAAAACGTCAATCTGGCTCATGAGGACTCGGACGCTGCATGCGGCGGGCTGATCGAAAGTGGGGCCATTGTAAGGAGGCCAGCGCCGCCAGGACAAGCACATGCAGCACGCTATAGCGCACGGCGATGTCCCAGGGGCCGGCGTAATGCGCACGGTCAGGACTCAACAAAAATTGCAGGGCGGAAAACTGCTGGCCATACTTGTCTATCTCTCCGGCCAGCCCAAGCGCCAGCAAGCCCCCCGCCACGGGGAGCGAAAGCACGCAGACGAGCACAGCCGTTCGCCAGTGCCGCCCGGGCGAAGCCAGCATGGCCGCCGCGCCGACCGTGGCATAGCCCGCCGCGCACACTGCCAAAAACCCTGGCCCGTGCGGTGCGGCGATCAGCTCTGTGAGATTGTCGGTCGCCGCCTGCACAACCACGCCCCAGTAGGCCAGTGCGAGCACCGGCAAGGCGGCCAAGAAATGCAACGGACCGAGTCTAAGACCGCGCCAGCGCCGCACGGTTTGCGCCGCCAGATAGATCAGGGTGCCCGGCACGGCCGCCAACGCGATCCAGCGCAGCGTGGTTTCCCATTGCCCGGGCCACCCGAGTACAGGACTACCGACCAGATCGTGCAGGCTCTCCTGCGGCACCGCGAACCTCAACAACAGGAAACTCGCACCGCCATAGACGAACATGCCGAGGGGAAGCTGCACCAGGCGCGCCACGCCCGAAACGGAACGCCGCGCCAGCCATACCGGCCACACAGCAAGAACATAGCAGGCCAGCGCAAGCAGAAAGGCGGACGTTGCACGCGCTTCCGCCACCAGCATCTCGCGCACGTTGTAGGGCATGAAAGCTGCCTGCGACACCAGCCAGAACAGGAGCGCAAGGCCGCCTACCGCCACGCTCATATGAACAAGCCTTGCCCCCCGGAAGAAAGTCCCCTGTGTAGCCATCACGTCCGAAGCGCTCGCGAATGTCGCCGGCCGCAGCCGCGGTGCGTGCAACATGCGCCGCGCAATGGCATAGCCCAGCAGGCCTCCGCCCCAGGCCAGAAGCATGTCGGCCGGATCGACAAATTTGTGCGGCAGCATCAACTGTCCGAACTCGACGCATACCGGCATTGCCACAAGCACGACCATGGAGAGCACGAACAACGGCCCGCGCAAGCGCCAGGGCTGGCGCGCCACCCCCCAGGCCAGGAGCGCACCAAGCGGGGCGAAGAACAGCGTCTTGCGCAGCACCTCGGTGATGGCGCGGAATTCGGTGCCAAAGTAATACGCGACGAATGGTGCACGCCACAGCAGTTCGAGGCGGCTCTTGATGAAGGCGCCGTCACTGCGAAAGTCGAAAGGAAACCAGAATACGAACAGCAGCCCCGCCACCCATCCCGCTGCCAGCATGAAGGGGGCCCAGGCGGCCCAGCGCAGCGGCGCGCTCGCCGGTGCTTGTCGTCGCGCCAGCCGGGCGCCCACCCAGACACCGAGCGCGGCCCCGACGGCTGCGGTGAAAAGGTCGGTGACATCGCTGACGCGCGAATAGACGAAGAGTTGCAGGACTTCCAGCAACGCCGCCGCGGCCCAGGTCATGCCCCACACACGCAGGCTGCTGCGCGTCCCGTCGACCTGCCACAGCAGCGCGAGCGGCATCCAGATCAGCGCGTCGCTGACGATTTCGTAGAAGGCATAGGCGGGATCAGGGGGCAACCGGGCAAAGGGGACCAGGTTCACCTTGCCGTCTCGCCATTGATGGTAGATCTCGACCAGGCTGATCGTGAGATCGAGTGGCAGCACGTTGTAGACGAACACGCCGACCAGATACACCCAGGCCAGCCTTTCGGCCAGCGCAGCGCGGGCGTGGGTCTGCTGCCAACCCGCGAGCCAGCGCATGAAAGGCCGTCCGCCCGCAAGCCAGGCGGCCACGCCGATTACGCCACCCAGGCTTTCAGCAAAAATGTCGTTCTGCGACACGGTCCGCTGTGGAAAAAACAGCTGGGTGAACTCGATCGCGACGCTCAGCCCCACCCAGAGCGGAATCAGTACCAGGGCAACCAGCGTCGTGTGCACCGGCCCGTGCCCCGCGGTCAGCACGGCCATCCAGAGAAAGCTCAAGGGAATGAACAGCAGCAGGTTGGCAACCCAGTCTGCGCGCGAGCCGATACCCAGCTGAAGAAAGGGAATCGCCGCAAAGCGGGCCACCGCCTCGCGCCACGGCAAGGCGCGGAATTCGAGCGGAACCAGACTGCCATATAGGACAAACACCGTGTAGAGCACGGCGCCGGCAATCAGCAAACGCTGCAGCGATCGGGTTTGCGCGACCGCGGGCGTCACGGCTGCACCCCGGCCCAGGCCGGGCCGATCGTTGCCGGCCACGCGCCGGGCAGCGGCGCCGGCCGCCAGTCAGCCGGGGGCGCCAGTTCGCGCGACCATTCAAGAGGCAGGCGCGGAACGGCT
Organism: Pseudomonadota bacterium; assembly: GCA_041694715.1. Lineage (GTDB taxonomy): Bacteria > Pseudomonadota > Gammaproteobacteria > Burkholderiales > Thiobacillaceae > Thiobacillus. The sequence goes on along the minus strand of JBGFSF010000006.1, from coordinate 111,665 downwards.
CGGCCGTCGAGCAGGGCAGCCGTGAGCCGTGCCGGCGGCACGATGCGCCACGCGTCCCGGTACGGCAATTCCACATTAAAGGCCTGCTCCCCGCCACGCACCGTCACGCCGGCCGCCACGACGTTGGCCCATACCCGCAACGGAAAAGCCTGTCCCTCGCCCTGACGCACCTGGATGCCAGCGCCCGAAGCCAGAACGGTGTTCGAGTAAACCTCCACCTCGCGTGGCACATCGTTGTGCGGCTGTATGCGAAGGGCGTCACCACGGCCGTTGACGAACACGTTGTCGTACACGGCAACGCGACCCTCGGCCTGGAACAGGGCTTCACCAGGATTGTGCAGGAACAGATTGCCGTAGACGCGATAACGGTCTTCGCTGCCTTCGCCCGTCAGCGGCCAGTGGCCGAGCAGGACATTGGGCCGCGCGAGCGGGCCCGGCTTCGCATCGCGCTTGTCGAACACATTGTGGCGTATGACCGTCTCGTGGCGCCCCGTGATTCCCCGCGGCCGCGCGCGCTGGTGCTTGATCTGCAGGGAATAGCCCAGTGTCGCCGAAACGTAGTTGCCTTCGATCAGCCCGGCGACGAAGGCATCCGAGCCGTCGGAATCGCCGAAGTACATGCCGGTACCGACATGCTCGATGCGGTTGTTCGCCACCCGCCAGCCGAAGGCGGGGCACTTGGTCGATATGCCCACGTTCTGCTGCGAGGCGGCATGGTCGTGAATGTGGAGATGCTCGAGCGTCACATGGTCGGCGTAACGGCCATGCCCTTCGGCCTTGATCGCGTCGACCGGAAGGTTGCGGCCATCCAGCCGGAGATGCCTCAGCACCAGATAACGCACGTCGACCAGGCTGACCGTATTGGCCCCCGGCCGCGCCAGCAGGCGGGGCGGGCGCGCCGGGTCTTCCGCCTCGATCACGATGGGGCGCTCCGGCTCCCCCGACAGGTTGCGCAAGGGCAAACCACGCAGATAATCGCCCGGCGCCAGCAGCACGCGGTCGCCCGCAGTCAGCCCGGGCAGAATGTCGCGATAGCTATCGGGCCCCACCCGGTATTCCGCTGCCGTGGCTGTGCCGGCCAACAGACCGAACAGGCAAACGGAAATGGCCCTGCGCATCAATCCGCCGCTTCGGATTCCGGCAATGCGCGCCTGAACGCATCGAGCTTGCCATACAGCGTGCGCGCCATCCCCGCCACCCCCTGTCGCCCGGTGTCGATCACCACGTCCGCCACCTCGCGGTAGAGCGGATCGCGCACGCGGTAGAGCTCGCGCAGCTTTTCCAGCGGATTCTCCGTCTGCAGCAACGGCCGGTTGCGGTCGTGCCGGGTGCGTTCGTACAGATGCTCGGGCGTGCCGCGCAGATAGACGACCAGTCCGTGGGCGCGTAGCCGTTCGCGATTGGCGGGCGAAAGCACCGCCCCGCCACCGGTGGCGAGCACGATGCCGGACAGCGCAGTCAGCTCCGCGATCATCGCCTCCTCGCGCTTGCGGAATCCCGCCTCGCCCTCGATCTCGAAAATCACCGGAATCTTCACCCCGGTGCGCGCCTCGATCTCGTGGTCGGAATCGTAGAAGGTGCAGCCGTAATGCTTGGCCAGCAGCCGCCCCACGGTGGTCTTGCCCGCGCCCATGAGTCCAACGAGGAAGAGATTGTCTTGCTTGCCCATGGCGGCATTCTAATGGAGGGCGTCACACAGGCCCATCCACGCAAATCGAGAACGAAAAAAAGCGCGGGGGAGACCCGCGCTTTCCGGTATGGCCGCGATCAGCGCAGCGACAAGCGTTCGTCGAGAATGCGCGGCGTCAGGAAGATGATCAGCTCGGTCTTGCTGTTTTGCTTATACGTTGTTTTGAACAAATTGCCCAATACGGGAACATCGCCCAAGAATGGCACCTTGCTGACAGAGGTACTTTCATCGCCATCATAAATGCCGCCCAGAACCAGTGTTTCACCATTGCTGACTCGCACCTCAGTTTTGATCCGTTTAGTGTCGATTGCCGGATTGCCGCCCGTACCCGAAATGGAACGTGCCGCATCTTTTTGTACTTCGACGGTCAGGATGACGGAGTCGTTATTAAGGATCTGCGGGTCAACCAGCAAGCACAGGAAGGCATCCTTAAACGTGACCGTTGGGGGATTGTTGTTCGTGCCCGGCGTGATATACGGAATTTGTGTCCCGTTGAGAATCACCGCCGGCTTCTGATTGGATGTCAACACGCGCGGATTGGAAATGACCTTGCCGCGGTTATCTGCTTCAAGTGCAGATAACTCCAGACTCAACAGATTGCCAGTCGCCTTGTCGAGCAGGGATAGGGCAATTTGCGCTGCACCTTGGCCAGCGGGGAAATTAATAAGGTTGGTACCCGTCGACCCCACAGGGACATCTGCGCGTGCAAATGGATCCGTAGGGGTCGGGTTAGGAACCGAACCGAGCGTCGGAGATTGGGGGAAAAAGCCCTGGGCGGTCGCTGACGCTTCATTCTGAGTGCCTCCGATGCCAGTGTTATAACGACCAGCTCGGTTAATCGCAGCAAGCCCCAATTTTGCCCCAAGATCCCGGCTCCAACCATCGGTGGCCAGCACCACCCGCGCCTCAATCATCACCTGACGTGCCGGTACATCCAGGCGCGTGATGAGTTGGCGAATTTCCTGAATTTTTCGGGCAGTATCTGTAATGATCAGGGTGTTGGTCTTCAGTTCGTAGGTTGCTCGCCCGCGCTTAGTCAGGATTTTCTGATCCGTTTCAGACCCGCCGCTGGCGGCGTTGGCTCCTTGCTGCGTTGCTTGGACAGCAATGCCACCCAGACCCTGAGACTGAGCATCACAACTTACCGCATTGTTCCCTGCCGCATTGACGTTAGCCTTGCGGCCATACAGCATGCCCTGCGCTTCATCTGCCCGCATATAACTGAGCGAGATGTATTCGGTCACCAAAGGTTCCAGGTCGACCACGGCCGACTTGGCTTCCAGTTCCTGACGCTCCTTGGCCAGCAATTCATCCTTGGGGGCAACCCAGATCACCGTGCCATTCTGGCGCTTATCCAGCCCGCGCGACTGCATGATCAGGTCGAGCGCCTGGTCCCACGGCACGTCCTTGAGGCGAAGCGTCAGGTTGCCGGTGACGGTATCGCTGGCGATGATGTTAAGCCCGGTGAAATCTGCGATGACCTGCAGAACGGAACGCACCTCGACATTCTGGAAGTTCAGCGAAAGCTTCTCGCCGACGTACTTGACCTTGCCATCGCCCGTTTTCTTCTGCCCTTCCTCCGTTGGTCCGACTTCGACAATGAAATTGCCATCCGCCTGATACGCCGAATATTCCCATGTACCGTGCGGTTGAATCACCATTCGAACGTTATCGCCAAGGGCGTACGTTTCGACCGCTTTGACCACCGTGCCGAAATCGGAGACGTCCATGCGACGATGAAGCGCATTGGGTAGGTCAGTGCCAATGAAATCCACGACCACGCCCACGGCCTGCTGGCGAATATTGATCCCCACCTGTGCATCCGACAGCGTTGTGACAATACGTGCTTTTCCCCCCTCGCCGCGACGGAAGTCCACATCCCGGATGCTGTGGCGGAATTTTTGTGGCCCCGCCTCGGCAAATTGCGGGCTGACATTGACAGGGGCAGCGCCAGCGCCGGCCTCTCCCAAGGAAACCAGCAGCGCCTTGCCCTCGATGCGGGTGTCGTACTCAACAGACTTGTTCAAGTTCAGCACCAAGCGCGTTCGCGTCCCCGCCTGCACGACATTCACGCTGACCAATGGACCCACGTTAGCATCCACCGTATTGCGGCCGACGGTGTTGCCCGTATCGGGCAGATCAAGCGCGATGCGCGGAGGGTTACCCACTGTAAATCCTGCGGGCGTCGCGGCCAAGGGCTCCTTGAGGTTGACGCGTACCACCACCTTCCCGCCGGGGAGTGTCGTGGTCTCAACGCTTTCAACCGAGTTGGCCGTCGGCGGCGTATTGGCAACAGCAGCAAACGGCAGCACCAAACCGGTCACGAGCGCGATCTCGAGCAGACGGCGGGTCAGTTCTTGGGCAAATTTAGGCAGTACGTTCATCTTGAGCCTCTTTGAGTTTCAGTGCTGCAGATCACTCTTGCAGAATCAGGGTGCTGATGCGCTCGGACCAGTCCCCGGCGCTATCCTGGACAATCTCGCGCAAGGTCACCTCGCTGTCGGTGATTTGCGTGACCTGGCCAAAGTTCTGGCCCATGTAGTTGCCCTTTTTGACGTGATAAATCGACTTGTCTGGCGTTCTGATCACCGCATGCGTGACGCCTTGCCTGGACACCATGCCAACCATGACGAGCGTTTCAAGCGAGAACGCTTCCAGCGGTTCTCGCGGACGCGTCAGGTCAGGCTGGACCCCCCCGCCACCACTGGTTGAAAGTTTTCTTGGCTTGAACGGATCTGGCAGGTCGAAGGCACTATATGAGAAAGGTTCATAGGCTTTGATTTCTGGCAGCGGCTCGACCTTGCCTTGCCTATCCTTACCGGAGTTATCGACAAAGGACTTGAGATCATCCATGCCGTCGCCTCCGCAGCCGGACAGACCTATCACCATCACGAACGCAGTCAGGCGCTTCATTTCTTGCCTCCCGCCTGCGGCTTTTGGGTCTGCTTCTTCTGAGTGGCAACCTCTTCTTCATCCAGGTAGCGATACGTTTTGACGATCGCGTCCATGTTCAGCGAACCCTCTTTGGTGGGCTCGAGGGAGATATCCTGAAGCGTGACAATGCGTGAAAGCTTGGAAACGTCGCTGACGAAAGCCGCCAAATCATGGTATCCACCGTTCACCTTCACCCGGATCGGCGTCTCTGCGTAGAACTCGGTCAGCGTTTCCCCCTCGGGTTTGAAGAGATCGAACTGCAATCCTCGTCCGAGGCCCGCCTGGTTAATGTCCGTAATCAAGGCGTCCATTTCCTGCTTGTTGGGCAATTGCTTGAGCAAGGCACCAAAAGCCTGCTCAATATCCGCCAGTTGCTGCTTATAGGCTTCCAGATTGATGGCCTGGTTTTTCTTGACAGAGAAGGTGCTGCGCAAGTCACTTTCCTTCTGCTTTGAAGCCTCGAGCGCTTCCATGCCGCCACGCCAACTGAACCACCAGCCCGCCACCACGATGGCCACCACCAGAATTGCCAGCACAGCGAGCTTCGTCGGCAGCGGCCAATCCGCGATGGTTTTTAAGTCAAGTTTATTGAGTTCGTCGAAGGTCATGACTGCCCCCCCTCATTCTTGCCGCCTTCGACTGCCTGCCGAGTCTGCTGAACCGACAACACAAACTCGTTGGCGCGCAGGTTGTTCACAGTGACCGCCTTGATCTCGACAAGCCGAGCCGATTCGAACCAGGGTGAGGCATCCAGGTTGCGCATCAGCGTCGACACGCGCGCGCTCGATTGGGTGTAACCCGTGATCGTGATCGTGTCGCCCGCCTGTTTGAACGATTTGAGATACAGCCCGTCCGGTAACACGCGGATCATTTGATCGAATAGATGCACAACCTCGGTACGGTTGGATTGCAGCGTCTCGACCACCTGCTTGCGCGCAAGCAGGGCTTGGGTTTGCTCGCGAATTTTCTTGATTTCGCCGATCTGCGAATCCAACTTGGCGATTTCCTGCTCGAGATACGAATTGCGGGCATCCTGGGTAGATTGACGAGTAGCAATCACGGTGTGACCGACGATGACGACCGCCACACCGACTGCGACGGCAATACCCAGCAGGATGTTGAACTGGCGTCGCCGTGCGGCGCGCGCGAGTTCGCGGTGGGGGAGGAGGTTAATGCGGATCATTGTGGGTCGAACCTCCGCATGGCAAGGCCGCATGCGACAAACAGGGAAGGCGCGTCGGCCGTGAGGGCCTGCGGCCGGATCTTGGAGTTGACGGCCATGTTGGCGAACGGATTGACGACCATGGTCGGCGTGCCGGTGCGCTGGGACACCACTTCGTCGATGCCGGGAATCATGGCGCCGCCGCCGGCGAGCAGGATCTGGTCGACCTGGCGGTACTGCGTCGAGGTGGTGAAGAGCTGCATGGCGCGGCCGATTTCCATCGCCAGCGTTTCGCTGTAGGGCTGCAGCACCTCGGTGTCGTAGCTTTCGGGCAGCGTGCCCTTGCGCTTGGCGTTCTCGGCCTCTTCGCTGCTCATGCCGTAACGTCGGGAGATCTCGTTGTTGAGCTGGTTGCCGCCGAAGCCGTGTTCGCGCAGATAGACCGACTCATTGTCGTTGAGGATATTGATGTGCATGTTCTGCGCGCCGATGTCGACGATCGCCACGGTCATGCCGGCGCCGCCGTTGGGCAGCAGGTGTGCGATCTGCTCGTAGGCGGTCTGGGTGGCGAAGGATTCGACGTCCATGATCAGCGCCTTGAGGCCGGCGGCCTCGACCGCGGCGACGCGGTCCTCGACCTTTTCCTTGCGCGCGGCGGCGAGCAGGACCTGAACGTCTTCCGGGCTGGCCTGTGCGGGACCGAGCACTTGGAAGTCGAGGTTCACCTCGTCGAGCGAGAAGGGGATGACCTGGTTGGCTTCGGTCTCGACCTGGTTCTCCAGATCGACACCCTTGAGGCTGGCCGGTGCGAGAATCTTCTTGGTGATGACTGCCGACGACGGCAGCGCAAGCGCGACGTTCCTGATGCGCGTCCCCATCTGTCGCCAGGCGGTCCGCAGCGCGTCGGCGACCTGGTCGAGGTTGGCGATGTTGCCGTCCATGACGGCGTCCTTGGGCAAGGGTTCGATGACGTAGCGCTCCACGCGCAGCTTGCCCTTGCCGGCATCGGACAGCTCGACCAGCTTGACCGCCGTCGTGCTGATGTCCAGCCCGATCATGGGCAGACCTTTCGCCGACAGCCAGTCCAGATTGATATTCAGGTGCAAGAGAATTTCCTTTACGCTTCTGTGGGTTGGCGCTTTTTCTTGTTATTGTTTTTAGATGCTAGCAACAACACCCGGTTTTTAACAGTTTTTTCCTTGCGACGCCGCATGAAACGAACAACTGTGTCCAATTTCCAACACCACTAACGCCTATAATCGGCGAAAACTTTAGGCAGGCTTTTTAAGGATCCGGATGTTTTCCAAATGGTGGCACTACGCGCTGGCGCTGGTTTTGAGCCTCGGTCTGGTCAGCGTGGCGCTGGCCGGGCTGGCGGCCGCGCTGATCTATCCCAAGCTGCCGCCGCTTGAGGCGCTGACCGACTACAAGCCCAAGCTGCCGCTGCGCATCTACACCGCCGACGGCGCGCTGATGGGCGAGTTCGGCGAGGAGCGCCGCGCCTTCGTTTCGATCGACAAGGTGCCCGCCTACATGAAGCAGGCGATCATCGCTGCCGAAGACGAGCGCTTCTACACGCATGGCGGCGTCGACACCCTGGGCGTGCTGCGCGCCGCCACCTCGAACCTGGTATCCGGCGGCGTCAAGGAAGGCGCCTCGACCATCACCATGCAGGTCGCGCGCAATTTCTTCCTGTCGAACGAGAAGACGCTGTCGCGCAAGCTCTCCGAAGCGATGCTGGCGATGAAGATCGAGCACAACCTGTCCAAGGACAAGATCCTCGAGCTCTACATCAACCAAATCTATCTCGGCCAGCGCGCCTACGGCTTCGAGGCCGCCGCGCGCACCTATTTCGGCAAGCCGATGAGCGAACTCAATCTCGCCGAATTCGCCATGCTCGCCGGCCTGCCGAAGGCGCCGTCGCGCTACAACCCGGTGGTCAACTTCCCGCGCGCCAAGGCCCGTCAGGAATATGTGCTGGGACGCATGCTCACGCTCAAGTTCATCGACCGGCCGACCCACGACGCGGCGGTCAAGCAGAAACTGGTCATCCGCCAGGCGCGCCGCCACACCGACGTCGCGGCCGACTATGCCGCCGAGATGGTGCGCCAGACCCTGTTCGAAAAGTATGGCGAGTCGATCTACAGCTCCGGCTACAAGGTCGTCACCACGCTGGTGCGGGCGCAGCAGGACGCGGCCAACCGTTCCGTCTGGCAGGGCATCGCCGACTACGACCAGCGCTACGGCTACCGCGGCCCGGAAAAACAGATCAGCCTGCCCGCCGAGAAGACGGCGCGCGAAGCGGCGATCGCGCAGGCGCTGGAGGATCTCGCGCCGGTCAGCGACATGCTGCCGGCGGTCGTGCTGAGCGCGACCCCCAAACTCATCCGCGCCCAGCTCGACAGCGGCAGCGTGGTCGAAATCACCGGCAATTCGGTCAAGTGGGCGAACCAGTGGGCCGCCGCCCGCAAGGACCGCCAGTTCGGCCCCGGCGCCGTGGTGCGGGTGCAGGCCGTCGGCGCCAAGCCGCAATGGCGTCTGGCGCAACTGCCCGAAGTGGAGGCGGCGCTGGTGGCGCTCGACCCGCACAGCGGCGCCATCACCGCGCTGGTCGGCGGTTTCGATTTCAACCGCAACAAGTTCAACCGTGTGACGCAAGCCTGGCGCCAGCCGGGGTCGAGCTTCAAGCCCTTCATCTATTCCGCCGCGCTGGAAAAGGGCTACACGCCGGCGACGATCGTCGACGACGCGCCCATATCGCTGTCCGCCGCCGAAACCGGCAGCACTGCCTGGGAGCCGCAGAACTACGACGGCACCACCAGCGGACCGACACGTTTCCGCGTGGCGCTCACCAAGTCGCTCAACCTGGTGTCGATCCGCATCCTGCAGGGCATCGGCCCGCATTACGCGCGCGACTACATTCGCCGCTTCGGCTTCGACCCGGCACGCCATCCGCCCTACCTCACCATGGCGCTGGGCGCCGGCAGCGTCACGCCGCTGCAGATGGCGGCGGCCTACGGCGTGTTCGCCAACGGCGGTTTCGGCGTCAACCCCTATCTCATCGACAAGGTCTACGACAAGGACGGCCGCCTGCTGATGCAGGCCCAGCCGCAGCTTGCCGGCAAGACCGCGCCGCGCGTGCTCGACCCGCGCAACGCCTGGCTGATGACCCATCTCATGCAGGACGTCACCCGCAGCGGCACTGCCGCGCGCGCCGCCCAGCTCGGCCGCAGCGACATCGCCGGCAAGACCGGCACCACCAACGACGCGCGCGACACCTGGTTCGCCGGCTACACGCCCGACGTGGTGGCCATCGCCTGGATGGGCTTCGACCAGCCGCGCTCGCTCGGCCGCCGCGAGACCGGCGGGCTCGCCGCGCTGCCGATCTGGATCAACTTCATGGGCACCGCGCTCCGGGACAAGCCGCAGCGCGGCTGGCCGATGCCACCGGGCCTGGTCAACGTGCGTATCGACCCGGCGACCGGCACCCGCCTGTCGGACAATCTGCTCGACGGCCTGCTCGGCAACCTGATCGGCCAGGACACCGCCGGCATGGTCGAATACTTCTACCAGGAATTCCCACCGCCCGAACGCGCCTCGTCGGCCTGGGACACCGAGGACGTGCTCGACACCCCGCCTGTCCCGCCGCCGGCGCCTGCACCATGAGGCACCAGGACATGCGCCGCCGCATCGCCCATGCCGCGGCCCGCATCCTCGCCGAGGACGGCAGCCTCGACTACGGCAGTGCCAAGCGCAAGGCGGCGCGCCAGCTCGGCGCGCCGGGCAGCGGCAGCCTGCCCGACAACCTGGAAGTCGAGGAAGCGCTGCGCAGCTACCAGGCGCTGTACCAGGCCGACGAGACCCGTGCCCAGCTCGCCCACCTGCGGGCCGTCGCGGTCGATTACATGGAACGGCTGGCCGAATTCGATCCGCACCTGACGGGGCCGGTCCTGAACGGCACCGCCGGGCGCCACACCGGCATCCAGATCCAGTTGTTCACCGATCGGCAGAAGGATGTCGAATTCCTGCTGATGGGGCTCGGCGTCCCCTACCAGGCCGGCGAGACGCGCCCGGCCGAGACGCCCGGGCGCGTCTGTCCGCGCTTTCTGATCGACGATCCGCGCGCGACACTCGAAGTGACCGTATTCCCGGCCACCGAATTGCGCGGCCTGAAGCGCCTGCAGGCGGACGGCAGCCCGCGGCGCGCCCGCCTGCCCCACGTGCGGACGCTGGCTTGAAGGAGGTGTCCGCTGTTCTGGCATGAAAGATGCTCGCCGAACCTGAGCGTGCGACTGACTGAGGTTCGACCTTGATCCGCTTCTTCCGGCACTACGTGCCGCTCAACCTGCTGCTGCTGGTGCTGTTCGAGGCCTTCATCCTCGGCGGGGCGGTCTACGCCGGCATCAGCGTCGGCAGCGTCGCCGCCCCGGTGGACGCGCACGGCCTGCTGGCGAAATCCCTCACCTTTGCGCTGGTCATGCTCGGCCTCATGACCGCGAGCGGCCTCTACGACCTGGAGCAGCGCGAAGGCCTGCTCGCCCTGCTGCAGCGCCTCGGTCTGAGCTTCGGCCTCGGGCTGGTGGCGATGAGCCTGGTGTTCTACTTCTTCCCCATGCTGCTGGTCGAACGCACCGCCTTCCTGCTCGCATTCGGCCTCGCCCTCACCGGCATCCTCGCCAGCCGCGCGTTCTTCACCAGCTGGACGCGCGCCGGCATGCTCAAGACCCGCGCACTGGTCATCGGCACCGGCAGCCGCGCCGCCCACATCGAAGCCCTGCTGGCCAAGCGCGGCCAGGTCAGCAACACCCAGGTCATCGGCTACGTGCCCATGGGGGGCAGTCATCATTTCGTCGATCATGCCCGCATTCTCGACACCGGCGAGCCCCTGCCCCGGCTCGCCGAGCGCCTGCAGATCGGCGAACTCATCCTCGCCGTGCGCGACCGCCGCGGCGGCGGCCTGCCGGTGCAGGACCTGCTCGAATGCAAGCTGCGCGGCATCCGCATCACCGAGCTGTCGAGCTTCTTCGAGCGCGAGAACGGCCACCTGCAGCTCGACTCGATGAACGCCAGCTGGATGATCCTCGCCGAGGGCTTCCACCAGGGCATCCTGCGCGACACCATCAAGCGCCTGTTCGACCTGGTGGTGAGCGCAACCATGCTGGCGCTGACGCTGCCGATCATGCTGCTGACCGCCCTGCTCATCAAGCTGGAAAGCCCCGGGCCGGTGCTGTATCGCCAGGAACGCGTCGGCCAGGGCGGCCGCCCCTTCACCATCCTCAAGTTCCGCAGCATGTGCGTCGACGCCGAGAAGGACGGCAAGCCGCGCTGGGCCGGGCAGAACGACAGCCGAGTCACGCTCACCGGGCGCTGCATCCGGCGCACCCGCATCGACGAGCTGCCGCAGATCTTCAACGTCTTCTTCGGCGACATGAGCTTCGTCGGCCCGCGCCCCGAGCGCCCCTATTTCGTGCAGGACCTCACCCAGAAAATCCCCTATTACGGCGTGCGTCATACCGTGAAGCCCGGTATCACCGGCTGGGCGCAGGTGCGCTATCCTTACGGCGCCACCGACGAGGACGCCATGCACAAGCTGCAGTACGACCTGTACTACGTCAAGAACCACAGCCTCTTCCTCGACCTCATGATCCTGTTCCAGACCGCCCAGGTGGTGGTCTGGGGCAAAGGCGTGCGCTGAGCGCAGCCCGAGGTGATGCCCGACACCCTGATCCTCCTCGCGGCAATCGGCTACGGCCTGACGGCCGCGGCCTACCTCGGCCTCGCGGCGCTCATCGTCGCGAGCTGGCGGCGCCGGCCGCAGGGGCGCCAGCTGGTGCTCGCCAGCGGCCTGTGCGGCGTGTGGGGCGGACTGGCGGCGCTCGCCGCCTGGGGGCTGGCGTCGCCCGCCCTGGCGCTCGCCGCCGAAGTCGCGCGCAACGGCGCCTGGCTCGCGCTCCTGTTCCACATCCTCCATCTGCGCCTGCCGGCGGATGCCGCCCTCCCCGCCCCCCTGCGGGCCGTGCGCGCGCTTGCCGTACTGCTGGTCGGCGGCCTCCTCGTCGCCAGCCTGCTGCCCGCCTTCGCACCCGGCTGGCCGGTGCTGGCGCGCTGGGCCATCACCCTGGGGCTGGTACTGCTGACCGTGATCGGCCTGATGCTGGTCGAACAGGTCTACCGCAGCACCCGCCCCGAGGACCGCTGGGCGATCAAGTTCCTCTGCCTGGGGCTCGCCGGGCTGTTCGTCTACGACCTCTACCTCTACGCCAACGTCGCCCTGTTCAACGTCATGGACGCCGAGACCTGGGCGGCGCGCGGCTACGTGACGGCGCTGGTGGCGCCGCTGATCGCGGTATCCGCCGCGCGCAACCCGGAGTGGGCGTCGCCGGTGGGCGTGTCGCGCAGCATGGCCTTCCACACCGCGAGCCTGCTCGGCGCCGGCCTCTACCTGCTGCTGATGGCGGGCGCGGGCTACTACCTGCGCCTGTTCGGCGGCGAATGGGGCGACGTGGTACAGACGGTGTTCGTGTTCGCCGCGGTGCTGCTGCTGGTGCTGCTGATGTTTTCCGGCACCCTGCGCGCGCGCCTGCGGGTGTTTCTGTCCAAGCATTTCTTCAGCTACCGTTACGACTATCGCGAGGAGTGGCTGAATTTCACCCGCGCGCTCACCGAGGGGGAGTCCGGCACCCGGCTGTGCGAACGCGCCGTCGAGGCGCTCGGCCGCCTGGTCGAAAGCCCCGCCGGCGCGCTTTGGCTGAAGGATGGCCAGACTGACTACCAGCGCGCCGGCTACTGGAACTGGAGCGACCTCGGCGGAAGCGTGGCGGCGGATTCGCCCTTCGCGCGCTGGCTGGCAGACAAGCAGTGGGTGGTCGACCTCGACGAACTGAAGACCCGCCGCGACCTCTACGGCGACCTCGAACTGCCGGACTGGATCCGCGACGCCGACGACGCCTGGCTGATCGTTCCCCTCATGCTGCACGACGAACTGCTCGGCTTCGTCGTGCTGAAGCACTCGCTCGGCAAGGTGACGTTCAACTGGGAAGTGAGCGACCTGCTCAAGGTCGCTTCGCGCCAGGCGGCCGCGCACCTGGCGCAGATGCGCGCGTCCAACCAGCTCATCGTCGCGCGTCAGTTCGAGTCCTTCAACCGCACCACCACCTTCGTCATCCACGATCTCAAGAACCTCGTCGCCCAGCTTTCGCTGCTGCTGGCCAACGCCGAGAAGCACAAGCACAACCCGGAATTCCAGGCCGACATGCTGGAGACCGTGGAAAGCGCCGTCACCCGCATGAACAAGGTGCTAACGCAATTGCGCCGCGGCAGCGAGGCCGCCGCCGAATCGGTGGCGCTGGCCGAGGTGCTGGCCGACGCCGCCGCCAGCAAGCGCGCCTTCAAGCTGCGTCCCGCGCTCGAACTGCCGCCGCCGTCGCTGCGCGTGCGCGCCGAGCGCGAGCGCCTGACCCGCGCCGTCGGCCATCTGCTGCAGAATGCGCTGGAGGCGACGCCGAGCGACGGCCACGTCGTCCTGCGCGCCTTCGAGGCGGACGGCCGGGCCGTCGTCGAGATCGTCGACAGCGGTCACGGCATGGACGACACCTTCATCCGCACCCGCCTGTTCCAGCCCTTCGACTCGACCAAGGGCGCCGGGATGGGCATCGGCGCCTACGAATGCCGCGAAACCGTGCGCGCGCTCGGTGGCAGCCTCGACGTGGACAGCACCCCGGGCCAGGGCACCCGGTTCCGCATCACCCTGCCCCTGGACAATAATGACGCACCCAAAGGAAACGCCGCATGAGCGACGACAAACAAAAAATCCTGCTGGTGGAGGACGACCCCGGGCTGCAGAAGCAGCTCAAATGGAGTCTCTCCGATTACGAACTCGTCACCGCGACCGACCGCGACAGCGCAATCGCGCAGCTGCGCCGCCATGAGCCCCCGGTCGTGCTGCTCGACCTCGGCCTGCCGCCCGACGCCGACGGCGCCACCGAAGGCCTGGCCACGCTGCAGCAGATCGTCACGCTCGCGCCGTCGACCAAGGTCATCGTCGTCACCGGCAACCTTGACCGCGCCAACGCGGTCAAGGCAATCCAGCTCGGCGCCTACGATTTCTTCCAGAAACCCTTCGACCCCGACGTGCTGGCGCTGATGATCGCCCGCGCATTGCACGTGTACGCGCTCGAACGCGAAAACCGCCTGCTCGCGGCGCGCCAGCAGGGCTCGCCGCTCGCCGGGCTCATCACCTGCAGCGAGCCCATGCTGAAGGTCTGCCGCACCGTCGAGAAGGTCGCGCCCGCCAACGCCACCGTGCTGCTGCAGGGCGAATCGGGTACCGGCAAGGAGGTGCTCGCGCGCGGCATCCACGAGCTTTCGCCGCGGGCCGGCAAGCGCTTCGTCGCCATCAACTGCGCGGCAATTCCGGACACCCTGCTCGAGTCGGAGCTGTTCGGCTACGAGAAGGGCGCGTTCACCGGCGCCGCCAAACAGACTGTCGGCAAGATCGAGTACGCCAGCGAAGGTACGCTCTTCCTCGACGAAATCGGCGACCTGCCGATGCCGCTGCAGGCGAAGCTCTTGCGCTTCCTGCAGGAGCGCGTGATCGAACGCCTCGGCGGACGCGGCGAGATCCCGGTCGACGTGCGCGTGGTGTGCGCGACCCACCGCGACCTCGCCGGCATGATCCGCGAAGGCAGCTTCCGCGAAGACCTCTACTACCGCCTGTCGGAAATCACCATCCGCATTCCCCCGCTGCGCGAGCGGCCGGGCGATGCAGTGCTGCTGGCGCAGGCCTTTCTCGAACGCTACGCCCGCGAAATGGGCCGCGGGTTGCGCGGCTTCGCCCCCGACGCGCTGGCGGTCCTGGAAGCGCACGCCTGGCCCGGCAACGTGCGCGAAATGGAAAACCTGATCAAACGCGCTGCGATCATGGCCGACGGCAGCCAGATCACCGCCGACGACCTCGGCCTCGACGTCGGCGGCGCCGAGCCTCCGCCCTTCAATCTGCGCCAGGCGCGCGAGGACGCCGAGCGTCAGGCAGTGAACCGCGCGCTCGCCCACACCAACGGCAGCATCGCGCAGGCCGCCGAACTGCTCGGCGTGACCCGGCCGACGCTGTACGACCTGATGGCGAAGATCGGCCTGAAGTAGGCGTTCTCAGCGACGCTGCGCGACGCGGCGCCCGAAATAGCCGTCCTTGATCAACAGCAGGGCCGGCAGCAGCAGCAGTTCGAACACCTGGCCGGCGAGCAGCCCGACCGCCGTCATCAGGCCGAAATTCGCCGTCGGGATGAAGGCCGACTGGGCGAGCAGCCCGAACTGCGCCACCAGCAGCACCGAAATCGCCAGCACCGCGCGGCCCGAGGACTCGAAGCTGCGCGCGATGGCGAACACCGGCGAGAAGCCCTTCTTCAGGCGTTCGCGGTAGCCGTGGTAGAGGTGGATCGTGTCGTCGACCGTGATGCCGAGCACCACCCCGGCGATCATCACCGTCGCCATGTCGAGGTACACGCCCGCCGCGCCCATCAGCACGAAAATGAAATACAGCGGCGCAAGGTTGGGAATGATGCCCATCGCCGCGGCGCCCAGCGAACGCCAGAGGATCGCCATGAACAGGAAAATCTGGATGAAGGCGCCGAGGAAGCTGTCGATCTGGCCGCTCACCAGCAGATCGATCTGGTCGGCGAACAGCCGGCCGAAGCCGCCGATCTCGACCTCGATGCCCGGCAGCGGCTGCCGCTCCAGCTGCGCGCGGATGACGCCGATCATGCGCGCGATCTCCTGCGCGCCGTGCACGTTCAGGTTCACCACGATGCGTGCATGCGCGTACTCGCGATCGACCAGCTCGTAAAGGTCGCGCCCGTCGTAGATCAGCAGGTACTGCCGCAGCAGGCGATCGTTGTCGGGCACGGCGCGGAACGCGGGATCCTCGCCGTTCATCGCCCAGTGCATTTCCTCGACCAGGTCCGCCATCGACAGCGTGCGGTCGACTTCCGGCCGGCTTTCCAGCCACAGCTGGAACTGGCGCATCGCCTGCAGCGCCTCGACCCGGGCGAGGCTGTCGCGGCCCTCGCCGCGCAGCGAAATTTCCAGGGTGGTCAGCCCCGTAAGCTGGGTCTCGATCAGCTGCGTGCTGCGGCTCACCGGATGTTCGGGCTTGAAGAAGGTAAGGAAATCCGACTCGACCTGCACCTGCTGGGTCAGCGGAAACAACGCCGCGATCCCCAGCACGGCGCCGGCGACGATGCTTTTGGGATGACGCAGGCTGAAGCGCACCAGGCGCGACGCCAGTTTTCCGGTGACGCCCAGTCCCGACCGGCGGCGCGGCCAGCGATGGATGTCCCAGTGCAGCAGGAAGGGCGGCGCGAGATAGAACACGGTCAGGAACACCAGCAGCGTGCCCACGGCACCGGCGATGCCGAACACCTGGATCGGCGGGATCGGCACCAGCGCCAGGCTGAGCAGGCCCGCGCCCGTGGTCAGCACGTTGTAGAAGCCCGGCTTCAGCGTTTCCGACAGCGCGCGGTCGATGCGCGCCGGACGCGGCAGCAGGGCGATGCGCGCGCGCTGGATGCCGGCGTACAGATGCAGCAGCGTGGCGAGCGTGTACGCGGCCAGCAGACTCGGCAGGATCGCGGTCGCCATGGTGTAGGGCTGGTCGAAGACGGCGATGCCGGCGACCACCGGCAGCACGACGGTCGACATCGCGACCGCGCCGATCGCCACCGGGCGCAGCCGCCCCACCACCCAGCCGAGCAAGGACAGGCCGATCACCGTGGTGAGCGGGATGAACAGCAGGCTGTCGTCGAGGATGGAGTCGAGCTGGGCGACGTCGAGCGTGACCGGCCCGGCGTCTCCCGCATAGTTCGCGCGCAGGCCGGCTTCGTCGATCGCGGCGTTCACCACGCGCACGATTTCCTTGCGCTGCAGGCTTTCGGCAAGCGGGATCGGGCGCACCGCCATGGCCACGTAGCGCCCGTCGTGCGACACCATCAGGCCGGGCGCAAAACGGTCGCCCAGCACGCGTTCGCGCAGCGCGGCGGGATCGGTATCGTTAAGCGTCTCCGGATCGACCAGCAGATCGACCGCGAAGCCCTCGTCGGTCGCTGCGATCTTCTCGACCGTCGTCGGCGTCAGCACGCGGTCGACCAGCGGATGTTTCTGCAGGGTTTCGGCGACGCGGTCGAGCCGGCCGAGGAAATCGGCGGAGAACGCCGCCTCGCTGCGGAACAGCACCGTCAGCACCTCGTCGCTGGGGAAGTCCTGGCGCAGTTCGTTGCGCAGCAGCACGGCCGGCGCGTCCTCGGGGTAATAGACCTCGGGCGCGTTGTTGAACTGCAGGGTGAGCAGCAGCGCGGCAGCGCCGACGTGCAGCAGGATCACCAGCGCCAGCGCCAGCGGCCACGCCAGCAGGCGATGCTGCATGCCCTGGGTGCGGCCGAAGGCGCGCGACAGCAGGCTCATGGGGTCATCAGAAGCGGGTGCGCAGGCCCAGCGCGATCATCGAGTGATCCTGGTGGAACCCTCCCAGGCTGCGCGCCTCGCCGTCGAAGTAGTGGCCGGCGAGGTAGATCTCGTGCGGCTCCCAGCCGACGTAGCTCACGCGCGGACTGACGTAGACGTCGTGCACGTTGAAGCCGCTGGCGAAGCGCACCGCGGCGCGCCAGCGCCCCTGGCCGAAGGTGGTCTCGACCTCGCCGTTGACGCCGTAGTACTCCTTCAGCTCCAGAATGCTGCGGTCGGTCTGCAGCGCGTGCGCGACGAGCTGCAGGTTGACGCGGGTGTCCTTGCCGCCGGGAAAGAATTCCAGCGCGCCGATCCAGTCGAGCGACGCCGTCTGGTCCATCGCGGTGGTCGGCAGCGTCACCGGCACGTCGTCGGTGTAACCGACTTCCATGCGCCAGGTGAGCCCGCCGGTGACCGCCTCGAAGTCGGCGCCGACGAAGGTGTTGAACGGATGGATCGCGGTCAGCGAAGGCCCGGCGTCGACCCGGTAGTACGGCAGCGACTGCCGCGTGCGCGCGACGGTGACGCCGAAGTCGAAGGGCTCGCCGGTGCGCGTGAGCCGCACCGCGCCGCCACCGCTGCCGTGCTCGTCGTGGCTCACCGCTGCGCCGCTCACCCAGGCGGTGAGCGCGGGATCGATGCCGATGATGCGGCCGGTGCTGCGGTTGACCGGGCTCCACACGCTTTCGAGGTCGGGCAGCTGCGCGCCGCGGAACACCGGCAGCCACACCGCGTCGAGCTTGTAGTCGCCCATCGTCTGCTCCCAGCGCGCGGCGAGCTGCGCGCGGCGGCGGTCGGCCAGGTCGTCGAGCAGGAAACGCGTGAGGTCGGCACGGCTCACGCGGTCGGCCAGCGGAATCTCGTCGGCGCGCCCCCAGATGATGGTCTGCGCGCCGAGCGTCAGGCGGGTGTCGCCGTCGCGGTAGCGCACATAGGTGTCGGTGTAGTCGGCGAGGCCTTCACGGTGGCTGGCCGTGCCGCCGCTCTGATCCAGGGCGTCCAGCCGTGCCCCGGCGCGGAACTCCCAGTTGCGGCTGGGTTGCCACAGCACGTAGGCGCTGGCGCGCAGGGTAGCGTAGGCATCGGCCTCGGGCGCGTCGGGCAGCGCGCCGGCTTCCAGCAGCAGATCGTCGACGCCCTGTTTGAACGAAGGCTGGAAGCCCCGCGCGACGGGCCGGCGGGCGGTGGCGCGCGGCGGCGGCAAGTCGTCGGCGACGGCGGCCGGCGCGGGGGTGGCTGCAGCAGCGGGCGCCGCGTCCGCCGGAACCGCGCGCGGCTTGCGCGTCGTGGCGCGCGGCGGCGGCAGGTCGTCGACCGTTTCCTGGGCGGCTTCGCGTGGCGGCGGCAGCTGCGCGATCGCGAAAGTAGGCAGGCAGGCGAGCGCAAGGCCCGCGGTCAGCAGATGAATGTTCATGGGCGGTATTCCGATTCGAGGTTTTCGTCGGCGAGCGCCTGGGTGCTGAAGAGGCGCTCGGGGAGACGCTGGTCGTAAAGCGCGGCGTCGACCACCATGCGCGTTTCGTGGCCGGTTTGCAGGTCGATCATGCGGCTGTCGGTCAGCGTCCAGTAACCCTGGTTGCGCTTCTTTCCGCGCAGCAGCCAGCGCTTGCTCGGCGTGTTCGCATCCTTCTCGAAATAATCGACGCGCTGCGGAATCGCGGTGGCGGGGTCGACCCAGCTGATGCGCTTGAGATACACCGAATCCTTGGGGTCGAGCGGCACGCTCTCGAGCACGTCGCAGAGAATGCCGCTCTCGGTCTGTTTGCCAAGCAGACGGTGGCGGTCGCGCGCCGGCTTGCGCTCCTGCAGGTCCTCGAAATACAGGTCGGAACCGACGAAGCGGCCGCCCTTGCGATCGCTGGAAATGCGCCGCACGCGGTCGAGCGCGGGCAGATACAGCCACTGGTCGGTGCTGCCGTCGGCCTTGTCGACGCTCAAGAGGCCGGTGCCGGCGATGTCCTCCGGGTCGAGGAAACGGATCAGGTTCGCGGTCTCGCCACCCGTGCGGTCGATGCGGTAGGTCACCAGCTCGCGGATGCGCGGCGCGCGGCCTTTTTCGGTGAGCACCATGCGGCCCAGCGTGGTGAGGTCGCGTCCGTTGGGGCGATCGTGCACGCGCTGGGCGAGCGCCAGCGCGTCGTCGGCACCGGCCGGCAGGGCCAGCGCGACGAGCGTGCACAACGCGCCGAGCGCTTGAACGGTCTTGCGAGAAAACATCGGGCTTGAATCTTGCGGGGGCGACACGCGCACTCTACTGCAAACGGAAAATTAATCCCAACCCGAGTCTTAGCGGAGAAATTTCGTGACTCTTGACGAAAAGCCGGCAGTTTTTGCCGGCCGCGTCATCTTGCAGGCGAGTCCGTCCCGTACAATTTATTCGATAACAGGAGACCGCCACGCCATGCGCCCCCTTCCCAGCCGACTGCTGTTCGCCCTGATCCTCAGCACCACGCTCGCCGCCTGCGGCGGCGAATCGAGCGATGCCCTGCTCGATCAGGCCCGACAAAGCCTGGCGGCCGGCGACGCCAAGACCGCGGTCATCCAGCTGAAGAACGTTCTGGCAAAGGACGAGACCAACGCCGAGGCCCGCTTCGAGCTTGGCAAACTCTACCTCGAACAGCTCAACCTCGACGGCGCCGAAAAGGAATTCCGGCGCGCCCGCGAGGCCGGCTACGCTGCGGCGGAGGTCAATCCGATGCTGGCCCGTGCCCTGCTCGGCCAGCGCGAATTCCAGCGCGTGCTCGACGAGCTGCCGATCCCCGCCGACGCCGGTCCGGAGCACGCCCCGCTGCTGGCCTTGCGCGCGACGGCGGAACTGGGGCTCGACCGCAAGGAAGACGCCCGCCAATCGGCCGAACGCGCCCGGCAAATCGGCGGCAGCCACCCGGATGTCCAGTTCGCGCTCGCGCAGCTGGCGCTGGCCGACAACGAGGTCGACCAGGCTCTGCAGGCGCTCGACGCCGCGCTCAAGGCCGACCCCGGCCACCGCGACAGCCTGCTGCTGAAGGGTGACCTGTTGCGCCATTCTGGTAAGAAGGCCGAGGCGATCGCCACCTATCAGGCGCTGCTGCGCGCCGACCCGCGCAACGTGAACGCCCGGCTCGCGCTGGCCGGCGCGGCGCTCGCGGACAACCGGCTCGACGACGCGCGCAAGGAAGTCGACGCCGCCCTGAAGCTCATGCCGAACAACCTGCAGGCGCGCTACACCGCCGCGCTCATCGAATTCCGCGACAAGCAGCCCGAACGCGCGCGCGACGGCTTGGCCGGCGTGCTGAAAGCCGCGCCCAACTATCTCCCGGCCCTGCTGCTGGCCGGCACGGTGGAGCATGCCTTGGGCAATCTGCAGACCGCCGAGGCGCATCTCGGCAAGGTCGTGGCGGCGGTGCCGAACAACCCCTATGCACTGCGCCTGCTCGCCTCGACCCAGTTGCGCCTGGGCCGCGTCGACGATGCCGCGCGCACCCTCGCACCGGCGCTGCGCGCGGCCGGCCAGGATGCGGGCGTCCTCTCGGTCGCCGGTGAGATCGCCCTCGCGCGCAGGGACTACGCCCAGGCCTCGACCTATTTCGAGCAGGCAGTCCAGCGCGCGCCCGACAATGCCGCGCTGCGCACCGAGCTCGGCATCGCCCGCCTGGCCCAAGGCGACCAGCGCGCGATGGCCGACCTCCAGGCCGCCGCCGACCTGGGCGGCGCGGGCAACCGCGCCGACTCGGTCATCATTCTCACCCAGTTGCGCCAGGAAAAATTCGATGCCGCACTTGAGAGCATCGCGGCCCTGGAGAAGAAACGTGGCGCCGACCCGCTCAGCTGGAACTACCGCGGTGCGGCCTACGTCGGCAAGAAGGATTTTGCGCGCGCGCGCGACAGCTTCGGCCAAGCCCTGAAGCTCAATCCCGCCTTCTTCCCGGCCGCAGCGAACCTCGCGCAGCTCGACCTGCGCGACAACAAGCCCGACGCCGCCCGGCAGCGTTTCGAAAGCATCCTCAAGGCCGACCCCAAGCACCTCAACGCCATGCTTGCGCTGGCCGACCTGGCACAGCGCCGGCAGGACGAAAAGGCCTTCGTCGGCTGGCTGGAGAAGGCCGCCACAACGCATCCGCAGGCGCTCCCGCCGCGCATTGCACTGGCCCGCCACCAGCTCGCCAAGGGCGACCGCAACCAGGCGCTGGCGACGGCGCGCGAGGCGGTCAACGCCCAGCCCGACCATCCGGTGGCGCTGGATCTCTTGGGCACCATCCAGCTCGCGTTGGGCGATCACGCCAATGCGCTCGGCAGCTTCCGCAAGGTGGCCGAGGGGCAGCCCGGCGAACCCGGCCCGCTGGTGAAGGTCGCCGGTGCGCAGATCGCGGCCAAAGACTACGCCGGCGCGACGCAATCGCTGCGGGACGCCCTGCGTCACCAGGCCGATCATCTCGAAGCGCTCGTCATGCTGGGTGGCCTCGAAATCCAGGCGAACCGGCCCGACGAGGCCGGCAAGCTCGCCCGTCAGGCGCAGCAGCGCCACCCCAAGCATCCCGCTGGCCACATTCTGGAAGCCGACGCCGCCTTTGCCCGCAAGGACTACCCAGCGTCGCTCGCCGCCCTCGACCGCGCCCACGCCATGGCCCCGTCCAACGCCCTCCTGTTGCGGCAGCTGCAGGTGCTGACGGCGAACCAGCGCCCCGCCGAGGGCGAAAAGCGTCTCGCCGCCTGGCTTGCATCCAACCCTGGCGATACCGCGGTACGTGTGGCGCTGGCCGAAAGCCTCCTGAAGCGCGGCCAGCATCAGGCCGCCGTCGAACAGTATCTGGATCTGAACAAGCGCAGCCCGAACAGCCTGGTCGTGCTGAACAACCTGGCCTGGGCCCTGCACGAGGCCGGCGACAAGCGTGCGATCGATTTTGCCGAGCAAGCGCACAAGCTGCAGCCCGAGAACCCGGCGGTGATGGATACGCTGGGCTGGATCCTGGTGCAGCGGGGGCAGGGCGCACGCGGCCTCAAGCTGTTACAGCAAGCCCACTCAAAGGCGCCCGACGCCGGCGAAATTCACTACCACCTCGCAGCGGCCTACGCCAAGACGGGGGACGCCGTCCGCGCCCGCAGCGAACTGCAGCGCCTGCTGAACAGCGGCATTGCCTTCCCGCAGGAGCAGGACGCCCGCAAACTGCTCGCACAATTGCAAGCCGCCCCCCGCTGACCCGGCCGCATTTCCTGGAGACCCCATGACGCCCCGCCACGCCTCAACGCCGATCCTGCTTCTCGTGCTGGCCCTGTCCGCCCCGCTGGTCGGATGCGACGCCACGGCGCGCCTGACCGAGCAGGAACACATCCAGCGCGCCAAGGACTTCGAGGACAAGGGCGACTTGCGCGGCAGCATCATCGAACTGAAGAACGCCATCCAGAAGAACCCCGACAGTCCCCAGGCCCGCCTGCTCCTGGGACAGGTCTATCTCAAGGCCGGACTGGGCGCCGAGGCGGAAAAGGAGCTGGTGCGTGCGGAAAGCCTGGGGGTGAACCGCGAATCGATCAAACCCCAGCTGGGCGAGGCGCTCGTGCTGATGGGCGAGTACAAGCGGGTGCTGGACGAGATCAATCCCGGGGAGAAAACCTCGCGCGTCAACCGTGCGCGCATCTACCAGGTCCGCGCGGACGCCCTGCTGAGAAGCGGGAAGCTCGGCGACGCGTGTGCGCTGTACCAGCAGTCGCTCGAAGTGGACAAATCCAACCCACCCACCTACTGGGGCTTGGCCCAGTGCGCCGTGGCGGAACGCAACCTGCCAAAAGCCAAGCATTGGCTCGACGAGGCGCTGAAGTTGCCAAGCCAGCAGGCACGGAGCTGGATTTTCGTCGGCGACTGGGCGCAGCTCAACCGCGATCCGGAAGCCGCCCTGGCCGCCTACACGCAGGCGTTGAAAGCCGAACCGAACCAGTTGACGGCCCTGCAAAGCCGCGCCGCCCTGCAGATGGCGCTGGGCCAGCTCGACGCCGCGCAGGCCGACGTCGACAAAGTCGCCAAGCTGGCGCCGAAGTCCCTCTCGGCCCACTACCTCAAGGGCCTGCTCAGCTTCGAGCGCCAGGATTACGCCGCGGCCCGCGAAAGCCTGCAAGCCATCTTCAAGATCACGTCGAACCATCTGCCGAGCGTGCTGCTCGCCGGCGCCACCGACTATTCGCTGGGCTCGTACGGCCAGGCCGAAACCCACCTCGCCCGCTACCTGGAGCGCTTTCCGGGCCACCGCTACGCACGCCGGCTATTGGCGGCGACCCAAATCAAGCAGGGTCAGCCGGATCGCGCGCTGACCACGCTGGCGCCGCTCCTCACGCCCGACAACCTCGACGCCCAGGTGCTGGTCGTGGCGGCCGAAGCGTACCGGCTCAAGGGCGAGCACACCCAGGCGGCCGACTATCTGGCCCGCGCCGCCGCGCTCGATCCGTCCAACGCGAGCATCCAGGCCCAGCTGGGTTTCAATCGCCTCGCCGCGGGCGACAGCCAGACGGCCATTTCCGAGCTGAACCGCGCGAGTGCGCTCGACCCCACCCAGCATCGCGCCGACGTGCTGCTGGTGATGGCCCATCTCGATCGCAAGGAATACGACCAGGCGCTGGCCGCCGTCGACGCGCTGGAGAAGAAGCTCAAGAACAGTCCGGCGACCCACACCATGCGCGGCAACGCCCTGTTCGGGAAAAAAGACTACGCCGGCGCACGCGCGAGCTTCGAGCGCGCCCTCGGCATCGACCCGGCCTTCCTGCCCGCGGTGACCAGCCTCGCCGAACTCGACCTGCGCGACAAACGCCCCGACGCGGCGCGCAAGCGCTTCGAACAGGTGCTCAGCCACGACAAGAACAATCTTGCGGCGATGATGGCGCTGGCCGATTTTGCCGCCCAGGCCCGGCGCGAACAGGAACAGGTCGGCTGGCTGGAGCGCGCCGCGAAAGCCCATCCCGCCGCCCTGCCTCCCCGGGCGGCGCTGGTGCGCCACCTGCTCGGCAAGAAAGAATTCCAGAAAGCCCTGGCCATCGCCAACGAAATGCTGGGCGCCAACCCCGACAACCCGGCGGCGCTCGAGCTGCTGGGCTCGGTCCAGCTCGCGATGCAGGACTACCCTGGCGCGCTCAGCACGTTCACGCGCCTGGCGCAAAAGGCCGAGCACTCGGCCGATGCGCAGCTCAGGCTGGCAGTCGCCCAGATCGCCGGCAATCGCCTGGCGGACGCCCGAGCCACGCTGGACAAGGCCCTGAAGTTGCAGCCCGGCCACGAACCCAGCGTAGACGCCCTGATCCAGCTCGAAATGCGTGCCAACAAGCCCGATCAGGCCCTGCAGATCGCCCGCCGGCACCAGGCCAGCCGCCCCCAGTCGCCGCTTGGTTTCGAGCGTGAAGGCGACGTCCTGCTGGCTCAGAAACGCCACGATCTCGCCGCCAAGGCCTACACGCAAGCCCTGAGCCAAGGCGCAGGCCCGGAGGCCTTCGTCAAGCTCCACCGCGCCGATGTCCTGGCCGGCAACGCGGCCACGGCAGACCCCAAGCTCGCCCAGTGGCTGCGGCAGAACCCGCAGGACCCCGTCGTGCGGCTTTACGCCGCCGATTATTTCGCTGCCAGCGGCCGCACCCAGGACGCCGTCGCGGCTTACCAGGCAGTGCTGGGGCTGGTGCCCGATTCCACCGCCGCCCTCAACAACCTGGCCAGCCTCTACCAGAAACTCGGCGACCGCCGTGCCCGCGCCACCGCCGAGCAGGCGTACAAGCTTGAGCCGGGCAATCCGGCCGTGCTCGACACCCTGGGCTGGATCCTGGTGCAGGATGGCCAGGCCGGTCGCGGCCTCGAACTGCTCAACCGGGCGCTCGCGGGCCTCCCCGGCAACCCGACCGTGCGCTATCACCGGGCGGTCGCCCTGGCGAGAAGCGGCGACAAGGCCGGCGGGCGCCGGGAACTGGAAGCCCTGTTGCGCAGCGCGCCGGCCTTTCCTGAGGCCGAGGCCGCCCGGGCCGAATTGAAGAAGCTGTGAACGGGCGCGGATACCGCCGGGAGATGTCGATTTTTTTTACACTCCTGCCGATCGCACCGGGTACATAAAATAACAACTAATTGTTTTAATTGATTATTTTGTTTCTGGCATGTCCCATGCTTTTATTCAGGCACAGCAAGTCCCCCAGACCGGACTTGCAAGTGCCATCCAAACCAAGGAGCCATGACATGAAACTCAACAAACTTACCGCCAGCCTGCTCGTAGCTTCGGCCATGGCATTCGGGTCTGCGGCCCACGCCGTGACCGTCGGTGGCGTGACCTGGGATCCGAACGATCCGATCTTCGACTTCAGCTCGCAGACCAACCTCTTCGAGACCATCGGCGTCAACGTCGGCGACACGTTCTCCGGCTACGGCCAGATCACCGCGATCAACGGCGGCAGCTTCTGCGCCAACTGCCAGCTGACCTATGAGTTCGGCGGCTTCACCATCACCAAAGCCGCCGCTGTCGGCGACCTGACCTTCGCAGCCAACGGCGGCTGGCTCAAGGTCTACGTGCAGAAGACCACCGACGTCGGCTACACCGCGTTCAGCGCCGGCACCAAGGCGACTGCGACCGATGGCCTGGTGTGGCTGGATCTGCTTGCCGCGCCCATCCTCCCGGGCGGCAACACCATCGCCGGCACCGTGACCATCCCCAACAGCAACGGCGCGTCCGGCCAGGGCACCGGCTACTTCAACGTCGTGGGCGGCTTGGCCGCGTATAACTTGGACACCAACAGCCAGCCCGGCGGCACGGACCTGACCTACACCTCGTCGTTCCAGCCGCTGAACAATCCGGTGATCAACGACGGCGTTGTGGTCGCGACCCACTTCGGCAACAACAACGTGTACGGCGAGTCGATCCCCGAACCCGCCACCCTCGCCCTCCTGGGCATGGGTCTGGTCGGCCTGGGTCTGGCGCGCCGCCGCAAGGCTGCCTGAAGCCGTTAACCCGGCAACAAAAAACCGCGCAGCGATGCGCGGTTTTTTTCGTCCACCGGAAGCCAGCCGTCCCTGCTGCGCGAACTCAATCCAGCTTCAGACGCAACATCACGATGCGTTCGGCGAGTTTCTGCAGGGGATTGCGATAGCCGCCTGGCCGCCAGCTGCGGTAATGCCGTCCCAGGTAGGCGTCGTACTGGAAGGTGGTCGGCGCGCCCGGCACGCCACCACGTCCCAGCAACACCTTCATCGTCGTCGTGACCGCCATGCCGGCCGCGATCTGGCAGGCCATGCCGAGCGAGGGGACGCGCCGCTTCACGAAATCGACAATCTCCGGGTAGGCCAGATAATGCCGCTGCGGCAGGCGCGGCGACATGCCGACCAGGAAACGCACCGCCATGGTGAGGTCGTCACAGCCCGCGAAGCCGAAATAGTCCTCGAAGTGCATGCCGCCTGGCTTGAAGCAGATGACCGAGGCGCCCGCGCCCAGCGGGGCGGCGCACACGACGGGGATACCACGTTCGCGCGCAGCGCGGTAGAGCGGCGGCCGCATGGCGTTGACGAAGAAGTCGATGCCGTCGATCAGCAGGTCGACGCCGTCAAGATAATCGGCCAGATTGTGCGCGTCGAGCCCGTTCGGGAACACGCGGATGTCGCATTCCGGGTTCACGTCCAGGGCAAACTCGCGCATGACCTCGACCTTGGCCCGGCCGAGGGTCGAGACGGCCGCGCCAGCCTGACGGTTGAAGTTGGCGAGCTCGAAGCTGTCGAAATCGGTGAGGGTGAGCGCGCCGATGCCCAGTCGCGCCAAGCCCTGCACGTGCACGCCGCCGACGCCGCCCATGCCGGCGACCGCGACGCGCGCGCGTCGCAGGCGGGCCTGCTCCTGCGGGGTGAGCCAACCCAGGTTGCGGGAGAACGCCTCGTCGTAGTCGTACACGCCTAGTTGGTCTCGCCTTGCAGACGCAGCATGATGCCGTCCTGGTCCTCGGGGCTGAAGAAATACGGATAGATGCTGCGCTCCTTGCATGCCGTGCCCTTGCCACCGACCGCCTTGATGCGCTCGGTGATGTGCGCGAGCTCGATGTGCATCAGCACGACGTTGGTGCTCGACGCCTCGTAGTAGCGCTCGCCGGCGATCTGCTTGAAATCGAGCATGCGTTCATAGAAGGGACGATGGCGCGGCGTGACCTCGATCACCGCATCGGTGACGCCGTGGATCAGACCGTACAGGTAGGCGATGTTGATCATGCCCGCCAGCACCTGTTTGTTGCCCTTGTTCTCGTCGATGGCGAGTTTGGTGATTTCACCCACGCTGCAGCCCCGCGCGCGCAGCGCGTCGACGTCTTCCTTGTAGCGCTCGTCGGCGCACAGGCCTTCGGGCGAGTCGTAGCCGATGTTGAGGCTGCCGACGATCTCGTCGCCCTGATGCGCCAGCAGGGTGATGCGATTCGGCTCCTTGCGCAGCTCGCCCGCCTTGTAGCCGCGCCAGGCGTAGCGCTTCTGCACCAGCATGGTGGCGGCGGTGCGGACGGTGTCGGACTGCGCGAGGCGGATCTTGAACAACTGCTCGCCGAGGTTCTCTTCCTGGGTGTTCGGCGCATCGCGCATGGCCGGGCACAGATCCTTCAGCCGGTAGGGGCTGAGGATGTTCACGATCGTCTTGTCGAAATCGTCCGCGGCCTTCCGCTGACGGCTCGCGAACAGATCCTTGAGGCTGTAGGCCATGTCTGCTCTCCTGCACGCGGCCAGCGAGAACGCCGGCCCGTATGCTCAAAATAACGGCAGTGCCGGCGCGAACTTAACGCGCCGCCTTCAGCCAGCGCGCCGCGTCGCGCGCGAAATACGTCAGCACCCCGTCCGCGCCGGCGCGCTTGAACGCCAGCAGGGCTTCCATCACGCAGGCCCGCTCGTTGAGCCAGCCGTTCTGCGCCGCCGCCTTGAGCATGGCGTACTCGCCGCTCACCTGATACGCGTAGGTGGGCGCGCCGTAGGCGTCCTTCACCCGCCGGATCACATCCAGATACGGCATGCCGGGCTTGACCATGACCATGTCGGCGCCCTCCTGCAGATCGAGCCCGACTTCCCACAGGGCCTCGTCGCTGTTGGCGGGGTCCATCTGGTAGGTGTACTTGTTGCCGGCGCCCAGGTTCGCCGCCGACCCCACGGCATCGCGGAACGGGCCGTAGAAGCTCGACGCGTACTTGGCAGCATAGGCCAGAATCCGGGTATGAATAAGGCCCGCCCCCTCGAGCGCGGCGCGCAGGGCGGCGACGCGGCCGTCCATCATGTCTGAGGGCGCGACGATGTCGGCGCCGGCCTGGGCGTGCACCACCGCCTGCTTGGCCAGCACCGCCACGGTCTCGTCGTTGAGCACGTAGCCGGTGTCGTCGATGAGGCCGTCCTGACCGTGGCTGGTGTAGGGGTCGAGCGCGATGTCGGTGATGAGGCCCAGCTCGGGAAAGCGGTTTTTCAGCGCCGCCACGGTGCGCGGAACCAGGCCGTCGGGATTGAGCGCCTCCTCGGCGCCGGGGCTTTTCAGGCCGGCGTCGATCACCGGGAACAACGCGAGCGCGGGGATCCCCAGCTCGACGCATTCTTCCGCGATCGGCAGCAGCAGGTCGACGGACAGGCGCTCGACCCCGGGCATCGACGCCACCGCTTCGCGCCTGCCCTGGCCGTCCAGAACGAATACCGGATAAATCAGGTCATTCGTCGTGAGTGTGTGCTCACGCACCAGGCGCCGGGAAAAATCATCGCGACGCATCCGTCTCATGCGGGCGGCAGGAAATTGGCCGAAAGGCAGGTTCACTTCGCTTCTCCAAAGCATTGTCGGAACGACCTGGAACTTTTCCGAAACAGGTCTACTCTAGGACGGTAGACGGTTTGCATCGTCTCCCGCTTCTCCTCCCTGAGCGGGTTGCCTTAATCCCCTTAAGGCATTCTTGGCCCCGATCCCTCCCTTGGTCGGGGCCTTTTTATTTCAGCCACGCCGGCTCACGCCACGGCTGCCTGATCGGTCTGCGACAGCCAGCCCTCGATCTGCGCCGCCGCCTCGTCCGCACCCAGACGCGACAGGCTCGAAAACAGCTGCACGCTGACGCCGTCGAATCCGGCCACATCCTGCCTGACGCGCTTGAGCGTCAGCGCCTTCTCGCTGTTCGAAAGCTTGTCCGCCTTCGACAACAGGATGTGCACCGGCTTGCCGGTCGGCACGAACCAGTCGAGCATCTGGCGGTCGAGCGGCGTCAGCGGGTGCCGCGCATCCATGATCAGCACCATGCCCACCAGCGCTTCGCGTTCCTGCAGGTAGCGCGACAGCAGCGCCTCCCACTTGGCCTTCACCGCCGGCGGAACCTTGGCGTAGCCGTAGCCCGGCAGGTCGACCAGAAAGGTGTCGGGGGCGAGCTCGAAGAAATTGATGAGCTGGGTGCGTCCGGGCGTCTTCGACGTGAAAGCCAGGCGGTTTATCCGTGTCAGGAGATTGATTGCGCTCGACTTTCCGGCATTCGACCGCCCCGCGAACGCGACTTCGGCCCGGCTAAAGGGCAAGTCGCGCAGCTGCGCAACCGATACATGAAAATGGGCTTGGTTCAGCACGGGGTTGGCAGCCATATTAGTTACCGCTAAACTACCTGTTTTCTCGAGTTTTGCAAGCCTTCAGGAGCTTTTGATGAACCGCATCGTCCTACTGGTCGCCTTGCTGGCAGCCACTTCCGCCTACGCCAACCCCACCGCGACCAAGGGCGACCCCAAGGCAGCGGAAAAGCTCGTCGGCAGCGTGTGCATGGCCTGCCACGGCATCGACGGCAACAGCGTCGCGGCCGCCAATCCCAAGCTTGCCGGCGTGTCCGAGCATTACCTGTACAAGCAGCTTGCCGAATTCAAGTCCGGCGCGCGCAAGAACCCCGTCATGAACGGCATCGTCAAGGATCTCTCCGACGCCGACCTGAAGAACCTCGCCGCCTACTACAGCCTGCAGCAGCCCAAGCCCGGCACCGCCAAGGACATGGAGCAGGCGCTCGTCGGCGAAAAGATCTACCGCGGCGGCGTGCTCGGCGCCGGCGTGCCGGCCTGCGCTTCGTGCCACGGCCCGCAGGGCAAGGGCATCCCCGTGCAGTTCCCGCGCCTGGCCGGCCAGCATGCCGACTACACCTATGCGCAGCTGAACGCCTTCCGCGTCGGCGCGCGTGCCAACGACGCCGCCAAGATGATGCGCAACATCGCGGCCAAGATGACCGACGCCGACATGAAGGCCGTGTCGATCTACATCCAGGGCCTGCGTTGATAACCCTGCCGCAGGGGCGGACAAGCGCCCCTGCGCGGCGGCAAGCGGGTAAACTTATTGCCCGCACCTGAGTCGATGAAAGGGTGACCCGGTCACCCTTTTTTTATTGCGTCTCCCATCGCCGCCGGCCCCTATGACGACCACTCCCCTCTCCTTCGGCAAGGCCCTGTTCGAACTGCTGAGTTCGATGCGCTTCGCCATCAGCCTGCTGTCCATCCTCGCGATCGCCTCGATCGTCGGCACGGTGCTGAAGCAATCCGAGCCCTACAACAACTACCTCATCCAGCTTGGACCATTCTGGTTCGACGTCTACGAAAAGCTGGGGCTCTACGATGTCTACCACGCCGGCTGGTTCCTGATCATCCTCACCTTCCTGGTCGTCTCGACCAGCGTGTGCATCTGGCGCAACGCGCCCAATTTCGTGCGCGAGATGAAAAGCTTCCGCGAGCACGTCAGCGAACAGTCGCTTGCCGCCTTCAAGCACAAGCACGAGGCGGCGTTCACGCAGGCGCCTGAAGCGCTCGCCGCCGACGCGCAGCGCTACCTCGAAGGCCAGGGCTACAAGGTCAAGCACGTCGAACGCGAGGACGGCGTGCTGCTCGCCGCCAAGGCCGGCAGTTGGAACCGCCTCGGTTATTTCCTGGCCCACGCGGCCATCGTGATCATCTGCCTCGGCGGCCTGATGGACGGCAACCTGGTATTCAAGGCGCAGCAGCTCCTCGGCATGAAAAAGATCGAGACGCGCGACATTCCGCAAAGCCAGGTGCCGGAGATTTCACGGCTGAAGGTGACCAACCCCTCGTTCCGCGGCAGCGTGCAGATCCCCGAAGGCTCCAGCGCAAGCGTCGCCTTCCTCAACGT
Organism: Pseudomonadota bacterium; assembly: GCA_041694715.1. GTDB lineage: Bacteria > Pseudomonadota > Gammaproteobacteria > Burkholderiales > Thiobacillaceae > Thiobacillus. Next base: position 80,305 of record JBGFSF010000006.1, on the reverse strand, counting down.
CGCCGACGGCTATCTGGTCCAGGAGCTGCCCTTCGTGGTCGCGCTGAAGGAATTCCGCATCGAGCACTACAGCACCGGCCAGCCGAAGAGCTTCGAAAGCGACGTCGAGCTGTTCGACCACGCCGGCAACAAGATCCGCGAGGCGACGATCCGGGTGAACCATCCGCTGATCCACGACGGCATCGCCATCTACCAGGCCAGCTTCGCCGACGGCGGCACGCGCCTGACGCTGAAGGGCTGGAACCTGTTCGCGCCGTCGGCGTCCTCGTTCGACGTCACGGGCGCCGTGCACCAGAGCACCACCCTCACCAGTTCGGCCGGCGACTACACCCTCGAGTTCGTCGATTTCCGCCCCTTCAACATCGAGAACCTGGGCGGCGAGATCGAGACGCCGCGCGACACCATGAGCGTGCTCGGCGGCAGCCCGGTGAGCGACAACCGCCACCTGCGCAACGTCGGTCCCAGTTTCCAGTACAAGCTGCGCGACGCGCGCGGCCAGGCGCGCGAATTCTCCAATTACATGCTGCCGCTCGAGCTCGACGGCCGCTGGTTCCTGATGTCCGGCGTGCGCGAAACGCCGAACGAGGATTTCCGCTACCTGCGCCTGCCGCTCGACGCCAACGGCAGTCTCGACACCTACATGCGGCTGCGCGCGACGCTGCTCAACGAGTCGCTGCACGGCGAGATCGCCGCCCGCTTCGCCCGCAGTTCGCTGCCGCCCGACGCCTGGGAAACCGAACTGGAAGACCGCCTCAAGGCGAGCGCCACCCAGGTGCTGGCGATGTTCGCCAACGGCGGCTTCCAGTCGCTCGGCCGCTTCATCGAGGAGCGCGTGCCGAAAGCCGAAAGCGAGCAGATCGCCGCCACCTACCTGCGTATCCTCGAGCTTACGGCCTTCCAGGCCCTGCAGATCGCCAATCGCCAGGCCGGCCTGCCGCCGGCCGACACCGACGAGGCGACCGCCTGGCTGGTGCGCGACACGCTCAACAGCGTGAGCGACCTGTTCGTCTACGGTGCACCGGTCTACCTGCAACTTGCCGGCTACGACGAGGTCAAGGCTACCGGGCTGCAGCTCACACGCTCGCCCGGCCAAAACATCGTGTATCTCGGCTCGCTTTTGCTGACGCTCGGCATATTCTTCATGCTCTACGTGCGCGAACGCCGGGTGTGGCTGCGCATCAAGCCGGGGCACGCGCTGCTGGCGATGTCGTCGGCCAAACATACTATCGATTTCGAGAAGGAATTCGCCCAGCATTCGCAAGCGCTCGACACGCTTGCCCAGTCCAACGGAGGCTAAGACCATGGAACTCGCCCTCAATCAACCCGCCCCGCTCCTGAAGCGCCTGAACTGGTTCGACTGGCTGTTCGCCGCCGTCGTCGTCGGCGGCGGCCTGGCCGCGTTCGCCCGCTACGGCGAATTCATGGACATCTATGAAAAGGCCATCCTGCTCACGACCATTCCGTCGCTGGTCGTGTTCGGCTGGTTCTGGAAGCCCTTCCGCCCGCTCTTCCTGGTGGTCGGCGCGCTGAGCCTGTTCGCCCTGAACCTCTACGACGGCAACCTGGCCCGCATGGAGGAAACCTTCTTCCTCAAGTACCTGATCTCCAGCCAGGCCGCGATCATGTGGATGTGCGCGCTGTTCGCGCTGGCCACCCTCGGCTACTGGGCAGGCTTGCTGGCGCGCTCGGATTTCATGCTGAAGACCGGCACCGCGCTCACCTGGGCGGCGGTCACCTTCGGCTGGACCGGCCTCATGGTGCGCTGGTACGAATCGCACCAGATCGGTCCCGGCATCGGCCACATCCCGGTGTCGAACCTGTACGAGGTCTTCGTGCTGTTCTGCCTCATCACCGCGATGATGTATCTCTACTATGAAGGCCGTGCGCAGGCGCGCCAGATGGGCGCCTTCGTGCTGCTGGTCATCTCGGCCGCGGTCGCCTTCATCCTCTGGTACACCTTCGACCGCGGCGCGCACGAAATCCAGCCGCTGGTGCCTGCGCTGCAGTCGTGGTGGATGAAGATCCACGTGCCCGCGAACTTCGTCGGCTACGGCGGCTTCTCGATTGCCGCGATGCTGGGCGGCGCCTACCTGCTCGCCTCGCGCGGCATCCTCGTCAACCGCCTGCCCAAGCTCGAGGTGCTCGACGACGTCATGTACAAGTCGATCGCCATCGGTTTCGCCTTCTTCACCATCGCCACCATCCTCGGCGCGATGTGGGCGGCCGAGGCCTGGGGCGGCTACTGGTCGTGGGACCCGAAGGAAACCTGGGCGCTGATCGTGTGGCTCAACTACGCCGCCTGGCTGCACATCCGCCTGGTCAAGGGCCTGCGCGGTCCGTTGCTCGCCTGGTGGGCGGTCGTCGGCCTGTTCATCACGACCTTCGCCTTCATCGGGGTGAACATGTTCCTGTCCGGCCTGCACTCCTACGGCGAACTGTAAGCCTGTCCCGGCGCCCCGGCCCTGGCCGGGGCAGCCCCTTTCATGACCCGCAAATCGTTCTTCCTGATTCCGCTGGCCGTCGCGGCGCTCGCCGCCGGCGCCTGGCTGGCGCAGGCGCGCTACGCGCCGCAGCCGCCCGCCGCGCCCGTCGCCGCAGAATTCTGGGCGCTCGCCTTCCCCGATCTCGCCGGCCAGCCGCAGGCCATGGGGCAATGGCGTGGGCAGGTCGTCGTGCTGAACTTCTGGGCCAGCTGGTGCGCGCCGTGCCGCGAGGAGATGCCCGATTTTGCCGCCTTGCGCGCGCAATATCGCGCGAACGGCGTCGAATTCGTCGGCATCGCGATCGACAGTCCCGGCCGGGTGGCGTCCTTCCTCAAGGATTATCCGGTCGACTACCCCATCCTCATCGGCGAAGGTGCCGCAACGAACCTGGCGGAGCGCCTGGGCAACCCCAGCGGGGCACTTCCCTACACGATCGTGCTCGATCGCGACGGCCGCGTCGTCATGAGCCACCTGGGCCGGCTGCATCGCGACGCGCTCGACGCCGTTTTGCGCAAGTTCGCTACATAACGGCAACTTGCCGTCAAGATCTGGACAAATTACCTGAACTTGCGGCAGACTCGCGCCCATGACGACCAAGCGATCCGGCCGCGCCGCGGCCAAACCGGTCCCGACCCTGCGCCCGCACGTGCTGGTGCTGCACGGCCCCAACCTCAACCTCCTGGGCAGCCGTGAACCGAAGCACTATGGCCTCGCCACGCTCGAGGACATCGAGCGCGCCCTCGTCGCCCGCGGCGAGGCGGCCGGCGCCCAGGTCGAGAGCTTCCAGCACAACCACGAAGGCGCGCTGATCGACCGCATCCACCAGGCGGCCCGCGACCACGTCGATTTCATCCTCATCAACCCCGCAGGCTACACCCACACCAGCGTCGCCCTGCGCGACGCGCTGGCGGCGACGGCGATCCCCTTCGTCGAGGTGCACCTGTCCAACATCTACGCGCGCGAAAGCTTCCGCCACCACTCCTATTTCTCCGACCTCGCGGTCGGCGTGGTGTCCGGGCTGGGCGCCCACGGCTACGAACTGGCCCTGGAATTCGCGCTGCGCCATCTGCAAAACAGGACTCCCCATGGATCTCAGAAAACTCAAAAAGCTCATTGACCTCGTCGAGGCCTCCGGCATCGCCGAGCTCGAAATCACCGAAGGCGAGGAAAAGGTCCGCATCGCCAAGAGCATCGCCGGCGCGCCGATGATGATGGCGCCGCAGCCGCAGGTCTTCCACGCCGCCGCACCGGCGGCCGCAGCCCCCGCCGCCGCGCCGGCCGAAGACGCCGTGCCCGAAGGCCACGTCGTGCGCTCGCCCATGGTCGGCACCTTCTACCGCGCCCCGGCGCCCGGCGCCAAGAACTTCACCGAAGTCGGCCAGACCGTCAACGCCGGCGACACCCTCTGCATCATCGAGGCGATGAAGCTCCTGAACGAAATCGAAGCCGACCAGGGCGGTGTCATCAAGGCCATCCTGGTCGAAAACGGCCAGCCGGTGGAATACGGCGAGCCGTTGTTCGTGATTGGTTAAGAAAGGCAGGGGCTAGGAACTAGGAGTTAGGGGATAGGGAAGCTCGTGCTTCGCGCCCCCAATTTCATGGCGCGGCCGAGGCCGCTCAAAGCCCCCTAATCCCTAGATCCTATCCCCTAGCCCCTAGACACATGTTCGAAAAAATCCTCATCGCCAACCGCGGCGAAATCGCCCTCCGAATCCAGCGCGCCTGCCGCGAAATGGGCATCAAGACGGTCGCGGTGTATTCCGAGGCCGACCGCGACGCCAAGTACGTCAAGCTCGCCGACGAGTCGGTGTGCATCGGGCCGGCATCGTCGACGCAGAGCTACCTGCACGTGCCGTCGATCATCGCCGCGGCGGAAGTCACCGACGCCGGCGCGATCCATCCCGGCTACGGCTTCCTCTCGGAAAACGCCGACTTCGCCGAGCGCGTCGAATCCTCCGGCTTCGCCTTCATCGGCCCGCGCCCGGACAACATCCGGCTGATGGGCGACAAGGTCGCCGCCAAACAGGCCATGCTCGAAGCCAAGGTACCGTGCGTGCCCGGTTCCGACGGCGCGCTGCCCGACGATCCCGACGAGATCCTGCGCATTGCGCACAGCATCGGCTACCCGGTCATCATCAAGGCCGCCGGCGGCGGCGGCGGGCGCGGCATGCGCGTGGTCCACACCGAGGCCGCGCTGCTCAACGCCGTCACCATGACCAAGACCGAGGCCGGCGCCGCCTTCGGCAACCCCATGGTCTACATGGAGAAGTTCCTGCAGACGCCGCGTCACATCGAAATCCAGATCCTCGCCGACGAGCACGGCAACGCCGTACATCTCGGCGAGCGCGACTGCTCGATGCAGCGCCGTCACCAGAAAGTGCTGGAGGAAGCGCCCGCCCCCGGCCTCGATCCCAAGCTGCGCGACAAGATCGGCGAGCGCTGCGCCGAAGCCTGCCGCAAGATCGGCTACCGTGGCGCCGGCACCTTCGAGTTCCTGTACGAGAACGGCGAGTTCTACTTCATCGAAATGAACACCCGCGTGCAGGTCGAGCATCCGGTGAGCGAGATGATCACCGGCATCGACATCGTGCAGACGCAGATCCGCGTCGCCGCCGGCGATAAGCTGCCGTGGAAGCAGAAGGACATCGTCTTCCGCGGCCACGCCATCGAGTGCCGCATCAACGCCGAGCACCCGACCACCTTCGTGCCCAGCCCCGGCAAGCTCACCAACTACCACGCCCCCGGCGGCCCCGGCATCCGCGTCGACTCGCACGTCTACCACGGCTACTACGTGCCGCCGCACTACGACTCGATGATCGGCAAGCTCATCGCCTACGGCGACACCCGCGAGCAAGCCATCGCCCGCATGCGCGGTGCGCTGATGGAAATGGTCGTCGAAGGCATCCAGACCAACATTCCGCTGCACCAGATGCTCATGCACGACGCCGCCTTCATCAAGGGTGGCACCAGCATTCATTATCTGGAGCATAAACTGGCGGAGGAAAAGGCTTGAGGGGCTAGGATTTAGGATCTAGGGGCTAGGGAATGGGTGCCAGCGCTGCATCATCCTCACCCCTAAATCCTAGCTCCTAGCCCCTAGTCCCTACCCATGCCCTGGCAATCCGTCCGCCTCCTCGTCGATTCCAAACAGGCCGAGCCACTGTCGGACGCGCTGGTCGAGGCCGGCGCGCTGTCGGTGTCGCTGGAGGACGCCGACGCCGGCACGGTGGACGAAACGCCGCTGTTCGGCGAGCCCGACCACCCGACGGCCGAACTGTGGCCGCACAGCGTCGCGGTCGCGCTGTTCGAGGCCGACGCCGACGTCGGCGCAGTTCTGAGCGAAGCGGCGCGTGTCGCCGGCGTGCCGGTGCCGACGGATTACACCGTCGAGACCGTCGCCGAGCAGGACTGGGTGCGCCTTACGCAATCGCAGTTCGACCCCATCCCGATTTCGCCGCGGCTGTGGATCGTGCCGACCTGGCACGCAGCGCCCGACGGCAGCGCGATCAATCTCAAGCTCGACCCGGGGCTGGCCTTCGGCACCGGCAGTCATCCGACCACGCGGCTGTGTCTGCGCTGGCTCGACGAGCACCTGCAGGGCGGCGAGACGCTGCTCGACTACGGTTGCGGTTCCGGCGTGCTGGCGATCGCCGCGGCCAGGCTCGGCGCCGCCCGCGTCGACGGCGTCGACATCGACCCACAGGCCGTGCAGGCTTCGCGCGACAATGCCGAACTGAACGGCGTGACCGCGCAGTTCTGCCTGCCGGGGGAGCTCGCGCCGGGCAGCTATGATGTCGTGGTGGCCAACATCCTCACCAATCCGCTCAAGGGCATGGCGCCGCTCCTCACCGCGCGGGTGCGCCCCGGTGGGCGGCTGGTGCTCTCCGGCATCCTCGCCGAACAGGCCGACGACGTGATGGCGGTCTACCGCGAGGGTTTCGACTTCGACGCGCCCGCCACCGACGAGGGCTGGGTCCGACTGGCGGGCACGCGACGGTGACGCCGCGCTTCCGCACCACCTGCCCCCAGTGCGCCAGCGTCTTCCGGCTCGGCCCGGACCAGCTCGACGCCGCCGACGGCTGGGTGCAGTGCGGGGTGTGCGGCGCTGCCTTCGACGCACGGCCGACGCTGGTCGACGAGACGCCGCAGGACATCGCCCCCGCAGTCGCGCCACCTTCATCGCCCGTCGTGCCGACGGCACCGCACACGCAGGCCGCGGTCGCAACGCAACCCGCCGTGACGCGCGCCGCGCACGCGCCCGAGGCCGAGCTGCCGTCGATCATCCTCATCGACCCCGACCAGGCCGCGGCGGAAGAACCCGGCCCGCTGCCCGAGATCCCCGCCCCGCGGCCGCAGCCCTTCGTGCCGGTGCCGCCGCGCCCCGCGGTTGCGCCACCGGCCGCGCACATCGAATACGCCCAGCCCCTGCCCGACCTGATCCCGCCGACGCGCCGCCGCGTCTGGCCGGCCGCACTGGCCAGCGTGCTGCTGCTCCTCACCCTCACCGCGCAGTCGGCGTATTTCCTCCGCGACGCGCTGGCGAGCCATTTCCCCGAGACGCGCCCCGCCCTGGAGCAGGCCTGCGCCGTCCTCGGCTGCAACCTGTCGCTGCCGCAGGAACTCGCGCAGCTGCGCATCGTCGGCTCCGACCTGCAGACCGAAGGCGCCGGCCAGCTCCGCCTCAACCTCACGCTGGGCAACCGCGCCCCGCGGGCCCAGGCCTGGCCGGTGCTGGTGCTCACCCTGACCGACCAGCGCAACCAGCCGCTCGCGCGGCGCAGCTTCGCGCCCAGCGAATACCTCGCCGACCCGCGCCTGATCGCGACCGGCGTCCCGCCCCGGAGTGAGCAGCCACTCAGCCTTGCGCTGAGCGTGCGCGAGCTTGCCCCCATGGGCTTCAGCCTGCAGCTCGCCTACTGACGCGCGGGGCTGGTTCGCCGCCGGCTTCTTCGGTATAGTTCCGGCTCCCGTCGCGGGAGAGCGCGTGCACCGCACGCCGCCGAAGGCGCAATTCACCCGGAATCGCTCAGGCAAAAGGACCGCGACACCAAGACAAATTGTCTTGGCTACACTCTGGAGAGCGCAGTTCGCAGAAACTGCCACCGAAGGGGCAGCGGCCCGCTGGTCAAACAGCCCGCCGTAATCTCTCAGGTACCAAGGACAGAGGGGTGAAGCGAATTCCCGCTTCACCCTTTTTTATTTGGTGCCCCATGACGGACCTCAAGAAAACCCCGCTCAACGCCACCCACCGCGAACTCGGCGCCAAGATGGTCGATTTCGGCGGCTGGGACATGCCCGTCAACTATGGCTCGCAGATCGAGGAACACCACACGGTGCGCTCGGGCTGCGGCCTGTTCGACGTCTCGCACATGCTGCCGCTCGACATCAAGGGCGCCAACGTGCGCGCCTTCCTGCGCCGGCTCGTCGCCAACAACGTCGACAAGCTGCAGGTCTCGGGCAAGGCGCTGTATTCCTGCATGCTGAATGACGCCGGCGGCGTCATCGACGACCTCATCATCTATTTCATGGACGAGTCCTGGTTCCGCCTGGTGGTCAACGCCGGCACCGCGGAGAAGGATCTCGCCTGGATGGAAAAAATGAATGCCGACTGGGGCATGGGGCTCACGCTCACGCCGCGCCGTGATCTGGCGATGATCGCGATCCAGGGGCCGAATGCCACGCAGGCGCTGAACGAAGCGCTGCCCGGTGTCGACAGCATCACCGCGAACCTCAAACCCTTCAACGCCGCCGCCATGGGCGAGATGTTCATCGCCCGCACCGGCTACACCGGCGAGGACGGCTTTGAAGTCATGGTGCTGGCGAAGTCCGCGCCCTTTTTCTGGAAGGCGCTGATGGAAGCCGGCGGCAAGCCCATCGGCCTCGGCGCGCGCGACACCCTGCGCCTGGAAGCCGGCATGAACCTCTACGGCCAGGACATGGACGAAACCACCAGCCCGCTCGAATCCGGCCTCGCGTGGACCGTGGACATGAAGACCGAACGCGACTTCGTCGGCCGTAAGGCGCTCGAAGCGAGCGAAGTCACGAAGCAGCTGGCTGGCCTCGTGCTCCTGGACAAAGGCGTGCTGCGCAGCCACCAGAAAGTGCACACCAGGCACGGCGAGGGTGAAATCACCTCCGGCACGTTTTCGCCTACCATGCAGCAATCGATCGCGCTCGCCCGCATCCCGCTCGGCATCGCCCCGGGCGAGGAAGTCGAGGTCGAGATCCGCGACAAGAAGCTGCGCGCGAAGGTGGTGAAGTATCCGTTCGTGCGCAACGGCAAAGTTTTGATTTAGGGCGTTAGGGGCTAGGAGTTAGGATTTAGGGGCTAGGGATGGAGCGGGCTTCGCCCGCGCCGGTTGATTGAATGACGCGGCGCAGCCGCACTTTCCCTAGCTCCTAGCCCCTAAATCCTAGCCCCTGGCACCCAGCCCCGATAAGCAACTCATGACGACCCAAGGAAGCCCTACCATGTCCATCCCCGCTGACCTCAAATACACCCCCAGCCACGAATGGGTGCGCGTCGAAGCCGACGGCACGCTGACCGTGGGCATCACCCACCACGCGCAGGATCTGCTCGGCGACATGGTGTTCATCGAGAATCCCGCCGCCGGTCGCGTCCTCAACAAGGGCGAGGAATGCGCGGTGGTCGAGTCGGTCAAGGCCGCGTCCGACGTCTACGCCCCGGTCGCCGGCGAAGTCGTCGCTGCCAACGCCGACGTCGAAGCCAGTCCCGACGCGGTGAACCAGGACGCCTACGCCGCCTGGATGTTCAAGATCAAGCCGGCCAACCCCGCCGACGTCAACGACCTGCTCGACGCCGCCGCGTACCAGAAGCTGGTCGAGTCGGAAGCCCACTAAGGGCTAGGAGCTAGGGGCTAGGATTTAGGGAATGTGCGGCTACGCCGCGCCCCCTGAACTCGGCCCCGCCTCCCCCAGTCCCTAGATCCTAATTCCTAGCCCCTAGAACCATGCCCTTCATTCCCCATACCGACGCAGACGTCTCCGCCATGCTCGGCGCCATCGGCGCGAAAAGCATCGAGGACCTGTTCGACGAAATCCCGCCCGCGCTGAAGACCGGCAAGCTGAAGGATGTGCCCGACGGTTTGCCGGAAATGTCAGTCGCGCGCCTGATGCAGACGCGCGCAGCGCAGGACGGCTTCTGGTCCAACTTCATCGGCGCCGGCGCCTACGAGCACCACATCCCGGCGGCGATCTGGCAGGTCACCACGCGCGGCGAGTTTTATTCCGCCTACACGCCCTACCAGGCCGAGGCCTCGCAGGGCACGCTGCAGCTGATCTACGAATACCAGACCATGATGACCCGGCTGACCGGGCTCGACGTCTCGAACGCGTCCTTGTACGACGGCGCGTCGGCGCTGGCCGAAGCCGTGCTGATGGCGGTGCGCTCGCACAAGACCTCGCGCCGCGTGCTGGTGCCGAAAAGCGTGCACCCGATCTATCGCAGCGTCGTCGTCACCACCGTGAAGAACCAGGGCATCGAGCTGGTCGAACTCGACTACGATCCCGCCACCGGCAAGACCGTGCTGCCGGCCGACCCCGGCACCTTCGCCGGCCTGGTGATCCCGCAGCCCAACTTCTTCGGCGTGCTCGAAGACGTGCACGCGCTGACCGACTGGGCGCATGAAAAAGGCGCGCTGGCGATCGCGCTGGTCAACCCGACCACGCTCGCGGTGCTGGAAGCGCCGGGGCGCTGGGGCACGAAAGGGGCCGACATCGCGGTGGGCGAAGGCCAGCCGCTCGGCGCGCCGCTCGCTTCCGGCGGCCCCTACTTCGGCTTCATGTGCTGCCGCCAGGATTTCGTCCGCCAGATGCCGGGGCGCATCGTCGGGCGGACGGTTGATCTGGATGGCAAGCCCGGCTTCGCGCTCACCCTGCAGGCGCGCGAGCAGCACATCCGCCGCTCCAAAGCGACGTCGAACATCTGCACCAACCAGGGCCTCGTCGTGACCGCGGCCACGCAGTACATGGCGCTGCTCGGTCCGCAGGGCCTGGCGAAAGTCGCCTCCGCCAGCCATGCCGGCACCGTCGCGCTGGCCGACAAACTGGCGGCGATTCCGGGTGTGACGCGCGCATTCGCTTCGCCCTTCTTCCACGAAGTGGTGCTCAAGCTCAACGACAACGCGAAGGACGTGCTGCGCGCGCTGCGCGCGCAGGGCATCCTCGGCGGGCTGGATATTTCCGGCTGGTATCCCGAACTTGGCCAGGCGATTCTCGTCTGCGTCACCGAGACCAAGACGCCGGCCGACCTCGACCACTACGCGCAACAATTGGAACGTATCCTGTCCAAGCGCCGCGAAGCGCCGCCGTGCGCGTACAAGAGCTGAGGAGCCGACATGAGCGACGTGCAGCGCGACAAGCAGTTTTACGACATGGCCGATGCGTACATCAGCCTCGCCAACAACCAGCTCAACGAGACGAAGCCGAGCCGCGTCAGCGCGGCAGCGCTGTTTGCCGCTTCGCGCTTCAACGCCTTCGTCATCGCGGCGGCGTCGGGCAGCAAGGAACAGATGATCGCCGAGAAGGAAGCCGCGATCGCCTATTTCATGGACCAGTACGAGAAGATGCTGCGCGAGAACATCGACGAGCATCTGAAGCGTTTCGACCAGCCAGCCGGCTGATCGACGCGCAGCAACGGACGCACGCGTCCCATTTTCGATAGACGTGATTCAAGGAGAGCAACCATGGCAGTGACCCTCGCAGGCAACCCCATCGACGTCGCAGGCAACTTCCCCAAGGTCGGCGACACCGCGCCCGACTTCAAGCTCGTGAACAAGGACCTCGCCGACGTCTCGCTGGCGAATTTCGCCGGCAAGAAGAAGATCCTCAACATCGTCCCCAGCCTCGACACCCCGGTGTGCGCAACGTCGACGAAGAAGTTCAACGACGCCGCCGTCGGCAACACCGCCGTGCTGATCATCTCGGCCGACCTGCCGTTCGCGATGAACCGCTTCTGCGGTGCCGAGAGCACCAACAACGTCACCACGCTGTCGACCATGCGCGGCGCCGAGTTCATGAAGAACTACGGCGTCGCGATCACCAGCGGCCCGCTCGCCGGCATCACCGCGCGCGCCGTCGTCGTGCTCGACGAGAACAACAAGGTGCTTCACGCCGAACTCGTGCCCGAGATCAAGCAGGAGCCGAACTACGACGCCGCTTTGGCCGTGCTCTGACGCGCGCGCCAAGGGACTAGGATTTAGGGGCTAGGGACTAGGGAATGTGTGCGGCTGCGCCGCGCCTGTTTCCAATCCACGAGCCCTCCCTAGCCCCTAGATCCTAACCCCTAGCCCCTAGACGCAACATGCTGATATTCGACCATTCCCGCCCCGGCCGCACCGCTGCCGCTCAGTTGCCCGCCGCCGGCGGCAGCCTCGACGACCTGCCTGCCGAACTACGCCGCAAGGATGCCCCGGGCCTGCCCGAGGTGTCCGAGCTCGACGTCGTGCGCCACTACACGCGTTTGAGCCAGAAGAACTTCTCGATCGACACGCAGTTCTACCCGCTCGGCTCGTGCACGATGAAGTACAACCCGCGCGCGTGCAATTCGCTGGCGATGCTGCCGCAGTTTCTTGCGCGCCATCCCGCTTCGCCGGACGAGACGGGCCAGGGCTTCCTCGCCAGCATGTACGAGCTGCAGGAGATGCTGAAGGACGTGACCGGCATGGCCGGGGTGTCGATGGCGCCGATGGCCGGCGCGCACGGCGAATTCGCCGGGGTGGCGATGATCCGCGCCTACCACGATGCGCGCGGCGACACGGCGCGCCGCGAAATCATCGTCCCCGACGCCGCCCACGGCACCAACCCGGCGACCGCGACGATGTGCGGCTACACGGTCAAGGAGATCCCCACCGACGCCACCGGCGCGGTGAACCTGGAAGCGCTGAAGGCAGCGGTCGGCCCGCAGACCGCCGGCCTCATGCTCACCAACCCGTCGACGCTCGGCGTGTTCGAAACGACCATCGCCGAGATCCAGAAGATCGTCCACGACGCCGGCGGCCTGCTCTACTACGACGGCGCCAACCTCAACGCCATTCTCGGCAAGGTGCGCCCGGGCGACATGGGCTTCGACGTCATCCACATGAACCTGCACAAGACCTTCTCCACGCCGCACGGCGGCGGCGGGCCGGGGGCGGGTCCGGTGGGCGTGTCCGAGCGTCTCTTGCCCTTCATGCCGATTCCCTTCGTGCTGAACGAGAACGGCTTCCACCGCCTTGCGACCGAGGCCGACCGCCCGCAGTCGATGGGCCGCATGAGCGCCAACATGGGCAACGCCGGCGTGCTGATGCGCGCCTACGTCTACGCGCGCCTCTTGGGCCGCGACGGCATGCACCGCGTCGCCGAGTACGCCACGCTCAACGCCAACTACCTGATGGCGCGCCTGCGCGACGCCGGCTTCGATCTGGCCTACCCGACGCGCCGCGCCAGCCACGAGTTCATCGTCACGCTCAAGAAATTGAAGGACGCCACCGGCGTGTCGGCGATGGACTTCGCCAAGCGCCTGCTCGACTACGGCTACCACGCGCCGACGACCTACTTCCCGCTGCTCGTGCCCGAGTGCCTCCTGATCGAACCGACCGAGACCGAGAGCCGCGAAACGCTGGATGGCTTCGTCGAGGCGATGATCAAGATCAAGCACGAAGCCGAGACCAACCCCGAGTTGGTGAAGGGTGCGCCGTACAGCCTGCCGGTACGACGCCTCGACGACGTCAAGGCCGCGCGCGAACTCGACCTCGCGTACAAGCCTGCTGCATGAGCGACCCCGTCAGCCCGTTCAAGGGCAAGACCGGCGTGCAGCGCGTGCTGAACGCCGCCGGCTATTCCTGGGCCGGCCTCCAGGCGGCGTTCCGCCACGAAGACGCCTTCCGCCAGGAAGTCTTCCTGCTCGTCGTGCTGGTGCCGCTGGCGCTCTACCTTGGCGACACCGGCCTCGAGCGCGCGCTGCTGATCGGCGCACTCTTGCTGGTGCTGATCGTGGAATTGCTGAACTCGGCGGTCGAGGCCGCCGTGGACCGCATTTCGCTCGATCACCACGAGCTCATCAAGCGCGCCAAGGACATGGGCAGCGCCGCGGTGATGATCGCGCTGGTCAACGTCGGCGTCGTCTGGGGGCTGGTGCTGTTCGGATGACCTGATCCGAAAATCGTGCCAAACTGCGGCATTCGCTAAAGTTATGGCCCAACCATCCGGAATACAGGGCACGATCCCCGCATTTCGAGACCGCGTGAGACTCAAAGCTGCCTTTTTCCTGCTGGGCCTGTGTTGTGCCGGTTCCGCCGCCGGCCTTGGCCTCGGCGAACTGAGCGTGCGTTCGCACCTCGGGCAGCCGCTTCACGCCACCATCCGCCTCCTCGACCCCGACGCCTCGGTCTCCGCCGACTGCTTCCGCGTGTTGCCCGCCGACGGCGGCCTGCAGCCCCCCGCACGGCCCCAGCTGCGCCTCGAACCCGCCGGCGAGTCCGTGCTGCTGCACCTGCGCACTGCGCAGGCGATGAACGACCCCATCGCGCAATTCGTGCTCGCATCGGAGTGCGGCGCCAGCCTGCGCCGCGAATATGTCGTGCTGCTCGACCCCCCGCCGGCGGTCCGCCCACCTGCGATCGCCGAAGCGGCGCCGGCTGTGCCCGCCGTGTCCGTCCCCGCTGTTCCCGCGGCCGTTGCCCCTGCGGCCGCAGCGGCAACGGCGGCAGTCGAGCGTCCCCCGCAGGCGCCCCCGCGTCGCGCACCCGCCGCAATCAAGCCGCGCGCCCAGGCCCCGGCCAGCGACGCAGGCGCGCCGCGCCTGGTGCTGTCCGGCCGCCGCATGGCCAGCCAGCCAAGCGGCACGTTCGCGCTCAAGCTCGACACCAGCCTGCCGGACCTGAACCGCCCGCGCACCGAAGGCCTCACCGAAACCGAACTGTCCGACGAAAACACCGCGCTCACCCGCAAACTCGCGCACCTGGAAGCGCAACTGGTCGAGCTGCAGCAGCGCAACGCCGAGCTCGAGGCCCGGCGTCCCGCCGCGCCGGCGGTGCCGCCCGAGCCGCCGCCGGGACGCGCGAAATGGCCGCTGGTTCTGCTCGGCCTCGGCCTGCTGACCGGGCTCGCCGCGCTGGTCGTCTGGCTGCGCCGCCGCAGCCGCACGCAGACCGCCCCCTACGCCTTGCAGGACGAATGGTCCGTGGCGTCGGCCATGCCGGCCTACGAGGCCGAAGTCGCGGCGCCGGCCACGCCAGCGCCTGCGCCCCAAGCCCACAAGGAAGCGCCGCCCGAACCGCCGGTGCGCATGGCCGAAATCGCCAAGCCGGTGGAGCAGGAAGCCACCGAGGTGAAGGACGACATCCTCGACCAGGCCGAGGTCTACATGGCGCACGGCCACAGCGACCTCGCGATCCACCTGCTGCAGGAACACCTGCGCGAGGCACCGACCGAATCCCCCGTGCCCTGGCTGCTGCTGCTCGACCTCATGCACCGCGACGGCGATCTCGCCGGCTACGCGGCGACGTGCAAGGAATGCCGGCAGCATTTCAACATCGCGCTCGCCGACCATCCCGCGGCAAACCAGGCCGACACCGGCGAAGGCCTCGAAGCCTATCCTCACCTGCTCGACCGGCTCGTCGACGTCTGGCGCGCCCCTGACGTCGACGCCTTCTTCAACGACCTCATCTACGACCACCGCGGCGGCACCCGCATGGGTTTCTCGCCCGCTGCCTACCGCGAAATCCTGCTACTGCGCGCGATCGCGCAGGACGTCCGCGCCGCCGCCTGATCCGGCGCGCAGGCTTCACCCAAACGTCACATCCGCTTCATCGTCGTGTCGCATCGCGCGCGCATGCTCGGCGCCATGGATGCGGCTGCCCTCACCTGCCAGACCCTGCCCGCGAAGCGCCCGCAATTGCGCATCGCCGTGGTCACCGAAACCTACCCGCCCGAAGTCAACGGCGTGGCGATGACGCTCGGCCGCCTGGTCGACGGCCTGCAATTGCGCAACCATCAGATCCAGTTGATCCGCCCGCGCCAGCACGCCGGCGATGCGCCGCAGCCGACCGCCACGCTCACCGAACAC
Source organism: Pseudomonadota bacterium (assembly GCA_041694715.1). Taxonomy (GTDB): domain Bacteria; phylum Pseudomonadota; class Gammaproteobacteria; order Burkholderiales; family Thiobacillaceae; genus Thiobacillus. Next base: position 64,756 of record JBGFSF010000006.1, on the reverse strand, counting down.
CTGCAGCGCGGCGTCGCGCTGCCGCGCTACGATGGCCTGAAGATGGGCCTGCCGGCGAAGGCCGCGCTGACCAAGCTGTGGACGCTGCAGCGGCCCGACGTGGTGCAGATCGCGACCGAAGGCCCGCTCGGCTGGTCGGCGCTCGCCGTCGCCAACAAGCTGCGGCTGCCTGTGGCGAGCGACTTCCACACCAATTTCCACAGCTACAGCCACCACTACGGGCTGGGCCTGTTGCGGCGCGCGATCGTCGCCTACCTGCGCAAGTTCCACAACAAGGCCGACGTCACCCTGGTGCCCACCGAAGGCATCCGCAGCGAACTCGTCGCCTCCGGCTACGAGCACGTCGAAATCATCGGCCGCGGCGTCGACACCCGACTGTTCCATCCCGGCCAGCGCAGCGCTGCGCTGCGCGCGCAGTGGGGCGTGCGCGCCGGCGAGCCGGTCGCGCTCTACGTCGGGCGGCTGGCCGCCGAGAAGAATCTCGCGCTCGTGTTCCGCGCCTGGGACGCAATGCGCGAGCAGCATCCCGACGTGCGGCTGGTGCTGGTCGGCGACGGCCCCGAACGCGCGAGCTGGCAGGCGAAGCGCCCCGACGCGGTCTTCTGCGGCACCCAGGTCGGCGAGGCGCTCGCCGCGCACTACGCGTCGGCCGACGTGTTCCTGTTTCCCAGCCTCACTGAAACCTGGGGCAACGTCACCATCGAGGCGATGGCTTCCGGCCTCGCGGTGGTGGCCTACGACTGCGCCGCCGCGCAGGAAGTCATCCGCCACGGCGAGAACGGCCTCAAGGCGGCGCCCGAGGACGAAGCGGGGTTCGTCGCCCAGGCCGTCTCGCTCGCCGGGGCTGACGCCGATGCGCTGCGCCAGCGTCTCGGCCGCGCCGCCGCCGCGCGCGCCGCCCAGCTCTCGTGGGACGCGATCGTCGACGCCTTCGAACGCGTGCTGCTGCGCCTCGCGCAGCCGTCCCTGTCCACGCCCGAAGCGGGCCTCGCGTGGTCCGCCGCGTCGCGCACCGGCTAAGCCCCGCACCGAAAGGAACCGATCATGCTGCGTTCCCGCCTCAGCCTCAGCACCCAGTACGGCCTCAACCGCCTCGCCCAGCGCGAGCACGCCTGGCTCCGCCGCGTCAACGGCGTGCGCCTGCCCGACTGGGCGGTGGCGCTGATGCGCGCAGCCAGCCGCCTCGGCGACGGCGTGTTCTGGTATGTGCTGATGGGCAGCCTGGTCGCGTGGCACGGCCTCGCCGCGCTGCCCGCGGTGCTGCACATGGTCGCCGCCGGGCTCGCCGGCACGCTGCTCTACAAATGGCTGAAGGGCGCGACCGAACGCCCGCGCCCCTACCAGGTCTGTCCGACGATCTGCTGCCTCACCGCGCCGCTCGACCGCTTCAGCTTCCCCTCCGGCCACACGCTGCACGCCGTCGTGTTCAGCCTTGTCGCCACTGCTTACTACCCGGCGCTTGGCTGGCTGGTGTGGCCGTTCACCGCGCTCGTCGCCGCGTCGCGCCTGGTGCTGGGCCTGCACTACATGAGCGATGTCGCCGTCGGCGCGCTGCTCGGCGCGTCGGTCGCGATGCTGGCGCTGGCGATTTGAATGTGGGTTCGGGAAGTAATCCTGTTGCGCGCCGGCCGGCTACCCCGTTGATTCCGCAACCGCCGGCGACGCCACGGCGCCGGCAAGAATGCCCCTGTCCAGATTGAGCTCCGCGCCGTTCATGTAGGCAGCCTCGTCGGAGGCCAGCATGACCGCCACCGCCGCCACCTCCTCCGGACGCCCGAAGCGGCGCATCGGACAATCCCGCACAAACTCGCGCATTCGATGCTCGCGCTCCGGGCCGTCACCCAGTATTGGGTCCCACATTGGGGTCAGCACGGCCGCGGGCTGTATCGAGTTGCATCGAATGTCCAATCCCTGCTCGGCGCAGTAAAGCGCGACGGTCTTGGTATGGTTTCGCACGGCCGCCTTGGACGAGGCATACGCTGCGGCTCCGGGAATGCCGACCAGGCCGGAGCGCGAGGAGATGTTGATGATGGAGCCCGCACTTCCTGAGCTGCGCATCGCCTGAATGGCGTGCTTGCAGCCCAGAAAGACACCATCGAGATTGGTGCGATGCACGGCATGCCAGGCCTCCAGCGAAACATGCTCCGGGTCATGCAAAAAATCGCCTTGCTCGAAGCCGGTGATCCCGGCGTTGTTGACGAGCACATGTAGCCCCGAGCGCTCGTCGAGTACCTTACTCATCGCCGTCTGCCACGCCTGTTCATCGCGCACATCGAGATGGAGATAGCGGGCCTGGCGACCCAGCGCCGCCGCGACAGCGCGCCCCGAATCATCATCAATGTCGGTCACATAAACAAAGGCGCCATGCTCGACGAAGGCGGAAGCGATTGCAGCGCCGATGCCGCGCGCGGCTCCGGTCACCAAGGCCGTCTTTTCCTGAAGTCGTTTCAATGGGTTGCTCCTCAGCTACCGTTCAGCTGCCTCGGCATGCGGACACGAATAGACCGTCTGGACAAGGCCACTGGGCAACGCCCGAACCTCTTTAACCTTCCACATCGATGGGCACAAGGCCGCGTCGAACAGTGGAATGCCGCGGCCAAGTATCACGGGCACCCACGACAGGGTCATTTCATCGACCAGGTGGCCGGCCAGCCCCTGGCGAACACTTTCCCCGCCATCGAGATAGACATGCCTAGAGCCTTGTCTTTTTAGGCGATCGAGCAGGTTTTCCAGGAGACCGGCGTAGGCCATTTCCCCATGCCGGGAATCGAGTGGGCGGTGCGTAAGCACAACGACCCGCTTTGCCGGATAAGGCCACGCGCCGAAGGACAGGACTTTCTCGTAGGTGTTGCGCCCCATGATCAGGGTATCGATGCTGTCCATCAAGTGCCCGTACCCCGTCTCCTCCGGGCTGTCCGTTGAGTACGGCTCCATCCATGACAAATCGCCCCCCGGACCTGCGATGAAGCCGTCAAGACTCAGGCCGACAAATACGCTCACCCGCGGACGATTCATGGCCGACTGCATTCAAAAACCGGAATCGTAACCTCGCGTTTTTTGTTTGGCCAACCCTAAGACGCCACCCTGAAAACATGGCCATGGGCCCGCAAGGAAAACTCGATCAGGACGTTCCTGGTCCAGGCAGAGGCGCCTCCCGAACGACCCGGCGCGGGCCTCAGTATGCGCGCGCCGCCATGCATTCACTGGATGAACACCCCAAGGTGTCTGAAGGAATTCACGGCAATGGCTGATGCAGGAATAATGAGCCTGGCCATTTTTTGCACAGGTTTCCATGAAGGTAGAGTTGTCACCCTATACACCGAGCTGGCGGACCGATTTCGAGCGTCATCGCACGATCATCGAAAGTGCGTTATCCGGGTGCAGACCCACCATCGATCATATCGGCAGCACTTCACTCGGCGATATCGCAGCAAAGCCCATCATTGACATTCTTGTCGGCTTGACCGGGGGGCAGACGCTCGACACGGCAGTCGAGCCAATGGGTCGGGCCGGCTACACCCACATCGAAAAATTCAATGCCGGGATGCCGTATCGGCGGTTCTTCGTCAAGCTGGTCCCACTTCGGGAAATTCCCTTGCCAACGGTGATCGGCATGGACGACGTGTTGGCGTTTGGAAGGGATTACAACTCTGTCGCAAATATCCACGTCATGACGCGGGGCACGCACCACTGGATGCGGCACATTGCATTCCGCGACTATTTGCGCGCACACCCGGAGGTCCGTCAGGCTTATCAGGCACTGAAGCGCAGGATCGCGGCCATGGATTTCTCCGACCCTCTCGAGTACAACGCCTACAAGGAGGATTTCATTGCCACGCATCAGGAAATCGCCGTTGCCTGGTATGGCCGGCTCCAGGCAACCGGCAAGGGAGTCGCCGATGCGGATGGTCCGGCTTCCGGAAATGACGGGCGGCGCATCCCCGACTGAAATCTTCAGCATGCCCCAGACCGGCCCGTTCACCGATTGAATCTGCCTCACTGCGCTGCCTCGCATACGGTGCGCCGCTGAGGTTTCGCGCGTGATGCAAATCGGCCGCAGGAAGCGGCCGATTCGTGATGCTCAGGGGTCCGGTCGCGCCACGAGACGGGGCGGCCGGAATGACGCCGTGGGTTGGCTCAGCCCTTCAGGTCGAAGCGATCCGCGTTCATCACCTTCGTCCACGCGGCGACGAAGTCGTGCACGAACTTCTCCTTACTGTCGTCCTGCGCATAGACTTCGGCGTAGGCGCGCAGGATCGAGTTGGAGCCGAACACCAGGTCGACGCGGGTCGCCGTCCACTTCACCGCGCCGGTCTTGCGGTCGCGCAGCTCGTAGAGGTTCTTGCCCGTCGGCTTCCACACGTTGGACATGTCGGTGAGGTTGACGAAGAAGTCGTTCGTCAGCGCGCCGACGCGGTCGGTGAACACGCCGTGCTGCGTGCCGCCGTGGTTGGTGCCGATCACGCGCATGCCGCCCACCAGCACCGTCATCTCGGGCGCGGTCAGACCCATGAGTTGCGTGCGGTCGAGCAGCAATTCCTCAGGCATGACGGCGTAGTCCTGCTTCTGCCAGTTGCGGTAGCCGTCGGCGAGCGGTTCGAGCACCGCGAAGGACTCCACATCCGTCATGGCCTGGCTGGCGTCGCCGCGGCCCGGCGCGAAGGGCACGCTCACGTTCACGCCCGCCGCCTTGGCAGCCTGCTCGACGCCGACATTGCCGGCGAGCACGATCACGTCCGCCACGCTCGCGCCGGTCTCGGCGGCGATCTTTTCAACCACCGCCAGCACCTTGGCGAGGCGCGCGGGCTCGTTGCCGGCCCAGTCCTTCTGCGGCGCGAGGCGGATGCGTGCGCCGTTGGCGCCGCCGCGCATGTCGGAGCCGCGGAAGGTGCGCGCGCTGTCCCACGCCGTCGCCACCATCTCGCCGACCGAGAGGCCGCTCGCCGCGATCTTCGCCTTCACCGCGGCGACGTCGTAGTCGCTGCGGCCGGCGGGCACCGGATCCTGCCAGATCAGGTCGTCCTTCGGCACATCCGGGCCGAAGTAGCGCGCCTTCGGGCCCATGTCGCGGTGGGTGAGCTTGAACCAGGCGCGCGCGAAGACTTCCGAGAAGTAGGCCGGGTCCTTGTAGAAGCGTTCCGAGATCTTGCGGTACTCGGGGTCCATCTTCATCGCCATGTCGGCGTCGGTCATGATCGGGTTGTGGCGCACCGCGGGATTCTCGGCATCCACCGGCTTGTCCTCTTCCTTGATGTTGACCGGTTCCCACTGCCAGGCGCCGGCGGGGCTCTTCTTCAGTTCCCAGTCGTACCCCAGCAGCAGCTTGAAGTAGCCGTTGTCCCACTGCGTGGGGTGCGTGGTCCACGCGCCTTCGAGGCCGCTGGTCACCGAATCGCTGCCGACGCCGCGCGTGGCGTGGTTCATCCAGCCGAGGCCCTGCTCCTCGACGTCCGCGCCCTCGGGCGCGGGGCCAAGATTCGCGGCGCTGCCGTTACCGTGCGCCTTGCCGACGGTGTGGCCGCCGGCGGTGAGCGCCACGGTCTCTTCGTCGTTCATCGCCATGCGGGCGAAGGTCACGCGCACGTCGCGCGCCGTCTTCAGCGGATCGGGCTTGCCGTCGACGCCTTCGGGGTTGACGTAGATCAGGCCCATCATCACCGCGGCGAGCGGGTTTTCCAGTTCGCGGTCGCCCGAGTAGCGGCTGCCCTCGCTGCCGGTAGGCGCGAGCCATTGCTTCTCGGAGCCCCAGTAGATGTCCTTCTCGGGATGCCAGATGTCCTCGCGGCCGAAACCGAAGCCGAAGGTCTTGAGACCCATCGACTCGTAGGCCATGGTGCCGGCGTAGGCGATGAGGTCGGCCCAGGAAAGCCTGTTGCCGTACTTCTTCTTGATCGGCCACAAGAGGCGGCGCGCCTTGTCGAGGTTGGCGTTGTCCGGCCAGGAGTTGAGCGGCGCGAAGCGCTGGTTGCCGGTGCCCGCGCCGCCGCGGCCGTCGGCGATGCGGTAGGTGCCCGCCGCGTGCCACGACAGGCGGATCATCAGGCCGCCGTAGTGGCCCCAGTCCGCCGGCCACCAGTCCTGGCTGTTCGTCATCAGTGCCTTCAGGTCCTGCTTCAGCGCGGCGACGTCGAGCTTCTTCAGTTCATCACGGTAGTTGAAGTCCTTGCCGAGCGGATTGGTCTTGCTGTCGTGCTGGTGCAGGATGTCCAGGTTCAGGGCCTTCGGCCACCATTCCATCGTGTTCGAGGTCGCGCTCGTCGTCGCGCCGCCGTGCATCACGGGGCATTTGCCAGAGGATTTCATGTTCGTGTCAGCCATCGTCAATCTCCGATCGTGGTTGGGTGCGGGTGGGGGTGCATGCATCGCGCATGAGACAAGTCGTCACAGCCTGTCGCATCCAGGCAGCGGCTTTCTCAAACGATGATTCAGGTTAGCACCCGGGATGCCGCGTGGCGCCGCACGCGCCGATGACTTTTCTGAATCGGCGTCATTGCCGTTTTCAATTCATGGGCGGCGGGCGTGTTGCGGAACAGAACGGGCAGCGTGTCCTATGCGGCCTGCTCGCTGTCTACTGTTCTGTCTGAGGCTGGAGTGTACGAACGGTTCCCACGACCAGGCAAAACGCCTTCAGGCTTCAGTGATGCTGGGGATTTACTTGAATGCAGGAAAGGGTTGCCTGCTCACATTCGAATCGCTTGAGTAGTTCGTCTGCTGTTCGGCCTGAGCCGCCAGAGACAATCAGTCCTGGGGGTGGCGGCTATAGATTCCGGCAGGGCACATATCACCGTTGTAACGGGAAAGACCGCCCAATCTTATAGACCAAGACCGATCCTAAGCAAGCTCATAAAGATGTTTACAATTAACAGCCTGTTAATGACCTTTTTAACTATTGGTCAACAAGAAAAAGATGCCACGGGAGGCACCTTGATGACAAAGGTAGCGAATTCATTCCGTATCTTGAGTCGATTCGGCCAAATACAAAACTACCTAGACCATGTGCGCAGAGCCGCTGATGCACACAAGGAGGAGCTTGGCTTTCTGCCCGGCAAGGTTTACGACGAGTTTGCGCGCAAAGAATGTCTCTACGTGTTGGTGGCGGACACGCCCCATGGCTCGAAATACGCGGGGCACTTAATTTTTAGCCAGTCGTACCCGACCGCCAAGGTCATCCAGATGTACACGGCCCCGGGTTTCAGACGAAACGGAGCGGCCACGATTCTACTGAATCGGTTTAAATCCGAATTGACCGATGCAGGATTCACATCCATATATGCCAGTGTCGCAGAAGACCTAATCACGGCAAACGCTTTTTGGGAGCGGCAACAATTTCATGTTCAAAGAGTAAAGAAGGGTGGTGAATCTCGTAAGCGGATCATCCTACATCGTTGTCATGAACTCGACTCGCCTCAGCTATTTCCACGAAGTGGCCTCAATAAGCACAACCCCCTCGGCCTACAATCTCCTTCAGTCGGTAGTGATCTCCTCTTTCTGCTCGATTTGAATGTCATCTTTGACCTTGCCGGCCCTCGCCGCACTCGTCACGAAAAGGCGGTTGCCCTTTTTCAGGCGGAGCGCTCGAACCTTTGTAGATTGGCAATTAGCGATGAGTTGAGAACAGAGTTAAAAGCGACAGCGACACCGGGAAAGATCGATCCCATGGAGGGATTCATCGATATTCTCCCCGAGGTGCCGCTTCGGAAGTACGACCCACTTGAGCCTCTATTGGCTGAACTGCGCTCTCTGGTGTTTTCTGGAAAAGAAGAGTTGTCGAGAAATGACAAATCCGACCTTCGACATATCGCGACTGCGGTCCAGCATGGCCTTGCAGGGCTGATCACAAACGACGAATCTGTGCTTTCTGCCGCTCGGTCGATCAAGGAAAAATATGGCATCGAGCTGATTTCCCCCGATGCGTTCGTAGCAGCCAGGATAGAGCCTCAAGCAAACACATACGAAGGCCAAGAAAACTTCGAGTTGAGGCTCCATCACGTGGATAACGAGCACGCCGAAGCAATCCACACACTCTTAAAGATGCAAGGAGTACCTACATCACAGATCACAACAGCATGGTTGCCCACAGGGTTGAGCACCTTGGTTGCAACGCGTTTCGGTGTGTGGGCCAATCGTGAGCTGGTGGGATACATCACTTGGTCTAATGCCTTGTCGACCGCAACGGTTCTTGCGCGCATGGTTGTCAAAACCGAGCATGCCACTGCCGCAGACGCTGCACGAATAATGCTCACCTTTCTAATTGACCGGTTGCCGGAGGAAACCTCAGCGGCGCGAATTGACCTTGAGCTTCCTGGAGCACCGCCAGCAGTACGAGAGGCCGCTATTAAGCTAGGATTTAGAGGTGCCTCAGGGCAAGAGGGCCTGTTCAAGGTTGCCTTAGGTGGTGTCTTAACGACCCATACTTGGGCGATCCATCGGGCGCGACTTGAGCGCAACAACGGTGTCAGATTGCCCGATCAGATTCCGTATTTTTATAGCCCCGACCAGCAGATTGCTGTAATTGGCTCCGACGGTGATCAACGGTTTATTACGCTCGATAACCTAGAGTCGTTACTTGCACCTGCCCTCCTCTGCTTACCGGGGAGGCCGGCAGTAATTACCCCCATACGACGAGGCTATGCGGAGCCGTTACTGGGGCATTCGGCACAAAAATCCTTTCTGCCATCACCTAGGGCAACTCTTTTCCATGATCGTCACTACATGTGTGCACCAACCAATCTCCGGCACTTTAAGCGGGGAACGTTGATGTTTTTCTATGAATCCACTCGTAATGAGGGACGCGCTGCTTTGGTCGCCATAGCCCGTGTTCGCCAAGCATATCTCAAGCACTGCAGCGATCTTGGGTATGAAGATTTCGAGCATTCGGTACTCAATTGCAAAACTATCAATGTAGTAGGAACATCAGTGCTCAAAACTGTGGCCGTATTCGACAATATTTTCGTGCTGTCTCGCGCAGTACCGCTTAAGACACTCGTCAGTCTGGGATGTGGTTCAGCAACGAAGTTGCTTACGACCAAACCCATATCACCTGCTCAGACGCAGGCCATCTTGAAGGAAGCATTTAGCAATGACTGAGGTAGAAAATATTCTGATTTCGCTTGATCATCGCCATGCGCAGAACATCTACGCTGGAACCAAGAAAGTCGAACTTAGGCGTCGAGCGCTTAATGTTAACGCTGGCGATATCGTCTGGATTTACGAAAAGATTCCTGTCGGATCCATCACGGGTAGCGCAAGCATTACAGCGGTCCATATCAAATCCCCTGCCAAGCTATGGCGTCAGTTCGGTGCGGTATCTGGGCTGTCAAAGGCCGAGTTTTTCGATTATTTCGCCGGGCAGGGAACGGCGTGTGCGCTAGAGCTTTCTGAGGCGCACAGGATTCCGAAACCATTGTCACTGGCGGCACTTAGAGTTGCCATCAGCAATTTTCAACCGCCGCAGTTCTTTCTTCGTCTTCAGGCCAAGCAACCAATTCTGGCTGCGCTACGGACTGCTAGCCCCAGTACTCAAAATGTTTTGCATCCTTGCATTCAGCCCGGTTCATGTGTCCTTGCATAGGCTGCGCGCTATACCACCGGCATTGAAGATGTCGGATTCGGTTTCCTGACCGACAGCAGTGGAATTTGAAGTGGACAGATACGATAGGTTTCATCGAAAACCACTTCGGCCGAATAGCCGCCACCGCCTCCTTGGCCAAAGCGCCTGTGGCCTTGATCCCATGCGACGCCCCGTGGATGTGTTTCTGCTCTGCGTCAGCGACCATCTGCCGCCATGCCACGCAAGGTCATGATCGTGCCTGCTGCCAGAGCGACCAGTTTGCCGTCTTCGCGTGCGATTTCACACTGATAGTGGGTGATGGTTCTGCCGTGTTGGATGGGGCGGGCCGTAGCCGACAACACAGACTTCCATACCGGCCGAAAGAAGCTGATACGGAGGTCCACACTGGTGAAGGTCTCGCCCGCTTCAATTGTGGTCGAGTGCGCGGTGCCAATGGTGGCGTCAGCCAATTCACTCAACAGTCCGCCATGTACCGTGCCTTGCTGATTTCCATGGATGTCAGCGTCAGCATTCATTTCCAGGCGCGCGTATGCCTTTCCAATGTCGGTGATCCGGAAGCCAAGCAGTTTCGAGATGGCTGTCGGGTACTTCATTTCCGAGGTAGCCCCTGCGGGCAGAGTGCCCGCGAGTTGATGTTGCAAATATTCGAGGGCGGATAATTTTTCTGTCATTGTCTTTCTTCTCAAGGGAAGTCCACTGAACCAAAGTACTTCGCCTCTGCATTGGGCATGTAAATCAAGTCGGTCTCGCCAAAGTCCTGTCCAAGTTGCGAAATGAGCGTAGTGACCTGTCCACGATGATGGGTTTGGTGATGAAACAGATGCACCAGGATCAAACCGAGTGGCAGGCTTACGGTAGATTTCTTGAGCAAAGATCTATAGGAGATGCGTTCACCAAGGCGCGATGATTCGATCTTGGCGACATACCCCTGTATGTCACCGTCCGTCGCGGCGCGCTCATGTTCAAGGGTGGCGTAGTCGGCATACAGTTCCTGATCGAGAGATTCGACCGCATACGGTTCGCCTCGCAAACGACCTAGCCACAGACGATCTACGAGCAGTAGATGGTTGAAGGTGCCATGTATGGAGCGAAAATAGGCGCCAAGATCTTGTTTGCGCTCTTTGTCGGAAAGACGCGCGCAAATCGCATAGAGCCTCGCGTTCATCCAGCGATTGTGATCGGCCATCAGGGCCAACATGTCCAACTCATACATAAGCTGCGTCTCACTTCATTCGTCACTTTTTTTCTCCGAGTTAAAAAACCGGAGCCACGTCAGTTCTGCTAACCAGGCATGGATGGCCTGACTACGTAGGCGCTTCGCTTGGCGTTCGTAATAGTCGATATCGATTCCGTTGCCTGCCGTACGCCGTATGGGCTGATCGCTCCCAATCAATCCTGCAGTAGCATCAGGCGAATTCTTCTGTTTTTCTTTCATAGCCAGAGCAGTAGCGCTGAGGCAGCTGTCAACACTGCCGTGCCACGATGGATCCGTTGCACGCTGGCGGGATCTTTTGTCCAGGCCTGCAAGGTTGTGCCGCTTGCGGCCCATATGCCTATGCCCGGCAAGGCTGCGAGGCAGAAAATCAGCGCTGTCGCGAGCACGCTCTCAAGGTATTTGCCCCCGGGGGACGCAAAGCCGGCAATGACTGTTGCCGCTATCAACCAGATCTGTGGATTAGCGAGTTGATAGAGAACGGCTTCCCCAAAGCGGATCGGGTTAGCCGCAGGCCGCGCTTGCGTTACGCTCGATCGCCAGATCTGTCTTGCTAGACAGAGTAAATAAATGCTGCCAGAGAGTTTGAGGGCGCTTTGTACGGCGGGCACGGCAACCAACAAAGCACCAAGCCCTACGCCGACGAGACATATCATCAGGTAGGCACCCCAAATAATGCCGAGCAAGTGCCATACAGTGCGGCGCAAGCCGAAATTCATCCCCGACAAGTGGAGCAACTGGTTGTTGGGCCCCGGCGCCACGCTGATCACGAAGGAAAAAGCGATCAACGCCAGTAAAGATCCGCTTTCGTGAATCATGATGCCTCCCTGCAAGGCTTGGTGTGCGTACCGTCCATCACGATCGTCTGGCGGCGCCATGCCATCATTGCAATGAGCGCGAGGCATGCGGCTGCCATCGCAGCAGGAAAGAGCAACGTGGCTGCCGAATACTGTTCGAGCGCAGCGATGACCAGCGCGTTGCGCAGAATCAAAATGCCTAGGAAGCTCATCGGCTCGGAATACGGCTGATGCCAAGATTTACGCACCGTCGGCCCGAAACCGAGGAGTTCGATTGCCGTGACGATGACGATTGCCCAGAGCGGATTGCTCGCCATGAACCACAGCGGCAAAGCCGCTAGCCCTGAGATCAGGAACAGCCAGTCCGTTCGAGTGATCGTGATATCCGCACGTTTCGCATATGCCAGCACGGCGACGAGGAGCGTGATCGCCCCGGAGAATCCAACGGCCCAGGCACCGGCGCCGCCTTGCGCGTGCAACGTCGCATAGAAAGCGACACATGTGTTCGTGCCCCAGACAATCCATGAGAAGACATGCGGCCGAGTTGCGCCGTCCAGGATTGACCGGATATAGGGCACAAATGCAGCGAACGTTAGCGCTATCGCCGCCGCACCCATCCAGATCTTGTAGGCTTGTTCATCCATTTGGTTAGGTTTCAGCCAGAGTCTTGGCATACAGCGCCCGCACGCGAACCACCCGGCCATGCGCGCACAACTCAAACTGTTCAGCGGTGAGGCCACGATGGCCGCGGTACAGAATCGTCAGACAGTCCACGCCCGTCAGCACGTCTACAAGGTCGAAATGCAGCGTCGGCAAGCAGGCAAGCGCTGCACGCCAATACGCCTGTACGGCCACTTTGCCCTGGAGCGTGCCTGTGGGTTCGCCTGCGAACTGGATGACGAGCGGCGATGAGAACTCGAAATCGTCGCTGTAATGGGCGAGAACCGCATCGAGGTCATGCGCGTTCCAGGCATTGACCCAGCTCTCGGCAAAGGCGCGGGCGGCGGCAGGGGACGGTATCGGCATGGCGTGTTCCTGCAAAGAGTTCGGGAATCACTCGGAAGACTCGTTTTCTTGATGACGACTGTACCGACGAGCCGACTACCAATACAGATTCAGATTTGATAAATTGATGCGGCACAGATATTTTTAATTAAACTCTGTATTGGTTTTCACCTTCGTGATCTGTGCTGACTGGATGCAGACATGAAACCGCTCTATCAGAAAATTGCCGCCGAATTGGCACAGCGAATTGCTGAAGGGGTGTATGCCCCTGGCACACGCCTGCCCGGCGTGCGCAGCGTGGCGCGTCAGCGCGGCGTCAGTGTGGCGACCGTGGTCGCCGCGTACCGTAAGCTCGAGGACGAGGGTCATATCGAGGCGCGTGCGCGCTCGGGTTTTTATGTGCGTATGCGCCGCGTCATCAATGCAATAGAGCCAGAGCGCGAAGTGGCCGCCTCGTCGCCTCGTCTCGTCACCGGCCTCGAAATGGCAATGGCGCTGATCAAGGCTGCCAACGATCCGAGAATCGTTCAGCTCGGCGCTGCCGTCCCCGATCCAGACTACCTGCCCACGCAGGCGGTGGCGCGAGCCCTGGCCCGCGTCGCACGGTTGCAGCGTACCCGGTCAGCCGGCTACATGATGCCGCCCGGCGCGCCTGAGTTACGTCACCAGATTGCCCGTCGAATGAACGAAACAGGCGGTGGCATTTCAGCCGATGACATCGTTATCACCACGGGATGCCAGGAAGCTCTGAGTCTGGCCCTACGTGCAGTCACCCAGCCAGGTGATGTGGTCGCTGTCGAGTCGCCCGCGTTTTACGGGCTGTTGCACGTTCTGGAATCACTGGGGCTGGAAGCACTGGAGATTCCCTCCCATCCGCGCGAAGGCATGGCTCTGGATGCGCTCGCTTTTGCAATCGAACGCTGGCCGGTGAAGGCATGTGTGGTCGTACCCAATTTCAGCAATCCACTCGGCTTTTGCATGTCGGACTCCCACAAGCGCTCCTTGATCGACCTGCTGACCCAACATGCCATCCCGCTTATCGAGGACGACGTGTATGGCGACTTGGGATTCGACAATCGGCGGCCGTCCACCTGTATGGGTTTGACGCCTACTGCCGACATCATTCATTGCAGTTCGTTTTCCAAGACGCTGGCGCCTGGCCTGCGCATCGGCTGGGTGGCGGCCGGCAGACATCGCCAACGGATTGAATATCTGAAGTACGTCAGCAGCATCGCCAGCCCCACCGCGCCTCAACTGGCCGTGGCAGAGTTACTGGAAAGCGGTCGCTACGAACGTTACCTGCGCGAGGTACGTGGCAGGTACGCGAGTGCCGTGGCGCGCATGGGCGACGCCGTCATGAAGTATTTCCCCGAAGGCACGCGGGTCTCGCAGCCGCAAGGAGGGTTCGTTCTCTGGGTGGAATTACCGGGCAAGATCGACAGCTTCGAACTCGCTCGACATGCATTGAAACAAGGCCTGAGTATTGCTCCGGGGCCACTCTTTTCCGCAAGCGGAAAATTCAGGAACTTCATCCGGTTGTCCTGTGCCCGCGTCTGGGATGAAAAACTTGAACGTGCGCTGATAACCTTGGCGGGCCTGGTTCAGGTGCGTTGACCGACTTGTTGTATCCGCCGCAAGCGGGAAGAAATCCAGTCGAGGCTGACAGCCATCTTAACCGCTGTAATCCAAGCCCACCGATGGCTCGACATTTGTCATGGTTAAGCAGAGGATTTTTAGATGGACAAAGTAGTGATCATTACTGGCGGCAGCCGTGGAATCGGTGCGGCGACAGCAAGGCTCGCTGCCCGACACGGCTACGCGGTATGCGTAACCTATCTAAAGAACAGAGACGCAGCCAATGCCGTCATTGATGAGATCAAGGCAAATGGCGGGCGCGCTATTGCGGTTGCGGCGAATGTTTCGCTGGAATCCGATGTAGTCAATCTGTTTAAGACCGTGGACACCGAGTTAGGTACCTTAACGGCTCTGGTTAACAATGCCGGCATATTGGAAAAGCAAATCCGAGTTGAAAGTGTCGATGCCGCACGGCTCAGTCGGATATTAGCGGCCAATGTCATCGGCCCCTTTTTGTGTGCAAGGGAGGCAGTTAAACGTATGTCACACAACCATGGTGGGCGTGGTGGGGCCATCGTTAATGTATCTTCTGCTGCATCACGATTAGGTTCTGCAGGTGAATACGTTGACTACGCCGCGTCAAAAGGGGCTATCGATACCCTCACGATAGGTTTGTCACGTGAGGTGGCCGAGGAAGGTATCCGTGTCAATGCTGTTCGCCCAGCCTTTATCTACACAGATATGCATGCAAGCGGGGGAGAGCCAGGGCGCGTAGACCGTCTTAAGGCGTCTTTGCCAATGAAACGAGGCGGGCATCCTGAGGAAGTGGCAAATGCCATTATTTGGCTTTTGTCGGATGAGGCATCGTATACAACAGGCACGTTCATTGAGCTGGCCGGTGGCAAATAGAATTTGGACTGGCAACACTATAGACAGCACAGAAAGTTAGGCGCGGCATGCTTTCATTGCCCGAGTTGCACCGCCAGTCACGGTGCGCGTTGAACGGATCTTTGTCTGTATAGGGAACGGGATCCGATTTAGGGAGCTGTTAGTCGACAGGCCACTATGGCCAAATAGCAGCTTCAAGCCGCCCGCCGCAACCCCGTCTCCCCTTCACCTTCGAACATATCCCCCGGCAACGGCATCCGGCACGCGACCAGTTCGGGCGCATGCGCGGCGATGCGCTCACGCGCCACGTTCACCGGCGGGCAATCGGGCAGCCAGGCCGGCGCTTCACCGGCGAGCACGCGGTTGATCTGTGGCAGGCGCTGGGTGACTTCCTGGATGTAGTAGTCGAAGCGCGCAGCGAGGCGGCGGTCGAGCACGCGGCCGACGCCGTGCAGGATGTCTGCAAGCCGGCTGTGGCGCAGCAGCGCTTCGGCGCCGGCGAGCTGGCGGATGGCGCGGCGGCTCGCTTCGGGGGTGCAGTCGAACTGCGCGGCGACGTAGCCGACGAGCCAATCGTCGCCGCGCAGGAGCGCAGCGGGCGGCTGGAAGACGTGGCGCGCGACGTGGCGGTCCATGGCCCATTCGGACGCGGCGTGGGTGAGCAGAGGCACGTTCCACCACAGGTGCTCGTGCGCGGGCACGAAGTGGTTGTGGGCGATGATGTCAACCCAGAGATGGCTGATGGCGCCGACGGCGCAGGCGCGCGCTTCGTCGTCGTGCGCGCCTGCCAGCAGCGCGTGGGCGGTGTCCCAGCGGTGGGTGCCGTCGAAGGCGCGGGTGCGCGCGGTGGCGCCGACGAGCGCGAGGTCGGGCAGGCAGGCGCCGGCCATGACGCGCTGCGGAAAACGCCTCACGGCGCGGCGCAGCGCGGGGTCGGCGAGCGGCACGGCCCAGGCGATGAGCTGGGCGAAGTACACGTGGGTGGCGAGCCCCCACGCCAGCGCGTCGCCGGCGAACAGCAGCGCGGGAATCGACCACAGCCACACGGCACGTTGCGTTTGCATGGCGGCAGCATGGCCGCCTTGCGTGAACGTGCGGTATCAGGCGCGTGAATCTTGCGTGAAACCCGCTGTGACGGGCCTGCGTATAATCCGGGCTGTCGTTTTCATTCCACACTCGCCATGCGCACCCTCATCTGCGGCTCGCTCGCCTTCGACTCGATCATGGTCTTCCAGGACCACTTCAAGCATCACATCCTGCCGGACAAGATCCACATGTTGAACGTGTCCTTCCTGGTGCCGGAAATGCGCCGCGAATACGGCGGCTGCGCGGGCAACATCGCGTACAACCTCAAGCTCCTAGGCGGCGAGCCGCTGATCATGGCGACAGTGGGCGACGACTTCGCGCCCTACGCCGAGCGCCTCGACAGCCACGCCATCACGCGCGACTACATCCGCCACATGCCCGGCACCTACACCGCGCAAGCCTTCATCACCACCGATCTCGCCGACAACCAGATCACCGCCTTCCACCCCGGCGCGATGAATTTCTCGCACGAGAACGACGTGCGCCAGGTGCCCGACGTGAAGCTCGGCATCGTGGCGCCCGACGGCCGCGACGGCATGCTGCGCCACGTGCGCGGCTTCCACGAGGCAGGCGTGCCCTGCGTGTTCGACCCCGGCCAGGGCATGCCGCTGTTCTCCGGCGAGGAGCTGCTCGAATGCGTGCACAAGTCGCGCTACGTGATCCTCAACGACTACGAGGCCGAGCTGCTGCAAACCCGCACCGGAGAAAATCTCGCCACGCTGGCGCGCCACGTCGAGGCGCTGATCGTGACGCGCGGCGCGGAAGGCTCGACGATCCACACCGCCGGCCGCGAAATCGCCATCCCCGCGGCCAAGCCCGCCGCGATCCTCGACCCCACCGGCTGCGGCGACGCCTACCGCAGCGGCATCCTCTACGGCATCGTGCGCGGCCTCGACTGGGAAACCTCGGGCCGCCTCGGCAGTCTCATGGGTGCGATCAAGATCGCCCAGCGCGGCGGTCAGAACCACCGGCCGAGCCGCGACGACATCGCGCAGGCATTTGAAGCGCAGTTCGGCTACCGATTCGAGTGAAGGAGACGCTGAGCAAGTTGACATTCGTCATTCCGGCATCGGCCGGAATCCAGTTGAATCAGGCACTGGACCCCGGTGTGCACCGGGGTGACGGCTTGTTCAAAGCCTCCACCTGAAGGAGTTCGACATGCATAAAGTATTTGCCCTCACCCTCGTCGCCGGCAGCGCCCTGCTGCTCGCCGGCTGCCCCGCCGGCCTCGGCGGCAAGGACTACAGCCGCACCCAAGCGCGCACCGTGCAGGAAGTGCAGATGGGCGTGGTCGAGTCGGTGCGCGAAGTCACCCTCGAAGGCACCAAGACGCCGATCGGCGCCGGTGCCGGCGCGGTGGTCGGCGGCGTCGCCGGCAGCACGGTGGGCGGCGGCCGCGGCAGCGTGGTCGGCGCCACCGTCGGCGCGGTGCTGGGCGGCGTCGGCGGTGCGGCGGCGGAAGAGGCGATCACGCGGCAGAAAGGCCTGGAGATCACCGTGAAGCTCGACTCGGGCCGGATCATCGCGATCACCCAGGCGGCCGACGAAAACTTCCAGGTCGGCGACCGCGTGCGCGTGCTCTCCGGCGGCGGCGTCACGCGCGTGTCGCGCTGACGCGCACGTCATCGCCGCGTCATCTGCACGTCACGCGGACTTCACACCCCCTCCCTAAGCTGGGCGCATTCCTTACACGGAGTGTGTCCATGCTCGACGTCCGCCACGAAGCTTCTTCCGCCCGCGCCCGCCGCTACCACGTCTCACTCGCGGTCGACGACCGCGAAATCCGCGAGGCGCAGCGCCTGCGCTACAAGGTGTTCGCCGAGGAAATGGGCGCGCGCCTGTCGACGGTGCTGCCGGGCCACGACATCGACCTCTACGATCCTTTCTGCGACCACCTGCTGGTGCGCGACCGTAGCACCGGCGCGGTCGTCGGCACCTACCGCATCCTGCCGCCGGACGCCGCGCGCCGAGTCGGCAGCTATTACTCGGAGCAGGAATTCGATCTCACCCGCCTGCATTGCCTGCGCCCGCGCATGGCCGAGCTCGGCCGCTCGTGCGTGCATCCGGACCACCGCAGCGGCGCGGTGATCGCGCGCCTGTGGATGGGGCTCGCCGACTACATGACGCGCTACGGCTACGAATACGTGGTCGGCTGCGCGAGCGTGGGCATGGCCGACGGTGGCCATGTTGCCGCGCGCGTCTATCGCGAGGTGGCGGCGCAGCATCTGGCGCCGGTGGAGTGGCAGGCCACGCCGCGCACGCGCCTGCCGGTGGAATTGCTCGACGACGGCCAGCCCGCCGAGCTGCCGCCGCTGATCAAGGGCTACACGCGCCTGGGCGCGATGGTGTGCGGCGAACCGGCGTGGGACCCGGACTTCAACACCGCCGACCTCTTGATGCTGCTGCCGATGGCCCGGCTCAACCAGAGCTATGCCCGGCGCTTCCTCGGCTGAGGGGCGCGCACCTTACAATGGGCGGGTGACCGTCCCTCCGTTTCCCGTTCTGTTGCGCCGCAGCGGCCGTATCGGCCGCCTGCTGCTGCATGTCGCCCGGGGCGTGCTGCTCGCCGCGCTCGTCTTCCCCTTCGTCGGCCCGGACCGGCGCGACCGCATCATCCTGGCCTGGTCGCGCCGCCTGCTCGCCCTCCTCGGCGTTCAGCTGGTGACCAACGCCGCGCCGCAAGTCCCGGCCGGCGCGCTGCTGGTGTGCAACCACGTGTCCTGGCTCGACGTCTACCTGGTGCTGGCGACGCAGCGCGTGCATTTCGTCTCCAAGTCCGAAGTCCGCGCGTGGCCGGTGGCCGGCTGGCTCGCACACAAGACCGGCACGCTGTTCCTGGAGCGCGGCCGGCGCGCCGACACCGCGCGCGTGAACGCGGAAATGCGCGAGTTGATGGCTGCGGGCGCGTGGGTCGCGGTGTTTCCGGAAGGCACGACCAGCGACGGCCGCGGCCTCAGGCGCTTCCTGCCTTCGCTGTTGCAGCCGGCGGTGGAACTGCAATGTCCGATCGTGCCGGCGGCGCTGCGCTACCGCACGCGCGACGGGCGCTACTGCGCGGCGCCGGCCTACATCGACGGCGTGAACCTGTGGCAGAGCCTGATGCAGATCACCGGCGAGCCGGCCATCGTCGCCGAACTGCAGTTCGGCGCGCTCATCGAACCGAACGCGCACCGGCGCGAACTCGCTGCGCAGGCCGAGCAGGCGGTCGCGGGGCTGCTCGGGATCAGCCCTTCGGACGCGCCTGCATCGGACACCCCACCGAGAACACCTGGCGATCTTCCAGCCTGATCGCGGACAAGCGCCCGCCCCACAGGCAGCCGGTGTCGAGCGCGACCAGGTCCGGGCGGTTGACCAAGCCCAGCGTCGACCAGTGGCCGATGACGCAGGCGACGTCGGCGGTGCGCCGCCCCGGCACCTCGAACCAGGGCAGCCACCCCGCCGGCTGCGTGCCGGGCGCGCCCTTGTGGTGGAACTCCATCTCGCCCGCCGCCGAACAGTAACGCAGTCGGGTGAAGGCGTTGACGATGACGCGCAGGCGCTCGACGCCTTCCAGGCCCTCGTCCCAGCCGACCGGCGCGTTGCCGTACATCTGCGCGAAGAAGTCGCGGTAGTGCGGGCCCTGCAGCACCGCCTCGGCTTCGGCCGCGCGCGCCATCACCTCGTCGACGCTCCACGCCGGCAGCACGCCGGCGTGGACCATGAGCCAGCCGCCCTCGCGCCAGGCGAGCTTGCGGCTGCGCAGCCAGGCGAGCAGTTCTTCGCGGTCGGGCGCGGCGAGCACGGCGTCGAGGGTGTCGCCCTTGTGGACGCGGCCGTAGCCCTCGGCGAGCGCCAGGAGATGCAGGTCGTGGTTACCGAGCACGCAGATCGCGGCGTCGCCCAGGCCGCGGATGGTGCGCAGCACGGCCAGCGAATCGGGGCCGCGGTTGACCAGATCGCCGACGAACCACAGTCGGTCGGCAGCCGGATCGAAGCGGATGGCCTTCAGCAGGCGCAAGAGGGAATCCTGACAGCCCTGGAGGTCGCCAATGGCATAGGTGGGCATATAAAATAGCGGTGTTTGCGTTGTGCCCTGCATCATAGCGCGCCCGCCCGACCCTTCTGTGACGCCTGCGCCATGAGACCTCTGATCCGCCTGTTTTTCCGTACCCTCCGCCTCGTCCTCGCCCCGTTCCTGCTGCTTGGCAACTGGCTCACCCAGCCCTCGGGCGTCGTGCGCACGCCCGAGGCGCAGGCCGCGGTCGACGCGCGCACCCGCGCGCTGGCGCTGTACCACTTCCCGACCTGTCCGTTCTGCCTCAAGGTGCGGCGGACGATGAAGCGGCTCTCGCTCAATATCGAGCTGCGCGACGCGCGCGGCGACGACGCCCACCGCGCCGCGCTCGTCGCCGGCGGCGGCCAGCCCCAGGTGCCCTGCCTGCTGATCACCGCGCCCGACGGCAGCCAGACCTGGCTGTACGAATCCGACGCGATCAACGCCTGGCTGAACCGGGAATTCGGCGCGGCATGAGCCTGCTCGGCGCGCTCAATCCGCCGCAGCGCGAAGCGGCGAAGTATCTCGATGGCCCCTTGCTGGTGCTGGCCGGCGCCGGCTCGGGCAAGACGCGGGTGATCACGCACAAGATCGCGTATCTCATCGGCGAATGCGGCTACAAGCCGGGCTCGATCGCCGCCATTACGTTCACCAACAAGGCCGCTCGCGAGATGGCCGAGCGCGCAGCCAAGCTCACCAGCGGCGTCAACACCAAGGGCCTGATCGTCACCACCTTTCACTCGATGGGCTTGAGGATGCTGCGCGAAGAAGCGGCCTTCGCCGAGCTGAAGCCCTCGTTCTCCATCCTCGACTCCGCCGACGCCGCCGGCATCGTGTCGGAAATCCTCAAGACCACCGACAAGCAGGAAATCCGCCGCGCAGTGAGTCGAATTTCGCTGTGGAAGAACGAGCTCGTCTCGCCCGCCATGGCCTTGCAGACCGCCGAGGACGACAACGCGCGCGTCTACGCGAAAATCTACGACCGCTACGACGCCACCCTGCGCGCCTACCAGGCGGTCGACTTCGACGACCTCATCCGCCTGCCGGCGCAGCTGCTCGACACGCATGCCGAGCTGCGCGACAAATGGCAGAACCGACTGCGCCACATCCTGGTGGACGAATACCAGGACACCAACGCCGCGCAGTACCAGCTGCTGAGGAAGCTCACCGGCGTGCGCGCGGCGTTCACCGCGGTGGGCGACGACGACCAGGCGATCTACGGCTGGCGCGGTGCCTCGGTCGACAACCTCCGGCAGTTGCGCGACGACTATCCGCACCTGCACGTGGTGAAGCTCGAGCAGAACTACCGTTCGACGGTACGCATCCTGAAAGCTGCCAACAGCCTCATTGCGAACAATCCCAAACTGTTCGAGAAGCGCCTGTGGAGCGACCTCGGTCACGGCGATCCGATCCAGGTCATGCCGACGCGCGACGACGAGCACGAGGCCGAGTCAGTCGTCATGCGCCTCTTGTCGCACAAGTTCCAGCACCGCACCGAGTGGCGCGACTACGCCATCCTCTATCGCGGCAATTACCAGGCGCGGGTGTTCGAACAGGCCTTGCGCAACGAGAAGGTGCCTTACCAGCTCTCGGGCGGGCAATCGTTCTTCGACAAGAGCGAAATCAAGGACGTGATCGCCTACCTGCGGCTGATCGCCAACGGCGACGACGACCCCGCCTTCATCCGCGCCGTCACCACGCCCAAGCGCGGCATCGGTGCGGCGACGCTGGAAAAGCTCGGCCAGGTCGCCGCGACCCTGCACACGAGCCTGTTCGAGGCGGTGTTCTCGGCCGCTGCGGCAGCGCAGATCGGCGAGCGCCAGCTGGCGCCGCTGATCGAGTTCTGCAATTTCATCAACCGTTTCGAGGCCCGTGTCGCGCGCGAGCCGGCCGGCGAACTGCTCGACGAGCTGCTGAAGGCGATCGGCTACGAGAATTATCTCTTCGACCAGGACGACCAGCGCGCCGCGCAGAACCGCTGGGACAACGTGCTGGAGTTTTCCGCGTGGATCGCCAAGAAGGGCGAGGAAGACGGCAAGAACCTGCTCGAGCTCACGCAGACGATCGCGCTCATCACGCTGCTGGAAGGCCGCGAGGACGAGGCGCCCAACGCGGTTCGGCTGTCGACCCTGCACGCCTCCAAGGGTCTGGAATTCGGCCACGTGTTCCTGGTCGGCGTCGAGGAGAACATCCTGCCGCACCGCGACGCGGTCGACGAAGGCCGGCTGGAGGAGGAACGGCGGCTGATGTACGTGGGCGTGACGCGCGCGAAGAAGTCGCTGACGCTGACCTACTGCGCGCGACGCAAGCGCGCGCGGGAGACGGTGGCGTGCGAGCCGTCGCGCTTCATCGACGAACTCGGCGACGACGTGCGCCTGCCCGACCGGCCGACCGACGCCGACAGCAAGGCGAGCGGCAGCGACCGCCTGGCGGCGCTCAAGGCGATGCTCGGCTGATCGGGCGCCCCCGACCGGGCTCGCCCGGCCTCAGGGCTCAGCAGCCGAGTATCCAGACAGCAAGCTGCTTCGCATCCTCGACGGGAATTTTCTGCGGCGGCATCGGCACCTTGCCCCACTTGCCCTTGGATCCCTTGAGGATGCTCTCGGTCAGCATGGCGGTGGCGTCGTCCTTGCCGCAGCCGAGTCCCATTTTGTACTTGGCCGAGATGTCGTTGAACGATGGGCCGAGCATTTTCTTGTCGACGCTGTGGCACGCCATGCAGTGGCTTTGGGTGGCGAGCGCGGGGCTGGCGTGCGCCGGGACGGCTGTCCCGGGCACGACGAAGGCAGTCAGCAGAAGCAGGCGTTTCATGGGGCCTCCCGCGCGTCGAGGCAAACACGACAATAACGGCCGGCCACCGAAGCGGCCGGCCGTGCATCGGCCACCCGGCGGGACCGGGGTCCCGCGCCAGGCGCTACAGGGTCAGGATCCACTTCGCCAGGGCCTGGGCGTCGGCCGGCGCGACTTTCTGGGGCGGCATCGGGATCTTGCCCCACTTGCCCTTGACGCCCTTGACGATGCCGTCGGCGAGCATGGCCTCGGCGGTCTTGTCGCCCTTGTACTTGGCGCCGATGTCCTTGAACGAAGGCCCGAGCGCCTTCTTGTCCACCTGGTGACAAGCCATGCATTTGCTCTTGGTGGCGAGCTCGACGCTGGCGGCGGCGGGCAAGGCAACCAGGGAAGCGGCGAGGGCGGTGAGAACAACGGCGGTCTTCATCACAAGGCTCCTTTTAAAGTGGACAAGAGTATCCGTAAGTCATTCTATGGGGGCGAAAGGTTCCTGTCCAGTATGGCAAAAACCGCGCGCGACGCAAAAAAAAACGGGGCGCCGCAGCGCCCCGTTCGTTCGGTCCCTGGTCCCGGATCAGTTGACCTTGGGCGCCAGTTCACCTTTCTCGTAGCGCTTGACCATCGCTTCGAGCGACAGCGGCTTGATCTTGGAGGCGTTGCCGGCAGTGCCGAAGGCTTCGTAACGGGCCTTGCAGATGTCCTTCATGGCCTTGGTCGAGGCGATGAGGAATTTGCGCGGATCGAATTCCTTCTTGTTCTCGGCGAGGAACTTGCGCACCGCGCCGGTGGACGCCATGCGCAGGTCGGTGTCGATGTTGACCTTGCGCACGCCGTGCTTGATGCCTTCGACGATCTCTTCGACCGGCACGCCATAGGTCTCGCCCATGTCGCCGCCGTATTCGTTGATGATCTTCAGCCATTCCTGCGGCACCGAGGAGGAGCCGTGCATCACCAGGTGGGTGTTGGGGATGCGGGCGTGGATTTCCTTGATGCGGCCGATGGCCAGGATGTCGCCCGTGGGCGGACGGGTGAACTTGTAGGCGCCGTGCGAGGTGCCGATGGCGATCGCCAGTGCGTCGACGCCGGTCTTCTTGACGAAGTCGGCGGCTTCTTCCGGGTCGGTCAGCAGCTGGCTGTGGTCCAGGACGCCTTCGGCGCCGATGCCGTCTTCCTCGCCGGCCGTGCCGGTCTCGAGCGAGCCCAGGCAGCCGAGTTCGCCTTCGACCGAGACGCCGCAGGCGTGGGCCATTTCGACGGTGCGACGGGTGACGTCGACGTTGTACTCGTAGGACGACGGGGTCTTGCCGTCTTCACCCAGCGAGCCGTCCATCATCACGGACGAGAAGCCGAGCTGGATCGAGCGCTGGCACACCGCGGGCGAGGTGCCGTGGTCCTGGTGCATGCACACCGGGATGTGGGGGAATTCCTCGATCGCCGCCAGGATCAGGTGGCGCAGGAAGGGGGCGCCGGCGTACTTGCGGGCACCGGCGGAAGCCTGGACGATGACCGGCGAATCGGTCTCGTCGGCGGCTTCCATGATGGCGCGCATCTGCTCGAGGTTGTTGACGTTGAACGCCGGCACGCCGTAGCCGTGCTCGGCAGCGTGGTCCAGCATTTGACGCAGGGAAATCAGGGCCATTTCAGTCTCTCCTAGGTTGAAAAATAAGCTGCAGGATTCAGGGTTTCTTGGAAGCGCCCACGCGGACGATCTTCATGGTGTTGGTGCCGCCCGACTGGCCGATCGGCTCGCCGATGGTCAGGAGGATCAGATCGCCTTCGCGCACCGCGCCGCGACGCCGCAGTTCTTCCTCGGCTTCCGCGAGCAGGGCATCCCGGTCCTTGTTCGCCGTCTTCAGGTTGATCGGGTAGACGCCGCGGAAAAGAGTGACTTTTCTACGGGTTTCGACCTGGGGTGTCAAGGCGTAGATCGGCACGCGGGTGGAGAGCCGGCTCATCCACAGGCAGGTGTTGCCCGACTCGGTGAGCGCGGCGATGGCCTTGATGTTGAGGTGCACCGAGGTGAACACCGCCGACATCGCGATCGCCTCGTCGGCGCGCAGGAAGCTGTGGTCGAGGCGCTCCTTGGTGAACACCGGCTCGGCTTCCTTTTCCGCCTCCAGACACACGCGGTCCATCGCCTGCACGGCCTCGACCGGATACTGGCCGGCGGCGGTTTCGGCCGACAGCATCACCGCGTCGGTGCCGTCGAGCACGGCGTTGGCGACGTCGGAGACTTCCGCGCGGGTCGGGATCGGGCTGGTGATCATCGACTCCATCATCTGGGTCGCGGTGATCACGGTCTTGTTGCGCTCGATCGCCATGCGGATCATGCGCTTCTGCAGCGCCGGCACGGCGGCGTCGCCGACTTCCACGCCGAGGTCGCCGCGCGCGACCATGATCGCGTCGGACGCCTCGAGGATTTCCTCGAGGTTGTCGATCGCCTCGCAGCGCTCGATCTTGGCCACCAGCTGGCTCTTGCCGCCCGCGGCACGCAGCAGTTCGCGCGCCTGGCGCATGTCGGCGCCGGAACGCGGGAAGGACACTGCGAGGTAATCGGCCGAGAGCGCAGCCGCGGTCTTGATGTCCTCGATGTCCTTCTCGGTCAGCGCCGACGCCGACAGGCCGCCGCCCTTGCGGTTGATGCCCTTGTTGTTGGAGAGCACCCCGCCCTGCACGACGGTGCAGTGGATCTCCGTGCCCTTGACCTCCTCGACCCAGAATTCGATGCGACCGTCGTCGAGCAGCAGCGTCACGCCGCGGCTGACGTCGTTCGGCAGCTCCTTGTAGTCGAGGCCGACGCGGGTCTGGTCGCCCAAGGTGCACGCGGCGTCGAGGATGAAGCGGTCGCCCTTGGCGAGCGTGATTTTGCCGTCCTTGAACTTGCCGATGCGGATCTTCGGGCCCTGCAGGTCGACCAGCACGCCGACCGCACGGCCGCGCGTACGTGCCAGCGAGCGCACCAGTTCGGCACGGTCGATGTGGTCCTGCGCGGTGCCGTGGGAAAAGTTGAGACGCACCACGTCGATGCCCGCCTCCATCATCCGATCCAGGGTTTTGGCATCGGAACAGGCGGGGCCGAGGGTGGCGACGATTTTGGTTCTGCGGATCATTTGGGGGTATAGGTGTGTGGTGGAATGGCTTGGGGGCTAGGATCTAGGGGCTAGGATCTAGGGGAGGTGCGGCCGGGGCCGCGCCATTTTCAAATGCGCGGGCGAAGCCCGCACAAAACCCCCTAATCCCTATCTCCTGGCCCCTAATCCCTTACTGCGCCCGTTCCTCCAGAATCGCCACGGCGGGCAGGACCTTGCCTTCGAGGTACTCGAGGAAGGCGCCACCGGCGGTGGAGATGTAGCTCACCTTGTCGTAGATGTCGTACTTCTGGATGGCGGCAATCGTGTCGCCGCCGCCGGCGAGGCTGAAGCCCTCGGCGTTGGCGATCGCCATCGACACGGTCTTGGTGCCTTCGCCGAACTGGTCGAACTCGAACACGCCAACCGGGCCGTTCCACACGATGGTGCCGGCCTTGGCGATGATGTCGGCGAGTTCCTGCGCGCTCTTCGGGCCGATGTCGAAAATCATGTCGTCGTCGGCGACCTCGTCGGCGTCCTTCAGCACGGCGGGCTCGTTGGCGTCGAATTTCTTGCCGACGACCACATCCACCGCAATGGGGATCGACGCGCCGCGCGCAGCCATCTTGTCGATCAGCGCCTTGGCGGTCGGGATCAGGTCGTGCTCGCACAGCGACTTGCCGACGTTCTTGCCCATGGCGGCGAGGAAGGTGTTGGCGATGCCGCCGCCGACGACCAGCTGGTCGACCTTCTCCGACAGCGCTTCGAGCACGGTCAGCTTGGTGGAAACCTTGGAGCCGCCGACGATGGCGACCATCGGGCGCGCCGGGTTGGCGAGCGCCTTGGCGAGCGCGTCGAGCTCTTCGGTGAGCAGGATGCCGGCCGCGGCAACCGGGGCAAACTTGGCGATGCCGTGGGTCGAGGCTTCGGCGCGGTGCGCGGTGCCGAAGGCGTCCATCACGAACACGTCGCACAGCGCGGCGTATTTCTTCGCGGTCTCGTCGACGTTCTTCTTCTCGCCCTTGTTGACGCGGCAGTTTTCCAGCACCACCAGCTCGCCGTCGGCGACGTCGAAGCCGCCCTCGGTCCATTCGCGGATCAGGCGGATGTTCTTGCCGAGCTTCTGCGCGATGACGTCGACCACGGGCTTCAAGGAATCCTCTTCCTTGAACTCGCCTTCGGTGGGACGGCCGAGGTGGGAGGTGACCATCACCTTGGCGCCGGCCTTGAGGCAGTGCTCGATGGTGCGCATCGACGCGGTGATGCGAGCGTCGGACGTGACCTTGCCGTCCTTGACGGGCACGTTCATGTCGGCGCGGATGAAGACCCGCTTGCCAGCCAGATCGAGATCGGTGACGCGTTTGAATGCCATGGTGCTTTCTCCTGATCAGTAAGGTTTAAGGGTTGGCGCGGTTTGGGGCCGCGCCAGGCCTTAAAGCTCAGCTAGGATTTAGGGACTAGGATCTAGGGGCTAGGGGTGGTGCGGCCAAAAGGCCGCGCCTTTTCAAATGCGCGGGCGAAGCCCGCACAAACCCCCTAAATCCTAGCCCCTATCCCCTAGATCCTTACTTGGCGACGTGCTCGACGAAGCGGAGCATGTTGCAGGTGTAGCCGTACTCGTTGTCGTACCAGGACACGACCTTGACGAAGGTGTCGTCCAGCGCGATGCCGGCTTCGGCGTCGAAGATCGACGAGTAGCCCACGCCGCGGAAGTCGGTCGAGACGACCTTCTCGTCGGTGTAGCCCAGGGTCTTGCTGATGTCGCCGGACTGCGAGGCCTTCTTCATGGCGGCGCAGATGTCGGCGTACTTGGCGGGCTTCTCGAGTTCGACGGTGAGGTCGACCACGGAGACGTCGGAGGTCGGCACGCGGAAGGCCATGCCGGTCAGCTTGCCGTTCAGCGCGGGCAGCACCTTGCCGACGGCCTTGGCGGCGCCGGTCGAGGACGGGATGATGTTCTCGAGGATGCCGCGGCCGCCGCGCCAGTCTTTGGCCGAGGGGCCATCGACGGTCTTCTGGGTCGCGGTGGCGGCGTGCACGGTCGACATCAGGCCGCGCTTGATGCCCCAGTTGTCGTGCAGCACCTTGGCGATGGGCGCCAGGCAGTTGGTGGTGCAGGACGCGGCCGAGACGATGGCCTGGCCGGCGTAGGTCTCGTGGTTCACGCCGTACACGAACATCGGGGTGTCGTCCTTGGACGGGGCCGATTGCACGACTTTCTTGGCGCCGGCCTTGATGTGGGCCTGGCAGGACTCGGTGGTGAGGAAGAAGCCGGTGCAGTCGATCACGATGTCGGCGCCCACTTCGTTCCACTTCAGGTTGGCGGGGTCGCGCTCGGCGGTCAGGCGGATCTTCTTGCCGTTGACGACCATGTTGCCGCCTTCGACCTTGATGTCGCCATTGAAGCGGCCGTGCACCGAGTCGTACTTCAGCATGTACGCGAGGTAGTCCGCGTCGAGCAGGTCGTTGATCGCAACGATCTCGATGTTGGGGAAGTCCTTCGCGACAGCGCGGAACACCATGCGGCCGATGCGGCCAAAACCGTTGATGCCAACTTTGATTGCCATGTGTCAGTCTCCAGTGAGGTTGAAAATCTTTTTCTAGGGGCCAGGAACTAGGATCTAGGGGCTAGGGGGAACCGGGTAAGGCGCGGACTTCAGTCCGCACATTCCCTAGTCCCTAAACCTAGCCCCCAGTCCCTCAGATGACGCTCTTCACCGCGGCCGTAACGGCCTCGGCGGTGATGCCGAAATGCTTGAACAGCGCCGGCGCCGGGGCGGATTCGCCGAAGGTGTCGATGCCGACCACCGCGCCTTCGAGGCCCACGTACTTGCGCCAGAAGTCGGTGACGCCGGCTTCAACGGCGACGCGCGGCAGACCTTTCGGCAGTACACTGGCCTTGTAGGCGGCGTCCTGGCGGTCGAAGGTGTTGGTCGACGGCATGGACACCACGCGCACGGCGATGCCTTCGGCGGCCAGGGCTTCCTGCGCCTTCAGCGCCAGCTCGACTTCGGAGCCGGTGGCGATGATGACGGCCTTCGCACCCGCGGCGTCCTTCAGCACGTAGCCGCCCTTGGCGATGTTGGCCAGGGTGGCGTCGTCGCGCTTGACGAAGGGCAGGTTCTGGCGCGACAGGATGTGACAGGTGGGGCCGGTGGTGCGCTCGACCGAGGCGGCCCAGCCGACCATGGTCTCGACGGTGTCGCACGGACGCCAGACGTCGATGTTCGGAATCATGCGCAGGGTGGCGGTCTGCTCGACCGGCTGGTGGGTCGGGCCGTCTTCGCCGAGGCCGATGGAGTCGTGCGTGAACACGTGGATCACGCGCTGCTTCATCAGCGCAGCCATGCGGATGGCGTTGCGCGAGTATTCCGAGAACATCAGGAAGGTGCCGCCGAAGGGCAGCACGCCGCCGTGCAGCGCCATGCCGTTCATGATCGCGGCCATGCCGAATTCACGCACGCCGTAGCTGATGTAGTTGCCGGGGTTGCCGTGGCGCACCGGATGGCAGCCCGTCCAGTTGGTGAGGTTGGAACCGGTGAGGTCGGCGGAGCCGCCGACGAACTCGGGCAGCGCGGGGGCGAGCGCGTTGATCGCAATTTGCGAAGCCTTGCGGGTGGCGACGGTCTCGGCCTTGGCGTTGATCTCGGCCAGCTTGGCGGCGACGTGCGCCTTCCAGTTGGCGGGCAGCTCGCCCTTCATGCGGCGCTCGAACTCGGCGGCTTCGGCCGGGAAGGCCTTCTTGTACTCGGCGAACTTGTTGTTCCACAGGGTTTCGAGTCCCTGGCCCTTGGTCTTGGCGTCCCAGCCGGCGTAGATGTCGGCGGGAATTTCGAAAGCCGGCGAGTTCCAGCCCATGTTCTTGCGGGTGGCTTCGACTTCGTCGTGCCCCAGCGCGGCGCCGTGCACGTCGTGGGTGCCGGCCTTGTTGGGCGAGCCCTTGCCGATGATCGTCTTGCAGCAGATCAGCGTGGGCTTGTCGGTGCTGGCCTTGGCCTTCTGGATCGCGGCCTCGATGGCGGCGACGTCATGGCCGTCCACGCCCGCGATCACGTTCCAGCCGTAGGCTTCGAAGCGCTTGGCGGTGTCGTCGGTGTACCAGTGTTCGATGTGGCCGTCGATCGAGATGCCGTTGTCGTCCCAGAAGGCGATCAGCTTGTTGAGCTTCCAGGTGCCGGCGAGCGCGCAGGCTTCGTGCGAGATGCCTTCCATCATGCAGCCGTCGCCCATGAACACGTAGGTGTGGTGGTCGACGATGGCGTGGCCGGGCTTGTTGAATTCGGCGGCGAGGATCTTCTCCGCCATCGCCATGCCGACGGCATTGGTGATGCCCTGGCCGAGCGGGCCGGTGGTCGTTTCGACGCCGGGCGCGTAGCCGTACTCGGGGTGACCCGGGGTCTTGGAGTGCAGCTGGCGAAACTGCTTGATGTCTTCCATCGACAGGTCATAGCCGGTCAGGTGCAGCAGCGCGTAGATCAGCATCGAACCGTGGCCGTTCGACAGCACGAAGCGGTCGCGGTCGGCCCACTTCGGATTGGTCGGGTTGTGGCGCATATGGTGATTCCACAGCGTTTCGGCGATTTCCGCCATGCCCATCGGGGCGCCGGGGTGGCCGGATTTGGCTTTTTCGACGGCATCCATCGCAAGCGCGCGGATGGCATTGGCCAGGTCGTTACGGGTAGGCATTGCGTTCCCTTCTGCTAAGTGAAAAACCGGTCGCACGGTCCGCCCCGAACGCCATGCGGCGACAGCTTGGGCAGAATATGCAAAAACCCTGATTATCCGTCAGCAGGCCGGGCTTCCGCAAGCTGCGTGCCTGGCACGAGAAAAGAACGACAGGACAAGGACTTGAGCACGCAAGCTCAAGCCGCTATTGAGCAATCGGGAACTAAAATCTTTTTATTCCGCCCTTGCGGGCGCTTATGCGCCGGCGGCCTTGAGCCAGTCGCGCCAGAGCGCAAACAATTCGGGGCTCGCCGAGGCGACGACCGAGCGCTCCCACACGCTGGCGATGTCGAAGCTGCCCGACAGGCAGGCCAGCCGCCCCCCCGCCTCTTCGAGGATGAGCGCACCGGCGGCGTAGTCCCACAGCTTCTGCCCGCCGTGCAGATAGACGTCGAAGCGGCCCGCCGCGGTGTAGCACCAGTCGAGCGTCGAGGCGCCGAAGTTGCGCTGCGAGGCGTAGGGCGGCCACGACGCCAGCCGCCCGGCAAGCTCGCGATTGATGCGCTTCATTTCGACGCCGGCGAGCGCGCGGCGCAGTTCCGGCACCGGCTGGCGCAGCGGCAGCGGCTCGCCGTTGAGGTGGGCGCCGCGGCCGCGCTCGGCGGTGAACATCTCGTCGGCGACCGGATCGTAGACCACGCCGAGCTGGCGTTCCCCCTTGTAGAGATAGGCGACCGACACCGCGAAGTAAGGCACGCCGGCGACGAAGTTGGAGGTGCCGTCGATGGGGTCGACGCACCACAGGCCGTCGCGCCCCGCTTCCCAGGCGTCCTGCTGCTGCTGCTCGGTCATTTCCTCGCCCAGCACCGGCACGTCGAGAATTTTCGGCAAGCCGGCTTCGAGCGCGGCCTGGGTCGCCGCGTCGGCCTCGGTGAAGAGACTGCCGTCGACCTTGTGGCTGTGCGTGACCTTGAGGTAGCGCGGCAGCACCTCGCGCTGCGCGACTTCCCTGACCAGTGCCTTGACGTCTTCGAGCATGGTTCAGACCCGCATGCAGTAGCAGTACACGAATTCCTGATCCTTGCCCGCCGGGGTGTGATGGATTTCGGTCTCGTGGCCGAGCAGGCGGAAGGAAGCGCCGAACTGCGCATGCAGCGCATCGGGGTCGTAGCGCACGACGTCGAGGCCCGAGCATTGCAGCGGCCCGCCGGGGCCGAAGGTAGCGACGATGACGTGTCCGCCCGGCTTCACCGCGCGCAGCACCTGCGCGACGTAGCGCGCGCGGTCGGCGGGGTCGGTGAGGAAGTGGAACACCGCGCGGTCGTGCCACACGTCGTAGCGCGCGGCCGGCAGGTCGACCCGGGTGATGTCGCCGGCGATCCACTCGACCGCGCGGGCCCGCTCGCCCAGCCGCGCGCGGCTTACTGCGAGCGCGGATTCGGCGAGGTCGAGCACGGTGACATGGCGGTAGCCGGCGTCGAGCAGGTCGTCGACCAGCACCGACGCGCCGCCGCCGACGTCGATGACCTGCGCGTCGGGGCCGGCGCTGCGCTCGATCAGGCGCAGCGACGAGGCCGCGCGCGGCTGGAACCAGCCCACCTGGTCAGCCGCCTTGCTGCGGTAGACCGACTCCCAATGCTGCCGACGGTCGACCATGTCATGCCTCTTTCCACTTGATCGAGCAGCCCATGCTCGGAATCTGCTCGGTTGGGCCGCGCTGGGTCTGGGCGACATGCTTCATCGCCTCATAGAGGTCGCGGCGCACGCCCTCGGGCGCGGTTTCCTTCTTCGATTCGTCGAAGCGGCCGCGGTACTGGAGTTCGAAGTTGCGGTTGAAGCCGAAGAAATCCGGCGTGCACACCGCGCCGTAGGCTTTCGCCACGGCCTGCGTTGCGTCGATGACGTAGGGGAAGGGGAAGTTGAATTCGTCCGCCACCCGCTTCATGTTGTCGAAGCTGTCCTCGGCGTATTCGGTCGGGTCGTTCGACATGATCGCGATGGCGTAGACGCCGTGCTGGCGCAGCTCGGCGAGATCGCGCACCAGGCGCGGGCGGATCGCCTTCACGTAAGGGCAGTGGTTGCAGATGAACATCACCAGCAGGCCGTTCGGCCCCATCGCGTCGGCCAGCGTCCAGGTCTTGCCGTCGACGCCGGGCAGGCTGAAATCGGGGGCCTTCCAGCCGAACTCGCACACGGGGGTGGTGAGGGAAACCATGGGACGCTCCGGAAAACGGGTGACAACGATTGCATAATACCAACGATGCACACGCCCCGTTTCTACCTCGACCAGACGCTCGCCCCCGGCGCGCGCTTCAGCCTGCCGCCCGGCCCAGCGCGCCACGCGGCCAAGGCCCTGCGCCTCGCGCCCGGCGACGCCGTCACGCTCTTCAATGGCCGCGGCGGCGAATACGCCGCGCGCATCGAACGCATCCACAAAGACGAGGTGGCGGTCGCCATCACCGGCTTCGCCGACGTCGAGCGCGAGTCGCGCCTGCAGGTCCTGCTCGCGCAGGGCATTTCCAGCGGCGAACGCATGGACTACACGCTGCAGAAGGCGGTGGAACTCGGCGTCGCCATGATCCAGCCGATCGCGGCGAAACGCAGCGTGGTCAAACTCGCCGGCGAGCGCAGCGACAAGCGGGTCGCGCACTGGCAGGGCGTGGTCGCGAGCGCGTGCGAGCAATGCGGCCGCAATCAGGTCCCCATCGTCGCGCCGCCGCTGTCGCTGGCGAACTGGCTGGGCACGCAGCCCAAGGCCCGGCTGCTGTTCCTGTCGCCGCTCGCCGACGCAAAGCTCGCCGACCTGCCGGCGCCCGCCGGCGTCGATTGTCTGGTCGCCGGCCCCGAGGGCGGCTTCGAGGCCGACGAGATCGCGGCACTGCACGCGGCCGGCGCCACGCCGGTGCGCCTCGGCCCGCGCGTGCTGCGCACCGAGACCGCTGCGCTCGCCGCGCTCGCGGCCATGCAGTCGCTGTGGGGCGATTTCTAGACGCCCGGGGAATTCACAAGGAGGACACGGAGGTCGCCGAGGAAAACCTCCCGGAAAATGGACATTCCTCCGTGTCCTCTGCGTCCTCCTTGTTCTCCTCGCAGGTTGTCGGCATTTCACAACTCGCACGACCCGAAAGCTCCGCAAGGCCTGCGCGCCGCCAGGCTTTTCGGTATCCTTGCCCGAACCCATCCTGATCAGGCCCCCGCGGTGAAAGACACGACCGACTTCGTCCACTGGTTCCGTTCGGCAGCGCCCTACATCCACGGCTTCCGCGGTAAGACCTTCGTCATCGCCTTCGGCGGCGAGTTGGTGTCCGACGGCGGCTTCGTGCAGCTCGCGCACGACGTCAATCTACTGAACAGCCTCGGCGTGCGGCTGGTACTGGTACACGGCGTGCGGCCGCAGGTCGAGGCGCGGCTGACCGAGAACGGCACCGCGCTGCACTACGTCGGCGGCCTGCGCGTCACCGACGACGCGGCGCTCGCCTGCGTGAAGGAAGCCGCCGGCACGGTGCGGGTCGAGATCGAAGCGCTGCTCTCGCTCGGCATCGCCAACACGCCGATGGCGGGTGCCGGCATCCGCGTCGCCTCGGGCAATTTCGTCACCGCGCAGCCGCTCGGCGTGCGCGAGGGCGTCGACCTGCTGCACACCGGCGAGGTGCGCAAGATCGACGCGGCTGCAATCCGGAGACGCCTCGACCAGCACGACATCGTGCTGCTCTCCCCCATCGGCTTTTCGCCCACCGGCGAAATCTTCAACCTGAGCCTGGAGGACGTCGCCACCCAGGCCGCGGTCGAGCTCGCCGCCGACAAGCTGATTTTCCTCATGGACACCGAAGGCGTGCCGGCCAAGGGACGCGCGATCCACAACGCGCTCACTGTCGCCGAGGCGCGCCAGGTGCTGGAGAAGGCCGCGCGCGCCAAGACGCACAAGCTGCCGGAGGACGTGACCTACTACCTGCCGTGCGCGATCACCGCATGCACCCGGGGCGTCAAGCGCGCGCACCTGATCAGTCGCCATCGCGACGGCGCGCTGCTGTCCGAGCTCTTCACCCGCGAGGGCGTGGGCACGCTGGTCACGCCGACGCCGCTGGAAACGCTGCGCGCGGCGACCATCGACGACGTCGGCGGCATCCTCGGCCTGATCGAGCCGCTCGAACGCGAGGGCATCCTGGTGCGGCGCTCGCGCGAACTGCTGGAAATGGAAATCGACCGCTTCCTGGTGCTCGAATCGGACGGCGTCGTCGCCGGCTGCGCCGCGCTCTATCCCTTCCCCGAGGAGAAGGCCGCCGAGCTCGCCTGCCTCGCGGTGGCCAAGGACTTCCGCGGCCGCGGCTTCGGCGACCTGCTGCTCGCCCACGCGGAGAAGACGGGCAAGAAAGCCGGCTTCAGGAAACTCTTCGTGCTCACCACGCGCACCGAGCACTGGTTCGAGGAGCGCGGCTTCGTCGACAGCAGTCCCGACCACCTGCCGAAGCGCAAGCAGGCGCTCTACAACTACCAGCGCAAGTCCAAGGTCCTGGAAAAGTCGCTGTAGGCCGTGCGCGTCCGGCCGGGCGCGCACGCGGTGGTAAAATGCCCGGTTTTTCCAGCACACCAGGAATCCGCCGTGCTCACCGCTTCCAACATCACCCTGCAGTTCGCCGCCAAGCCGCTGTTCGAGAACGTCACCGTCAAGTTCGGCGACGGCAACCGCTACGGCCTCATCGGCGCCAACGGCTGCGGCAAGTCGACCTTCATGAAAATCCTCGCCGGCGAGCTCGAGCCCAGCTCGGGCAACGTCTCGCTCGATCCCGGCGAGCGCATGGCCTGGCTGCGCCAGGACCAGTTTGCCTATGAGGACCAGCGCGTGCTCGACGTCGTCATGCAGGGCCACGCCGAGATGTGGCGCGTGATGCAGGAGAAGGACGCCATCTACATGAACCCGGAGGCGAGCGAGGAGGATTATCTCCACGCCGCCGAGCTGGAAACGAAGTTCGGCGAACTCGGCGGCTACGATGCCGAGGCGCGCGCGGGCGAACTGCTGCTCGGCGTCGGCATCCCCACCGAGCAGCACCAGGGCACCATGGGCGAGATCGCGCCGGGCTTCAAGCTGCGCGTGCTGCTGGCGCAGGCGCTGTTCTCCAACCCCGACATCCTCTTGCTCGACGAACCGACCAACAACCTCGACATCAACACCATCCGCTGGCTCGAGGGCGTGCTGAACGAGAGCAACGCAACCATCATCGTCATCTCGCACGACCGCCACTTCCTGAACCAGGTCTGCACCCACATGGCCGACCTCGACTACGGCACGATCAAGGTGTGGCCGGGCAACTACGACGACTACATGCTGGCCTCAAGCGAAGCCAAGGCGCGCCAGGCCGCCGCCAACGCGCGCGCCAAGGACAAGGTCGCCGAGCTGCAGGAATTCGTGCGCCGCTTCTCCGCCAACAAGTCGAAGGCGCGTCAGGCGACCAGCCGCATGAAGATGATCGACAAGATCAAGATCGAGGACTTCAAGCCGAGCTCGCGCCAGAACCCCTACATCCGCTTCGAGCCCGAGAAGGTGCTGCACCGCCGCGCGCTCGAGGTGGAGAACCTGCGCTTCGGCTACGACGGCACGCCGCTGCTCTCGAACCTCGGCTTTTCGCTCGAAGCCGGCGAGAAGCTCGCGGTCATCGGCGGCAACGGCGTCGGCAAGTCGACGCTGATGAAGCTCCTGATGAACGAACTCGCGCCGCAGGCGGGCGAGGTGCGCTGGAGCGAGAACGCCAACATCGGCTACTTCGCGCAGGACCATGCCGCCGATTTCGACTCCGACATGAACCTCACCGACTGGATGCACCAGTGGGCGCAACCGGGCGACGACGAGCAGGTGATCCGCGGCATCCTCGGCCGCCTGCTGTTCTCCGGCGACGACGTCAAGAAGTCGGTGCGCGTGCTGTCCGGCGGTGAAAAAGGCCGCATGCTCTACGGCAAGCTCATGCTCGGCCGGCACAACGTGCTGGTGATGGACGAGCCGACCAACCACATGGACATGGAATCGATCGAGTCGCTCAACCTCGCGCTCGACCTATTCAAGGGTACGCTGATCTTCGTCTCGCACGACCGCCAGTTCGTCTCCAGCCTCGCCACGCGCATCCTCGAGATCACCCCCGAGGGCGTCGAGTTCTACCTCGGCACCTACGACGAATACCTGCATTCGAAGGGCGTTGAATGACCCAGGTCGTCGTCATCGGTCTCGGCCAGCTCGGCCGCGTGTTCGCCGGCGGCCTGCTGCGCGCCGGCCACACCGTGGTGCCGGTCAACCGTGGCGACGATATGTTCAGCGTCGCGCACGCGCATCCCGATCCGGCGCTGGTGCTGGTCGCGGTCGCCGAAAACGATCTCCACACCGTGCTCGCCGCGATGCCCGGCGCCTGGCGGCCGCGCGTCGCGCTGATCCAGAACGAACTGCTGCCGCGCGACTGGGAAAAGTATCGCTACGAGCATCCGACGGTGATCTCGGTGTGGTTCGAGAAGAAGCAGGGCACCGACGCCAAGCCGCTGATTCCGTCGCCTGCCGCCGGTCCCGGCGCCGCGCTGCTGTGCGAAGCGTTGACGTCGATCGACCTGCCGTGCCGCGAAGTCGCCGCAGGCGACGCACTGCTGTTCGAGCTGGTGCGGAAGAACGTCTACATCCTCACCACCAACATCGCCGGGTTGAAAACCGGCGGCACGGTGTCGCAACTGTGGGCGCAGCACGAAGTCTTCGCGCGCACCGTCGCGAACGAAGTGATGGACATCCAGGACGCGCTGACCGGCGTGCAGCACGACCGCGAAAAACTCATCGCCGGCATGCTCGAAGCCTTCGACGGCGACCCGAACCACGGCTGTACCGGCCGTTCTGCGCCGGCCCGACTGGCGCGCGCGCTGACGCATGCCGACCAGTTCGGGCTCGCGGTGCCGACCTTGCGTTCGCTGGCCGTCTGACGCAAAGCCAGACCCGCCCAAATCGATTAACGCACTTCGGCCAGCAACTGGCCCGCCATGCGCTGCGCCTGCCCGGCGTAGCCGCCGCCGAACAGATTGGCGTGGTTGAGAATGTGATAGAGGTTATACAAGCTCTTGCGCACCGCGTAGCCGGCATCGAGCGGCCACGCTTCGCGGTAGGCGGCATGAAACGCCGGCGCGAAACCGCCGAAGAGTTCGCTCATCGCGAGGTCGCACTCGCGGTCGCCGTGATAGACGGCAGGGTCGAAGATCACCGGGGTGCCGTCTTGCAGAAACCCGTGGTTGCCGCCCCACAGGTCGCCGTGCAGCAGCGAAGGCTGTGGCCGGTAGCCGACGAAGAAATCGCCCAGCTTTGCCAGCAGCGCTTCGCCGTCGCGCTGCAGCGCACCGCCGTAGCCGTTCTGCGCGGCGAGCTTCAACTGGAATCCCAGCCGCCGTTCGCGCCAGAAATCGATCCAGTCGTCCAGCCAGCCGTTCGGCTGCGGCGTCGCGCCGATCCAGTTGTCGCGCGCGTCGCCGAAGTGCGCGGCGGTCACGCGATGCTGCGCGGCGAGTTGACGCCCGAGCAGGGCCGGGTCACCGCGGCCGCCGAGCGGCAGGTGTTCGAGCACCAGATACGCGCGGCCGGCAGCGGTGCCGAGCGCGACGACGCCGGGCACCCGCACCGCATGCGCGGCGGCGAGTTCGGCAAGGCCCGCCGCTTCCGCCTCGAACAGGTCGAAGCGCGACGCGGACTGCGTCTTGACGAAAAATCGGCGCGCGCCGTCGGACAGCACAAAGGCTTCGCTGATGTCGCCGCCGTGCTGCGTGCGCGCGTCGCGCGGGGAGAAGGCTTCGCCGGTGGCGGCTGCGATGGCGTCGGCCAGCGCGGCGTGCAGAGCGTTCATGGTTCGAGGCAGGGCTGGATATGCACCGCAAGCGCCGCGTGCGCATCGCGCAGGGCGGCCTCGGCCGCGGCCGGCGTATCGGCACGGCTGAACAGGAAGCCGAGATAGCCGGCCCCCTCGGGCGGCGGCGCGACCCGCTGTCCCAGATGCGCGGTGATGTCGACGCCGGTGATGCCTGGCACCCTGCGCGCGGCGTCGGCGCCGTCGACGCCGCGGAAAATGCCGGCGGCGGGAATCGGGATCATCATCACCCCCGCCGCCGACGCCACTGCCGCCGCCGCAGGCAGTGGCATCCCCACGGCGTGGCGCAGCACGATCTCGGCGGACGTCATGCCCAGCGTCGAGGCCAGCACGCGACCGCACAGTCCGCCAATGCCGCGCGGTGCGATTTCGAGCAGCCACACCCCGTCGTCGTTGATGCGCGCCTCGGCGTGGACCACGCCCTCGGTGACGCCCGCCGCCGCGCAGATTTTTTCCACCGACGCCGCAAACGTCGCCTGCGTCGCTGCCGGCAGGCGCGAGGGCGTGACGAACAGCGTTTCCTCGAAATACGGACCGTCGAGCGGATCGGGTTTGTCCAATACGGCGAGCACACTGAGCGCGCCGTCGCGCAGCACGCCGTCGAGCGCGACCTCGACACCCGGAATGAAGCGCTCGACCAGCAACGCGTCGGCCTCGCGCTGCGCACGCGCCTGGATGCGGCGCACCCGCTGCAACGCCTGCGCCAGCTGCATGGCATCGTCGACGCGGATCACGCCACGGCTCGCGTTCAGCCGCCGCGCCTTCACCACCAGCGGAAACGCAGGCAGCGCAGCGGGGTCCGGCGCGTCATCGACCGTGGCGAATGCCGGGTGCGGCAGGCCGAGCGTGCGCTGCAGTTCGCGGAAGCGCAGCTTGTCGGCGAGCGTCGCCACCGCTTCGGGCGGGTTACCCGGCAGACCGAGTTCGACGCGCAGCCCCGCCGCCAGGGCCTGGCCGTGGTCGTCGGCCGCGAGCACGGCGTCGACCGCACCGTCCAGGACGCGCAGCACGCGCGGCAGCGCGACGTCGGGCTGGTCGAAGGGCACGCTCATCAAGGGCGGCAGGCCCCACGCCGGCGCGAGCCGGTGGCAGTAGTCGGCGCAGGTGACGATCTCGACGCCCAGCGCGTCCGCGGCCGTCTTGAAATCGGCGTTGGCGTAGCCGGCGGCGGGGAGCAGGAGCAGGACGCGGGGCACGTTCAGAAACTCGCGAGCTGGGTCTCGGTCGGCTCGGCGCAGCAGTACCACGGCTCGGAGTGGTGCGGGATCGCCTCGCCGAAGTGCGCGGCATCGAGCGGCGGCGCCGTTTCGCCGAGCGCCGCGTGGGTGCGCGCCCAGAGGCCGGCGAACACCTCGGCGCGCGGCAGACCCCGCTTTTCCGCATCCATCACCCAGGCCATGATCTCGGCCTGCAGCGCGTCGACGCGCGCATCGTCGGCCTGCCACGGGTAGCCGAGCAGGGCGTCGTCGAATGCGCCAACGCGCGCCGCGAAGTCAGGCAGCTGCATGAGGTAAGAGCCCTGCGGCACCAGCAGGCGGATCGCCAGCTGCACCGGCGGCACCGCTTCGACGAGGCGCAGCTTCAGCAGCGTGGCGAGCAGTTCGCGGTAGCCCGCGAGCGTGGTCCAGGGCGTGAACGGCACGAAAGTCGGCGCGAGCGCGATGCCGAGCGCGCGCGCCTGCGCCAGCGCCGCCTCGAAATCGGCGCGGGTATGGCCTTTGGCGAGCTTGCCGAGGATGGTGTCGTCGACCGATTCGACCGCGGTGACGACGAACAGCAATCCGCAGGCCTTCAGACGCGGCAGCAGCTCGGCGTGCGCGAGCAGGTGCTCGACCTTGATCGTCGCGTCCCAGGTGAGATCGGGATAGCGCGCGTGCAGCGCCTCGGCGACCTTCAGCGCATGCGTCGGGCCGTTGAGGAAATCGGGATCGCCGAAGCTGATGTGCGCAGCGCCCGCTTCGACCTGTTGCGCGACGTCGTCGATCACGATCTCGACCGGCACCACGCGGAATTTGCCTTCATACACCGGCACCACGGGACAGTGCCGGCACAGGTGCTTGCAGCCGCGGCTCGCCTCGGCGAAGCCGACGGTCTTCTGCGTGCCGTCGGGCAGGTTCAACCTGGCGTAGCGCGCGAGCGGCGGCAGGCCGCTGCGCTCGGGCAGCAGGAACTCGATCTTGCTGCGCCGCACCAGCGGCTCGGCAGGCGCCTGGCCGCCCTGCACCCAGTCGACAAGGTCGGGCTCGGATTCGCCGCCGAAGATCGCCTCGATGCCGAGCGCCTGCAGCCACGCCGCGTTGACCGGCGCGTACAGTCCGAAGGCGGCGAGGCGCGCGCGCGGCGCCAGGCTGCGCAGCTTGGGCAGCGCCGCGGCGGCGATGCGGGTGGCAGTGTGCATGCCGAGATAGATCGCGACGCATTCCGCGTCGGCGAAGGTCGCGGCGTCGAGCTTCTGCTGCGAGAGGTCGACGCAGGCCGCCGGGATGCCCGCGCGCGCGAACCACGCGGCGGGCTCGGCGAGATTGAACGGCTGGCGCCCGAGCTCGTAGGGGCTCACCAAAACAACACGCGCCCCGGAGGGCGCGCGTTGAGAGACAGGGCAGGCCGTCATCGCGGCGGGCTTACTTGGCCTTGGGGCGCTGCTCGAACATCTTGGCGATGCCGGGATCGCGCGAGGCGCCGGCGGCTTCCATGCGCTTGAGGTAATCCGCCCACAGCGCATCGTGGTTGACGCCCAGGTCGTAGAGGTACTCCCAGGAGTAGATGCCGGTGTCGTGGCCGTCGGAAAAGAAGAAGTTGATGCCGTACAGGCCGACCGGCTCGGCGGCGTTGATCAGCACGTCGCGCTTGCCGACCTGCAGCACTTCCTGACCGGGGCCGTGGCCGCGCACTTCGGCGGACGGCGAATGCACGCGCAGGAATTCGAACGGCAGTTCGAAGCGGGCGCCGTCGGAAAACGCGATTTCCAGTTTATGCGAGGCCTGGTGAAGCTTGATTTCGGTAGGCGTGGGTTGGGCCATGGTTGGGACGCTCGGAGAAAAGTTGCCGATGCGAAGTTTACCCTCGCGCAACGGAGAATAAACCCTTTCGGAACAGGGGGCTGGCGAGGCTTTCCCCCTGAAAACTGGCGCGCCCGGCGCGATTCGAACGCACGACCCCTGCCTTCGGAGGGCAGTACTCTATCCAGCTGAGCTACGGGCGCCAAGAGCGGCGAAGCATAACGGGTTTGCCAGGCGCCGTCCATTTCCGGACCGCGTCGTCCTTTGCTGCGCGGGGCGCTTTCCTTATAATCGCGGCTTTTGACGTATCCAAGGAACTTTCATGGCCGACACGAACGCCAAGATGACCCAAGCCACGCCGCAGGAAGTCATCATTTCCATCCTCGCCGGTTTGCTCGCGCCGCTGTTGGCCATTTTCCTCATCGTCCAGCTGGTGCTCGGCATCCAGTCCGAACACAAGCCCGACCTCAGCGCCGAAGCGGCCGAAAAGGCCACGCTCAAGCGCATCAAACCTTTCGGCCAGCTGGCCGCGCTCGACGCCAACGCACCGCGCGTCGAGAAGTCCGGCAAGGAAGTCTACGAGGCGGTGTGCGCCTCCTGCCACAGCTCCGGCGCGCTCGGCGCGCCCAAGTTCGACAGCCGCGGCGACTGGGGCGGTCGTCTGGGTCAGGGCTACGATACCCTGTTGAAGCATGCGATCGAGGGCATCCGCCAGATGCCGCCGCGCGGCGGCGACGACAGCCTGTCCGACCTCGAAATGGCGCGTGCCGTGG
Organism: Pseudomonadota bacterium; assembly: GCA_041694715.1. GTDB lineage: Bacteria > Pseudomonadota > Gammaproteobacteria > Burkholderiales > Thiobacillaceae > Thiobacillus. The sequence goes on along the minus strand of JBGFSF010000006.1, from coordinate 22,419 downwards.
TCTACCTGGCCAACTCGGGCGGCGCCTCGTTCAAGGAGCCGCCGGCCCCGGCGCCCGCACCGGCTGCGGCACCCGCGGGTGCCCCTGCAGCGGCACCCACAGCGGCACCCGCGGCTGACGCCGCGCCCGCCGCGAAGCCCTGAGCCCCCGGCGGCACCCGGATCGTTTCAGCCTTCGGAGGCTCTGATCATGCAAGCGCTAGCCGTCCTCATGCTGACCGCCGCAGTGGCCAGCATTGCCGCGTGCGGCAAACCCGAGGAGGCCGCCGCCCCGGCGCCCGTCGCGGAAACCCCCGCGCCAGCGCCGCGGGAAGTCCCGACGCCGACCGAAGCACCCGCCGCGCCCACGACCGAGGCCGCGCCCGCCAGCATGGCACCGACCGCGCCGCCGGCACCTGCCGCGCCGGCGGTTCAGGCGCCTGCGCCCACAAACCCCGAACCCGCTGCGGCGGCGCCCAAGCCCGTGCCCGCGCCGGCCCCCACCCCGGTGGCCGACCTGTTGCACGGACAGCAAATCTATCGCCAGGCCTGCGCCTTCTGCCATGACCGCGGCGTGGCCGGCGCGCCGAAGACCGGCGACGCCGCCGCCTGGACCGCGCGCCTCGCCCAGGGGACGGACACGCTGTACGCCGTCGCCGTGCGCGGCAAGGGCGCCATGCCGGCGAAAGGCGGCAATCCCGCACTGAGCGAAGCCGACGTCAAGGCGGCGGTCGACTTCATGCTCGCGCAATCGCGCTGAGGCCCCCGTGTCGCGCACCTGCCCCCAATGCGGTAGCGACAAGATCCGAAGCGGCACCCTGCATGCGCACGACGGCGTGCGCAAGCTCCTGCTCTACAGCCCGCTGCGCTGCCGCGCCTGCCACCACCGCTTCTGGGCCTTCAATCCCGTCAAACCCCTGTTGCTGCTGGGCAGCGTCGTCGTGCTGGTCGGCCTGACCGCCTGGCTCGCACTCGATCAGCACCGCGACGGCCTGCCGGCGGCGCCGGTCGCGGCCGCCGTGCCGCACACGCGCGCCGAGGCCGGCGACGCCGAAGCCCAATTGCAGCTCGGCATGCGTTATGCCGCCGGCGACGGCGTGGTGCAGAACGACAAGGAAGCGGCGAAGTGGCTCGAACGCGCGGCCCGCCAGGGGCTCGCCGACGCGCAATACGAATACGGCCTGATGCTGCTGCAGGGGCGCGGCGTGGTGCAGGACTATCGGGCCGCCTTCGAATGGATCGAGAAGCCGGCGCGGCGCGGCCACGCCAAGGCGCAATACAGCCTCGGCGAACTCTATCGCTACGGCACCGGCACCGCGATCGACAAAGCGCGCGCCTACCTGTGGTTCAACCTCGCCGCCGCGCAGGGCGTGGAAGCGGCCGCCAAGGCGCGCGACAGCATCGTGTGGCAGCTGAAGCCGGAACAGCTCGCGGCGATGCAGGAAGAAGCGCGCCGCATCAGCCGCGACCTGGCCACGGGCAGGCCGCTGAGTGCCCAGGTCAACGCCGTCTCCGGAACGCCGTAATTCCAGCCCTCACAGCTGCGGATGCGCTTCGCTTTCCGCGTACATCTGCGGCCACAGGCGGTGCGCGTCGAGGCTGAGACGGGCCTCTGCCGCCAGCGCCGCCACCTGGACCTGCCACGCCTGCAGCCGCCCTTCCATCGCGAGACGGCGCGCGAGCAACACCGAGTCCAGACTGCCCTCGCCGAGTTCATACGCCCGCGCAGCCAGCCGCGCCGCCTCCTCCAGTGCGCGGGCAGCCGCGTCCGCCTGCTGCCAGGCATCCGACAAGGCCTGCGCCGCCTCGAAATCGGCGCGTGCTTCCAGCCGCAGGCGCTGCTCGATGCGATCCGCCGCCGCCTGCGCGGCCGCGCTCAAGGCCTCGGCGGCCTGGTGGTCGCTGCGCCGCGCCGCACCCGGAAGCGTCAGGCCAAGGTGGATGCCCAGCACATGTTCCCCGCCGTCAGCCTCGTTCCGGTAGAACACGCCGACGCTGGGGTCCGCGCCGCGCCGCTGCGCCAGCACGCGGGCCTGGGCCTGCAGCCATTCTGCCTCGCGGCGTGCACGCATCCATTCGTGGTTGTGCGCCAGGACCGCCTCGACGTGCGCGTCGGCGGTACCGGCCGGCATCGCCGGCGCGGGCAGCTCAGGATCGGCCGGGACGGGCAGGCCGGGATAGGGGGCCGACAGGCGAGCCCGTGCCTGCTGGGCGCGGGCGAGCGCCTGCATGCGTTGCAGGCGCGCCTGGGCCAGCGCCGCTTCGGCGTTGACCCCTTCGGCACGCGGCGCTTCGCCCAGGCGGATGCGCGCCTTCACCGCGGCCAGCTGCGTTTCCGCCAAGCCGACCTGGGCGTCCCACAGGCGCGATTGCCCGGCCTCGCCGAGCCAGTCGAACCACAGCTTGAGCAGTTCCCGGCCCGATTCGTGCAAGGCCTCGTCGAGGCTGGCCTCGGCGTGTGCCGCCAGGGCGCCCCCGAGTGCGCGGTCCGCTGCGGCCCGCTGCGGCAAGCGCACGGGGCGCGTCAAGGCAAGCCCCCACTCCGGATAACGGTCCCGCGACACCGTTTCCACCCGCCGCTGCGCCGCCTCGGCAGACAGCGACCATTCCTCGCGCCCGTGCTGCAGGCTCTCGCGGGTCAACGCCTTGGCCGTCAATTCGGCGCGCGCCTGCTGCACCGCCGGCGCAGCCTGCACGGCCGCAATGGCCGCGGCGGGATCGGGTAGATAGCCCGCATGCAGCGGCGTGATCAGGAGCCCCAGGCAGGCCACACTGAGATAGCGCAGGATAGTCATGCGCGTTCTCCTTTCAGGATGAATTGGCGATACAGGAGCGGCAGCACCACCAGCGTCAGCAGCGTGGCGCTGACCAGGCCGCCGATGACGACGATGGCGAGCGGGCGCTGGATCTCCGAGCCGGGCCCGGTCGCGAACAGCAGCGGCACCAGGCCGAAGGCGGCGATGCTCGCGGTCATCAGCACCGGACGCAGACGCCGCAGCGCGCCGTCGCGCACCACTGCATTGCCCTTCACCCCTTGCGCGCGCAGCTGGTTGAAATGGCTGACCAGCACCACGCCGTTGAGCACCGCAATGCCCAGCAGCGCGATGAAGCCGACCGACGCCGGCACCGACAGGTACTCGCCCGAGATCCCCAGCGCGAAAATGCCGCCGACGAGCGCGAGCGGCACGTTCATCATCACCAGCAGCGCCTGGCGCACGTCGCCGAAGGTGACATAGAGCAGGAAGCCGATCAGCACCAGCGCCACCGGCACCACGATCATCAGGCGCTGCGCGGCGCGCTGCTGGTTCTCGAACTGGCCGCCCCAGGTGACGCTGTAGCCCGGCGGCAGCTTCACCTGCGCGGCGACCGCGGCCTGCGCGTCGGTGACGAAGCTCACCAGGTCGCGCCCGGCGACGTTGCTCTGCACCACGGTGAAGCGCGCGGCGTTCTCGCGCTTCACCGCGACCGGGCCGTCGGTGCGCACAAGCTGCACCACCTGGTCGAGGCTGATCGTGCGGCCGTCGTCGAGCGTGAGCCGCAGCGCCTGCAGCGCGTCCGGCGAGTGGCGCAGCGCGTCCGGTCCGCGCAGCTGCAGCGGAATGCGCCGCCCCTGCTGCTGGATCGTGCCGATCACCTCGCCTTCGAGCTGGGTGCGCAGGAGCACCGCGATGTCATCGGCCGACAGGCCGAAACGCGCCGCGGCGTCGCGGTCGATCTCGGCCTGCAGGTACTGCACGCCCTCGTTCTGCTGGGTGTAGACGTCGGACGCGCCGGGAATCTTCTCGACCACGGCGAAGATCTCGCCGGCGAGTCGATTGAGCGTGGCGAGGTCGGGGCCGAAGATCTTGATCGCGACGTCGCCGCGCGAACCGGTCAGCATCTCCGACACCCGCATGTCGATCGGCTGGGTGAAGTTGTAGGCGATGCCGGGGAAGCCCTCGACGACGGTGCGGATCTCGCCGATCAGCCATTCCTTGTCGGGACGGCGCCATTCCTTCATCGGCTTGAGCACGAGGAAGGAGTCGGTGTCGTTCAAGCCCATCGGATCGAGTCCGAGCTCGTCGGCCCCGGCACGCGCGACGATGCGGCGGATCTCCGGCACTTCTCTCAGCAGCGCCTGCTGCACGCGCAGATCCTGCGCGACCGACTCCTCGAGGCTGATCGACGGCAGCTTCTCCAGCTGCACCAGGATGTCGCCCTCGTCCATCACCGGCATGAAGGTCTTGCCGATCAGCGGGTAGACGCCCGCCGCGGCCAGCATCAGCACGCCGGCCGTGGCGTACACCCACTTCGGCCGCGCCAGCGCGCGATCGAGCAGCGGCGTGTAGAGGGCCTGCGCACGCCGCAACAGCCAGGGGTCGTCGTGCGCGGCCTGCTTCAGCAGCCACGACGCCAGCACCGGAATCACCGTCAGCGCGAGCAGCAGCGAGGCGGCGAGCGCAAACACGATGGTCAGCGCGACCGGTGCGAACAACTTGCCTTCGAGCCCCTGCAGCGTCAGCAGCGGCAGAAAGACAATCGCGATGATGACGATGCCGGAGGCGACCGGCTTCGCGACTTCCTGCGTCGCCCACAAGACCCGTTGCAGCGGCTTCACCTCGGTGTTCTCGGGATCGTGCGCGAGGTGCGCGACGACGTTCTCGACCACCACCACCGCGGCGTCGACCAGGAGGCCGATCGCGATCGCCAGGCCACCGAGGCTCATCAGGTTGGCCGACAGACCGAACTGGCGCATCAGCACGAAGGTGGCCAGCACCGACAGCGGCAGGATCAGCGCCACCACCACCGCGGCGCGGAAATTGCCGAGGAAGAGCAGCAGCAGGATCACCACCAGCACGGCCGCTTCGAGCAAGGCCTTGCTGACCGTGCCGACCGCTCGGTCGACCAGCTGCGCGCGGTCGTAGAACGGCGAGATCGTCACACCTTCGGGCAGCGTCGCCTGGATCTCGGCGAGCTTCGCCTTGACGTTCTGGATGAGTACGCCGGCGTTCACGCCCTTGAGGCCGATCACCAGGCCTTCGACCGCTTCGCCCTTTCCGTCCTGCGTCACCGCGCCGTAGCGCGTCATTTCGCCCAGTTCGACGCGCGCGACGTCGCCGACCGTGACGACGACGCCGTCGACCGCCTTGATGCCGATGCGGCGCAGTTCGTCGAGCGACGCGACGCCGCCGTTGACGCGCACCACCCAGGTCTCCTCGCCCTCGTTGACGCGCCCGGCGCCGTCGTTGCGCGTGTTCGCCTCCAGCGCGTCACGCAGTTCCGCGTAGGTGACGCCGCGCGCGGCGAGCGCCGCCGGGTCCGGGCTCACCGCGAACGTAGCCACCCGACCGCCGAGCGCGTTGACGTCGGCCACGCCGGGCAGCGCGCGCAGCTGCGGACGGATCGTCCAGTCGAGCAGGCTGCGCTTTTCGGCCAGCGTGAGCGGTCCTTCGACGGTGAACATGAAGAGTTCGGACAGCGGCGTCGAGATCGGCGCGAGCCCGCCGGACACGTTGCCGGGCAGATCGCCCTTGACGTTGGCGAAGCGCTCGGCGACCTGCTGCCGCGCCCAGTAGATGTCGGTGCCTTCCTCGAAGTCGACGGTGATGTCGACCAGCGCGTTCTTCGACAGGCTGCGCAGGATCGTCTGCCGCGGAATGCCGAGCAGTTCGGTCTCCACCGGCTGGGTGATGCGCGCCTCAACTTCCTCCGGCGTCATGCCCGGCGCCTTGAGAATCAGCTTGACCTGGGTCGTCGAGACGTCGGGAAAGGCATCGATCGGAATCTGCTGGAACGCGCGCACGCCCAGCGCCGCCAGCAGCAGCGCGAGGACGAGCACGAACCAGCGCCGCGCCAGCGCGTATTCGGTCAGGGTATCGAGCATGGCTTACTCCCCGAGCCACTGCGCCTTCAGCGCCGCCACGCCCTGGACGGCGATGCGACGGCCGGCGGCCACACCGGTTACCTCGGCGGCCTCGGCATTCTGCCGCAGCACCTGAACCGGCGTCGGCACGAAGCCTTGCGCCGTCTCGACGAACACGTAGGGCGTCTGGCCCTTGCGCACCAATGCCGCGGCCGGCACGGTCACGCTGTCCGCCGAGCGGACGCCGACGAGCAGCGCCTGCACCGACTGACCCGGCCGCAGCAGCCCCTGCGGGTCGACCAGGGTCGCGCGCACCAGCACGCTCTGCGCAGCGCTGAGCTGCGGCAGCAGCGCAGTGACGCGGCCACTCGCCGTGCTATCGGCCACGCCGACCCCCTGCCCGACGGCGACCTGCCGCGCCTGGGCGGTGCTGAGCGGAATCTCCAGCGCAAGCTTGGACAGGTCGGCAATTTTCATCAGCGCCATGCCGGCGTCGACCCGCTGGCCGGGCTCGGCCGTACTCTCGGTCACGACGCCGGCGATCGGCGCGGTGAGCGTCAGCGTGCTGCCGGTAACCTTGCCTTGGCCGAGCAGCGCCAGGGCGCTCTGCGCCGCCGTCAGGCCCGCCTGCGCCGACTGCGCCTCGGACCGGGTGGCGCGCAATCGCGATTCGGCGATCAGGCCTTCGGCAAAGAGCTTCTCGTCGCGCGCGGCGTTGCCTGCCGCAAGCTGGGCGCGCAGGCGTGCCTGCGTGAGCGTCGCCTGCGCCTCGGCCAGGCCTGGCATCGACAGGCTCACCAGCGGCGCCCCCTGCCTGACCGTGTCACCCGCCTGCACATGGAGCCGGGTGACGAGCGCGTCGCCTGCCGCGGCGACGACGCGCACGCTCGCCGGCGGCAGCGTGACGCGCGCCGGATAGGTCAGCGCCGGGCTGGCGCCCTGGGTGGCGGCCACGGTCGCAATGCCGAGGTTCTTTTTCTGTGCTGCGGTCAGCGGCAACACATCAGCGGCGGCGGCGGGGCCGGTGCCCAGCAGCACCAGCAGTAGGCCCGCGCCAAGGGCGCGGCAAGGGGTGGCAACAGAAACAGCAGCCATGCGTGATCTCCAGGAACGATGAACGGCAAACGGCGCGCAGCGGCGCGCCACACTGGGCGATCAGGCGACAGGCGGGGCGAGGGCAGGCGGGCGGGTATAACCGGGCGGCGCCTGCGGGATCGCAGGCGGGGCCGGCGCGCCGGCGACGCAAGCGTGCGTGTCGGCAACCGGCCAGGACGCGTGCGGTGCGGCGGCCGGCGGCCGCTCGACCGGCACGGCCGGCACGGCCGGCGCGCCGTTGCGTACGGGCAAGCCGGCGGACACCGCCACTTCGGTCCCGTGCGCGTCCGTCGCCTGCGCGTGCCCGTGCACATCGGCATGCGCGACGCCCTGGTGCAGATGCAGGAAGCCGATATGCTTCAGGTGCGTCGTGCCCGCATGGGCATGGATGAACGGCGCCATCGCCTGCAGGACGACGACGAAACAGCTCAACAGGAAGCGGAACGCACGGTGCGACACGGCCAGGCCAGGAAAGGAAACGTTTTCAGGATAGTGGAAGGCGCCGGGAACTGCCACCGGCGAGGGCACACGCGCATCCTGCCAAGGCTTGCTTAAGCCCGGCTTAAGCTGGGTCGCGCATGCTGTCGGCAACTCACGAGGACACCATGCCTTCCACGACCGCCGCACGCTTCCGTTCCCTTGTCTCGCTCTACCCGCTGACGACCTGGCTGGCCGGCGTCTTCCTCGCCCTGCACAGTGGGTTGCGCGGGGTGCTGATGGCGCAGACCTGGCCCGCCGCCCAGCTGGACTCCATTTCGGCTGCGGGCGTCCTGGCGACCGGCCTGGCCTTCGATCTGGCCACGCTCGCCCTGCTGCTGCCCGGCGTGCTGCTGCTGGAAAGCCTGCTCGGCACGCGCAGACAACCGGGCCGCCTGCGCCACGCCGGCGTGCTCGCCGTGGCCGCGCTCGTCGTCTACGCGCTCGGCTTCGGCGTGCTGGCCGAAGGGTTCTTCTGGGACGAGTTCGGCGTGCGCTTCAACTTCATCGCGGTCGACTATCTGGTCTACACGCGCGAGGTCGTCGGCAACATCCGCGAGAGTTTCCCGGTCGGCACGCTGCTGAGCCTGCTCGCCGCGTTCACGCTGGCGCTGGTGTGGGCGAGCCGCGGCTGGCTGCTGCGCGCAGCGCGACCGGCCGCCGCTCGACGCCCGCGTATCGCGGCCTGGCTGGCGAGCGCGGTAATCGCCTGCGTGCTGGCGTCCACGTGGTCGATGGATGCGCGCCGCGGCGCCAACGAATACCAGAAGGAGCTTTCGGCCAACGGCCTCTACAGCCTTGCCTACGCCTTCGGCCACAACGAGATCGACTACTTCGATTTCTATGCGACGCAGCCGCAGGCATTGCCTGCAGCCGCAGTGACCCTGCCGCGCATCGTCCCGGCGACGCCGCCGAAGAACGTCGTCATCGTCACGCTGGAGAGCCTGTCGTCGAGCTTCACGGCCCACGGCGGCGATACCCGCCACCTCACGCCCAACCTCGACCGCCTCACCGACCAGGGCCTTTATCTCGCCAACCTGCACGCCACCGGCAACCGTACCGTGCGCGGATTGGAGGCGCTGTCGCTGGCGATCCCGCCGCTGCCCGGGCACTCGATCATCTGGCGCGAACACAACCGCAATCTGGAAACGCTGGGCGCGGTGCTCGCCGATCACGGCTACGTCAACCGCTTCCTGTACGGCGGCTACGCGCGCTTCGACAACATGGACGCCTACTTCGCCGGCAACCATTACCAGCCGGTCGACCGCAGCCAGTTCCCCGAGCGTCACCGCGGCTTCGCCAACATCTGGGGCCTGGCTGACGAGCACCTGTACGACTATGCGCTGGAGCAGATGGACCGCGATGCCGCCCGCGGCAAGCCTTTCCTGATGCACCTGATGACGACCTCGAACCACACGCCATTCACCTTCCCCGCGGGCCGCATCGACCTGCCGCGCGGACGCGCCGGCGCGGTGAAGTATGCCGACTGGGCGCTGGGGCGTTTCGTCGAACAGGCGCGCAGCAAGCCCTGGTTCAAGGACACGTTGTTCGTGCTGGTCGCCGACCACTGCGCGTCGAGCAAGGGGCGCACGAGCCTGCCGCCGGAGAACTACCACATCCCGGCGGTCTTCTATGCGCCCGCCCACATCGCGCCGCACACCGACCCGCGGCTCGCCAGCCAGATCGACATCGTGCCGACCGTGCTCGACCTGCTGGGGTTGCCCGAGCAGTCGCGCTTCATGGGCCGCAGCGTGCTGCACGCCTATCCCGACGCCGGGCGCGCGTTCATCGCCACCTACCAGAAGCTGGGCTATCTCACGCCGGATGAACTCGTCGTGCTGAGCCCGGGGCGCCAGGTCGAGGCGTGGCGCATCGATGCACATCACGAACTCGCCGCGCCGCTGCGCCAGCCCGACGCGTCCGCCCTGCGCGCGATCGCCGCTTACCAGGAAACGGCCCGGCGGTTGCACGACGGCCTGCTTCAGCACATCAGCCAGACCGATCGCTTAAGGCTGCGCTAAGCATGGGGGCCTACAGTGGTCTCCTCGCAACAAACCAGGAGACCCTCATGTCGCCCCCAGACACCCAAGTCCGCCGCGTCTACGACCCGCTGTTGCGGACGCTGCACTGGAGCCTCGCGCTCTCCATCCTCGTTCTCATCGTCACCAGCCAGCTCGCCGAGGCCTTCGAGCACGGCCCCTGGGAAGACGCGATCTGGAACCTGCACATCCTGTCCGGCTACGTGCTCAGCGTGGCGCTGCTGACGCGTGTGCTGTGGGGGCTGTTCGGCCCCGCGAGCGCGCGCTGGCGCGACCTCTGGCATCCCGTCGCCTGGCGCGACGCGCTGACGCGGCTGCGCCTGCCCTCCACCCATCGCGCCGGCCACGACCCGATCGCCAGCCTCGCCTATCTGTTCGCCTACGGCGTGATGGCGCTGATGGTCGTCAGCGGGCTGGCGCTCGCCGCCGGCGAATTCAACGCCGGCCCGCTCGCGGCCTGGCTGGGCAACGCCGGCTGGCTGGAAGACGCGATGGAAGACCCGCACGAAGCCGGCTTCGCCCTGATGCTCAGCTTCATCGGCCTGCACATGGCCGCGCTGGTGTTCCACCAGCTGCGCGGCGAACGCGTGGCGCAGAGCATGGTGACCGGCAAGCAGTATCTCGATGCCCAAGCGGTCGAAGCCCAGCGCGGGGTGCAGCATGACTAGGACGCTCGTCTTCCTCGGCTGTCTGCTGCTGTCGGCTGCCGCCGCGGCCGACACGCCGGCCGGCTTCATGGCCCGTTACGCCCAGCAGGCCGGCATCGCCCCCGACACCTTGTCGGCGGCGCGCGGCGAGGCGCTCTACCGCAGCGAGCATGCAGGCAAGCACGGCCCGCAGAGCTGCGCGAGCTGCCACACCGCCAACCCGCGGCAGGCCGGTCAGACCCGCATCGGCAAACGCATCGAGCCGCTCGCTCCGAGCGCCAACCCAGAGCGCTTCACCGACGCGGCCAAGGTCGAGAAATGGTTCCGCCGCAATTGCATGGACGTGCTGCAGCGCGAATGCAGCGCGCGCGAAAAAGGCGATCTCATCGCCTGGCTGAGCCAACTGAAATAAGGAGCCCATCATGAACTACCTCATGCGTGGAATCGGCGTGCTGACCGCGGTCGGCACGGTCAGCCTGCTGGCCTTTTCGCTGCCGCCGAACGAGGCGCGCGGCGACAGCGGCGACGACCTGATGCCGCGGCTGACGCACCAGGCCTGGCAGCAGGAGTGCGGCAGCTGTCACCTCGCCTATCCGCCGGCATTGCTGCCCAAGGCTTCGTGGCAGCGGCTGATGGCCGGCCTCGACGACCACTTCGGCGAGAACGCCAGCCTTGATCCGGCCACCCGCGCTGATATCCTGCGCTTTCTCGAGGCTCACGCCGCCGACAGCGGCACCAGCCGCATGGGCGGCAAGGTGATGCAGCGCATGGACACGAAGACGGTGCCGTTGCGCATCACCGAGACCACCTGGTTCGTGCGCAAGCACGACGAGGTGCCGGCGAGCGCGTGGCGGCGCAAGTCGGTCGGCTCGGCGGCCAACTGCGCGGCCTGCCACCGCCAGGCGGAGAAGGGCCACTACGACGACGACACCGTGAGGATTCCAAGATAAGTGCGCATCCTGCTGGTTGAAGACGATCGCCTGCTGGGCGATGGCCTCCAGGCCGGGCTGACGCAGGCCGGCTACGCGGTCGACTGGCTGCGCGACGGCGAAGCGGCGGTCGCCGCCCTGTCCACCGAAAGCTTCGCGGCGGTGGTGCTCGACCTCGGGCTGCCCAAGCGCGACGGCCTGTCGGTGCTACAGTGGCTGCGCGGTCGCCACGACGCGACGCCGGTGCTGATCCTCACCGCGCGCGACCAGCTCGAGGACAAGGTGCGCGGGCTCGACCTCGGCGCCGACGACTACGTGCTCAAACCCTTCGACCTCGACGAGATCGCCGCCCGCCTGCGCGCGCTGGTGCGCCGCGCGCACGGCCGCCCCGAGCCGGTGCTGACGGTCGGCGAGATCGCGCTCAACCCTGCGGCGCGCAGCGTGACGCGCGCCGGCGAGCCGGTCGAGCTGACGCCGCGCGAATTCGACCTGCTGCACCTGCTGCTGCAGAATGCCGACCGCGTGCTGACGCGCCGCACGCTCGAAGAGCAGCTTTACACCTGGGGCGACGCTGTCGACAGCAACGCGCTCGAAGTGCACATCCACCACTTGCGCAAGAAGCTCGGCAACGAGCTGATCCGCACCGTGCGCGGCGTCGGCTACACGGTCTCGGCGCACGACGGCGCAGGATGACGCCCGCTTCGTCCTACTCGCTGCGCCGCCGCCTGGTGTGGCTGCTGACCAGCACGGTCGCGGTCATCTGGCTGCTGTCGGCGCTGGTCGTCTACCAGCGCGCTCACCACGAGGCCGACGAACTGCTCGACAGCCAGCTGACCCAGGTCGCCGACACCCTGCTGGCGATCGTGGCGAGCGGCGAAGTCGAGGATTTCGTCGAGGAACTGCAGGAACACGCGGGCCGCCATCCGGTGCCGATCGCGTTCGAGATCTGGCACCGCGACGGCGGCGGCGCCCGCCGTCTGGTGGCGTCGCCCGGTCACGCCGGCTTCGACACCGACGTGGCGGACGGCTTCAGCCAGCATCCCTTCCAGGGCGCCAGCTGGCGCTTCTACGCGGTGCAGGACCGCGACGCCGAATACCGCGTCGTGGTCGGCCAGGCTCACACGGCACGCGAGCGCCTGGCGCGCGAAATCGGCCTGTCCCTGTTGCTGCCGGCCGCGCTCGCCCTGCCGCTGATGGCGCTGGGGGTGTGGTGGGGCGTGGGCCGCACGCTGCGTCCGGTCGACAGCGTGGCGCGCGCTGTCGGCGCGCTCGACCCGCAGGCGCTCGCGCCGCTCGACGTCTCGACCCCGCTTCCGGACGAGATCGCGCCTTTGCGCACCGCGCTCAACGCGCTGATCCAGCGCGTCGCCGAGACGCTCGACAACGAACGGCGCTTCACCGCCGACGCCGCGCACGAACTGCGCACGCCGCTGGCGGCGCTGAAGGTGCAGGCCCAGGTCGCGCTGCGCGCGCAGGACGACGCCGGCCGCCAGCATGCGCTGACGCAGGTGATCGCCGGCGTGGACCGCATGACCCACCTGGTCGAGCAACTGCTCACGCTCGCCCGCGTCGATCCGGCGCGCCTCGACGCCGCAGCGCAGGCGATCGATCCGACAGAGACCATCGAGTCGGTGTGCGCCGACCTCTTGCCGCAGGCCGCGCGTCAGCGCCAGCGGATCGAGGTCGATCTCGCGCCGGGCTGCACGCTCGCCGTCCCGGCGGCGTGGCTGGCGATCGCGCTGCGCAACCTGATCGACAACGCCCTGCGCTACGCGGGCGAGGGCGCGCGCATCGAGGTCAGCCTTGCGCGCACGGCGTCCGGCTGCATCCTGCGCGTCGCCGACGACGGCCCGGGGGTCGCCCCCGAACTGCGGGCCCGCGTGGCCGCCCGTTTCGTGCGCGGCGAGGTGGACAGCGAGGGATGCGGACTGGGACTGTCGATCGTCGCGCGCGTCGCCGACCTGTCGCAGGCCCGGCTCGAACTCGGCAACGGCTTGGCGCGCGCGGGAGGCGGGTACGGATTCGGCGCGACGCTCTCGTTCGCGGCGCCGCCCGCGGCAGGAACGCCGCTACGCTAGGCTAGCGACGCGGGCCGGGACCCATGCCGCCGCCCGGGCCCATGCCGGCGGGCGGCATGTCGGGCAGCGTCTTGCCCTGTGCCTGCGCACGCGCCTGCATCTGCTTGTGGTGCTCGAGACGGATCTGCTCGCGCTCCTGCACGGTCTTCGCGGCGCGCATGCGATTCTGATACTCGAGGCGCTCCTGCGGCGTCATCAATTCGTAGCCGTAGATGCGCTCGCGCTCCTGCGCCTGGGTCTGCTGTTGCTGGGTCGTTTGCGTCTGGACGCGGTCACGCGCCTGGTCGGCAGCGACGGCATGCACGGCAACGCCCATCATCAGGGCGCCGGCCACACTCGAAAGCATTTTCATGACAATCTCCAAATGGGGGATGCACTCGCCACCGGCCGGTCCCCCAACTGGCCGCTGACTCAACCGAATCCACAGTTCGACTTCTGTCTTAAAAATAGCTCAAGCCGGGCCGGCGGGTCATTCAGGGTTGCCGCTCGATGTGCGTCACCGTATAAGCGCCGTTGATGGACTCGGCCCGGAATCTGACCGCGTCGCCGGCCTTGAGGCCGTTCATCAGCTCGGGCGGCTGCACCCGGAACACCATGGTCATCGGCGGCATGTCGAGATTGGCGATGGGGCCGTGGCGCAAGGTGATCTTGGCGTTGGGCACGTCGAGCTTGCGCACCGTGCCTTCGCTCAGGGACACGGCCTCGGCGGCGGATGGCGCGGCCGGCTGGGCATGCAGCGGCGAGGCGATCGCCAGCGCTGCCATGAGGGGGATCCATTGTTTCATTGGGCTACTCCTTGTTTGGGGGTGACGGTCAGCGTGCCGCGCATGCCGGCCTCGTAATGCCCGGCGATCAGGCAGGCGAACTCGAACTGCCCGGCGCGGTTGAAGGTCCAGATGATTTCGCCGGTCTTGCCGGGGTCGACGTGGACCATGTAGGGCTCATCGTGTTCCATGTTGGGAAACTTGGCCATCATGGTGGCGTGCTTCGCCAGTTCCTCAGGCGTGCCGATCACCATCTCGTGCAGCATGCGGCCTTTGTTGCGTACGACGAAGCGCACCGTCTCGCCCTCCTGCACGGTGATCTTGTCCGGCGTGAAACGCATGGCGTCGGTCATGTCGACCGTGAGGGTGCGCCGGGCGTCGGCAGGCTTGCCGGCGACGCCCCAGGCGGTCTGCTCGAACACGACGGGCGACGCGGCATGTTTCTTCTCGCCGTGCGCGTGCGCCGGCAACGCGACGAAGGCGGCCGCGATCAGCGCGGCCCGCAGCAGGGTGATGGTCATTCTGTGTCCTTTCATGGCATTCAATGGTTGTGGCCGTCGTGGCCGCTGGGTTTGCGCACCTTGACCTCGACGTCGCCCGGCGCGCCCTGCGGCGAGGCCGCCTTGGGCGCGCGCACGGGCTCGGTCGGCGCCGCAGCCACCTCGTAGGCCACCGTGCCCGGCGGGTGCTTGTACCAGCCGGGGTCGGAATAGTCGCCGCGCTTCTGGTTCCTGCGCACCTTCATGACGGTGAACATGCCGCCCATTTCCAGCGGGCCGAACGGCCCCTGTCCGGTCATCATCGGCAGGGTGTTGTCGGGCAGCGGCATTTCCATCTCGGCCATGTCGGCCATGCCGCGCTCGCCCATCACCATGTAGTCGGGAATGAGCTTGGTGATCTTGCCGGCGAGCCCCGTGTGGTCGACGCCGATCATCGTCGGCACGCCGTGGCCCATCGCGTTCATCACATGGTGGCTCTTGTGGCAATGGAAGGCCCAGTCGCCCTCCTCGTCGGCAAGGAACTCGATCTGGCGCATCTGCCCCACCGCGATGTCGGTGGTGACTTCCATCCAGCGCGACCCCCTGGGCGTGGGGCCGCCGTCGGTGCCGGTCACCTCGAACTCGACCCCGTGGAGGTGAATGGGATGGTTGGTCATGGTGAGGTTGCCGATGCGGATGCGCACCTTGTCATTCAGCCGCACGTTGAGGCTGTCGATGCCGGGAAACGCGCGGCTGTTCCAGGTCCACAGGTTGAAGTCGAGCATGGTGTTGACCCGGGGCGTGTAACTGCCCGGCTCGATGTCGTAGGCATTCAACAGGAAGCAGAAATCGCGGTCGACCGGGTCGATCAGCGGATGCCGGCCCTTCGGGTGCGTGACCCAGAAGCCCATCATGCCCATCGCCATCTGCGTCATCTCGTCGGCGTGCGGGTGGTACATGAAGGTGCCCGGGCGACGGGCGACGAATTCGTAGACGAAGGTCTTGCCCGACGGAATTTGCGGCTGCGTCAGCCCGCCCACGCCGTCCATGCCATTGGGCAGGCGCTGCCCGTGCCAGTGGATGCTGGTGTGCTCGGGCAGCCGGTTGGTGACATAGATGCGCACGCGGTCGCCTTCCACCACCTCGATGGTCGGGCCGGGACTCTGTCCGTTGTAGCCCCACAGGTGCGCCTTCATGCCGGGCGCGATCTCGCGCACCACGGGCTCGGCAACGAGGTGGAATTCCTTGACGCCGTCCTTCATGCGCCAGGGCAGGGTCCAGCCGTTCAGGGTCACCACGGGGTTGTAGGGCCGGCCGTTAGGCGGCGCGAGCGGCGGCTGGGTAGCCGCGTTGTCCATGCTCACCACTTCCGGCAGCCGGGCCATGGCGACCGGGCTCACGCTCGCCGCGGCGGCGGCACCGGCCAGTTTGAAAAAATCACGTCTTGAAGTCATGGGGAATCCTTTCAGTGGCCGGCGCCGGCATCGGCGGGCGCGGACGAAACATTGGCGACAGCCGTCTTGCCGGGCGTGCCGACCAGCGCCATCGCCAGGTCCGCGTCGGCGAGCCAGTAATCGCGCTGCGCCTCGATGGCGGCGTTGACCGACGCGATCTGCGAACGCGCGTCGGCGAGCAGTTCGAACACGCCGATCAGCATGCCGTTGTAACGCAGCACGTTCTCTTCCGAGATGCGCTGCTTCAGCGGCACCACCTCGTCGCGTAGATGGCGCGCGATCGCGTACTGGCTCTGCTGCATCGCGTAGGCCTCGCGCACTTCCGAGCGCGCGTTCACCGCGACCTCGCGCGCCCGCTCCAGCGCCTGCCGATAGCGGCTTTCCGCCTGCACGACGCGGGTCTGGCCGAAGTCGAACAGCGGCAGCTCGAAGCTGATCTCGTAGCCGCGCTGGGTCGGCTCTTCGTTCGAACGGTTGTTGGCGATGCCGAGTTCGAGCACGTTGATGAAGCGCGTGCTGCGGGAGAGGCCCAGGTTCTTCGCCAGCGCCTCGACCTCCAGCTTCGTCGTCTGCAAGTCGATGCGCGAATCCAATGCCTGCTGCTCGACGTCGGCCAGCACAGGCGCCTTCTCCGGCAGATCGGGCAGGCGATCGGGCAGCTTCACGCGGTCGGCCTGAGCAAGGCCCATCAGCCGCACCAGGCGTTCGCGCGCGGCGAGCTTCGCCTGCTCGGCACGCGCCACCGCAAGCGCGGCATCTGCGTAAAAGGATTGCTCGCGCGCACGCTGCAGGGTGCTCCAGTTGCCGGCCTGCGCCATGCGGCGCGCGAGCTCCGCACCGGCCTCGGCCGCGTCCATCGCCTGCCGCTGGTAGGCGGCGGTCTGCGTAGCGGCGACGGCGACGACCCAGGCTTTGCGCGTCTCGGCCGCGAGCCTCAGCACGTCGAGCACCAGCGCCCGGCGGGTCCGCTCGAACAGGCGCTGCTCGATGTCGGCGCGCATGGGCATCGTAAGCAGGCGCGCCAGATTGAAGTGCAGGCTGCGCTCCCACTCGACTTCGCTGCCGCGGGTCATGCGGCCGATGGAAAAGCCCGGATTGGGCAGACGCTGTGCGGCGACCCAGTCGGCCTCGGCGATGCCGAGCGTGTTGAACGCAGCCTGCAAGCCGGGATTGTTGAGCAGCGCGATCTGCACGGCGGTGTCGGCCGTGAGCGGTTGCGCGAGCAGGGCGTCGACGCGCCGCTCGACGGCACTGCGGGCGGCGGCGTCGCGCGTCCACACGACGTCTTTCTGCAGGCGCGTCTGGGCGGCGGTTTCGACCGCGCCGAAGCCGCCATCCTGCGAAAAGCTGGCACAGCCGCCCAGCAGGGCAGCCGACAGCACGGCCAGGACCAGGGTGCGGGGAGGAAATGGCGTGGGTTTCATCGCGCCTCCTCAATGACCATGGTGGTGGTGAGGGTGGCCGCCATGCCCGGTGCCGCCGGGGGGCTGCGGCTGGGCGGGGGCTGCGCCGTGATCGTGCCCCCCACCGCCCGCGGCAGGTTGCGATTCACGCAGATAGGTGCGCCAACCGCCGACCTCGCCGACGCGGTCGTTCACCGCGCGCCAGTCCTGCACCGGCTCGTCGCGCCAGCCCTGGAAATTCTTGAACGTTGCCGCAGGGTCGGCCCACACGGGTGCCGCCACACCGGCCGGCAGCAGGCAGGCGCACAGCGCCAGCCTGCGGAATAAAGCGTTTGTCATGTTTCACCTCGCATCGGCCGCGGCGCGGAGCCGCGAAGCCGGATCACAGTTCGGAACGAACGGAATCGCCGCGCTCGACGAGCGCGGTTTCAGACGAGGGTGGGTCGGGGTGGCCGCTCGGGGCCGTCGGGGATGAAGCCGCTGAAGCCCACGGCGGTCAGCGTCGGAAATTGCGGGACAACAGCTGTCCAGCGGACGGTATCGGTGGCAGGAATCGGCAGCGCCGAAGCCAGCGCACACACCGTGCAGTGCTTGCACTGATGGGACTGCGGCGGCGACGGCTCGGATTCGTGGCAGCCCGCCATCGCCTCGTCACCCGATACCATCTGCGCCGGCAGGGCCGGATGGGCGCTCGCGCAGACGAGCATGGACGTGGCCGCAAAGGTCTGCACGGGCAGGCCCAGCATCAGCAGGATCAGCAGGAAGCGGTGGAATCGGGTTCGCACGCCGGCAGTGTATTCAAAAAAGTGCGCTCGTCAAACAGACTCCCGGCGGGCGATTCGGGTTCCCGGCCCGGTGCTTTCCAACTTAGGAGCGCCGCTTGCGCGGTTCGTAGTGCACCACCGCACGCATGATCTCGGAATACGGGAAGTCGTCGGTGGCGCCAAAGCGGGTCTGGCCGGCAAGCACGCTCGCCGCCACGTCGGTCGCCTCGCCGCCCGCCTCGCCCAGCGCCGCCGCCAGCCCGCGCACCCCGCCGCACTGCGCGCGGATCTCCTTGCCGAAGGGCCACGGCGCGTCGGGATTGATCTTCAGCGCGAACTGCGCGTTATCGTGCAGCGCCTGATAGAAAGTGAGGCAGTGCTCACGCACCGCCGGATCGCCGCAGGCGATCGCCTCGCGCTCGGCAAGGTTGAGCTTGCGCGAACGGCCGCAGGCCACGCAGCGCGACAGCAGCGCCCGCTCGAACGGGCAGCTGTATTCGATGTAGGCCTTGCGGGCCAGTTTGTAAGCGTCTTCGTTGTACTCGGCCATATCAACTCAGAAACTCAGCGGAAAAGTCGTCCAGAAACCGTAGCGAGCGGCTGGTGGTCGGATGAGCCCGCAGCACAGCAACCGGAATGCACTGAAGTACATGAGGATTGCGAGCAGCGCGCGACCCCGTCCATCAGTCGCGCAGTAGGTTTATGGATGACTTTTACCAGTCGTCGCCGGAGAGGGACTTGTCCAGCTCGCGCTCGGCCGTCAGGGTTTCCTGCGCGGCGATTTCGTTCTCGGCGAAGATCATCTTGTACTGGTCGCCGCTCTTGGGGTCGAGCGTCTTGCGCAGCTCGTTCACGTGCGCCTTCGCTTCCTTGAAGCTGGCCCACTCGCCCTGCTTCTCCAGCACCTTGAACATCCCGAGACGGAATACGTAGTAAGGCATGTTCGCTCCTCAGCTCAGCTTGCCGTGGCAGTGCTTGTACTTCTTGCCCGAGCCGCACGGGCAGGGGTCGTTGCGGCCGACCTTGGGGCCGGCCTGCGCGGGTTTCTTGGCGTCCGCCTCGGCGTCGGCAAAGTCCTGCGCCTCGTCGTAGCCGGCGTGCTGGTACTGCACGTTGACCGGCTCTTCGTGCAGCTCGACCGCCTGCACGTCCTCGGGCGCGCGCACCTGAACCGTGGAGGTGATCTGCGTGACCTCGTTCTTGATCGCGGTGAGCATCGCGCCGAAGAGTTCGAAGGCCTCGCGCTTGTATTCCTGCTTCGGCTGCTTCTGCGCGTAGCCGCGCAGATGGATGCCCTGGCGCAGCAAGTCGAGCGCCGACAGGTGCTCGCGCCAGTGGGTGTCGAGGCTCTGCAGCATGACCGCACGCTCGAACTGGCGCAAGCCGTCGGCGCCGACCAGCGCTTCCTTCTCCGCATAGCGCGCGTCGGCGGACTCGAGTACTTTCCTGCGCAGGCCTTCCTCGTTGAGCGTCTTGTCGGCGGTGAGCCATTCCTGCAGCGGCAACGGCAGGGCATATTGCGCGGCCAGCACCTTCTCCAGTCCCGCGACGTCCCACTGCTCCTCCATGCTGCCCGGGACGATGTAAGCGTCGATGGTCTCATTCATCACGTCGTGGCGCATGGCGCGGATGGTCTCGCCGACGTCGGCGCTCGCCAGGAGTTCGTTGCGCTGCTCGTAGATGACCTTGCGCTGGTCGTTGGCGACGTCGTCGTATTCGAGCAGCTGCTTCCTGATGTCGAAGTTGCGCTGCTCGACCTTGCGCTGCGCGTTCTCGATCGCGCGCGTCACCCACGGGTGCTCGATCGCTTCGCCTTCGGGCATCTTCAGCCGGTTCATGATCGCGGCGACGCGGTCGGACGCGAAAATGCGCAAGAGCGGGTCTTCCAGCGACAGGAAGAAGCGCGACGAGCCCGGGTCGCCCTGGCGGCCGGAGCGGCCGCGCAGCTGGTTGTCGACGCGCCGCGATTCGTGGCGCTCGGTGCCGATGATGTGCAGGCCGCCGGCCGCGAGCACGGCGTCGTGGCGCTGCTGCCAGTCGGCCTTGAGCGCTTGGGCGCGCGCCGCCTTGTCGCCCTCGGAGAGCTTCTCGTCCTGGGCAATGGCGTCGAGCTCCTTCTGGATGCTGCCGCCGAGCACGATGTCGGTGCCGCGGCCCGCCATGTTGGTGGCGATGGTGATGCCGCCCGGCAGGCCAGCCTGGGCGATGACCTCGGCTTCGCGCGCGTGCTGCTTGGCGTTGAGCACGTTGTGCGGCAGGCCGGATTTCTTCAGCTCGGCCGACAGATGCTCGTTCGCCTCGATCGACGTGGTGCCGACGAGCACCGGCTGGCCGCGCTCATGGCAGGCGCGCACCTCGTTGATCACGGCCTGGTCGCGCTCGCGCGCGGTACGGTAGACCTGGTCGTGCGCGTCCTTGCGGATCATCGGGCGGTGCGTCGGAATGACGACCGTCTCCAGGCCGTAGATGCTCTGGAATTCGAAAGCCTCGGTGTCGGCGGTGCCGGTCATGCCCGAGAGCTTCTGGTACATGCGGAAATAGTTCTGGAAGGTGATCGACGCCAGCGTCTGGTTCTCCTTCTGGATCGCCACGCCTTCCTTCGCCTCGACCGCCTGGTGCAGGCCTTCCGACCAGCGCCGCCCGCTCATCAGGCGGCCGGTGAACTCGTCGACGATGATGACCTCGCCGTTCTGGACCACGTAGTGCTGGTCCTTGAAGAACAGCGCGTGCGCGCGCAGCGCGGCGTACACGTGGTGCATCAGCATGATGTTGGAGGCGTCGTACAGGCTGCCGCCTTCGGGCAAGAGACCCATCTCGGTGAGGATGGCCTCGACCTTCTCGTGGCCGGCCTCCGAGAGCAGCACCTGGCGCGACTTTTCATCCACCGAATAGTCGCCTTCCGATTCCTCGTCCTTCTGCCGCGTCAGGCGCGGCGGGACGAGATTGACCTGCTGGTAGAGCGCGGTGTTCTCTTCCGACTGGCCGGAAATGATCAGCGGCGTGCGCGCCTCGTCGATGAGAATCGAGTCGACTTCGTCGATGATGCCGAAGAAGAGCGGGCGCTGCACTTTCTGGCCCAGCTCGTAGACCATGTTGTCGCGCAGGTAGTCGAAGCCGTATTCGTTGTTGGTGCCGTAGGTGATGTCGGCGGCGTAGGCGGCCTGCTTGGCGTCGTGCGGCATCTGCGACAGGTTCACCCCGGTGGTGAGCCCGAGGAAGCCGTACACGCGGCCCATCCATTCGGCGTCGCGGCTGGCGAGGTAGTCGTTCACCGTGACCACGTGCACGCCCTTGCCGGCGAGCGCATTGAGGTAGGCCGGCAGCGTCGCCATCAGCGTCTTGCCTTCGCCGGTGCGCATCTCGGCGATCTTGCCGCTGTGCAGCACCATGCCGCCGACCATCTGCACGTCATAGTGGCGCAGGCCGAGCACGCGCTTGGACGCTTCGCGCACGACGGCGAAGGCTTCGGGCAGGAGCTTGTCGAGCGGCTCGCCGTTTTCCACCCGGGTCTTGAACTCGGCGGTCTTGCCCGCGAGTTCGGCGTCGGTGAGCGCCTCCATCGCCGGCTCGAGCGCGTTGATCGCCTTGACCTTTTGCAGGTATTGTTTGACCAGCCGGTCGTTGCGGCTGCCGAAGACTTTCTTGAACAGGGATTGCAGCATGAGGAATCCGGGATATGCCCGCAGGGCGCGGTAAACCGTTGAATCTTAACATAGCGCCGCGGCGGTCCCGTGGCGGTCGCCCGGCCCTGCCCGGCGCCCGGCCGGCATGAGCGCATCCAGCCTCGCCGACCTGCTCGCCCGCCAGCTGCCGCCGGGCCTGGCGGCGCACGCCCGCGATCTCCTTGCCGCCCAGACGGCGCTCGACCGCGCCCTGCCCGCCGCGCTGGCCGGCCGCGTCCGCGTGACGCAACTGGACGCCGGCACCCTCCGCCTCGCCTGCGACAGCGGCGCCGTCGCCAGCCGCCTGCGCCAGCAGACCGACCGCCTGCTGGCCGACCTCGCGCGCCAGGGGCTTGCCGCCGCCCGCGTGCAGGTCGGCGTGAACCCCGAGCTGCACGCCCGCTACGCGCCCCCGGTGGAGAAAGCCGGCCTGCCGGCCGCTGCGCTCGAAGGCCTGGCCCAGCTCAACACGGACCTCGAGGACGGGCCGCTGAAGGAGGCACTCGGCCGCCTGTTGCGCCATCACCGCGGCCCGCGGTCCTGATTCAGCGGGCGCACGTCGCCCTCAACGCCCCTCGCGGTTCTCGCGCCCCCGATACACCTGGCTGGCGGGTTGCCCGGGCAAGGCGCGCGCCCTCTCCGCCCTCTCCGCCCTGTTTGCGTCTTCGCGCTGCGCCGCCGGCGGTCGCTCGCGTTCGCCTTGCGGCGGTTGAGGCCGCTCGCTCGGCAACGCCGGCTCGGGCATGGCCTGGGCCGGCGCGCGCGTCTCCGGCTGCCGGGGGAGCGGGGCGGGGCGCACGGTCGCCGG
>JBGFSF010000003.1:0-6777 GCA_041694715.1 Pseudomonadota bacterium | reverse complement strand
GAGGAGCTTCTAAAATTGGACAGGGCGGCTCGCCGTTTGGGGTCGCCTTGCCTCTTCGGGCCTCATGGGCTCGCGTTTCCAAATGAGCTTGGCGTAACGCGCGGATGATCAACCGCGAAAAGCTTCTTGAGATCGCCGAGGTGACTAAGGTCTTCGGCACTTACGCGGCACTCAGCCGCGTAAGCATGCAGGTCGAACGCGGCGAAATCGTCGGCCTGCTCGGGCCGAACGGAGCCGGCAAAACGACGCTCCTGGAAATCATTGAAGGCCTGCAGACAGCGACGTCGGGAAGCGTGCGGATAAACGGTCGGACGCCGAATGAACTCTCGGTCGCCGAACGCGGCGCGATCGGATTGGTGTTCCAGCGGTATGCGCTGCCGGGCCATCTTCGCGTCGGGCAGCTCCTGTCGCTTCTGCGCGCGCTCTATGCCGAAGAGGGAAACGAACTGGTCGAAATCCTGGGGCTGCAGCATCTGCTCGATTCGCGCATCCGGCAATTGTCCGTCGGACAGCAGCAGCGCGTTGCGATGTGCTGCGCTTTGTTCGGTATGAAGTCGCTGCTCCTCCTTGACGAGCCCAGTTCGGCACTCGACATCCGCTCACGGCTTGCGATTCGTCAGGCCGTACTGACGCGGCGCAAGCAACAGCACTTCGGCGCCGTGATCGCGACGCACCAGATGGAAGAGGCGCTGGCGCTGTGCGATCGCGTGTACTTCATTGAGAAGGGCGCCGTCCGCCTGCACGGTGATACGCGGGCACTCGTCGCCGCCGAGCCGGCACGCTGCCGGCTCGACTTTTTTCGACCGGCAGACGAAGTTGCCTTTCGCAACGTACAGGCTGCGCTCGGCCGTGCCGTCGAAGCGCTGGATGGGCGCCGCTGCAGGATCCAATGCGAGGCGAAAGACATTCCACGTCTCTGGGCGATGCTGCTCGAATGTGAAGCGGTTCACGGCTTTCAGGCCGACGCCGAAGTGGGGCGCAGTTCGTTGGAGCAAGTCTACCTGCGGGTGGTCGCCGATGCCGCTTGAGGCCGTGGCACCAGCTGAACAAGCGCGGCAGCGGCCGTTTGCGGCTTTCGTCGCGATGGCCCGCGTCGCACTGCACGGTTACCACCAAAACCTCGTCTCACTGACCATGACGATGGGCGTGCCGTTGTTGTTCATGGTCGTCTACGCGTTTAACGTGCGCGCGACCGGCGGCGAGCCGAGCTTGGCCGTCGGCTTCGCGCCGGGTGTTCCCGCCGCGGTTCAGCAACGTGTGGAAGCGCTGCATCTGCGCGGTTTGGTCATTGCGCCGGTTCAAGTTGGGGCAGCTGAGGCGCTGCGGACCAACCAGGTGCGGTTCTATTTCGACAGGGATCCGCAGTCGGGGCAAACGGTCATCTCTTCAGCGCCGTTCGACCGGCCGATCGCGCAGCTGCTTGAACGTGCGATCAACTCGAGTGCGGTGCCGGCTGCTGACGCGATCGAGCTGCGCGCGCAGACGCCGCCACGGTCGGCATCCGAACTGGCCTTCGTTCCGGCGATCATCGTGATGTCGATGCTCAATTTGGGCTTGTTTACGGCCGGTGCAAAACTGCTGCAGGATCGGTCATCCGGAGCACTGCGGCTCTACCGAAGCCTGCCGATGTCGTTGGGTGTCGTCATTGGTGCCGAGTTCGTCACGAAGCTGAGCTTGGCCGTTCTGCAGGCGGCGTTCTTCGTGGGGCTCGCCTATCTGATTTATCCAATAGACACGACGCTGACAACCGCATTGGCGGTCATCGCCGTGGCAACGCTGACGAGCTTGCCGTTCTTCGCCGCAGGTTATGCGATGGGGGCCATGTTGCCGTCCTACTCGAAGGGCATTCACTTGTTCACCGCGACGAATTTGCTGATGCTCTTTCTTGGCGACATTGTTGCGCCGACGAGTAGCTACGAGGCGACGCGTGCCGTTTCGTTCTTGATGCCGACGACTCATGCGGTATCGCTTTTGCGCGATGCGATGCTCGATGTGAAGCCGACCTACGCGATGTTGACGTCCATCGGGTACCTGACGGCATTCGTCCTCTTGTGTGCGCTCGTAGTTCGTCGCGGGTTTTCGTTCTCCGCGAAGGAATGAAGGTGCCTGACGCTAGCGATGACGACAGCTTCATGACGGACTGGCGTGTGCCCAGCTGATCGATGAGGCACCACTGGTTGTCGACGCGGCGCAATTCGAACGGATGCACGTGATCTGCACGGTTCGCTGTACCGCGGCGCGGCTTTGCGATTGGACGCAGAAGGGCGGAAACGGCGCTGCTTCGCGGGATCGCGCCATAGCGCTGAGCCGAGCATGTCTGCCGATGCTGCGCCAGCCTCGGGGCGAGCTGAAGTCGGCATTGCCGATTCTGATCGAGGCGTTGTGGAAGCAGGCCGGGTCGCCACGCATCGAGGAACGGGATCTTTTGTCGCGCGGCGCGATCAGCGATGATCTTCGGCGCCTGTTCATCGAAGCCAGGGAAAATCTGCGAGCGTCCGCCGAGCGTTCAGTCGACGAGACGGCGCTGCGCGCGCAGGTCGAGTGCTGGTGCCGTGTGCTTCGCTCCGAGCCGATCTTGGCGAGCTGGGCGAAGGAGGAGGTGTTGGATTTTGTGCGTGCGCTGACCAATCGGCTGGCATTCAGCGATCTCGAGTCCGACTATCTTGTGTTTCTGGCGATACCAAACGATGGCATCGTCGGGCCGATTCCGATCGAACCCTCCACGCGCGCGTTGCGCGCGCGAAGGCTGCTCAGACGTGGGCAACCTAGTGCGGGCTTGCTGTGGCAAAGCAGAGGGCAGGAGATCTAGATGGGCACGAGCGAAGTCGCGCTGCATGCACAGGCCGCGGTTGGCGCTGCCGCTCGATTCGGCGCACTGGTCGGCCCGTTCGGTGCCGTCCTGGCGAAGCCGTATGCGCTGGCACCCGGCAACGTGCTAGATAGAGTCTTCTCGATCTACGGCTGTCAGACTGGCAATCTGTCCGCGCTCTTTTCGGGCGCGCAGTCGCTGGGCCTCGAGCCGCTTTGGGGATACCCGGTCACCGGTGCCGGCACTGACTTGAGTGCCGACGTCGCGCAGTTCAAGGCAATCTGCGAAACGGCGGAACGATATTGCGCCAGCGTCTTGCTCGAGCGCGAGTATCGCGTCGCCTCGGCCGTCGAACTTGGCCCGCTTGCGTTCAACTGGCGTTCCCTCCCGCGCTTGTCGTCTTGGGAGCGTGCGATTGCAGGCCAGTTGTTCAGCAGCTTTGATCCCGACGCGCCGATGCGTTGGGTCCCGTCTTGGGAACTGGTACAGCGTACGGAACGCTGGATCCCGGCGGTGATGACGCATTTGTACCCGCGACCTTGGTCAGCCGAGCGATTCTGGAATCAGATCTCGACCGGCCTGGCGGTGCACACGGACATTCGGGCGGCCATCGTCACCGCGATCGCCGAAGTGGTCGAGCGCGACGCGATCGCTCTGACGTGGCTGCTGCGGCGGCCGCTGACCCGGCTGACCTTTTCCAAAGGCGACCTGCGCGCATTTGCGCCGGTGATCGCCGGTTTGCTGGTCCTCGACGAGTACCGCATCTACGATGCCACGACCGATTTCGGTTTGCCAACCGTCTACGTTCATCGCTGTCGGCCGGGACATCCATACGCCGCCAATCTGGTCGCCTGCGCATCGGACTTCAGCTACGCCCGCGCCACGGTTAAGTCGCTGCAGGAAATCGCTGCGCTGAGCTGCTTCCTCGACCATGGGATCGTCGAACCGAAGGACGATCCGATGATATCGGCGAGGCAGGCGCATGAGCCAGACGCCCTATTTGTTTTGGCTGAACTTGCGCAGCCACGTCGATCGGCCACTGCGTGCCTTGCTGTTGATTGTCACGATCGCCGTGGTTCCGTTCGTCGTCGGCGTCGGCGCCTTGTTGGCGCAAGCGATGCAGGCGGCGGTCGAGAGCGTCCCGCTTAACAGGTACTTGGTCCTTGCCTCCGGCGTCGGAATCGAAGGGCGAAGCTTTTTGTCGGAAGTCGCACAGCAGTCCGTCGTCGCCGTCGCGCAGCGGCATCTGCACGAAGATCTTTCACGGGCCGAGTCGTCACTGACCTTGGACGCCCTACTGGAACTTGCCGGCGACGCCAAAAGCCTGCTGATCGTCCTCAGGGCGGTGGAAGATCCGGCGCTCATCGCCCGCTCGAACGGCGGCCTGCAAGTGGTGCGTGGTCGCAACGCGGCCCCGGGCGCACATGAATTGCTTGTCAGCCCCGCTGTTTCGCAGTGGTTGACGCGGCAGAGTCGGGCCGCGACCGGAGAAGTAATGATCGCGCGACAGCCGTGGCGGATCGTCGGCGAAGCGACTTATCTCGGCCGCAGCCGCGCGCTGGAGGCCTATACGAACCAAGAGACGCTCCGGCAGACGTTTCGGCTCGGCAACGTCGTCAGCTCCGCGGTGCTGACGATCGAGCGGCTCGATCGCGATCGACTCGGCCGCTTGGAGCAGATTCTCGGCGACCTCGGCAGCGAAATTGTTTCGTTGCGCCACTATTTCGAGCGGAACGCGGCTGCGCTGCGCAGCGGTCTTGTCGCCGCGTGGGTGCCAAGCCTCATTTTCGTATCGCTGTGCGCTTCCGTCGGCGCCTACGTTCTGATGCAGTTGACACGGCGCGACCGATCCGCCTGGTTGACGCTTTGCTCGGCGCTCGGATTTCGCGCCGGCCATTTGCGTGCTGCGGCACTGATCGAGGGCTTCCTGCTCGGCGTGCTGGCCGCGTCTGCGGCTCTAGCGCTCGTCGCCGCGGCTGTCGCTGGGCGCGTCGTGGACGCGGCGCTTCCCGGTGGCGGACTCGGTCTGCAGCTGCAGTTGTCACCAGGCGTCCTCGGGTGGATCTTTGTTGCGGGCGCGATTGCTGGGCTCGTCGCTGTTACGCGGAGCGGCCGATGAATGTGTGTCGCGCGGGCACCAGCACGGCGGCGCAGGCAGGTTATGGCCGCGGCGCTAAAGCTCGCGCGGAATTTGCTCGGGAGAAAGCGATGAAAGGAAATGAACGCTACGGGCGTATCGGCCTTGCGGCCGGGATATTGATGGGCACGGTCGGTGTCGTTGCCGGCCTTTACAGCGACTACGTCATGCCGCGCGTGCAACGCGGCGAAGCGCTTGTGCTGTCGCTTCCGATCATGGGTGTCATCGCGACGTTGATTCTGGCCGGCGCGGCTTGCATCGGATACCGAATTGTCTCGGGAGGTGCAAAGAAGAAGTCGTCGCCCCAACCGTCGGAATGGTAAGTGCGGGTGGACTCGCGCTGCCGGATCCGCCTCTTCGCCGCCGCCGCGATCGCGGCCAGCTGCTTCAGCCCGATCAGCGACGCCGCGCCCGAGCGCTTCCGCGACCTGCAGGTCGAGGTGGTCGGCAGCGGTCGGCCGGTGCTGATGATCCCCGGGCTGGCCAGCGCAGCGAGCGTGTGGAGCGAGACCTGCGCTGCGCTGCAGCCCGGCGTGCAGTGCCACATCGTGCAGCTACCCGGCTTCGCGGGCGCGCCAGCGGTGCACAAGGACCGCTGGCTGGACGCGATGCGGGAGCAACTGCTCGGTTACCTCGTAGAGCGCAAGTTGCCGCGCGCGCCGTGGTGATGGGCCATAGCCTGGATAGCGTACTCGCGTTGATGATAGCCCTGCAATCACCCGCGGCGGCACAGCGCTACGTGATCGTCGACGCGCTGCCTTTCCTGGCCGGCATCCGCAACGCCAACGCCAGCGCAGAGTCTGCCACGGCGATGGCCGGCGCGATGCGCGAGCAGCTGCTCAAAGCCAGCAATGAGGAGTACGAGAAGCAGCTCCGTGCCAACGCCGCCGGCATGACGCTTAGCCCCGAACGCGTGAAGACAATCGTCCAATGGGGCCTCGCGAGCGACCGTGCGACGGTCGCGCAGGCCGTCTCCGAGATGTGGGGCCTCGATCTGCGGCCCATGCTGGCGCGCATCGACAAGCCAGTGCTCGTGCTAGGGTCGTGGGCCGCATTCGAACCGATGGGCGCGAGCCTCAAAGGCACGCGGGCGCTCTACGAGCGCCAGTACGAGGGCCTGAAAAGCGTTAGCGTCCGCATGAGCGAACGTGGCTACCATTTCCTCATGTGGGACGACCCGGCCTGGCTGGTGTCGCAGGTGCGGGCCTTCATCAGTCAATGAGCGTGGAAAACGGCATGTCGTGGCGACGGCGCGCGGCGGTCCAGGCGTTGCTGTGGAGCGCCTACGGCGCGCTGCACCTCGT
Organism: Pseudomonadota bacterium; assembly: GCA_041694715.1. Classification (GTDB taxonomy): domain Bacteria; phylum Pseudomonadota; class Gammaproteobacteria; order Burkholderiales; family Thiobacillaceae; genus Thiobacillus. The sequence continues at coordinate 527 of JBGFSF010000003.1, read as the reverse complement.
GTTTGCCAGTGTCTACACGCGAATCACCTCGGGACTCGTTCTCATCGCCGTGCTGCTCTCGCTCAGTCTGTGGGGCGCCACCGAAGCGCTGCGGGCGATGGCGCTGCGCGGCGCCTGGCTCGAGCAGCCGCCGGCCGCGCTGCTGCTGCGCACGCTGCTGTGGCCGCCCGTGTTCGCGCTTGGCATCCAAACTTTGGGTTTCGTCGTCGTCGCCTCGCTGCTGCACGTCAACGCCATCCAGCTCGACCCGGCGGGTCCGCGCCAAGGCTGGGGCACCTTCTTCGGCTACGTGCTCAACACCAGTTTCATGCTGTGGCTGTGGCTGGGCATCTGGAGCAGTTGGCAGTACCTCAGGCGCTGGCGCCAGGGCGAGATCGACAAGTGGCAAGCGGAGGCCACGCGGCGTGAGCTCGAGCTGCAGATGCTGCGCGCGCAGCTCAGTCCACACTTCATCTTCAACGCGCTGAACAACTTGCGCGCGCTAATCAACGAGGACCAGGCACGCGCCCGGGACATGATCACGCTGC
>JBGFSF010000026.1:0-29669 GCA_041694715.1 Pseudomonadota bacterium | reverse complement strand
TGTCAGGAGTCACTTGATATGGGACATGGGATATGGCGACGAATAGCGGGATAAAGCGGCACAGGACAAGGGCTACAGGCGGATAAGGCCAAGCCTGTTATTTGGGACTGGCCGTAAAAAAAAAGCGGTAAAAAACGAAAATTGACGCGCTATTTGGGACTTGCGATCAACGTTGGGTATGGGCCCACCATCTCACCAGGCCGATGATCTGAAAGCGGTGATCGTCGGCCTGCTCACGGGTTATTTCATAAGGCGGGTACTTCGCCGCGTTCTCTGAGGCAACACGAATCACGCCGCCGGGCATGGCATTCAGCCATTTAACGCTGATCGAGTCATCGATCCGGAACACGTACATGCCTTCGGCCTGCAGAGTTGTGATCGAGGTGTCGACCATCACCATGTCACCGCTGTATAGCAGCCGCTCCATTGAGTCACCGCTGATGCGCACCAGCCGCAGGCTTTTGGGGTTGGCGCGCAGCTCTTGGCGGATGAACGTTGATTGAAAGGCCAGGTAGTCGACATCGTGCTCATCCCACACGATCGAGCCATTCCCGGCCGAGGCCGACACGTTACGGTGAAGCGGAAGGTATACAAAATCATTCGCTGCTACATAGGGCGCCACAGTGTCTTCGGCCTTGTTCCCGCCGGCCTCGTCGGATTTGAGGGGCGCCGAGCGGCCTGTTACCAGGTAGTCGATCGACAGCCCGGCTGCATTGGCGATGCCACGCAGGTTATCCAGGCCTGGCCGCTTTTCTCCTGACAAATACGCCCGCATCACGGACTCACTGACCCCGGCGCGGCGCGCAAAAGCCGCGACGGGCTCATCGCCGATCGCACTTTTGAGTCGGAGCGGCAGATCGCTCGATTCTTTTTCATGAATCGAGCGGTCGTGCACAGAGGAATCCTGCGACGCTTTTTTCCCTTTAGAGCCTTTATTCATGCCGGTTTCCAGTGTTTTTTAGTCATTAAATCGAGCGACCGAATCGAGCGAGAATCGAGCGATGAAAAAAAGTCGCTCAAAAGGGTTGATATCGCCCAAAAGGGTGTATAGTTCCAATCCATGAATAGACACCGCACCGCAAAAAAAAGCCAAGACTGGCATCCATCCGACGTTAAAGCCGCGCTGGAGAAGAAGGGCTGGTCTCTCCGCCGTCTATCAGTGCACAACGGCCTCAGCCCAAACGCACTGGCTCAGGCGCTCAAGCCGGCACACGCCTACGGCAAAGCCGAGGCTCGCATTGCTGCAGCGCTTGGTGTTACACCCCAGCAAATCTGGCCCAGCCGCTACAACGAAGATGGCACACGCAAGGCCAAACGGATGGGAAATCCGAACTGGCTGCCTGGGGTTCCGAGAAAGTCTAGCCAAGACGGCCCCTGCTGTCATGTAAAAGACAGGCGGGCTGCATAGACATGGCTCGGGCGCGCGACCTTTTCACGCTGGACATGTTCAACATCCCGGCGCCTGCTCCGCAGACGCCTGGGAGCATGAACTACAGCTGTGAAATCGCTCACGTGATGAGCGATGCGCTGAAAAACTGCCCCTACGACCGCTATGAAGTGGCGGCTCGCATGAGCCGGCTGCTGGGCAGCGAGGTCAGCGTCAACATGCTCAACGCCTATACAGCCGAGAGCCGCGAAACCCACAACATCACGCTGGAGCGTGCCATCGCATTCGATGCCGCCACCGAAGGCTACGCGCTGCTCAAGTTCTTCGCCGACAAGCGCGGCTGCCGTGTCCTGGTCGGCAAAGAGGCCCTGCTGGCCGAACTGGGAGAGATCGGCCGCCTGAAACAAGAGCTCGCGGAACAAGAAAAGGCCATCAAGGCCGCGATAGGGAGGGGCAAATGAGCGACGCATGGTACAGCGCACAGCAGCTCGCCGGTCTCCCCGGCATGCCGGGACACGAAAGCAATGTCCGCCTCATGGCGAAAAAAAATTTATGGCCAACTCGCCCAAAAGAGCGAGGAAAAGGCGTGGAATACCCCATTAGCGCGCTCCCGCAGGCCACCCGCGAGGCGCTGCTCGCCCGCATCGCCGCCCAGTCTCCCGTCTCCTCCACCGCGCCGGTCTCCTCCCTTCCGGCTGCGGTTCCTGCCAGCGCCCCCGTGGCTGCTGGCTTTTTTACACCGGCCAGCCAGCTGAAAGACTGGCAGCGCCGCACCGCCGAGGCCCGAGCCTCCATCGTCGGCGAGGTCAAGCGCCTTGCCCAGATCGGCGGTATGGAAAACGCCATCCGCACCGTCATCGGCCTGGCCGCCACCGGCAGACTGCCCGAACACCTGCAGCCGCTCGTCACCGTGGCCAACGCCAAGGCCGGCGTCGGTGGCAGCCGCGCGCTCTCGCGCAGCTCGATCTACCGCTGGATCAAGGATGCCGAGGCAGGCTTCACCGGCCTCGCCCCGAAAACCCGCGACGACAGCGCCATCCCACCCTGGGCATCGGCGCTGCTCAGCCTCTGGCAGCAGCCGCAGAAGCCCACCCTGGCTGCAGCGCTCGACCGGCTCCACGGCAGCCTGCCGGCCCACATCCTGCCGCCCAGCTACAGCCAGGCGCGGCGCTTCCTTGAAAAAATGTCCACCCGCGACCGCGAAGCCGGGCGTATGGGCAGCCGCGAAATCAAGAGCATCCGAGCCTACGTCAAGCGCGACAGCTCCCAGATGTGGCCAGGCGACGCCTACACAGCAGACGGCCACACCCTCGACGCCGAGGTCGCCCACCCCGCCCACGGCCGAGCCTTCCGGCCCGAGCTCACCACCGTCATCGACATCGCAACCCGGCGAGCCATCGGCTGGTCCGCAGGCCTGGCCGAGTCGACCTGGTCGGTCCTCGACGCCCTGCGCCACGCCTGCCTGCAGGGCGGCATCCCGGCCATCTTCTACGTCGACAACGGCTCCGGCTTCAAAAACGCCCTCATGGCCAACGAAGCCACCGGCTTCATGAGCCGGCTCTCGATCACCCTCACGCACAGCCTGCCCTACAACTCCCAGGCGCGCGGCGTCATCGAACGTGCCCACCAGACCATCTGGGTCAAAGCTGCGCAGCAGCTGCCCACCTACATGGGCGCATCGATGGACCGCGAAGCCAAGCAAAAGGTCTACAAGTTAACGCGCGCCGACATCAAGGCCGTCGGCACCAGCCGCCTGCTCATGGCCTGGGCCGACTTCATCACCTGGTGCGAGCAGCAGGTCGAGGCCTACAACAACCGGCCGCACCGCAGCCTCCCGCGCATCCGCGACCCACACACCGGGAAGATGCGCCACCAGACCCCGATGGAAGCCTGGCAGCAGGCCGGAGAAGAGGGCTGGCAGCCCACCCTCGTGCTCGAAACCGAGCGCGACGACCTCTTCCGCCCCTACAAGGAATCCATCACCCGGCGCGCCCTGGTCACCCTGTTCGGCAACAGCTACTTCCACCGCGACCTGGAGCACTACCACGGCGAGACCGTCCGCGTCGGCTACGACATCCACGACGCCAGCCGCGCCTGGGTGCGCGACCGGGCAGGGCGCCTCATCTGCGTCGCCGAATTCGAAGGAAACAAGCGCAGCTACTTCCCGCAGAGCTTCGTCGAACAGGCCGCGCAGAAACGCGCAGAAGGCCGCATCAAGCGTGCCGAAGCCCGCATCGAAGAGGCCGAAGCCGAGCTGCAGCCCGCCCGGCTCATCGAACACCAGCCCGCCGACGTCGTTCCGCTCATCGTCCCGGCCCAGCGCGAAGCCATCACCGTCGACAACATCGTGCGCCTGCCCGATCCCGAGGAATCGGACGTCCCCGCGCGTCCCATGTTCGACACCGACGCCGCCAAGTACCGCTGGCTGCTGCGCAACCCGGAATGCACCACGCGCGACGACGACGGCTGGATCGCCTGGTATCGCACCACCGGCGAATGGGAAGACCTGTTCGGGGATCAGGACAACGGGGATTTTGAGGCAGCCAGCCGGTAGTTGGCGCTACCGGCCGGCTTTTTGAAACAGAGAGCAAGCAAAGAGGAGTGTACGTGAAAAAAACCTTCGTCAAAACCATCAACAACTACGAGCGTTTTCGCACCGGCCTCACCGCCGTCGAAACGCGCGGCGCCGCCGAGGCCAGCCTCCTGCTCGTCACCGGCGAAGCCGGCTACGGCAAGAGCCAGACCGTCGACCACTGGGCCGTCCAGACCGGCGCCGCCTACCTGCGCGCCAAGACCGAGTGGACCCCACACTACTTCATGACCGAGCTGGCCGAAACCCTCAAGCTCGACACCCGCGGCCGCGCCAAAGACCTGTTCGGCCGCGTTGCCGGCGTCATCGGCGGCCAACAAATCCCGCTCGTCATCGACGAAGTCGAGCACTGCCTGCACAAGAATGCCCAGGTGCTCGAAGCCGTGCGCGACCTCTCCGACCTCACCGAAGTCACCGTCGTCCTCGTCGGCATGGAGCACGTCCAGGCCAAGATCGCCCGCCACGCCCAGATCAGCGGCCGCATCGCCAAGGTCGTCGAATTCAAGCCCGCCAGCGTCGAAGACGTCGCCGAGTTCTGCACCCAGCTTGCCGAGGTCAAGATCGCCGACGACCTCGTCGCAGAAATCCACCGCCAGAGCGGCGGTCGCGTGCGCGAGGTGCTGAACGCCATCGCCACCTGCGAGCGCACCGCCCAGCGCAACGGCAGCAGCACAATCGGCCTGCATGACATGGCCGGCCAGGTACTCACCCACGACTGGCAGGCCCGCCGTCCGCGCATCATCAAGTCGGTCGGAGTGCGTTAAATGGCCTGGATCGCCGAACTCCTCTTAACGGCCATCGCCCAGGCCAAGCCGCGCGAATGCTTCACCGCGAAGGACGTCGAACTGGCCACCGGCATGACCGCCAAGCAGGTCGAAAACGCCATCGGCAAGCTAAGCCGCCATGCGCTGATCGAGAAGACCCAGCCCGGCTGCCTGCGCCTCACCGCCGCCGGCCGCGCGGCCGCGGAAGGCGGTCAGAAACTGCGTTCCGGCCCGCGCGGCCGCCAGCCAGGCGCCCGCGGCCGCAGCGAAGGCATGCGCGTCCGCGCCTGGCGCGCCATGCGCGTCCGCCGCAAATTCAGCATCGCCGACCTCGTCATGCTCACCGCACAGGGCGGCGAACGCGACCCGGAATCCAACCTCCTCAAGTACGTCCGCGCGCTCACCCGCGCCGGCATCCTCGTCGAGCTCAAGCACCGCGAAGCCCCCACCAGCCTCACCAGCAACGGCGCCAAGCGCTGGTGGCTCATGGAATCCCGCGATCCCGGTCCGCTTGCCCCCACCGTCCGCTGGCAGCGCAACCAGGTCTACGACCCCAACAGCGAGGTTCTCCATGACATGGCTTGAACTCCTCCAGCAGGCCGTAGCCGAGCATAAGCGCGGCATCGCCGGCGTCGCCGAGCAGATCGGCGTCTCCCGCACCAGCCTCAGCCTCGTCCTGGCCGGCAAATACCCCGCCAGGACCGACCGCATCGCCGCCAAGGTGCTCGACGCCTACGCCCGCATCGGCTGCCCCCACCTGGGCGAAACCATCACCCAGGCCCAGTGCAGCGGCTTCGCAACCCGCACCGCCCCCACCAACAGCCCCCGCGACATGCGCCACTGGCGCGCCTGCCAGGGCTGCCCCCACAAACCCGCAACCGCAACAGGAGAAGAGCACCATGCGTAACGCCGTATTGCACAGCAATCCCGCAGTTTTTCGTCCGCGCCGCTTCACCGACCCCGTCAGCCAGCTCAACGACGAGATCCACGACACCACCAAGCGACTCGCCCAGGCCGTCGAAATGGTCGACCGCCTCGGCATCCGCATCATCGCCGTCGAGGCCGACCGCGCCCGCAACCGCCGCATCCAGGTCGCCTACAGCCCGGAATGCCAGGCCCTCGACGCCGTCGAAGTCGCCCGCGACGCCACCTGGAGCCACTGGTGCGCCAGCCGCTTCGGCGTCGAAATCCGCTGGGTCGTCCCCGTGGAGGCCGCGTGAAGACCTATCCCGCAACGGTCGAAGACATGGCCCTTTTCGCCAACATGGCCGCGCAGCTCGACCACGTGAAAAGCCTGCTGCCGGCCGAATGCGAGGCGGTGCGCGAGTGCGCCGTCCTGCAGGCTTGCGGCCACGACGCGGTGACGCGCCTGCTCGGCGCCGACGAGCACCTGGTCTACGCGCCGGACGACGGCAGCCAACCCGAGGAGACCCAAGCATGAACGCCGCACTTCAAGCCGTTCGCCCTGAGCATGTCGAAGGGCAATCGACGCCCACCTACCTGATCGACAACCACGCCAACCTGATCATCGAGCAGGGAGAGACCCGCATGGTGCTCGACGCCGATGCCGCGCTGGAATTGATCGTGTTTCTCGACCGCACCGGGCACCTCGCCCGCGCCAAGTCGGCTGCTGCGGGAGTCCGGACATGAGCGAAATCAAGCACACCTCCCTCAAGGGCGAACTGCTCTACCTGATCGGCCGCGCCACCGCGCCGATGAGCGGCGCGGAGCTGTACGAAAAAAGCGAGCTGGCGGACGAGATCGTCAAGGTATCGAAGGCGCTCGCCAACCTGCAGAGCGACGGCAAGATCGTGCGCGCCGCTGGCGAAGGCCGCGCCCGCTACAAGCTGGCAGACGGCGTGGCCGCGCCGGCGCCGGCCGGGAAGATGGGGCGCAGCAAGGCAGTGCAGAAGGACGATGCCGCACAGGCGCCGCTCACCGGCGTCCGCCCCGCGCCGGAGCCTGCGCTGCCCAAGCTCGACATCCCCACTCTCGGGCTGGGCGAAAGCCTCGGCGGCGCCGCCGGCAAGACCCAGCGCAAGCCGGATCCGTCCGGCCTGCGCGAGAAAGGGCGCGAAGAGGCCGCGCATCACGCCGCCAGCGCGGGCGGAAAGATCGAAGTGCACCTCCCCCAGGAGTCTGCAGCGCTGGCCGACGCCATCATCGCCGCCAGCCGCGAGCAGCTCGCGCCCGGCCTGGAAGGCGGTCCGCAGTGGTGGATCGACCAGGACGGCGGCCTGGAGATCGCCGATCGCGGCGACGTGCTGCTGATCGAGTTCACCCGCGACCAGGCGCGGCGCATGGCCGAGATGATCCTGGCCACGCACGACGTGCTGGGGGAATTCGCATGAGCACGATCGAGAACGCCAAGAAGGCGATGGACTGGACGCACCCGAACGATCGCCAGTCGTGCGGCAACTGCGCGCACGTCGTGGTGGATGACGCGCTGCGTTTCAGCCGGCCGGCGCTGCGCTGCAAGCCGGGCGGGTTCTTCACCCACCGCCACGCGATCTGCGGCGACTACGAGCCGCATAGTCTCACCGGGAGCGCGCCGAAATGAGTGCGTCCAGCGACGAAATTACTCGCATCACCGCAGCGATCGCCAAGAACGTCGGAATCCGCTGGTGCAGCACCTGCCAGATGGACCGGGCGGCGGATGGCTTCAAGCGGATAAACGGCCGCTGGATATGCGCAGACTGCCAGGCGCGCCGCAAGAAAGGCGTGCTGCCGCACCAGATCTACCGGAGAGGCGCATGAAACTCGTCTGCCCCGCCTGCGGCTCCGTCAACAGCCTCGACAGCCTCATCGGCCACGACGGCGCGCGCGCCGCGATGGCCGAGCTGGCGGCGCTCTCCGGCCCGCTGGCCGGCGCGCTGCTGCGCTACATCGCGCTGTTCCGCCCGGCCCAGCGCCAGCTCTCGTTCGACCGCGTCGCCAGCCTGCTCAACGAGCTGCGGCCGATGGTGATCGACGCCCGCATCAGCCGCAACGGCCGCCTCTACGCCGCCCCGCGCGAGGTGTGGATCGATGCGATCGACACCCTCATCGCCGGCCGCGACCGCCTCACCCTGCCGCTGAAATCGCACGGCTACCTGCTGGAGATCATCGTCGGCCAGATCCACAAGGCCGAGGCCGCCGCCGAGAGCAAACGCGAGGCCGGGCGCGCCGGGCACACGCCGGTGGGCGGCGTGGCGCCACCCTCTCCCCATCCCTCTCCCCTCAAGGGAGAGGGGGAAAAAGCCCCGGAGCCCCGCGCCAGCCGCGAAACCATCGCCAAGACCCTGGCGGAAGCCAAAAACCTCGTGAAAGGAAACGCCCCGTGAAATCCAAGCACGACCTGCTCGCCGTGCTCAGCCGCCACATCGGCCGCGGCCACGGCATCACCGTCCACACCCTGGCGCAGCAGCTCGACATCACCGAGCGCCAGGTGCGCAGCCTGGTGAGCGAACTGCGCCTGGCCGGCCACGCCGTCTGCGGCCACCCGCGCGACGGCTACTACATCGCCGCCAACGCGGAGGAGCTGGACGAAACCTGCCAGTTCCTGCGCGACCGCGCAATGCACAGCCTGCAGCTCGAAAGCCGGCTGCGCAACATCCCCATGCCCGACCTGCTCGGGCAGCTTCACGTGCCCACCTGAAAGGGATAGCGATGGCCTCAATCGGAACCATGATCGAACACCTCGACGGCTTGCGCGGGACGCCCGACCTGACGCCCTGGGAAAACGACTTCGTTACCAGCGTCGTTACCCGGTACCAGGCCGCGAACAAGGATAGCCGCGTGCTCAGCGGCAAACAGATCGAAGTGATTGCCAGGATCTGGGGCAAGCATTTTGCCGGCTGAAATTCACTTGATTGCCAACTTGCACAAATTCGCAAACCCACTGAAAGGAAACACCGCATGACCCAAGCCATCACCCTCGCCGATATTCGCACCGCAGCCGAACGCCTGGCCGTTGCCAACCGCGAAATGACCATCCGCGCCAAGGCGCAGGAAGAGGCCATCGCCGCGCTGGTCGCGCCGATCGCCGAGCGCCACCGTCCCGGTCTGGAGGCCGCGGCCGAAGAACGCGCCCGCGCCCACGAAGACCTCATGGCCCTGCTGGAGCGCGCCCCGGCGCTGTTCAGCGGCAAGAAGCGCAGCCTCACCGTCGACGGCGTGCGCGCAGGCTACCGCAAGCAGGAAGACACCATCGACTGGGAAGACGACGCCCAGGTGATCCACCGCATCCGCAGCCTGCTGGCAGACCAGGAGGCCGTCCTGATCCGCACCGAGGAAAGCCTGGTCGTCGACGCCATCGCCCAGCTCGACGCCACCACCCTGCGCCAGATCGGCGCGCGCCGCATGCCCGGAATCGACCAGCCCTTCATCACCGTTGGCGAATCCGACGTCGACAAGCTGGTGAAAACCATCATGGCCAGTATCGCCAGCCGCGTGGGCGAGGAAGACGGGCAGAAGGTGAAGAAGAGCAAGGGGAGAGTGAAGGTGGCTGCGTAAGTACTCCTGCGCAGATTTGTAAATAGCGGGCCGGCAGTACACCTCGCGAAGCCGCGCCAGAGTTGAATCTTGAACCTTGAATCTTGTAACTGAATTTAGGAACTGTTGTAGGTAACCGCAGGACGGGGTCGGGCCAATAACCCCGCCAGACGGCACGGAAAAGGCAAAGAGCGGCCGGCGTGTGCCTCCACACGCGAAACGCTGCCGGGAGCCGTCACCCCCCATCAACTGAAAGGACTGAACCATGAACAAGCAGGAACTCATCAACGCAGTCGCCGAGCAGACCGGCGAGACCAAGGCCACCGTCACCAAGGTGCTCGAAGCCATGTCCGAGGTGGCCACCGCCAGCCTGCAGGCCGGCGACGAAGTCATGCTGCACGGCCTGGGCAAGCTCAAGACCAAGGAATCCGCCGCCCGCACCGGCCGCAACCCGGCCACCGGCGAGGAGATCGATATCCCGGCCAAGACGACGGTGAAGTTCACCGCGGCCAAGGCGCTGAAGGACGCGGTGGCGTGATGGATTACGCAGACATCCTTCGAGTGGTCGGCGCCATCGCGCTGGGGATCGGTGCGGTCTTTCTTGCCTACAAGGGCGTGACAGGCTGGGGCTGGTTTCTGTTCGCCGCTGTCCTGATCGGCACGATCAAGTGAAGGCGTGACCGGCCTCATGCCCCTGCGATGCGGGGGCATCGGGACGATTACCGGAGACGAACATGACCGACCGCGAAAAGATCATCGACAAGATCAAGAAATGCCTGGCGCTCAGCGCCAGCAGCAACGAACACGAAGCCGCTGCCGCGCTGCGTCAGGCGCGCAAGCTCATGGAAGCGCACAACATCAGCGACGCGGAAATGCTGGCGGCCGGCGCAACCGAGCACCGTCAGCGTGCCGCCGCGCAGCACACGCCGAGCCGCTGGGAAACGCACCTGGCGACGTGCATCGGCGACGCATTCGGCTGCCGCACGATTTTCGGTGCCGGATGGTTCTATGAGCCCGGCAGCTGGGTGTTCATCGGCTGTGGCGCAGCGCCGGAGATCGCCGGCTATGCCTTCCAGGTGCTGCACCGCCAGTGCAAGCGCGCGCGGGAAACCTACATCAAGACCAACCTGAAGCGCTGCAAGACCGCCACGAAGACCCGCCGCGCGGATCTGTTCTGCGAAGGCTGGGTGATCACGGTGGTGGGCAAGATCGAGGCGTTTGCCGGTACCGAGGTGCAGGACGAAGCGATCGCGGCCTACGTGTCGAGCAAATACCCGGCGCTGTCCGATCTAAATGCCCGCAATCGCAACGATGGCCGGTCGCTGCGCGATAACGAGGTCGGCGACCTGATCGCAGGCCGGCTCAAGGGCCGCGACGCCGAGCTGAACCGCGGCGTGGGCGGCGAGCAGCAGCGGCAGATCGGGGGGTAACAGACATGCCTGCACTCAACTTTAAGGCCCAGTTCGCTGACCAGGTGCGCAGCGGTGAAAAGCGCCAGACCATCCGGGCACGCGGCAAGCGGCGCCCGCCGCGCGTCGGCGAGCCGCTGATGCTCTACACAGGCATGCGGCAGTGCGGCTGTCGCAAGCTGCTCGATGCGGTGTGCACGTCAGTGGAACCGATCGGTATCAGCATCAGGACCAGGTACGTTCAAGTGTCGCGCACGTTTGGCGTGGAGCCGCGATTTGTGCTCCTGGACGACGACGAGATCGAGGAGCTGGCGAAGGCCGATGGCTTCCCCGACGCGGACGCATTTTTCGCCTGGTTCGCCGATCATCACGGCGACACCTTCAGCGGCTACCTGATCAAGTGGTGACCCCATGACCATCGCCAAACGCTCCGGCACCCAGCTCCGTAACGCCGAACTCGCGCAGATCCACATCGCGCGCGCCCAGCTCGGCCTCGACGAGGAGACCTATCGCTCGATCCTGTGGACGGTGGGCCGTGTGCGCTCGGCCAAGGATCTGGACTGGAGCGGCCGCAAGGCCGTGTTGGACCATTTCAGGGTCAAGGGCTGGAAACCGGCCGCGCCGAAGAAGGCCAAGGCCGCCAAGCCCGTTGCCAAGGGGCAGGAAGGCCTCATCCGCAGGCTGTGGGACGAGCTGCATCAGCAGGGCAAGGTCAACGATCCCAGCGACGCCGCCCTCGGCGCCTGGCTCAAGCGCAACAAGCTGCCCGAGCGGATCGGGTGGCTCAAGCCAGCCGATCTCAACCGCGTAATCGAATCCCTCAAGAGGTGGTGCGACCGATGAACAATGGCGAACTTTTCTCCGATCTGCCCCTGCCCGAATCGCTCGACGCCGTGCCGGTCGAGATCGAGGACGCCTGGCCGCAATTGCTCACCGACATGCTGCAGGTCGTGCAGGCCGCCTACGCCGACGCCGGCGCCAAGCCGGAGCAGGCGCGGGAACTGTCTTTCGTTGCCCTGCGTGCGCTGGCCAAATACCACGGCGGCCGCACCTTCTACCTGCCGCGCGGCGACGGGCTGGAACAGGCCTTCCGCGACGCCCGCATGTGGGCCGAATTCAACGGCCGGAACATCCGCGAACTTGGTGAAAAATACGACCTCACCGAGCAGCGCGTCTACCAGGTGCTGGCCGAACAGCGGGCGTTAAGGTCACGTAAAATCCAGCCGACGCTGTTCGGCGATTAACGGGGAGGAAGACCATGAAAAATGCTGTCTGGGCGGTTATGGTGATGCTGGCGCTGGCGGGGTGCGGCAATGAAAACGGCGCGCCAACGCCGGAGAAACAGGCCACGATTGATCCCGACCCGATCAAGCGCAGTACGATCGCGCTGGATGCGGTCTACGTATCCGAGCGAGCTTTCATGCAGCACGGGGCGGATAGCCTTGGCACCATCATCTACGTCCTCCAGAATGCCTTATCGAAGTGGCCGCAAGAGCCGATTGCAGATGATGGGATTAACGCCTGCTATATGGCGCTGCGTGTTTATACGGCCCATTGGCTCAATGTCCAGGATGATCTCAATGTCCCGTTGGATGAGAGATCGTCCGATTTCAGATTCACCTGTCGCCGAGCGATCAACTATCAAGACGATGATTCGAGACAGCGTGCCACGTGGGATTCACTCAGAAAATGACTGAACGCAAACAGCCTCTGTGCGGAAAGTGCGGCAATCCGCTCGATCCGATGTATGGATTTGGTTGCACTGGAAAGGTAATCCAGCAGGGCTACTTCCCTTGTTTTAGCTGTGGATGGCCAGGTGGTGAAACCAAGCCTGAACCGCGTGCTGCTGTGCCGACCCCCACCACTAAACCCCTTTAATCCTTTCCACCCGCGCGCGTGGGGCACTCTGCCCCCATGCGTGCTTCCCTAGCCATTTTCCAGTACCTCAAGCGCCGCGAGCGCCTGCGCCTGCGGCGCTACCGCGACCAGGCGGGCAAGTGGACCATCGGCTACGGCCACCTGATCCGCCCCCACGAGCTCAAGACGCTGGTCTCGATCACCGAGGACCAGGCGGACGCGCTGCTGCTCGCCGACGTTGGCGCGTTTGACGTGTACCTGGACGGCGTCAGCCGCAACTTCAAGACGCCGCTGAGCCAGGCGCAGCACGACGGCGTGCTGAGCTTCATCTTCAACGTCGGCCTGCGGGCATTCGAGAAATCCGCCCTGGCGAAGCTGCTGCGCGTCGGTGACTTCGCCGGCGCGGCCGCGCAGTTCGACCGCTGGATTTACATCACCGTCACCCGCACCCAGGTGGTCGACGGCAAGGAAGTGAAGGTCAAGGCCAAGGAAGTGTCGCGCGGCCTCGTCAACCGCCGCCGCATGGACCGGGCGATTTTCGAGCGGGGCGAGTATGCCTGACATCGCCCAGCTCGCAGCCGACTCGATCCCGCCCTGGACGGTGGCCATGCACGTCACCGCGCGCTTCACGAAGGACGTGACGCTGGCCGAGAACATGGACGCGGCCACGCAGCTGGTGCGCAGCCAGGTCGAGATGTTCGTCAACAAGGCCAAGGCCGAGGCCGCCGCGGCCGGCATCGAATTGAAGTGCGAATACCTGGTGACCTACTGATGGCGCTGATCCAGTCCCTGCGCGACGCCGCAGCCAGCCAGCCGCACGTGGTGCTGGTGCACGGCATCCATTCCGCCGAGGGCACCACGAACATGCGCCGGCTGGTGCCGTATTTCGAGCAGGCAGGCTTCCGGGTGACGGTGTTCGAATACGGCTGGATGGGGGTGCTGCAGGCGCGCTGGAAGAATCCCGGCATCGCGCGCCGCCTGGCGGCGCTGGTGCGCGAAAGCGACCACCTGGTGTGCCATTCGAACGGCGCGGCGATCGCCTGGCTGGCGATGCGGAACCACGGCATGAAGTGCCGCCGGATCAGCCTGATCGCGCCCGCGCTCGACACGGACAAGGTTTTCGAGGGGGCGATCTGGGCGGACGTGTATCACAATGCCTGCGACCACGTGGTGTGGCTGGCGCGGCTCTTGTGGTGGCACGCGTGGGGCAGCATGGGCCGCGACGGCTGCCTGAACCCGCGCGCGCTGGCGTTCGGCCACGCCAACGTCGACGTGGCGAACCACGCCGCGCTGCCGCGCATCTGCGGCCACCTGGAATATTTCGAGCCGTACATCCTGCCGCGGCTGGGGCCGTGGCTGGTGAGGCGGCATTTGCGTTCGGAGGAGAGAGTGTGAAACCGCTGATGATGTTTTTGCTGGCGCCGATCCTGAGTCTGGTGCTGGCCACGCCAACCGCCGCAACCGCCGCCGAGCCGTTTTCCGGCAAGGTAATCGGCATCGCCGATGGCGACACCCTCACCGTGCTGGCCGGCACCACGCCGCACAAGATCCGCCTCGCCGAGATCGACGCCCCGGAAAAACGCCAGGCGTTCGGCGAGCGTTCCAGACAATCCTTATCCGACCTGTGTTTTAACGCCGATGCCGAGGTGACGCCGGCCGTGATCGACCGCTACGGCCGCACGGTCGGCCGAGTGCGCTGCAACGGCGCTGACGCCAGCCTCCACCAGGTGCAGCACGGACTGGCATGGGCCTACACCCGCTACCTCACCGACCCCGCCATCGCCGCCGCCGAGCAGGCCGCGCGCGACTCGCGCTCCGGATTGTGGGCGGACGCCGAGCCGACGCCGCCGTGGCTTTACCGCAAGGGCAAAAAGCAATGAAGCGCGCCGCACTCGCCCTGATCCTGCTGGCGCTGGCCGGCTGCGCCAACGGCATCGCGCGCTACAGCGCCGAGCCGGTGATGCTCGACGGGCAGCCGGTGTGCTGCAAGGTCGAGGTGGCCAACGGCAAGGAAATCGGCCAGCTGAAGCTGCACCTGGAGCGCCGCGACGGCTTCTGGGTGCTGGATCTGGAAGAGACCAACGTCGACGCGTTCGAAGGCCAGCGCATCGCCGCCGGCGCCGCGTCGAAGATGGCGAGCACAGCGGGCAAGGCTGCAGCGGCCGCAGCGCTGGCGCCTGTGATCCCGGCCGTGCTGCCGGCTGCCGCGGCGGCCGGGGCCGGGGCGGTGCTGATCGGGCAGGAGCTGGCGAAGTAGATGGCTGACATCTACGACCGCGCGCAGCAGCTGGACGAGGCCGAGCGCGACGCCTGCGTGGCCGCGCAGCGGGCCAAGCCCGGCCTCAAGGCAACCGGCTACTGCCTCGACCCCGGATGCTTCGCGCCGCTGCCGAAGGGGCAGCTCTTCTGCGGCGAGGAGTGCCGCGACTACTACGAAAAACACGAACGCATGCAGCGGATTCAGGGAAAACAATAAATGGACTACACCGCAGCCGATTTCTGGTGGAAGGTCGCGATCACCCTGATCAACATGGGGATCGGCTGGTATCTGTGGTGGGAGCGCCGCAGCGACGCGACCAACGTGCGCATCAACAAGATCGAGGACAGCATGGCTCAAGCGTTGAATCAGATGTCGGACCGCCTCACCAGCGTCGAGCGCGACACCAGCCACGCGCCCACCCACAACGACCTGTCCAAGCTGTACGAGCGCATGGCGGGAACCGAGCATCGCCTGTCCGAACGCATCGAGGACATCGGCGGCGCCGTGAAGCGGATCGAAGGGGAAAACGCCGCCCAGACCCGCATCCTCAACCTCGTCTATCAAAGCCTGGTGACCAAATGAGCAAGCTCGCAAGACTGGTATCCGAGGATCGCCGCCTGGCGATCCTGCGCATCCTGGAGGGCTCGCCGGAATACCGCGCCAACCTCTACCTCATCCAGCGCCTGCTGGCCGAGATCGGCCACGCCGCGAGCCTCGACGCCATCAACACCGATCTGGCCTGGCTCGCCGAGCAGGGCCTGCTGGAGCTGGAAACCGTGGGCGGCGTGGGCATTCCCCAGCTCGTCGCGCGCGGTCTCGACGTCGCATGCGGCCGCGCCACCGTGCCGGGCGTGGCGCGGCCGATGCCGGACTGAATCATGGCCGGCAAATCCAGCGTCAAGCAGCTCGACCCCCGCATCAAGGCCGAGGTCGACACCGCCATCCGCGACGGCCGCGCCACCATCGACCAGATCGTCGCGCTGATCCACGATATGGGCGGCGAGGCCTCGCGCTCGGCTGTGGGCCGCTACAAGCGCAATGCCGAAGAGCAGCTCAAACGGTACAGGGAGGCGCAGGAAGTCGCCAAGGTCTGGATCGGCAAGCTGCAAACCGACCCCGAGGGCGACGTCGGCCGGCTGCTCGCCGAAATGCTGCGCACCACCGCCTTCCAGACCCTGGGCGACATCGACGAAGCCAGCCCGCAGGACATCATGTTCCTGGGCAAGGCGTTAAAAGACCTCGCCAGCGCCGACAAGTTGACGGCCGAGCGGATCCTGGTGGTGCGCCGCGAGGCCGCGAAGGATGCGGCCGCCGTGGCCGTCAAGGAAGCCAAGGGCGCCGGCCTCTCCGACGAAGCCGCCGAGACCATCCGCCGCAAGATCCTCACCGGAGTGTCCTGATGGAGCCCCGTCTGGCGCGGCTCCCTGCGGCGCTGCTGCAATACCAGGTGGACTGGGTCGACGACCCGGCGCCGGTCAAGGTCATCGAGAAATCGCGCCGGATCGGCTTGAGCTGGGCCGAGGCGGCCGATTGCACGCTGCTGGCCTCCAAGACCAACGGCATGGACGTCTGGTACATCGGCTACATGAAGGAAATGGCCGAGGAGTTCATCCGCGACTGCGCCGACTGGGCCCGGTTCTACAACGAAGCGGCCGTCGAGATCGAAACCGTCGAGGAAGTCTTCATCGACGGCGAGGAGCGGCAGTCGATCCTCACCTACGTGATCCGCTTCGCCAGCGGCTTCCGCATCACCGCCCTCAGCTCCAGCCCGCGCAACCTACGCGGCAAGCAGGGCCGGGTCGTGATCGACGAAGCGGCCTTCCACGACAACCTGGGCGAGCTGCTCAAGGCGGCGCTGGCGCTCTTGATCTGGGGCGGCCAGGTGCACGTCATCAGCACGCACGACGGCGCCGAAAACCCGTTCAACGACCTCTGCAACGACATCCGCGCCGGCAAGGCCCCGTACAGCCTGCACCGCGTCACCTTCCGCGAGGCGGTCGATCAGGGCCTGTACGAGCGCGTCTGCCTGCGCACCGGCAAGTCCCCGACTGCGGAAGACCAGGCCGCCTGGGTCGACGGCATCTACAAGCAGTACCGCGACAACGCCGACGAGGAGCTGGACTGCATCCCGCGCAACAGCGGCGGCGCGTGGATCTCGCGCGCGCTGATTGAGGCGCGCATGGTCGACGCGCCGGTGCTGCGCTGGAAGCCGCCGGCCGGCTTCGCCGAGTGGCCTGCCCACCTGCGCGAAGCCGAGTGCCAGGACTGGCTGGATAAGAACGTCAAGCCGGTGCTGGCCACGCTCGACCCCGAACTGCGCTCCGGCTTTGGCATGGACTTCGGCCGCCTCGGCGATTTGTCCGTGATCGATCCATTCCAGGTGCTGAAGAACTTAACGCGCTATTTCCCGTTCAGCGTCGAGCTGTCCGACGTGCCCTTCGATCAGCAACGGCAGATCCTGTTCTACATCGCCGACCGCCTGCCGCGCCTGTACGCGGGCAACCTGGACGCGCGCGGCAACGGCCACTACCTGGCCGAGGTGGCCATGCAGCGCTACGGCGCCACCCGTATCGAGCAGGTGATGCTGTCGCTGTCCTGGTACCGCGAGCACACCGCGCCGTTCAAGGCCGCGTTCGAGGACGCCACCATCCTGATCCCGCGCGACAGCGACCAGCTCGACGATCTGCGCGCGATGGAAGTGGTCAAGGGCGTGCCGCAGCTGCCCGACACCCGCCGCACCGGCAAAAGCGGCACCAGCCGCCACGGCGACTCGGCGATATCCAAGCTGCTAGCCTACGACGCCAGCCGGCGCGAGCCGACCGATATCGAATACCAGACCACCGGCCGGCCGCGCGTCAGCCAGGGCATGGGCGACTACACGGAGATGTAAATGGACACGGCCAAGAGCAACGCCAGCAAACCCGAGATCCAGGAGATCGCCACCCGCCGGCGCGACATCCTCTATCCCAACTACAACCGGCTGATCAGCGAGGAAGACGCCACGCTGGCCACGCGTGGCGGCAGCAAGGGCATCCGCATCTACGACGAGATCGAGCGCGATGCCTATGCCTACGCCATGCTGCACAAACGCAAGATGGCCGTCATCGGGCGCGCCTGGCACGTCGAGCCGGCCACCTCGTCGCGCCGCGACAAGCTGGCCGCCGACATCGTCACCGCCCAGTTCGAGGCGATGCAGTTCGACGTCGTCTGCTACAACCTGCTCGACGCCATCCTCAAGGGCTACGCCGTCGGCGAGGTGATGTGGGGTATCGAAGGCAGCGAGGTCCAGGCCAAAAAGGTGATCCAGCGCAACGCCGGCCGCTTCATGTTCGATCTCGACGACAACCTGCGCCTGCGCACGATGGAGCATCCGGTCGAAGGCGAGCTGATGCCCGACCGCAAGTTCATCGTCCACACCGTCGGCAGCAAGCAGGGCTCGCGCTACGGTTTGGGCCTCGGCACCGTGCTGTTCTGGCCGGTGTTCTTCAAGCGCCAGGGCATCCAGTTCTGGCTCACCTTCTCGGACAAGTTCGGCGCCCCCACCACAGTCGGAAAATACCCGTCCGGCACGCAGCAGACCGAGCAGGACAAGCTGCTCGACGCCCTGCGCGCGCTGTCCCGCGAAACGCAGGTGGCCATCCCCGAGGGCATGACCATCGAGCTGCTCGAAGCCCAGCGCAGCGGCAGCGTCGACACCTACGAGCGGCTGCTGCGCTACATGGACGAGCAGATCGCCAACGCCGTGGTGGGCGACGCCCCCGGCATGAAGGGCGGCGGCGGCCAGCTCGCCAGCGCCGCCATCCTGCGCAACGAAGTGCGGATGGAGCTGGTGCAGGCCGACGCCGATCTGCTCAGCGCCACCCTCAACCACACCCTGTGCGATTGGATAACCTGGTACAACGTCCCCGGTGCCAACCCGCCCACCGTCTGGCGTGAGGCCGACAGCACCGAAGACCTCAAGGCGCGCGCCGAGCGCGACAAGACCCTGTGCGACATGGGCTTCCGCCCCAGCCTGGAGTACATCAACGAAACCTACGGCGGCGAGTGGACCGAGGCCCCGCGGCCCGCGTTAACCCAGCCCGGCCAGCCCGGCGCCTTAACCCCCTCTCCCTTGAGGGGAGAGGGCGGGGGAGAGGGTGAAGCGGCCTTCGCCGAAGGCACGCCCCAAGGCATGCAGCAGCTGCTCGATGCCATCGCCAAGCTGCCCGGCGGAGAGATCGACGCGGCCATCCGCAAGGCGCTCGATCCCGTTCTCGCCACCCTCAAGCGCGCCGGCAGACCCGAGGCCGCGCTCGACGCCCTGGGCGCGCAGTACCCCGACATGGACTTCGCCGAGATCGAGCAGCTGCTCGCACGCGCGCTGTACGTGGCCGAGCTGTGGGGGATCATGACGGCGGACGGCGATGCCTGACCTGAATCTGACGATCGGCCACCTGCTGGGTTTTATCTGGATGGCTTTGCTCGCGTCGTACTTCACCTCTGGGCCGCAGCTGATGCGCCTGCTCGGGTGGGTTTTTCTCTGGCAACTCCTGACCCCGGTACGGCCCGTGTGGCTGGACGTGCCAATGATGATCTTGGGCTGGATGCTGTCCGAATCGGTATATCGCCTCTATGCCCGACGTTGACCTGTCTTACGTCATCGGCCTGCCGCCCAAGGATGCGATCGCCTACCTGGCACAGCGCGGCCACGAGCTGCCCACGGGCCTGCGCTGGCAGGATGTGTGGCAGCGCGCGCACGCCCGCGCCTTCACCGTCGCCGGCGTGATGAAGGCCGACGTGCTGGGCGACATTCACGCCAGCCTGGTCGACGCGCGCGACAAGGGCATCGGCTTCGGCGACTGGGAAAAATCCATCGTGCCCACGCTGGAGCGCAAGGGCTGGTACACGAAAACCGGCCCGCGGCTGATTGCCGACCCGGCCACGGGCGAGGTGCATGGAAAGAAGCTCACCCCGGCCCGCATGCGGCTGATCTACGACCAGAACATGCAGACCGCCTACATGGCCGGCCGCTACAAGCAGATGAAGGCCAACGCCGAGTTCCGGCCCTGGTGGCAGTACACGGCGGTGATGGACGGCAAGACCCGGCCCGCTCACCGTGCGCTGCACGGCAAGACGTTCCGCCACGACGATCCGTTCTGGGACAGCTTCTATCCGCCCAACGGCTTTCGCTGCCGCTGCAGCGTGCGCGCGTTCGGCGACGCTGACATCGAGGCGCGCGGTATTCCGACCAGCAGCAGCGCCGGCCGGCTCGACAGCGTACAGAAGCCGATCGACCGCCGCGCGAGCGCTACGGCCGCGGTGGCGCGCTATCGCCCCGTCGACGGCCCGCCGGTCACCGTCGACGTCGGCTTCAGCTACAACCCCGGCGCGGTGGCCTGGCAGAGCGACCGCGCCATCCGCCAGGCCGTGATCGAGCGCGTGCCGAAAGCGCTCGTGCTGCCGATCCTGAAGGACGTGGCGATTCAGCACGCCCGCGTCGCGGACTACCACGCGTGGGTGCGCGAGGTGCTCGACGGCGGCCGCGCGTTCGGCACCCGCAAGGTGATCGGTTATCTGGCCCCCGAGGACGAAGCCTGGCTGACTGCCAAGGGTCAGCGCGTGGCGGACGGCGCCATTACCATCGAAGACCGGCTGATCGTCGGCCCCAAGGCTGAGCGCCACGAAGCCAAGGGCGACGCGCTCACGCGCGAGGAATGGCTCAAGCTGCCGGTGCTGCTGGCGCGGCCTGCCGCAGTGCTCTACCAGGTCGACCGCGGGACGCTGCTCTACATCATGGATGCGCTCGACGCCAGCGGCCGCAGGATCAAGCTGGCCGTGGAAGCGGCGCGCCTCGAGAAAGGCATCGAGCCGGCCGAGATGGTGCGCACGGCGTTCAAGGTGAGCCCCATCACATTGCGCGATGCGGTCAAGGGTGGGCGGATGGAATTGGTGAGAGGCAGGCTGTGAGGCGGGGGGTGCGGGAGGTCGGACGTTCCTCCATACCGCATGGGCCGAAGCCCTGCGCCGCAGGCGCTCCGAATTTCCTGCTGTCGCACCCCGTAAAGGCAGAATAGCATGATCGAGCAGAAGATCGACGACCGCGACTTCCTGCGCGTGATGAACAACATCATCGGCCTGGGCGTGAATTCAGGCCCGCTCATGGGCGCGCTGGCCGAGGACATGCACGCCGAAGTCCTGGACAACTTCGACGCCGAGGGCCGCCCGGCATGGATGGGGCTGGCGCCCGGCACCATCGCCGCGCGCAGCAAGCGCGGCCACTGGCCGGGCAAGATCCTCACCGAAACCGGCCGGCTGCGTGCCAGTATCCAGCCAGACAGCGGCATGACCTGGGCGCGTGTGGGAACGAACGAGCCGCAGGCCGCCATCCTGAACTTCGGCGGCAAGACCAAGCCGCACGTCATCCGGCCGCGCAACAAGAAGGCGCTGGCATTCGGTGGCCGCGTTGTAAAATCCGTGAACCACCCCGGCAGCGATATCCCGGCGCGGGAGTACATGCACCTCACCGATGGCGGCAAGGCGCGGATGCTGCGCACGGTGTCCGATTTCCTGCGAAAACTGGCCGCAGATTAAGCAACGGCGCGGACATGCCCCGCCGTCGCGTCAAAATCGGCACGGCGCGAATTAAAACGATTTAGGCCACCCTTGGCCGTCCATCCCCGCCACGAAAAAAACTAACGCGGGTTTAACGCGCCGCAGACCCCTTAAGTCCCGCCTTCCTCGGGCGGGGTTTCACCCCCTCTTGAACTAAACCGCTTTAGGCTCCCCCCGGATCGCGCGACGCCCATCATGCATTCGCATGAAGCCGATCCATATTTCCCGCCCCGGAACGCACCGCGACAGCCGCAGCCGCGAGTGGACCTTTACCGAGGCCGACTTTGCCGCGAGCGCGGCCGCCTACGATCCCGCGAAGTACGAAGCGCCGATCGTGGTGGGTCATCCGAAGAGCAATATGCCCGCCTACGGCTGGGTCAAAAGCCTGTCCGCAGGGAATGATGGCCTGGAGGCAGATCCCCACCAGGTCGACGTGGCGTTCGAGGAGCACGTGGTCAAGCCGGGGCGCTTCAAGAAAGTTTCGGCTTCTTTCTTCCACCCGAACAACCCCGACAACCCGGTGCCCGGCGTGTGGTACCTGCGGCACGTCGGGTTTCTCGGCGCGCAGCCGCCGGCCGTCAAAGGCCTGCGCGACATCGAATTTTCCGGCGCCGAGGATGACGACGGCTTTGTCACTGTCGAGTTCGCCGAAGTCAGCGCCTGGTCGCTGAAATCCTTTTTCCAGAACCTGCGCGAGTGGTTCCTCGTGAACCACGGCGAGGAAGCGGCCAACAAGGTGGCGCCCGCCTACCTGGTCGAAGAAATGGACATGGCCGCCCGCCGTGAGGCGGAAGAAGACCGACAGGAGTCGGCGCCTGCGGCCATGCCGCATTCCCCGATGTTTTCCGAACCCAACCCCGAAGAGGATCAACCCATGAGCGATGCCGACAAGGCGCGCCTGGCTGCGCTGGAGGCGGAAAACACCGCCCTCAAGACCCAGGCGACCGAGCTGCAGGCCAAGACCGCCGAATTCGCCGAGCGCGAACAGGCACTGGCCGACAAGGAGGCCGCTACCCGGCGCGCCGAAATCGAAACCTTCGTCGCCGACCAGGTCAAGGCCGGCCGCGTGCTGCCGGTCGAGCAGCCCGGCATGGTGGCCTTCATGGCCGCGCTCGGCGCCGACGACGTCGTCGAGTTCGCCGAGGGCGACGCGCAGGTAAAGAAGCCCGCCGCCGAATGGCTGCGCAGCTTCGTCGCCGGCCTGCCGGCGCGCGTCGAGTTCTCCGAGCTGGCGCGCGGCACCGGTACCGAAGTCGGCACCGCTGATTTCTCCGCCCCCGCCGGTTACGGCGTCGCCAGCGATGGGCTCGATGTCCGCGCCCGCGCCAAGGCGCTGATGAAGGCCGATCCCAACCTGAGTTTCATTGACGCCGTGAAGACGGCAGAAAAGGACCAAGCATGAGCAATCAGAACCTCGCCCTGCTGTCGCTGACGGTCGCCGCCATCGGCGCCATCACCGCCGACCGCTTCGTCACCGGCGCTGGCGCGCAGACCGGCGCCGCCGGCAACGCCCTCGGCGTGGCGCGCTACGGCGGCGTCGCCGGCGACAAGATCACCGTCGACGTCATCGGCACCGCCATCGTCGAGGCCGGCGCCGCGGTCGCCGCCAACGCCCTGGTCGAATCCGACGCCAGCGGCCGCGCCATCACCAAGGCGGCCGGCGTCACGCTGGGCCGCGCGCTGCAGGCTGCCGGCGCGGCCGGCCAGAAGATCGAAGTACTTCTCATCCAGAACTGAGGACTGAACCATGCCCCAAATGACCACCGCGGCCGCCCGCGTAATCGACCCGATCCTGACCGAAGTCGCCCAGGGCTACAAGAACGCCGACATGGTCGGCATGGCCCTGTTCCCGTACGTGCCCGTCGGGCAGCGCGGCGGCAAGATCGTCACCTTCGGCAAGGAGGCCTTCCGCCTCTACAACACCGGCCGCACGCCGGGCAGCAACACCAAGCGCGTGCAGTTCGGCTACGCCGGCAGCCCCTACGCGCTGGAACAGCACGCCCTCGAAGGCGTCGTGCCGTTCGAGCACATGGACGAAGCCGCCGCCGTGCCCGGCATCGACCTCGCCTCCGGCGCCGTCGGCCAGACGCAGGACATCATCGCCCTGCGCCTGGAGGCCGCCCAGGCCGCCATCGCCACCAACGCCGCCAACTACGCCGCCAGCAACAAGATCACCCTGGCCGGCGTCGACCAGTGGAGCGACTTCACCGGCACCTCCGACCCCAACGACGACATCGAGGTGGCCAAGGAAGCCGTGCGCGCCCAGATCGCCAAGCGCCCCAACACCGTCGTCATGGGCGCGGCCGTGTTCTCCAAGCTCAAGCAGCACCCCAAGATCGTCGACCGCATCAAGTACACCGGCCGCGACGTCGCCACCACCGAGCTGCTCGCCAGCCTGTTCGGCGTGCAGCGCGTGCTGGTCGGCGATGCCGTCTACGAGAGCGACGCCGGCGTGATGACCGACGTCTGGGGCAAGTTCGTCGTGGTGGCGTACACCGAGATGGGCGGCATCGCCGACCGCGGCCGCCCCACCTACGGCTACACCTACCGCCTGGGCGGCTTCCCCTTGGTCGAGCAGGCCTACCAGGACCGCAACGCCAAGAGCTGGGTCTACCCCGTCACCGACGAGGTCAGCCCGGTCATCGCCGGCGCGGCCGGCGGCTACCTCATCAGCGCCGCCGTCGCGTAAGCCTAACCCCCAACCCTCGCCCCATCCTCCCCCTCTCCCTTGAGGGGAGAGGGCCGGGGAGAGGGTGAAGCCAGGAGAACAGCATGGCCAAAGCCAATTCGTCCAAGCCGCCCAAGGACACCCCCGACGCAAACGACAAGAGCGCCGATCCGCCGGAAAGCGCCAAGCCAGGCGATGAACCGCCCGCACCTGGCGCGCCCGACCCGGCCGCGCCGAACGCAGGCGCGGACAACGATCCGCCCGTCGACCCGCCTGCGGCACCCTCCGCCCCGGCCAACAAAGGCGGCAAGCCCAAACCCGGCGGCTACGTCTGCGTCGAGCCGGTCAAGCGGGGCGGCAAGCGTTACATGCCCGATGACCCCATCGAGCTGACCGACACCGAAGCCAAGCCGCTGCTCGATCAGCAAGCCATCCAGCCCGCGTAGACATTTGAGAGGCCGCAAGGCCGTAACCGAAGGGGCACTGGCCCCGCCACGCAAACCCCCGCCCTGGAGATAACAGGGCGGGGTTGGGATAGAGAGAACAAACATGAAGCAACTGCTCGGACGTTACCTAACCCTCTTCCTGGTTGCGCTGGTCGGCGTCATGCCGATCGCGCACGCCGCACAGCAGACCATCAACCGCGGCACGACGGCGGGCGACGGCCAGGGCGAGACGCTGTTCAGCGCGTTCGGCAAGGTCAACAGCAATTTCACCGAGATCTACACCACCTACGCGCCGCTGGCATCGCCGACGTTCACCGGAACGGTGTCTGGCATCACCAAGGGTATGGTTGGGTTGGGCAACGTCGACAACACGGCCGACGCCAACAAGCCAATATCGACGGCCGTTGCTGCGGCGTTGCCGCAGTTCTACGGCACCAAGGCTTCGTTTCCTGCCAGCGGCGTGCCGAACGTGCTGTATGTGGCAAACGATAACGGTCTCGTTTGGCGCTGGACTGGTAGCGGGTATGTGTCGCTAGGAAATGGATTCGGTGAAAAAGTGCTCACCGTCGGTGCTGGCGGGCAGTACCCGACTATTCAGGCTGCGATCAACGCCGCAGGCGACAGGATAAAGCTGTGGGACACCTACACGGGCAACGTGATTGCCACAAACGGCAGCGCGGTGTTGGCGCTGAACACGACCGGCGCATCTGTGCCGCTCACAAAGTTTTACACGTCGCATCCGTTGATCAAGATCGGAGCGGCCGCGACGAAATTTTATAAGATCAAATCGTGGGATAAAACAAGTGCCACGCTGCCTTTTATCGAGTTGTATGAACCATTCGCGGAGGCATCGATCTCGTCGGTTGATACAGTTAGGCTCTACTACATTGACCCTGTGACGATCGTGCTGCTGCCAGGGGAGCACATCACGACGACTGCAGAGGGCACAACAGGGACCGTAATGCAGCCTGGCATCAACCTGCTCGCGCTGGACGGGGCGAGCATTGCCATCAGCGAGAATTCGAGCGCGCCGAATTACCTGTTCGAGAACATCTACGAAAACACCTTCACGCGCATCCATGCTCGGGCTACGACTGTTTTTGGCGACATGGATTCGTTCGGTAAAGCGTCGCCCAATGCGTGGGCGGG
Source organism: Pseudomonadota bacterium (assembly GCA_041694715.1). GTDB lineage: Bacteria > Pseudomonadota > Gammaproteobacteria > Burkholderiales > Thiobacillaceae > Thiobacillus. The sequence continues at coordinate 4,075 of JBGFSF010000026.1, read as the reverse complement.
TGCCGAACTGACGTTCGTCGAATGTGCAATCGACCACTTGAACGATGGCTCGCACAGCGGCGGAATCGGTAATGCTCCTGCGCTTAAAGGTGGCTTCACGCGGTTCTACCGATCGGTTCTGAAAGAGGCGAAAAATGGTTGGCTGCTTTTTGCTGGGCGCGTAACAGCGACCAACGACAACACTGTAGTTGAGGTATTCGACAGTGTCGTTGTCCCGGCGAACGACATAGATAGCAAAGATACGGCGATCAATCCGATGGCATTCGGGATTATCGATCCTGGTACATTCAATTTCTATAACACGCGGATCGTGCAGCCGATCGATTACGCGAACTCCGGCATTCTGCTGAACGACGCGCCCTCGGACAACTGGGGTCAGCTCTACATCGGGGCCGCGAGCATCGTCAACTGGTACGGTGGCGCCATCGACATCAAGAACACCAGTCTAAACAACGAGATCAGGACGATCGGCATCGAGACCAAGGCCGCAGCGACGGTCAACATCCACAACACCTCGATCAAGGCGTTCGGGACTCAGGCAACCGGGATTTACAACGACGGCGCCACGATCAGCCTGCACAACACCTATGTCGAAGGGGCTGCCGCCTCGATCCGCAACATCTCCGGCACGGTGAACGTCGAGAAGGGCGTCACGTTGAATGGTCCGGTGATCGGCGCGATCTCCTCCACTGTGCGCGGCATCGTCACGCTCAATGGCACGACGCCTGTAACCGTCACGACCAGCAAGGTGCACGCGAACAGTCGCATCAAGCTGTCCAGGCAGACCGCCGCCGGCACGATGGGGCACTTTTCAATCGGCACCATCACGGACAACACGTCGTTTACGATCGTTGGCCAGGCGAGCGACACGTCTGTCGTGATGTGGGAACTGGAACATTGATAGTGCTGTGACCACCACCGACTCCACCCTAACCGCCGACTCCCAGCTTACCGCTGACGGCCGCGCCGCGCTGGTCGCCACCCCCGGCTTCGTCGTCCGCTCGCGCCGCCGCGTCTTCCGGGTGGCCGTGTGATCCCCGCCACGCCCATGCTTCCGGACAAGGATCCCGCCGAGTCGGTGGTGGTGGAGTTCGCCTTCGACGGCGAATTGACCGCGATCGACAGCGCCACCGTCACCGTCGCGCTGCTCGCCGGCACGGATACGGCCGCCGCCGCGATGCTCGACGGCCTGCCGCAGATCCAGGGCACCAGCGTGCTGCAGCGGGTGGGCGCCGGCGTCGACCAGGCCAACTACCGGCTGCGCTGCACGGCGACGCACGGCGAGGATGTGCGGGTGCGGGCGGGGGTTCTTCCTGTGAGGTCAGCATGAGCTATGCCACCCAGAACGACATGATCGAGCGCTTCGGCGAGCGCGAGGTGCGGATCCTCACCGACCGCGACAATCAGGGGCTGATCGACGCCACCGTGTTGTCCTACGCGCTCGCCCAGGCCGACGCCGAGATCGACGGCTACCTGCAGGGCCGCTTCGCCCTGCCGCTGGCCAGCGTGCCGGTGCTGCTGGTCGGCATCGCCTGCGACGTGGCGCGCTACCGCCTGGCCGGCACCGACATCCGCGAGACCGACCCGATCCGCACCCGCTACAAGGATGCCATCAAGCTGCTCGCCAGCATCAGCAAGGGCGAACTGCAGCTGGGCCTCGCCGCCAACGGCCAGCCCGCCCCCGAGGCCGGTAGCGTGCGCGTGGTCGAAGGCGCGCGCGTGTTCACGCCCGGCACGCTGAGCGATTACTGATGCGCCCCCGCTCCCCGCTTCCCGCTCCCCGCTCCCCGCTCACCCATATGATCGCCGCCATCGAAAACGCCATGACCGCCGCGCTCACCGCCGCCCAGTGGGACTGGCGGCCGCGCGTGGTGGAAAGCTACGCCGGCCAGCTCGACGACGACAACCTGGACAGCGTGCTGCGCGCCTTCCCCGCGATCTGGCTGGCCTATGCCGGCAGCCCTGCACCAAAACACATTGGCGCCCGCAAGTGGCGCGTCGATGCCAAATTCGCAGTCATGGTAGGTGCGCAGCACCTACGCGAGCAGGCGGCACGGCAGGGCAGCCCGGCGGATGTCGGCACCTACCGGATGCTGGCGGATGTGCAGGCGGCGCTGCTGTACCGGGACTTCGGGCTGGCGATCGATTTTCTCAAGCCCGGCGCGATCCGCACCCTGTACAACACGCGGGTGGCGGGCAAGGGCCTGTCGGTGATGAGCCAGGAGTGGACCACGGCCTTCATCGTCGAGCTGCCGGCGCCGGGCGCCCGCCCCGATGCGGAATGGCTGCGCACGAATTTCGAGTATTTCCTGCAACCCGGTGACGCCGTGGCCGATGCCGCCGACACCATCACGATGAGCCAGGAGTGAACATGGATTTCGACAGCATGACAGTAGTGGCCTCCCCCGGCCTGAAGGTGCCGAAGGAAGGCAAGCCGCGCGAATACATCACGCAGGACGAAGAAGTCAGCGTGCCGGCAACTGCCTACTACCTTCGCCGCGTGACCGATGGTGATTTGATCCGTATCGACACGCGCGGCGGCGTTAAACCCGGCAAGTCCAAATAAATTTAACGCGAGGAGCCAGCATGGCCAGCCCCAACATCAGCTTCGACACCATCCCCAGCAGCATCCGCAAGCCGGGCGTGTACATGGAGTTCAACACGCGCCTGGCGGTGCGCACGCTGCCGGGCAACCTGCAGAAGATGCTCATCGTGGGCCAGCGCCTGGCCGGCGGCACCGTGGCGGCCAACGTGCCCACCGCCGTCGTGTCGGACGCCGACGCGGCCACGTTCTTCGGCCGTGGCTCCAACCTGCACCGCATGTGCCGGGCGGCGATCAAGGCCAACCCCTATCTGGCGCTTACCGCAATCGCGGTGGACGACGCGGCCGGTTCGGCCGCCGCCACCAGCACCATCACCTTCACCGGAACCGCTACCGCGGCGGGGCTGGTGACCTGCAACGTGGGCGATTCCAGCGTGCAGGTGGCGGTGGCCGTGGGAGACACCGCCGCCACCGTGGCCACGGCGGTCAAGAACGCGATCGCCGCGCTGCTGGATCTGCCGGTGAGCGAGGCGGTGGTGGGCGGTGTGATCACCCTCACCGCGCTGAACAAGGGCACTCTGGGCAACGAGCTCAAGGTGTCGGCCACCTCGGGCGCGGTGGGCCTCACGGTCGCCGTCATCGCCTTCGCCGGCGGCCTGGTGGACCCGGACATCACCGCCGCGCTGGCGGCCGTGTTCGCCGCCGGCCACGACATCATCTGCACCCCGTTTGCCGAGCAGACCAGCCTCACCGTCCTGCGCACCCACCTGGACAACGTGTCCAACGCCACCGAAAAGCGCGGCGCGATCGGCATCTACGCCAGCACCGCCAGCCTGGCCACGGCAACCACCCTGGCCGGCCAGATCAACAGCGGCCGCATCTCCAGCGCCGTGCTGCCCGGCAGCACCACGCCCGGCTACGAGATCGGCGCGGCCTACGCCGCCGTGGTGGCCTTCGAGGAAGACCCGGCCCGCCCGCTCAACAGCCTGGCGCTCACCGGCGTCTCGCCGCCGCCGGTCACCAGCCGCCTCTCGCGCAACGAGCAGGAGTCGGCCCTGAACAACGGCGTGACGCCGCTCGAAGTCGGCCCCGGCGAAAAGGTGCAGATCGTCCGCGCCATCACCACCTACACGCTCGACGCCAACGGCATCGCCGACGTGAGCATGCTCGACCTCACCACCATCCGCACCCTGGACTACGTGCGCAAGGCCTGCGTCACCCGCGTGGCGCTGCGCTTCCCGCGCGAAAAGCTCAGCGAGAAAACCCCGCCCAAGGTGCGCAGCGAGATCCTCGACGTGCTCACCAAGCTGGAAGAGCTGGAAATCGTCGAGGCGGTGGAAGCCAACAAGCCCGGCCTCATCGTCGAGCGCGACAGCCAGGACGCCAACCGCCTCAACGCCAAGATTCCCACCGATGTCGTCAACGGCCTGCACGTCTTCGCCGGCCGCATCGACCTGCTCCTGTAATCCCCTCTCCCTTGAGGGGAGAGGGCCAGGGTGAGGGTGAAGTGGTTTTTTAGAAAGGAAACAGAAT
>JBGFSF010000030.1:0-6970 GCA_041694715.1 Pseudomonadota bacterium | reverse complement strand
GCGCGCGCAGCGGCCCGGCCAGCATCGCGGGCAGCGAGCGCTTCTCCGGCGCTTCGATGAATATCGTCCCGAACCCGCGCGCCTCCGCGTCGTTGCGGATGCGGTTCAACAGCACCGTCTTGCCGACCCCGCGCAGCCCGACCAGCAGCAGGCTCTTGGTCGCAAGCCCGGCGCGGATCCGGTCGAGCGCCACCGATGCGCGCTCGATCAGCTCATCGCGGCCGGCGAGCTCGGGCGGCGGGGCGCCAGCGCCCGGAGCGTAGGGATTGACGCGGGGGTCCATGGGTTATGGGAAGTTTAGGCAAGTTTATCGATTCAAACTAAACCGTGCCAACTTCTTCATAATCGGCTTCCAAAAGCCGGGCGGAGAGGGTCGAACGGCGCGCGCAGGCGCTCTGTGGGTTGGTCGCCTGCCACCGAACGCGCCGCCGGCCATTCCAGGCCGGATCGGCTTGAAGGACATCGCCGTAGGCCGCTCCAAACGCGAACGGCGGGCCGTAGACGGATTGCCCAGCCTGCTCCGGCACGGCGTCGAAGTGTGTGTCGACGAGCGAGCGCGAGTTGCGGGCGTAGCCGACACGCGCCGCGCGGGCTATTCTCTGCAGCCGCTTTCAGCCGACGAGTTCCTCCTTCGTGACAAAGACCGACCCGCGCGAACTGCCGGCGTACACGTTGGCCGAGGCGGCGCATTACCTGGGCATTTCCCAGTCGACTCTGCGCTCGTGGTTCGTCGGCATGCCCTATTCGCATCGCGGCCAGGTTCACCAGTTCCAGCCCGTCATCAAGCCGGCGGCATCGAAGCCCCTCGCGCTGTCGTTCTCCAACCTCGTCGAGGCGTACGTTCTGACGGCAATCCGCCGCAAGCACCATATCGGTCTACCGACCATCCGCAAGGGGCTGCGATTCCTGGCAGAGAAGTTCGACTCCAGGCGGCCCTTGCTCGAAGAGCAGTTCGCCACGCGCGGCGCCGAGTTGTTCGTCGAGCGAGTCGGACGAATCATCAATCTGTCCAAGCATGGCCAGGTCGAGATCGCCGAACTGATCCGGGTCTACCTTTCTCGCGTCGAGCGCGATCCGCGTGGCCTGCCGATCAAGCTTTATCCGTTCACCGGTACGCAGCCCGCAGCGGATCAGCCGCGCTCGATCGTGATCGACCCGCACGTGTCGTTCGGCCGCCCGGTCCTGGCCGGCACCGGCATCCCGACCGCGGTGCTCGCGGAGCAGTTCAAAGCCAACGATCTCCCGCGCGATCTGGCGCGCGAGTACGGTGTCTCCGAAGAAGCGGTCCGGGAAGCGATCCGCTGCGAACTCGATCTCCAGGCTGCCTGAGCCGCTGACGCTCTACCTGGACGAGTCGATCGACAGCCAGTCCGCATCGAGCTAGGCCTTTTCGCCAGCACCCCGCAATGCGAGGTTCCGCCGCGCGATGAAGCTCACCAGCTGAATGGTCAACCCCAACAGCGCCTCCGCCTCCGCCGGTCCGTACTCACCAACGATGTGTTCGTCGACGTGATGCGCAGGATGTGTCGCGCGGCGAATGGCGTCACCGATTGCGCCCATCCGCTGCGTTAGCGTCATCGCCTCCCGCTCATGGCGACCCGCGGGTGACGCTTTGAAGAAAGTGCCGGCGGCGTTCTTGCAAGCCGCGATCTTGTCGAGCCGCTCGATCACTTTGCGGCATAAGGCGACTGTCTCGTCGTACCGACACGCCGATAACGATTCACGCGCACGAATCAGGTCAGCGTCGATCTGTTCCCAACCCTTTGGTAGCTGGGGGAACGCCACCTCGATCAGAAGCGCTCTAAGCCAGCCAATGTTCCGGAGTTGCTTGATCCACTCCGACTGCGGACACCCGGATACGAGCTCCGTCTGCGTCGCCTGCCGCCCCGTACTGCCTTGCGCCACACCATGCAACTCGATAAGGAACAACAGATCACCGCCCGCACGTGTCCGTTCGACGTGATTCAACGCAGCGTCGGTCAGATACAGCTCGAGAAGAAACGAGTAGTTCCCACCTGCCTTCGGCGCGCTCCGCGCGAAGAGCGTGCGTTCAGGCAACGCCCATCCGAGGGGCCTCACTTTGCTCTGCGTGAGACCAACTGAAACGCGTGCTTGCTGCGGCCACCATTCGATATCGTCGTCGCTGGAGAAGTGGAACACTGCGTTCACGCTGCTCTTCAGCACGACACCAGAAGCCGCGCGATGAAGGTGCAGACCCGATGTCTGGACCTCGGCAATTAGTCGCGAATTGAAGCTGATGGCATTCATGTTTGCACTCCACTGCTCAAGCGAATACCCGCTGAACCTACGCGCCGCGAGAATCTGCGCCGAAACCGACGAACCGGGTCGTGCGTAGCACGCGGCGTCACAGTCGGCCGACGAAGGCTCGATCGAGTAGTGTGGGCAACAACGCTCCCAACTGCTGCTGCATGCACGCCGAAAGCGATCTCGCACGTTCGATTTCTCGGTGAGCTTCAACAAGCTCTATCTGCCTGACGATTGGCGGGATCCATAGCTGATAGTCGAGAATGTGCTGCGGTTGAACCCGCTGGCGGCGGTGTCCTAACCCCTTGCTACCCACCGCCACGGCCCTCCATACCGACTCTGGTTTGAAGTACGTCACGAGAAACTCCGGCAAGACTTCGACTTCGCTGCAATCGAACGTCGGGTATTCGTTCGAGACGAAATAGCCGTCAAATTCGGGCGTCACATAACCGTAGGCGCCCTCGAATGCGAACAGTCGGCTATAGACGAACTGGCGGGCCCTCACCCGGAACAGCGTTGCAGCGCCTGTCGACCCACCATCGATCGGCGGCTTGCCGAAGAGACCTCTCCCGAAGCTGTAGATACCGAAGTTCGGATACTGTCGCTCTGCGAAAACCGGCTGCGGATCGCGCGCCAGCCGAATCACATCTCCGAGGCGAAGCCACCGCCAGCCCGCATCGCGCTTGGCCCTGATGCTCAAGTCCGCCCGGTGCGCCATCGCCACCAAAAGCGCGTCCCGTTCGGCCGAAGCCTGGTTCTGCAGATCACTCGTATGTCGAGTTTGTCTGGCAAGAGTGTCGATATAAGCAACAATCCGCCGCTGCTCGGCGGGCGGCGGAACGGGGATTTCCAGTGCAAGAAATCGGTCTTCCTTCAGTCGAACGCGATTCGTCGTTCCTTCGCTGGCACGGACGCACAGTTCGACGAACTCGCGAGTCCTGCTGAGCCAGCCGAGAAACTTGGGCAGCAAGCGATCGCCCGCGACGTCAAACACCGGAAAGTCGTTGGCGACGACCGCGCCGTCGAGTTCGGGAGGCACAAGGCCCATTGCGCCATTGCGGGCGTCGATGCGGGAAGCAATGAACTGGTCCGTTCGTGCCACGAATCGACGCGCGCCGGCGATTTCTGCGCCAAGGACGCGGCCCCGTTCGACGACGCCATTTCCCCAGAGCCGCACCGTGATCTCGCGATACTCGAGGTCCGGCACGATTTGCACGCTTTCTTCCGAGCGACGCAGAACCTCCCCCAACCGCACCCTCGGCCACGCGTCACTCACGCCCCGCCCTCCCGCAGCAGCGCCTGCACCCGGTGCATGATCTCGATGATCTGCCGCTCCTTGTCCAGGATGCCGGCGACCAGTTCCTCGGGCGGCAGGTGCGTGATGTCCTGCCTGGCATTCGGGTTCTTGCGGTCGAGGTTGAAGTTGGCGGCGCGGATTTCGTCGGCCGGCACGCGCCAGGCGCGTTCGCTCTCCTCGCGCCTGCGCCACCAGTCGAGCAGCGGCTTGAACTCGTCGAACTGCAGCGGCGCGGTCTTGGTGTAGTTCTTGCGCCCTTCGGGCAGCGCGTGCCCGTAGTACCAGACTTCGCGCGTCGGGCCGCCGCGCTCGAAGAACAGCAGATTGGTCGGGATGCTGGTGTAGGGCGCGAACACGCCGTTGGGCAGCCGCACGATCGTGTGCAGGTCGAAGTCCGCGAGCAGTTCTTCCTTGATCCGCGCGCACACGCCGTCGCCGAACAGCATGCCGTTGGGCACGACGACCGCGGCGCGCGCCGGGCGGCCGGCCGGGGTGGGCGCGCGGTGCAGCCGGCGCATGATCACCTGCAGGAACAGCAGCGCGGTCTCCGCGGTCTGCCGGTCCTCCGGGAAGTTACCCTGGATGCCCTTCTCCTCTTCGCCGCCGAACGGCGGATTGGTGAGGATCACGTCGAGACGCTCCTTCTCGCCGATTTCGGTCAGCTTGAAGGCAAGCGCGTTGCCGGGGTCGATCCACGGCGACTCCACGCCGTGCAGCAGCAGGTTCATCTGGCACAGCAGGTACGGCAGCGGCTTGGGCTCGAAGCCGAACAGCGTGCGCTCCTGCAGTTGCCGGTACTTCTCGACCGAGTTGGCCTGCGGCCGCATGTGCTCGAACGCTTCGACCAGGAAACCGCCGGTGCCGGCGGCGGGGTCGAGCACGGATTCGCCGATCTGCGGATCGACGAGCTTGACCATCAGCCGCACGACGGCGCGCGGCGTGTAGAACTCGCCCGAGTCGCCGGCGGCGTCGCGCATCTCGCGCAGCATCGACTCGTACAGCGCGCCGAGCGTGTGCAACTCGTCGCTGGCGGTGAAGTGGATGCCGTTGACCTTGTTGATCACGTCGCGCAGCAGGTAGCCGCTGCGCATGCGGTTGTCCACGCCCTTGAAGACGGTGGCGATCACGTCGCGCCGCGCATCGCCGTTGGCGCTGGACAGTCCGCGCAGGTACGCGAACAAGCCGGGCCCGCGCCTGCCGTCAGGGCCGAGCGCTTCGTCCTGGTTGACGAAGGCGAGCAGTTCGTCGCCGGTAATGCCCTGCGGGTCGGCTGCCCAGTCGCGCCAGCGGTAAGGCGGTTCGATCGCCGGCCGAAAGCGCCGGCCCGCGAGCACCGCTTCCTGCTCCCGGGTCTGCTCCAGATCGTCGAGGAACTTCAGGAACATGATCCAAGTGAGCATCGGCAGCCGATCGAGATCGCCGCTCAGCCCCTTGTCCTTGCGCATGATGTCGCGCGCGGACTTGAGCAGGCTGCCGAGGGATTGAGCGGTGGTGAGCGGTGCGGCGGATTTCTTGTCAGCGCGAGGCATGGGGCAGGCGAGCGAATCGCATGGACGCGGAGGGTACCCAAATCGCCGACGCGGCGTCGCCGAGAGGGTGCGCGCTGCCTTCGAGGTAAAGCGCGCCGACCCAGGCGCAGATCAGGGCGTCGAGCCGGTCTTCGTAATGCTTGAGATGGGACAGCGGGCCGTCATGATCCTCGGGGGGCAAGCCGGGATCGGTATCGTCGATCTCGCGGCTCAGCAAGCGCTCGATCCGGTGCCACTGCGCGAGCAGCTTTCGCCGCCGTGCGGGTAACGGTGCTCCCTTCCAGTACGTCGTCGTCTTGCCGCACTTGTACGGTAGGCGCTGGTCGGATTGCGCAAGGGCGAGCAGCGCAACGTGCGGGTAGACCTCGATCAAAGCTGGTAATGCGCGATCCGCGTCGGCCGCGGTGCTCATCGGATAGCCGGCGCGCCGAAACCCCGCCGCCAGGCGGACGCCCACGAGTCCCGGACGCTTGGGCGTCGGCGAATGCACCGCGCATTTCGCGTGGCCGAAGTGCTGCGAAACCGCGTTGTCGGCGCAACGCCTGCGCACGATGCGCCCGTGACCGATCGGCATGTCGACCGCGATGACTTTTGGCTTCGCACCGTGCAGAAGCGGCGTGCAGGCTGCCAGCAGATACGAGACGACGACTCGCGAACCGCGCGGCCGTGCCTCGGGAGTGCCTGCGATGAACTCGCAGTAGCTGGACGCGACTCGCAGACAGCGCCAGCGGCCATTGCGGTAGGCGATGAGCGCGACGCCGCTCGGTTCGTTGTCCGTCCACGCGGCATCGATGCCGAGGACCGCGGCGCCGGCGAGGTCTGCCCGATCGACCGGAATCGCCGGCATCTACCGGCGCAGGATCGCGGCGCGCGCTTCAGGCCAGGGGACGGCCTGTACGGCGCCCGAATCGAGTTCGGCGATGCGCCGCTCGATCTCGGCGGCCCAGGCCGCTTCGACATCCGGATCCGCGGGACCGTCGAGCGTGGCGAGCAGGGCCGCGGCCAGCGCGGCGCGCTCCTCGGTGGAGAGCTTCAGCGCTTCCTTCAGCAGCTTGTTCGGCAGTTCACCCACGGCGGCAAGTCTACTCCCGGCTATGCGGCGTAGAGCAGATTCTGCAGCTCCGTCACCGCCGTTCGAAGCTCGTCCGCACCGCCGAACAGGCGAACGATATCGGCCACCTGTCCGTGCGCGCTGAGCGGCGGCACTTGAAGGATCGGCAAACAGTCGCGTCGCCGAGCCTGTGTAGTCGACGATGTTGAACCACAGCTTGCCGTAGTCGTCGCGCACGCGCGTGCCGCGGCCGATGATCTGCTTGAACTCGCTCATCGAGCCGACGACGCGCGCGAGCACGACGTTCTTGCAGGTCGGCGCATCGACCCCGGTAGTCAGCAGTTGCGAGGTGGTGAGGATCGCAGGCGTGCGCGTTTCGACGTCCTGGAACCGGCCCAGGTGTCCGCGGCCGATGTCGCCTTCGTCGGCGGTGACGCGACACACGTAGTCGGGATTCGCCTTCACGCGCTCGGCGTTGAAGTTGCCGAGCGCGCGGCGCATCTCGTCCGCGTGTTCCTGGTCGACGCAGAAGACGATGGTCTTGGCGTAAGGATCGGTCTTGTCGAGAAACGCGGTCAGGTGCCGGGCGATGGTCTCGGTGCGCGCCTTGAGCGCCACCGCGCGCTCGAAGTCCTTGGGCTCGAAGTATTCGAGGATCTCGCGCCAGTTGGAGTCGTCGCGGGCGCTGCCGCGGTGGCACTCGTCGACCATCACGAGATCGAAGAAGCCCCGATCGAACTCGCGGTACAGGCCCGGGCGGCGCTCGTCGCGCGCCAGCGCCTGATAGATCGCGAAGTACATCTCGCGGCTCTTGACGACCTCGCCGCC
>JBGFSF010000004.1:0-135102 GCA_041694715.1 Pseudomonadota bacterium | reverse complement strand
CTAGGGGCTAGGGGCTAGGGGCTAGGGGCTAGGGGCTAGGGGCTAGGGGCTAGGGGCTAGGGGCTAGGGGCTAGGGGCTAGGGGCTAGGGGCTAGGGGCTAGGGGCTAGGGGCTAGGGGCTAGGGGCTGGAATTTCGCGGCCTCCGGCCGCTCATTCCCTAACCCCTAAATCCTGGCCCCTAGATCCTAATCCCTAAACAACCGCCTCTTCCTTCTTCTCCACCGGCTTGATGAAGTGCTCGCGCTTGACGCCGAACATCAGCAGCAGGGGGCTCGCGACGAGCGTCGACGAGTAGATGCCGAACACGATGCCGATGGTGAGCGCCAGCGCGAAGTTGTGCAGCGCCTCGCCGCCGAAGAACAGCATCGACAGCACCATGATCTGGGTCGAGCCGTGGGTGATGATGGTGCGGCTCATGGTGCGGGTGATGGCGTCGTCGATGATGTGCGGGACGGTCGCGCCACGCATCTTGCGGATGTTTTCGCGGATGCGGTCGAAGATCACCACTGACTCGTTCACCGAGTAGCCGAGGATCGCCAGCACGCCGGCCAGCACGGTGAGCGTGAACTCCCACTGGAAGAAGGCGAACAGGCCGAGGATGATGACGATGTCGTGCAGGTTGGCGATCATGCCGGCGACCGCGAAGCGCCATTCGAAGCGCATCGCCAGGTAGAGCATGATGCCGATGGTGACGACCAGCAGCGCCAGCGCGCCGCTGTCGTAGAGCTCCTGGCCCACCTGCGGGCCGACGAAGTCGACGCGCTTGAGCTCGACGCCAGCGTGGTCGGCCTTCAGCGCTTCCATCACCCGGTTGCTGGTCTCGGCGGCGTTGGCCTCGCCCTTGTTGGGCAGGCGGATCAGGACGTCGCGGCTGGTGCCGAAGTTCTGCACCGAGATTTCCGGCAGGCCGGTCTTTTCCAGCGCGGTGCGCACGGCCGTGAGGTCAGCCGGCTGGTCGTAGGCCACTTCGATCACGGTGCCGCCGGTGAAGTCGACGCCCAGGTTGAGCCCGCGGTCCCACAGCGCCCACACCGAGAACAGGAAGGTGAGCAGGGAGATGGCGGTGGTCGCCTTCCCCCAGCTCATGAAGGGGATGGTTTTCCGGAAGGGGAATAAATCGATCATGGTCGGGGCCTCAAATCGAGATTTTCGCCAGACGCGCCTGGCGGCCGTAGGTGAGGTTGGCCATCGCGCGCGACACGGTCACGGCACTGAACATCGAGGTGAGAATGCCCAGGCACAGCACCACCGCAAAGCCGCGCACCGGGCCCGAGCCGAGCCAGAACAGCGAGAAGCCGGCAATCAGCGTGGTGATATTGGCATCCAGAATCGTGCCCCAGGCGCGCTCGTAGCCGGCGCTGATCGCCGCCTGCGGGGTGGCGCCGTTGCGCAATTCTTCCCGAATGCGTTCGTTGATCAGCACGTTGGCGTCGATCGCCATGCCCAGCGTGAGCGCAATCGCCGCCATGCCGGGCAGGGTCAGCGTCGCCTGCAGCATCGACAGCAGCGCAATCAGGAAGAAGCCGTTGATGGCGAGTGCAATCGACGAGAACAGGCCGAACACACGGTAGTAGATGAGCATGAAGGTCACCACCGCAAAGAAGCCCCAGATGTTGGCGTTGAAGCCCTTTTCGATGTTCTCGGCGCCCATGCTGGGGCCGACGGTGCGCTCCTCGATGATCTGCATCGGCGCGGCCAGCGCGCCGGCGCGCAGCAGCAGCGCGACGTCGGACGCTTCCTGCGCGGTTTCCATGCCGGTGATCTGCACCCGGCCGCCGCCGATTTCCTCGCGGATGACCGGCGCGGTGATCGCCTCGGCGCGGCCTTTTTCGATGAGCAGAATGGCCATGCGCTTGTTGACGTTCTCGCGCGTGACGTCCTTGAACACGCGCGCGCCCTTGCCGTCGAGGCTGATGTGCACCGCCGGCTGGCTGCTCTGGCTGTCGAAGCCGGGCGAGGCGTCGGTGATCGAGTCGCCGGTCAGGATGACGTCGCGCTTGACCGCGATCGGCGTGCCTTCGCGGCTCGGCACCACCTCCGCGCCGAAGGGCACCTGGCCCTGCGCGACCAGCAGGGGGTCGGCGAGTTCGTCGACCAGACGGATTTCCAGGGTGGCGGTGCGGCCGAGAATGTCCTTCGCCTTGGCGGTGTCCTGCACGCCCGGCAACTGCACCACGACGCGCGCAGCGCCCTGCTGCTGGATCACCGGCTCGGCCACGCCGAGTTCGTTGACGCGGTTCCTGAGCGTGGTGATGTTCTGCTGCAGGGCGAAGTCCTGCACGCGCTTTTCCGCTTCCGGCTTCATGCGCGCGGTGAGGGTGAAGCCCTCGGCCTGGTCCTCGGTCGCGAAGTCGAGCTCGGCGTAGACCGCGCCGAGCTTCTCGACCGCGGTGTCGCGCTGGTCGCGCGTGGCGAAGTGCACGGTGACGGCGTTGCCGTCGCGGCTGATGCGGCCGTAGCGGATCTTCGCGCCGCGCAACTCGCTGCGGAAATCGTTCTGGTAGCGCACCGCGGCTTTTTCCAGCGCGGCTTTCATGTCGACTTCGAGCAGGAAATGCACGCCGCCGCGCAGGTCGAGGCCCAGGTACATCGGCAGCGCGTTGATCGACGCGAGCCAGGCGGGCGAGGCCGACACCAGGTTGAGCGCCACCGTATAGCCCTCGCCCAATCCGTTCTGCAGGGCGTCCTTGGCCTGGATCTGCACGTCGGTGCTGGCGAAGCGCGCCTTGATGCTGTGGCCGGCCAGTTCGATGCCGCTGGTGGCGATGTTCGCCTGCTGCAGCAGCGATTCCACCTTCTCCAGCAGCGCCGTATCGACCTTTTCGGTCGTGCGGATCGGCGACACCTGCACCGCCGGCAACTCGCCGAAGAAGTTCGGCAGGGTGTAGACGAAGGCCACCACCAGCGTGAAGCCGATGAGGACGTATTTCCAGAGCGGGAAGCGGTTCATTGTCAGGGGCTAGGAGTTAGGGGCTAGGAGTTAGGGGCTAGGGAATTAGGGGGACCGCAGGACTGGAGCTCGCATGCATGAGGCAGCAAAACCCTAGCCCCTAGATCCTAGTTCCTATTCCCTAGCGGTCACAGGCCCTTGATCGTGCCCTTCGGCAGCAGGGTCTGGATCGACTGCTTCTGCACGTGGGTCACCACGCCGTCGGCGATTTCCAGCGACACGTACTGCTCGCCGATCTTCGCCACTTTGCCGAGCTGGCCGCTGGCGGTGACGACTTCGTCGCCCTTGGCGAGTTCGGAGAGCATCTTGCGCTGTTCCTTGGCGCGCTTCATCTGCGGACGGATGAGCATGAACCAGAACAGGATGAAGATGATGATGAGCGGCAGAAAGTCGGTGAAGCCAGGGGCGGCGGGGGCAGCGGTCTGCGCGTGGGCGAGCGAAATCATGGTGTCGGGCCTTGGGTGAAAAACCCGGAAATTCTAGCACGCCGGACATGACAGCCTCAGGGGCAGCCGGGCGCGGCGAGAAAGGGGCGGATCCGATCCGGGGTGGCGGGATGGCTGTCGAGCAGGCTGGTCTCGTCGGCACGCTTGTCGAGCCGGCCGAGGAGGTCGGCGAACCGTCGCGGGGGAATGCAGGCGGCCTGCAGCCACGCCAGCGCGTAGGCGTCGGCCTCGCGTTCCATGTCGCGCGAGTAGCCGTTCTGCAGCAGCAGGCTGGGCAGGCCCGCAGCGAGATCGGTCACGCTGCCGATGTCGCCGGTGACGGCGACCAGGATCGCGCCGGCGCCGATGCTCTGCAGCGCAAGCCGCAGGCCATGACGATGCTGCACGTGGCCGAGTTCGTGGGCGATCACGGCGAGGATTTCCTCGTCGTGGGCGGCGAGCTTGACCAGTTCGTCGGTGACGACGACGGTGCCGCCGGGCAGTGCGAGCGCGTTGGCGCCGAAGAGTGCGCTGTCGCGAAACAGCAGCCGGTGCGGCGGGCAGGCCTGCTTGCGGCAATGCGTCTCGACCTGGCCGGCCAGCGCACGCTGGCGTGCGGCAGGCAGCGTGCTGGGGTCGAGGCTGACTTTCTCCATCAGCGCGAGCGTTTCCTGGCCGATATGCGCGTCGAGCCCGGCGGGCAGGGTGTGCGCGGCGACCTGCGCGGCAGCCGGCACGCCCCAGCGCAGGCCGGCGAAGACGACTGCCACCGACAGCAGCAGGGCGGCGAAGGCGTAGAGCAGGCGGCTTTCGAGCACGCGCGCCCATCGTTCCGGCGTGCGGGTCGGCAGGGCCAGCGCCAGACGGGCGAGTGCGTCGAGGTCGGCGCTGTGCAGTTCGCGGCCCTCCGGCAGATGCACGACGCCGCGTGCGGCGCCCACCGGCGGCGCGAGGCTGATGCCATCGAGCGGCACATCGAGTGCGATGCCGTCGCCCTCGATGTGCAGGCGCCCGGCGTCCAGACGGGCGGCGACGGGATGCGCCTGCGAGGTGAGGCCGTCGAACAGGTCGCCGGCGAACCGGATCACGTCAGGCCGACGTTGAGATCGAACAGATCGGCCATTTCGGCGCCGGTGGCGGCGTTGCCTTGCTGCTGGCCGGCGACGAACAGTCCCAGATTCTCCGGGCCGGTCACGGTGAGACGCTCGGCGCGGTAGCGGGCCAGCCGCACCTTGGCCCAGGGAATGAAGAGGCCCAGGGTGAGCGCGATCAGGATCAGGTTGGTGAGGTAGATCCAGATCAGGTCGCGGGCGCGCTGACGCGACTGGAACGCGACCGGTCCCAGCACCGTGCCGTTGTAGAACAGGTTGGCGGTGCGCGCCATGATCATCGCACTGACGACCGGAAGCATCAGGTAGAACAGCAGCAGGCCGAGTCCGATGCTGCTTGCCGCCGCTGCCCCGGCCATTTCCTTGGGCATGCCGGCTGCCTGCAGGGCATAGGCCTGGTAGCCGCCGTAGGCCATCACCCCGATGGGCAGCAACAGCAGCACGAAGGCGAGCAGGTAGACGCCCCAGAAGGGCTTGAGCGGGCCTTCGTGGCGTGCGGCGGTCTGGCCGTAGACTGTATTGCCGGCGATGTAGCGGACCTGGCGGTACGCCATGTAGGGCAGGATGAGCCCCAGGGTGGGCAGGATCAGGATCGGCAACAGGATGTAGATCACCGCCGCTTCGCCCAGCTTGCCGCTGAAGTCGAAGCGCAGGCCGCGATACGCGCTCATGCGCGCGTTGAAGCGCAGGCTGGAGACGACGATCCAGGGCATGGCGACGAACAGGGCGAGCAGCAACAGCATGGCCAGCATCGGCGAAAAGTACGAGGTGGCGTAGTAGGCCACCAGCGCGGCCACTGCGATCAGCCGGCCCTTGAGGATCTGGGTCGGCGTGGCGAGGTAGGTGAAGGCCTGGTTGTCGAGCAGGGTGTGTCCGTAGAACCAGCGCAGCGTGCGGACCTTGGCCCAGGCGGAGTAGATGCCGAGCGTGACGAGCGTGAGTG
Source organism: Pseudomonadota bacterium (assembly GCA_041694715.1). Lineage (GTDB taxonomy): Bacteria > Pseudomonadota > Gammaproteobacteria > Burkholderiales > Thiobacillaceae > Thiobacillus. The sequence continues at coordinate 129,674 of JBGFSF010000004.1, read as the reverse complement.
CGATGTTGACGATCCAGATGACGAAATATTCGCCGCCCGTGCCGGTGAACTGCATCGGGTAATGCTTGGTGTGCGACATGGTTTCCCCCTTTGGTGGCGTGCTTGTCGTTGTTATGTTGATCAAGGCTCCGCGGAGGGGATTCTACACAGTTCGGGCGGCGCGGCGGTCCTTACCAACCCTGCGCCTGCAGGATCTGGAATTCAGCGGCGAAGTCGGCGAAGCGCCCGGCCTCGATGGCGGCGCGCATGCTGGCCATGAGCCGGTGGTAGGTGTGCAGGTTGTGGATCGTCGCCAGGCGCGCACCCAATATTTCATTGGCACGGATCAGGTGGTGCAGGTAGGCGCGCGAGAAATGCGTGCAGGTGTGGCAGTCGCATTCCGGATCGATGGGCGCGGTGTCGAGCTTCCAGCGCGCGTTGCGGATGCGCAGCTCGCCGCGCCGGGTGAAGAGGATGCCGTGGCGCGCGTTGCGCGTCGGCAGCACGCAGTCGAACTGGTCGATGCCCTGGGCGACCGCGGCGACGAGGTCGGACGGCGTGCCGACGCCCATCAGGTAGCGCGGCTTGTCGGCAGGCAGCTGCGGCGCGGTGTGGGCGAGGATGCGTTGCATGTCGTCCTTCGGTTCGCCCACGGATAGACCGCCGATGGCATAGCCGTCGAAGTCCAGGCCGATGAGTTCGCGCGCCGATTCGTCGCGCAGCGTCTCGTACATGCCGCCCTGCACGATGCCATAGAGCGCGTTGGGGTTGCCGGCGTGCGCGGCCTTGGAACGCGCCGCCCAGCGCAGCGAGAGCCGCATCGAGTCGGCAGCCTCCTTTTCGGTCGCGGGGTAGGGCGTGCACTCGTCGAAGATCATCACGATGTCGGAATTCAGCGTGCGCTGGATCTGCATCGAGATTTCCGGCGTGAGAAACAGCCGGTCGCCGTTCACGGGCGAAGCGAATTTCACGCCGTCCTCGGTGATCTTGCGCAGCTTGCCGAGGCTGAACACCTGGAAGCCGCCCGAGTCCGTCAGGATGGGCTTGTCCCAGCCCATGAAGCGGTGCAGGCCGCCGAAGGCTTCGATCACCTCCAGCCCCGGGCGCAGCCACAGGTGGAAGGTGTTCGAGAGCACCATCTCGAAGCCGATTTCGGTGAGTTCCGCCGGCGACATGGCCTTCACCGTGCCGTAGGTGCCGACCGGCATGAACGCCGGCGTCTCGACGCTGCCGTGCGCGAGGTGCAGGCGACCGCGGCGCGCGCCGCCGTCGGTGGCGAGGACTTCGAATTTCATTGCGGGCGCTCCCGGCTGGCTCGTTCCAGAAACATCGCGTCGCCGTAGCTGAAGAAACGGTAGCGCTCCTTCACCGCGTGGGCGTAGGCGGCGCGGATGACGTCGACGCCGGAAAACGCCGAGACCAGCATCACCAGCGTGGATTTCGGCAAGTGGAAATTGGTGATCAAGGCGTCGACGACCTGGAAACGGTAGCCCGGCGTGATGAAGATATCGGTTTCGTCCGAGCCTGCGCGCAGATCGCCGGCTTGCGCCGCCGCTTCGAGCGCGCGCAGACTGGTGGTGCCCACCGCGACCACGCGGCCGTCGCGCGCCCAGGTCGCATGGATCGCGTCGACCGTCGCCTGGGGAATCGTGTAGCGCTCGCTGTGCATGGTGTGGTCGGCGATCTTGTCGACGCGCACCGGCTGGAAGGTGCCGGCGCCGACGTGCAGCGTCACGCGTGCGCTGCGCACGCCCTGAGCGGCGAGCGTGGCCAGCATCGCTTCGTCGAAGTGCAGGCCGGCGGTCGGCGCCGCCACCGCCCCCGGTTCGTTGGCGTACACGGTTTGGTAGCGCGCCTCGTCCTCGTCGGTCGGCGCGTGCGCGATGTAGGGCGGCAGCGGCAGACGGCCGAGACGGTCGAGCACATCGAGCACAGGTTCGGGAAAACGCAGCCGCGTGAGATCGCCCTGACGGTCGAGCACGTCGAGCGCGACGGTGTCGTCGAGATGGATCGTCGAACCCGGCTTGGGCGCATGACTCGCGCGGATGAAGGCGAGCGCCTCGTGTTCGTCCGTCACCCGCTCGATGAGCAGTTCGACCTTGCCACCGGAATCCTTGGTGCCGAAGAGCCGCGCCTTGATCACGCGCGTGTCGTTCATCACCAGCAGGTCGTCCGGACGCAGCAGCGTCGGCAGATCGCGGAACAGACGGTCGTGCAGGCCGCCGGCGGCGTCGACGTGCAGCAGGCGGCTCGCGCCGCGCTCGGCAGCGGGAAACTGGGCGATGAGTTCGGGAGGAAGGTCGAAATCGAAATCGGCGACGCGCATGGGGCGCGATTATAGCCGTCGCCTTGCCGCGCCCAGTTCGGATCGGCGATAATGCGCGGCTTCCGTGCCGGCCGCATTCGCGGCCGGTTCCTTTGCCGGGATGGCGGAATCGGTAGACGCAGCGGATTCAAAATCCGCCGCCGCAAGGTGTGGGGGTTCGAGTCCCCCTCCCGGCACCAGTTTTCAAATCGTGGAGAGGCGGATTTCGGCGCCGGCCGAAGGCCAAGCCAAAATCGAACCCGCGGAGTGGGGGTTCGAGTCCCCCCCGGGCACCAGAACTTTACTCAGCGCTCAGCGTGCCTCGGCGTCGCGCAACGTGTTGCGCACGTGCGTATACGCGGGCTTGGGCCGTCCCTCGGCGTCGAACAGCAGCGCCGCGCCCTTGCCCGGGAAGAATGCCGGAATCCACGAATAGCGGTCGGTGGCGCCCCAGGTCGAGAAGCTGCGGCACGCCGGCACGTCGAGGCAGGCGCGCAGCGTGTCGCGGTACAGCGCCGCCTGTTTTTTCAGGGCCTCGCGGGTCGCCGGCAGCGTCAACTGCACGTCCATTTCGGTGATGTGTGTCGCGAGTCCGAGCGCGGCGAGCCGCCGCAGGTTGGCGCGGACCTCGGCGGGTTGCGGCGCGTCGTCGGGGCTCACGTGCATCTGCAGGCCGACGCCGTGGATCGGCGCGCCGGCGGTGCGCAGCGCCGCCATCAGCATGAAGATACCGTCGGACTTCGCGCTCAGCCCCTCGCCGCCGTAGTCGTTGTAGCGCAGTTCGGCGTCGGGGTCGGCTTCGTGCGCCCAACTGAACGCCAGGGCCAGGTAATCGGGGCCGATGCTGCGCGACCAGAAGGTCTCGCGCAGGCGCCCGTTCTCGTCGACGGCTTCGGCGGCGACGTCCCACGACGCGACGCGGCCGCGGTAGCGCGTCACCAGCGTGCGGATGTGTTCGCGCAGGATCGCGATCAACTCGTCGCGGCCGAAACCGCCGTGTTCGAGCCACGCCGGCAACTGCTGGTGCCACACCAGCACGTGGCCGTTGACCGCCATGCCGTGCGCCGCGGCGAATTCGACCAGCGCATCGGCCTGGGCGAAGTCGAAGCGGCCGCGCTCGGGCTGGATCACGGAAAACTTCATCGCGTTCTCCGGCGTGACGAGGTCGAACTCGCGCGCGACGAGGCGGGCGTAGGCGGCGTCCTCGCGCAGGGGGGCGACGTCGACCGCAGTGCCGACGCGCAGGCCGGCTACGGCGGCAAGATTGCGCAGGGTGTCGGCGGCGGACGCCGGCACGGCGGCGAGCGCAAGCAGGCAGGCTGCCGCGAATGCCATTTCCCTGCGCATCAATAGCCCCGGTAGGCGGCGGGCCCCGCCCACTGCCGGACGAAGCCGGGCACCGCGGGCGGTTGCTCGGGACGCAGGCCGGCGGCGCGCGCCCAGTGTTCGAGCCAGGATTCGCCTTCGATCAGGGTCGTGCCGAGGGGGGTGGCGTAGGCGCTGTCCTGCAGCGCCGCGTCCAGCGTGACGAAGCGGTAGCCGCGCTGCTGCAGGCGCGCAGCCAGCGCGCCGACATGGTCGGCGTTGAGCGCGTTGGCGTGCAGCAGCAGCACATGGGGAATGGGCCGGCCGAAGCGGTCGAGCGCCAGTTGTTCGGCGCGGGCGAGCTCGGCATCCATGTAGGGCAGGTAGGCCTCGGCGATGCGCTGTGCCGCTTCCGCGTTGCCCTGCGTCTGCGCGCGCGAATAGGCGACGGCGAACACCCATTCCGAATGGTTCACGGTCACCGGTGCCACGCGGTAGCCGCGTGCCGCGAGGAAGGCGTCGAACTGCGCGCGCACGGCCGCGGTCTGGCCCAGGTGCAGGTAGGGCGGGCGGAACCAGCGCAGGGGGCGACCGGCTGCCTGTGCGAGGGGACGCGTGACCGTTTCGCCCTGCAGCAGGTTGGCGGTGAAGGCATCGAGCGGCACGCGGTTGAGCGAGACGTGCGAATACGTGTGGTTGCCGAGCTCGTGGCCGGCGTCGAGCCAGGCCTGCAGCAGGTTCACGCGCGCCGGCACGAGGCTGCCTTCGCGGTAGAGCCGCGATTCGTTGACGAAGCCGACGGCGGGAATCGCGGCAGCCCGCAAGGGGTGCAGCAGGCGCGCGGTCATCTCGGCCAGCGCGGCGTCGTCTTCCGACGGCACCGACGCGTAGGGCAGGTCATCGAAGGTGATCGCCATCGTTCGCTGCACGGCCGACTGGGCGGCGGCGAGCGGCGCCCACAGCAGCAAGCAGAGCAGGAGGCGGGTCATCGTGCGGCCTGCGGCGACACTGCGGCCGTCACGCTCAGAAGCGGCGCGTCAGGCTGAGTTCGAACTGGTGCGAGCGGTAACCCGCCGCGACGCCGCCGCCGTAGGCTGACAGGCCGGCCTTCACGTTCAGGTACCAGTCGCGGTAGAGGCCGAAGAAGCCTTCCAGCACGATGTCGCCGCCGCTGCGGTAGCCCGACATCGTGTTGTCCTTGTAGGGGCCGTAGCTGAAGGCCGCGCTGATGCCGTCGTCGTCGCTCAGCTTCCAGTAGGTGAAGGCCGTCACCGCGTAGCGGCGGTAGGTGGTGGGCGCGTAGTAGCCGTTGCCGGGGTCGGTGTCGTAGCCGAACCAGCGGCCGCTCACGCCGAGATCCAGGTTCAGGCGCTGGCTGCGCAGCACGGCGCGGCGCGGCGCGAGCGCGGCTTCCCAGCGGTCGTTGCCGTCGGACAGCGTGTCGATGCCGAAGTGGCCGTCGAGTGTCCAGCGCAGGTCCGGCGTCCAGGTGGCGTCGAGCGTGGTCGAGCGGCGTTCTATGCCGAGCTTGGCCGCGCGCGGGGACGCCGTGAACAGATCCTGGCGGTGCGCGAGGCGCAGCGCGAGTGTGTCGACCGGCTCGTAGTCGGCGCCGATTTCGTAGACGAAGGTGTTGGCGCCCTCGGCGCGGCCGCCGCCGGCCTGCGCGTCGAGCGAGAGCACCGGCGAGGCGCGATGCTGCACGCCGAGCCAGGCGCGCGTGTAATGGATCGACGTGCCGCCGTCCGGCTTCTCGTAGCCGCTGCCGGCCTGGGCGTGGAGCCGCTGGCGGTCGGTGCTGCCGAACAGGCGCGTGTCGGGATTGATTACATACTCGCCGCGCAGATAGACGTTTCGGGCGCTGACGTCGTCGGAACCGGCGAAGGTGCCGAAGCCGGCGGTGACGTTCGAACGCAGCGGGGTGCGGATGAAACGCGCGAGGTCGACGCTTTCCTTGCTGCCGGGCCGCAGCTTCGTGGTGGCGTCGAGGCTGGCCAGCGCCTCGCGCGGGCGGTGGGCGTAGTGCAGGGCGACGGTGCGGGTGTAGCCGAGTTCGAAGTCGTCGCGCAGTTCGGGCGCGAGCGCGTCGACCAGCGCAAGCGACGGCGTCGGACGGTCGGCCCAGGCGAGCACGCGCGCGCGCTGCTTGCGCAGGGCGAGGCTGTCGCCGAAGCGCTTGGCGGTGTCGTCGAGTACTTCGATCGCGCGGGCATAGTCGCCCCGCTCGGTGAGGACGACGACGTATTCCAGCCAGGGCGCCGCAACGTCCGGATGGCGGGCGAGATAGGTTTCGTAGGCGGCCTTCGAGGCTTCCAGGTCGCTCTGCCAGTACAGCACGCGGGCGATGCCGAGGCGCGCGCCGGCGTCGTCCGGCGCGATCGCGAGGATGCGCCGGTGGCTGTCGAGCGCCTTCGCGTAGTCGCCCTGCCAGGCGGCCAGATCGGCACGGGTGCGCAGGTATTCGAGGTTCTTCGGCTCGAGCGCGATCGCCCGCTCGATGGCGGCGAGCGCGGCCGGGGCGTCGGACGCGTTCTGGTAGCTCTGCGCGAGGCGGTAATGAAGTGCGTGATCCTGCGGCGCCAGCCGGGCCGCTTCCTGCAGCGCCTTCGACGATGCCGCCGCGTCGTTGGACAGCGCGTAGATGTCAGCCATGCGCAGCCAGTAGTCGCGGCTTTCGCCGAAGCGCTGGCGGTAGAGCGCGTCGGTCGCCTGCACCGCCTGGGTGTTGCCGCGCTCGGCTTCGAGCTCCATGTATTCGAGCATCACGTCCTTGTCCTGCGGGCGCTGCTCGAGGTAGGCGCGATAGCGCGGCACGGCGGCGTCGCGCTGGCCGGAGCGGGCGGCGGCACGGCCGGCACCCAGGGTGGCGTCGGCGTCGTCCGGCGCGCTGGCGAGCACCTGCTCGTAGCTCGCCAGCGCGAGCGCGTAGTCGCCGGTCCAGGTGGCGATCTCGCCGCGTGCGCGCAGGTAGTTCGGGTTGTCTGGCGTGAGCGCGAGCGCGCGCTGGATCGCGGCCAGCGCGCCGGGACCATCCTGCGTGGCGGCAAGCGCCTGCGACAGCTTGTGGTGCAGGCGCGCGTCATTCGGCGCGACCCTGACCGCTTCGCGCAGCGCTGCGACGGCGCCGGCCGGGTCCTTCAACCGGGTTGCCCGGATGTCGGCGATGCGTTCCCACAGGTGCGCCTGTCCGGGGTAGGTCTTGAGCGTCTGTTCGTAGACGCCGATCGCATCGGCCCACTGGCCCGCCATTTCGGCGCGCAGGCCGTCGTCGGGCACGTTTTGCGCGCCTGCCAGACCGGAGGCGAACAGCAGCGAAAGCATCCAGGCAAATTTCTTCATTTGCGCCACCGCCGGTTGCGGAAAATCCACAGGTCGGCCGCAAAACGGCCGATGGTGATCAGGTCGAAGAGCAGCACGGCGTAGCGCAGCGGCGTGACCAGCAGGCCCTTGAGGAAATATTCGAGCCGGCGTCCCTTGGCGACGACGGCGAGCACGGTCGTCGCGACGAGGGTTTCGGCGATGAGCGTGATCGCGAGCGGTTCCCACAGCTGCAGCAGGATCATGATCAGGAGCGCGGTCGGGAAGGCGACCTTCTCGAAGGCCGACATGAACAGCACCCAGCCGATCGGACGTCCGTACTGGACCGTGTAGTCGATGCCGAAGGGCTGGCGGTACTGCTCGGCATGCTGGCGCTTCTCCGCGAGGCCGGCGGCGAGTTCGGCCTGCTCTTCCTTTTTCTTGCGATGGCGCTTCAACGCCTTGAAGGGGCTGCGCATCAACTCGTCGAAGTAATAGCAGCTCTGCAGGAAGGATGAGGACCACAGGTAGATCTGTCCCGGCACGCGGCCGACTTCCGGCTCCTGCGAGCGCGCGTAGACGTCGGTGAGCTGGATATTGCGGTAGCCGTTGTCGTTCATCGCGAAGCCGATGAAAATGTCCTCGGAGTTGGTGAGGTCGTCGCCGAGGATGGGCTCGTAGCGGTCGAACACGATGGTCCTCAGCACGTCGCGGCGGTAGGCCACGGCGCAGCCCACCGGGTTGAGGATGCTGCCGAAGAAGGTCATCTGCCCGTGGTAGATGAATTTCTGCAGGAAGAAATACAGCACGTCGCGGTAAAGGTCAGTGATGCCGCGCTGCAGGTGATGGAACCAGCCCACCCTGGGGTAGATCGACGCCTCCGGATGCGCGCCGAGGAATTTCTGCAGCGGTTCGGTCTCGAGCATGGCGCGCCGGTCGCGGTCGCGCAGCGGCAGCACGGTGCCGCAGGCACTGGCGATGCCGGCACCCTGGTAGAGCTCTTCGACGACGCGGTCGATGTAATTGTCGGACTCGAGCACCGTGTCGCCGTCGAGGATGAACTCGACGTCGGAATCGAATTCGCGCGACTGCCTTTTGAGCGTGGGCGTCTTGCCGATGGACTGCTTGCGCTGGATCGCGATCAGGTCCATGCCGTTCAGCTCGCAGAAGGTGCGCGCGTATTCGACGGTGCGGTCGCGGCTGCCGTCGTCGATCAGGATGATGCGCGTCGGCTTGCGCGTCTGCCGCGCCAGCGCGGCCAGGCACAAGGGGATGTTGCTTTCCTCGTTGAACGCGGGGATCACCACGTCGACCGTGGCGTCGCGCCAGTCTTCCGCGGGCTTGGGGACGGTCTTGTCCGGCCCGTGGATGAGGCCGATGAGGCTCAGTACCGTGTTCGGGCTGAGGATGAAATAGGGGGTGGTCGCCATGGGCGACTATTCTAGGCGACGCGGCGGATCTTTGCGCTTTCCTGTTTGATCAGGTCGTCGAGGGTGTCGTCCAGGCGCCACGCCGGCGCGAAGCCGGTCAACGCCTTGAGCTTGTTGAGTTCGGGGCGGCGATGGGTGACGTCCTCGAACTCCTCGCCGTAGGCCTCCTTGTACGACAGGTAATGAATCGGCGAGCCGCTGTCGGCGCGCTCGACGATTTTCTCGGCCAGATCGCGGATGGCGATTTCCTGGTCGTTGCCCACATTGACCACTTCGCCCCAGGCTTCCGGGGTCGCGGCGAGCGCGTCGAGCGCGACGACGGTGTCGCGCACGTCGCAGAACGAGCGCGTCTGCGTGCCTTCGCCGTAGACGGTGAGCGGCTGGTTGTTGACCGCCGCGCGCACGAAGCTTGGCACCACCATGCCGTAGTGGCTGACCTGGCGCGGTCCGATGGTGTTGAACAGGCGCGCGACCACGATGTGCAGGCCGTATTTGCGGGCGTAGGAGAAGGCGAGGAATTCGTCCGCCAGCTTGGTCACCGCGTAGGCCCAACGCAGGCGGCCGGCCGAGGGCAGCACGATGTCGTCGGTCTCGGCGAAGCTGTCCTTGGCGTTGAAGCCGTAGACCTCGGAGGTCGAGGCGATGACGACTTCCGGGTTCCAGCCGCCATGGTGGATCGCGCGCAGAATCTTTTCGGTGCCGCTCATGTTGGTCGCCATCACCGCGACCGGATCCTCAAGCACCTTTTTCACGCCGACGACCGCGGCCATGTGGTAGATGCGGTCGGCCCAGGCGACGGCTTCGCCCAGCCCGCTCCAGTGCAGGATGTCGGCCTCGGCGAAGCGGAAATGGGGATGGCCTCGGAAGGCCTCGATGTTGGCGGCCGATCCGGTGCTGAGGTTGTCGACCACGTAGACCTGGTCGCCTTTCGCCAGGTGACGCTCCGCCAGGTGCGAACCGATGAATCCCGCGCCGCCGGTGATCAAGACATGCATGCCAACCATCCTTTCCGATTTTTCGCCGGCCAGTGCCGAACGCTGAACAGACTGCCCCGGACCGGCTTTACTCAAGCTCAATGAAATCAGGGCCTTGCCGCTTGGGCGCCGGACTGCGGTTCGCGCGAGGCCGGCACTCACCCGGAACGCAGCAAGGCGCATACCAGATTCGGGCAGGCGGGCCATCGGCGCAACTTTTTGGTGCGCGGCGCGGTCGGCCTCCACAGGGCGGCCCTGTTTTGGGGCGCCGGGCGCGCGTGTCATCGGGGCATCACCAATTTTTCCTATTCTTAAAAGGTCGGGGGCGCATCATTTCATCGATGGCATGACGGTTGCTTGATGACGAAGGGACGACACGCCCGATCGATGGGGTGTCTCCGCCGCAGGACGAACCCAGGAGGCAGCATGACGACGTTCGGATACGCACAGGCCCAGGCCGAGGAAGCGCCGGGGCCCTTGCACCGGCCAGTGTGCCGGCAGTTGCGGGTGCACCAGGCGGCGATGGCCGCGGTGCACATGCGCGATCTGTTCGCGGCCGACCCGCGACGCTTCGAGCGCTTTTCGCTGCAGGTCGGCGATCTCCTGCTCGATTACTCGAAGAACCGGGTGACCGACGAAACCCTGAAGCTGCTGGTGCGGCTGGCCGAGGAGGCCGACGTCGCCGGCTGGCGCGAGCGCATGTTCGGCGGCGAGAAGATCAACCACACCGAGAACCGTGCGGTGCTGCACGTCGCCCTGCGCAACCGCAGCAACGCGCCGGTGATCGTCGACGGCGAGGACGTGATGCCCAAGGTCAACGCCGTGATCGAGCGCATGGGCGCGTTCGCCGAGAAGGTCCGCAGTGGCGAATGGCGCGGCTACACCGGCGAGCGCATCACCGACGTGGTGAACATCGGCATCGGCGGCTCCGACCTCGGTCCGCAGATGGTCTACCAGGCGCTCAAACCCTATCGCCATCCGCGGCTCAAGGTGCATTTCATCTCCAACGTCGACGGCGCGCACGTCAAGGAGACGCTGGAGGCGCTGAACCCCGAGACGACGCTGTTCATCGTCTCGTCGAAGACCTTCACCACGCAGGAAACCATGACCAACGCGCATACCGCGCGCGAATGGTTTCTCGCCCAGTCGCAGGCGGTCAAGCACATCGCGAAACACTTCGTCGCGGTGTCGACCAACCGCGAGGCAGTGGTCGCGTTCGGCGTCGACCCGGCCAACATGTTCGAATTCTGGGACTGGGTCGGCGGGCGCTACTCGCTGTGGTCGGCGATCGGATTGTCGATCGTGCTCGCGGTCGGGGCCGAGCGCTTCGTCGAGCTGCTCGAAGGCGCGCACGCGATGGACACGCACTTCCGCACCGCGCCGCTCGACAGGAACATGCCGGTGATCCTCGCGCTGCTGGGCGTCTGGTACAACAACTTCTTCGGCGCCGAGTCGCACGCGATCCTGCCCTACGACCATTACCTCCGGAGCCTGCCGGCGTATCTGGAGCAGGCCGACATGGAGTCGAACGGCAAGTCGGTCGACCGCGACGGCAATCCCGTCGACTACGCCACCGGTCAGATCATCTGGGGCGCGACCGGCATCAACGGCCAGCACGCTTTCTATCAATTGCTGCACCAGGGCACGCGGCTGATTCCGGCCGACTTCATCGTTTCGCTCGCGCCGCACACGCCCGACATGCAGGCGCACCACGACATCCTGATCGCCAATTTCCTCGCCCAGACCGAGGCGCTGATGCGCGGCCGCACGCTGGAGGAAACCCGCGCGCAGACCGGCCAGGCGTCGCCGTACAAGGTGTTCGAAGGCAACCACCCGTCGAACGCGATCCTGCTGAAGAAGCTCACCCCGCACGCGCTCGGCATGCTGATCGCGCTCTACGAACACAAGATCTTCGTGCAGGGCGTGATCTGGAATCTCGACTCCTACGACCAGTGGGGCGTCGAACTCGGCAAGCAGCTCGCCAGCCGCATCCTGCCCGAACTGCACGCGGCGGCGCCGGTGGCGGGCCACGACGCCTCGACCAACGCGCTCATCAACTATTACCGGCGACTGACTCAGGATCCGGCCGATCTGTAGTATGTTCGAACCATGGAGCTGATCGCGGGGGATATCGGCGGCACGCATAGCCGGCTGGCCTGGGTGACGGGTGACGGCGCGGCACGCCCGCAACGCCGCTTCTCGCGCGATTACCCGAGCGCCGCCTTCGCCACCGCCGACGACCTCATCCGCCAGTTCATCGGCGACGCCGGCGCGCCCGCTGCACCCGATGCGCTGATGCTGGCCCTGCCGGGACCGGTCGAGGCGCAGCACGTCGCGCTGACCAATCTCGACTGGCGCCTCGACGCCGCCGACATGCGCGCCTCGCTCGGCATCGCGCAGGTGCGCTTCATCAACGATTTCCAGGCCGCCGCCGCCGGCATCGCCGCGCTGGGGCCGGCCGACGTCGTCGCGCTCAACCCGCGGCCGCTCGAGCCGGGCGGCGTGCGCGTCGTCACCGGCGCCGGCACCGGGCTCGGCCTTGCCTACCTGTTGCCGGGTGCCGACGGCCGCATGCGCTGCCTGGCGAGCGAGGGCGGGCACGCCGACTTCGCGCCCGCCGACGCGCGCCAGGCGCGCCTGCTCGAACGCCTGCGCGCGCGCCACGGCCACGTGTCGTGGGAGCGCGTCGCCTCGGGGCTGGCCTTGCCCGAGCTGTATGCCTTCTGCGCGGACGAGCAGGGCGTGGCGGCGACCGGGGCGCCGCCCGACGGCGCGGCCGTGTCGGCCCGCGCGGCGGCGGGCGACGCTGCCGCTGCCGCCGCGCTCGATCTCTTCGTCGAGCTGTTCGCCGCCTGGGTCGGCAACGTCGCGCTGCTGTTCCAGCCGACGGGCGGCCTCTACCTCGCCGGCGGCCTTGCCGCTCACCTGCAGGCGCGTCTGCAGTCGCCGCACTTCCTCGCGGTCGCGGCCGACAAGGGGCGCATGCGCGGCGTGGTCGAGCGCACGCCCCTCCTTCTCGTGACCCATCCCCGGCTGGGCGTGGAGGGCGCGATCGCGAGCGCCTGGCCGCAGTCCGGCGACAGCATTCCAACACGGCAGCACATCGGAGCGTGACATGACGATTTCCAAGGAAGAACAGGCGCGGCTGTACCGCTACTACACCGAGCCGAAGATGGTGACCGACCTCACGCGTCGCACCCTCGCGCTGGTGCTGGCGGGCGGCGAGGGCTCGCGGCTGAAGGATCTGACCGCCTGGCGCGCCAAGCCCGCGGTGCCGATCGGCGGCAAGTACCGCATCATCGACTTCCCGCTGTCGAACTGCGTCAATTCGGGCATCCGCCGCGTCGGCGTGCTCACCCAGTACAAGTCGCACTCGCTGATCCGCCACCTGCAGCGGGCCTGGGGCTTCATGCGCGGCGAGATCGGCGAGTTCGTGGAAATCCTGCCCGCGCAGCAGCGCACCAGCAGCAAGGAGTGGTACCGCGGCACCGCCGACGCGCTGTTCCAGAACATCGACATCATGCAGCGCCACCACCCCGAATACGTGCTGGTGCTGGGCGGCGATCACGTCTACACCATGGACTACTCGGAAATGCTGCTCTACCACGTGCAGACCGGCGCCGATTTCACCGTCGGCAGCATCGAAGTGCCGGTGTCGGAGGCGAGCGGCTTCGGCGTGATGTCGGTCGACGAGGACATGCGCATCACGAAGTTCACCGAGAAGCCGAAGCAGCCCGACAGCATTCCCGGAAAGCCGGGCATCGCGCTGGTGTCGATGGGCATCTACATCTTCTCCAAGGACTTCCTCTACCGCACCCTGGTCGAGGACGCCGCCAATGCGGATTCGAGTCACGACTTCGGCAAGGACATCATCCCCGACAACATCGGCAAGGCGCGGGCGATGGCCTATCCCTTCCGCAACAAGGACGGCGGCCCCGCCTACTGGCGCGACGTCGGCACGCTGCATTCGTACTGGAAGACCAACATGGAGCTGTGCTCGGTCGAGCCCGAGCTCAACCTCTACAACCGCGACTGGCCGATCTGGACCTACCAGCCGCAGTACCCGCCGGCGAAGTTCATCTTCGACGACGAGGGCCGGCGCGGCGAGGCGATCGACTCGCTGATCGCCGGCGGCTGCATCCTGTCGGGGGCGCGGGTGAAACGCTCGGTGCTGTTCTTCGCCACCACGGTCGAACAGTGCAGCCTGATCAAGGACAGCGTGGTCCTGCCCAAGGTCAGCATCGGACGGAACTGCCGCATCAACCACGCCATCATCGACAAGGGCTGCGTGATCGAGGACGGCACGGTGATCGGCGAAAACCTGGCCGAAGACGCCAAGCGCTTCCACGTCACCGAGGAAGGCATCGTGCTGGTGACCTCGGCCATGCTCGGCCAGAACCTCTACGCGCGCCTGCAGAACGACTATGACGGCTGACACCGCGCGCGCGGACTCCATCAACGTCGTGCTGTGCTGGCACATGCACCAGCCCTATTACCGCGAAGGGCTGAAGGGCGCCTACCACCTGCCCTGGGTGTATCTCCACGGCATCAAGGACTACAGCGACATGGCCGCGCATCTCGAGCGGCATCCCGACATGCGCGCGGTGGTGAACTTCGCGCCGGTGCTGCTGGAGCAGCTCGACGACTACGCGCAGCAGCTCGACGCGCTGTTGAAGCACGGCAAGCCGACGCAGGACCCCATGCTCAACCTGCTGTCGGGCATCGAGCGCATTCCCTCGGCCGCCGCCAGCCGCCAGCGCATCGTGCAGGACTGCCAGCGCTGCCACGCGCCGCGCATGATCCATCCCTATCCGGCCTTCCACCGCCTGGTGCGCATGACCTCGGCCGACGAGGGCGAAGCGGCCGATCAGCCGACCCACCTCGGCTACCTGTCCGAGCAGTATTTCCTCGACCTGCTTACCTGGTACCACCTCGCCTGGCTCGGCAATTCGCTGCGCGCGCTGCCGCTGGTGCGCCGGCTCGTCGCGCAGGAGAGCCGCTATTCCGCGGCCGACCGCCATGAACTCCTGCACCTGATCCAGCACACCATCGTCGGCCTGATACCGCGCTACCGCGCACTCGCCGAGCGCGGCCAGATCGAGCTGTCGATGACGCCCTACGGTCATCCCATCGTGCCGCTGCTCAACGACTTCGCCAACCTGCGCGACGCGATGCCCGACGCGCCGGCACCCGACGCGCCCGCCTATCCCGACGGCGCGGCCCGCGCGCGCTGGCATCTGCAGCACGGCATCGCCGTGTTCGAACGCTATTTCGGCCGCAAACCGACCGGCATGTGGCTGTCCGAAGGCGGTGTGAGCGAGGACGCACTCGCCCAGCTCGACGAGCTGGGCATCGCCTGGACCGCGTCGGGCGAGGGCGTATGGCGCAACAGCTGCGTAAAGTCCGGCGTCGCCGAAGAGGAGGTGGCGACGAAGCACACGTTCTTCTCGCCGACCCGCATCGACGGCTACAAGACGCGCCTGTTCTTCCGCGACGACGGGCTGTCCGACCTCATCGGCTTTCGCTACAGCGACTGGCACGCCGACGACGCCGTCGCCGACTTCGTGCACCACTTGGAGAACATCGCCGGGCATTTCGGCCCGGACGCCAAGCGCCACGTCGTCTCGATCGTGCTCGACGGCGAGAACGCGTGGGAGTACTACCCCGCCAACGGACACTTTTTCCTCGACGGCCTGTACGCCGCGCTCGCCGCGCACCCCACGCTGCGCACCGCGACTTTCTCCGAACTGGTTGGCAAGCTGCCGGCGGCGCCGCTGAAACACCTCGCCGCCGGCAGTTGGGTGTACGGCAGTTTCTCCACCTGGATCGGCTCGGCGGACAAGAACCGCGGCTGGGATTACCTCGTCGCCGCCAAGACCGCCTTCGACGGTGTCGTGGCGTCGGGCAAGCTCGGTGGCGAGCCACTGGCGCACGCCACGCGCCAACTCGCGGTGTGCGAGGGTTCAGACTGGTTCTGGTGGTTCGGTGACTACAACCCCGCCGACAGCGTGAGCGACTTCGAGCGTCTCTATCGCACGCAGCTGCGCGAACTCTACCGTCTCATCGGCGTCGCGCCGCCCGCCATGCTGGACGTGCCGCTTTCCAGCGGCGGCGGTTTTGCCGAAAACGCCGGCACCATGCGCAGGAACGTCGGATGAGGCTCGATGCGCGTCGGGCCGGCGTTCTCCTGCACCCCACCTCGCTGCCTTCGGGCACGCTGGCCGACACCGAGCGCTGGCTCGATTTCCTGAACGCGGCGGGCTTCGGCGTGTGGCAGATGCTGCCGCTCGGCATCCCGCTTGCCGGCCTGTCGCCCTACCAGTGTGCGTCGGCGTTCGCCGTGCACCCCGGGCTGTTTCCGGCGGAGGCCGTCGACCTGACGGGGTTCGCCGCGTGGCGGGCCCGGCAGGCCCACTGGCTGGACGATTTTGCGCGCTTCATGATCATCCGCGCCGAACAGGGCGGCGCCCCCTGGACGGCCTGGCCGCGACCGCTGCGCGACCGCGATGCGGGCGCGCTCGCGGCGTTCGATGCCGCGCATGCCGAGCGCATCCGTGCGGTCGAAGTCGAGCAGTATCGCCTGGCATCGCAGTGGCAGCGTGTGCGCGAACAGGCGGCGCGGCGCGGGATCAGCCTGTTCGGCGACATGCCGATCTTCGTCGCGCACGACAGCGCCGACGTGTGGGCGCATCGCGAACTCTTCCTGCTCGACGAAGCCGGCGAGCCCACGGTAGTGGCCGGCGTGCCCCCCGATTATTTTTCCGAGACCGGTCAACGCTGGGGCAACCCGCACTACGATTGGGCAGCGATGCAGGCCGACGGCTTTCGCTGGTGGCGGCAGCGGCTGGCCGCGCATTTCGAGTGGTTCGACCTGGTGCGCATCGACCATTTTCGCGGGCTGGCCGCGGCCTGGGCGATTCCGGCCGCCGAGCCGACCGCGATCCACGGCCAGTGGGTCGAGGCGCCGGGCGACGCGCTGCTGCAGGCGATCGCCGACGACCTCGGCGCGCTGCCGCTGGTCGCCGAAGACCTTGGCATCATCACGCCGGACGTCACCGCGCTGCGCCACCGCTTCGGCCTGCCCGGCATGGCGGTGCTGCAGTTCGCCTTCGACCACCATGCCGACAATCCGCACAAGCCCGGCAACGTGCAGCCCGACACCGTGTACTACACTGGAACCCACGACAACGACACCACCGCCGGCTGGTGGACTGTGCTGCCCGACGACGCGCGCACCCAGGTGATGGCTCAACTGGGCGTGAACTCACCCGACGCCGTGCCCGAGGCGATGATGGCCACCGTGCTGGGCAGCGCCGCTTTGCTCGCCATCCTGCCGATGCAGGATCTCCTGCGCCTCGGCAGCGACGCGCGCATGAACACCCCGGGCACTCCGGACGGCAACTGGACCTGGCGCTTCGCCTGGCGCGACGTGCCGGCCGATCTGGCACGTCATATGCTTGAAATGCTGAAGAACACGAACCGATGCGAAAACCTGCCCCGTCCATGAACGCGCCCCGCGACCTCCCGCTGCCTGCGATCAGTCCCCCGATCCAGCGCCTGCAGGCCGGCACGCACCACGATCCCTTCGAGGTGCTCGGCGTCCATCCCGCACCCGACGGCGGGCAGACCGTGCGCGTCTTCCTGCCTGCCGCCGAGGCGGTCGAGGTCGGCGGCGGACCGATGACGCGCATCGAAGGCACCGACTGCTTCGAGCGCCACCTGCCGCCGGACGTCGCCTTGCCGGCGCACCCCCTCATGCGCTGGCAGGACAAGGCCGCGCACCGCTGGCACGCCATGCACAGTCCCTACACCTTCGCCCCGCAACTTGGCGAGATGGACCTGTACCTCTTCGGCGAAGGCCGCCATCTCGACGTGTGGAAAGTGCTCGGCGCGCGCCTGAAGACCGTCGACGGCATCACCGGCTGCCTGTTCGCCGTGTGGGCGCCGGGCGTGCAGCGCGTCAGCGTCGTCGGCGATTTCAACGACTGGGACGGCCGCCGCCACCCCATGCGCTGCCGCGGCGCGTCCGGCGTGTGGGAGCTGTTCATTCCCGGCCTCGACGCCGGCCACGCCTACAAGTACGAAATCCTCGGCCGTCACGGCCAGCTCGTCACCAAGACCGATCCCTACGCGCGGCAGATGTTCATGCGGCCGGAAACCACCAGCCGCATCCCCGAGGAAATCGCCTACGCCTGGGGCGACAAGGAATGGCTCGCGGAACGCGCGCGGTTCGACTGGCAGCATCGCCCGGTGAGCATCTACGAGCTGCATCCCGGCTCGTGGCGGCGCCACGACGACGGCCGCTTCTACACTTGGGGCGAAATGGCGGCCGAGCTGATTCCCTACGTGCGCGACCTCGGCTACACCCACATCGAGCTGATGCCGGTCGCCGAGCATCCGCTCGACGCCTCGTGGGGTTACCAGGTCTCCGGCTATTACGCGCCGACCGCGCGCTTTGGCTCGCCGCACGACTTCCGTGCCTTCGTCGACGCCTGCCACCGCGCCGGGCTCGGCGTGCTGCTCGACTGGGTGCCGGCGCATTTTCCGAAAGACGATTTCGCGCTCGCCCGCTTCACCGGCGAGCCGGTGTACGAGCACGCCGACCCGCGGCGCGGCGAGCACCAGGACTGGGGCACGCTGATCTTCGACTTCGGCCGCAACGAAGTGCGCAATTTCCTCGTCGCCAACGCGCTCTACTGGCTTGAGGAATTCCACATCGACGGCCTGCGCGTCGACGCCGTCGCCTCGATGCTGTATCTCGACTATTCGCGCCAGCCCGGCGAATGGGCGCCCAACCAGTACGGCGGCCGCGAGAACCTCGAGGCCATCCATTTCCTGCGCGAAATGAACGTCGCCGTGCACGGCCGCTTCCCCGGCGTGCCCACCATCGCCGAGGAATCGACCGCGTGGCCCGCGGTGTCGCGCCCGGTCGAGCTCGGCGGCCTGGGCTTCTCGATGAAGTGGAACATGGGCTGGATGAACGACAGCCTCGACTACATCGCCAAGGAACCGGTCTACCGCAAGTACCAGCACAACCAGCTCACCTTCAGCCAGATGTACGCGTGGACCGAGAACTTCGTGCTGCCGCTGTCGCACGACGAAGTCGTGCACATGAAGAAGAGCCTCCTGGACAAGATGCCGGGCGACGCCTGGCAGCGCTTCGCCAACCTGCGCGTGTTCTACGCCTGGCAGTACGCGCACCCCGGCAAGAAGCTCTTGTTCATGGGCGGCGAGTTCGGCCAGTGGAACGAGTGGCGCGAATCCGCCCCGCTCGACTGGGTGCTGCTGACCTTCCCCGACCACGACGGCCTGCGCGCGCTGGTGCGCGACCTCAACCGCCTGTACCGCGACGAGCCGGCACTGCACGCCTTCGACTTCGACCCGCGCGGCTTTCGCTGGATCGACTGCCACGACGCCGACCAGTCGGTACTGAGCTTCGTGCGCTACGGTCCCGACGGCACGCCGCCGATCGTCGTCGTCCTCAACTTCACCCCCGTGCCGCGCCACGGCTACCGCATCGGCGTGCCCTGGGGCGACCCGTGGCGCGAAGTGCTCAACACCGATTCGATGTTCTACGGCGGCAGCAACGCCGGCAACGGCCAGCCGCTTTACCCGCAGCACCGCCCGTGGATGGGGTTCGAGCATGCGCTCGACGTGACGATCCCGCCGCTGGGCGCGATTTTTCTGAAACCTTGTTAGGAGGGGCTAGGAGTTAGGAGCTAGGGACTAGGGGATGTGCGGCCGATGGCCGCGCCAAATTAATAGCGCGAAGCACCACATCCCCTAACCCCTAAATCCTAGCCCCTAGCCCCTAATAAAAAATGAAACGCGGAGCCAAAAAAATCCTCTTTGTCGCAAGCGAAGCCTTTCCCCTGGTGAAAACCGGCGGGCTGGGCGACGTCGCCTACAGCCTGCCGCACGCGCTACACGATCGCGGCGCCGATATCCGCCTGCTGCTGCCAGGCTATCGTGCGTTGCTGCGCCAGCTCGACCAGGTGCGCATCCTCGGCTGGCTCGACCTGCGCGGCGCCGAGGGCATCGTCAGCGCGCGCATCCTGGAAACGCGCCACAGCGACTTTCCGTTTCCGCTGTGGATCGTCGACTGCCCGCCGCTGTTCGACCGGCCGGGCAATCCCTACGTCAGCGCCGCCGGCAGCGACTGGCCGGACAACGCCGAGCGCTTCGCCGTGTTCGCGCGCGCCGCCGCCCAGCTCGGGCAGGACGCGCTCGAGCTCGACTGGCAGCCCCACGTCGTGCACTGCCACGACTGGCAGACCGGTCTGGTGCCGGCCTTCCTCTACGAATCGCCGCACCGCCCGCGCACCGTGTTCACCATCCACAACCTCGCCTACGGCGGGCATTTCTCGCATACCGATTTCGTGCGCCTGCAGCTGCCGAGCCAGTGGTGGTCGCCCGAGGGCGTCGAATTCCACGGCGGCTTTTCCATGCTCAAGGCGGGCATCGTGTATGCCGACGCGGTCACCACGGTGAGTCCGACCTACGCCGAGGAAATCTGCACGCCGGCCTTCGGCTACGGCCTCGACGGCCTGCTCACGGCGGTACGCCCCAAGCTCTTCGGCATCCTCAACGGCATCGACACGCGGCTGTGGAACCCGTCGACCGACCCGCACCTGCCCGCGCACTATTCGATGAGCCGCATCCAGCCCGGCAAGCGGCGCAACAAGGAGGCGCTGCTGTCGCGCTTCCTGCCCGCCGTCGGCGACGCGGCGATGCAGGCGCCGCTCATCGGCCTGGTCGGCCGCCTGGTCGAGCAGAAGGGCATCGACTGGGTGCTCGCCGCGCTGCCCGTGCTGCTCGCCGAGACCGACGCGCGCTTCGTCCTGCTCGGCAGCGGGCAGACGATGTACGAGCACAAGTTCACCCAGCTCGCCAAGCAGCACCCCGACCGCGTGTTCGTCGAGATTGGCTACGATGAAGCCTTGGCGCACCAGATCGAGGCCGGGGCCGACCTGTTCCTCATGCCGTCGCGTTTCGAGCCCTGTGGCTTGAACCAGATGTATAGCCTGCGCTACGGCACGCCGCCGGTGGTGTTCAAGACCGGCGGCCTGGCCGACACCGTGGTCGACACCACGCCCGAGACGCAGGACGACGCCACCGCCACCGGCTTCGTGTTCGACACGCCGAGCGTCGACGGCCTGCTCGGCGCCATCCGCCGCGCGCTCGCGCTCTACGGGCAGACGGCGCAGTGGCGCCGCCTGCAACAGAGCGGCATGCGCCAGTCCTTCGACTGGTCGGAAAGCGCCGCCCGCTACCTCACCCTGTATTCCGCCTGATCCCGGGAGGCCCCCCATGCCCGATGAAATCCAGACCCCCGTCGTATCGCTGACCCCGTTGCCCGTCACCGCCGAGGCGCTCGGGCGCGACCTGCAGCGCTACCAGTTCTACCACCTGGGAAGGCTGGAAGGCTGCATGCCGCTCTACACCTACAAGGCCCTGGGGTGGACGCTGCGCGACCGCCTGATGTCGAACTGGCAGAACACCTACGCGCGTCGCGACCAGCCGGGCAAACGCCGCGGCTACTACCTGTCGCTCGAATTCCTGATCGGCCGCGCGTTGTCCAACCACGTGCTCAACCTCGACCTCGACGCCGCCTCGCGCGAGGCCCTGCAGCAGCTGGGGCACTCGCTGGAAACCGTGGCCGACGAGGAAGTCGACGCGGGCCTGGGCAACGGCGGCCTCGGCCGGCTCGCCGCCTGCTTCATGGACAGCTGCGCCACGCTCGACCTGCCGGTGATGGGCTACGGTATCCGCTACGAATACGGCATGTTCCAGCAGCACATCGAGGACGGCTACCAGAAGGAAGAGACCGATCACTGGCTGCGCGACGGCAACCCGTGGGAGGTCGAGCGCTCGGAATTCACCTGCCGCGTGCAGTTCGGCGGGCGCACCGAGCATTTCCACGACAAGCAGGGCGTGCCGCACGCGCGCTGGGTCGACACCAACGACGTGCTCGCGATCCCCTATGACATGCCGATCTCCGGCTACCGCAACGGCGTCGTCAACACGTTGCGGCTGTGGAAGTCGGCCGCTACCGACGAGTTCAATCTCGACGAATTCAACGCGGGCTCCTACACCGAGGCGGTGCAGGCGAAGAACAACGCCGAGCACATCTCGATGGTGCTCTACCCCAACGACAGCAGCGAAAACGGCAAGGAGCTGCGCCTGCGGCAGCAGTACTTCCTTGCCTCGGCGAGCATGCAGGACGCGCTGCGACAGTGGCGTGCGGCGGGCAACACCGACCTGTCGAGGTATGCGGAGCACAACGTGTTCCAGATGAACGACACCCATCCGACCATCGCCGTGGCCGAGCTCATGCGCCTGCTGCTCGACATCGAACGCCTCACCTGGGACCAGGCCTGGGCGATCACCAGCCGCTGCATGGCCTACACCAACCACACCCTGCTGCCCGAGGCGCTGGAGAAATGGCCGGTCGCGCTGTTCGAGCGCCTGCTGCCGCGCCTGCTCGAAATCATTTACGAGATCAACGCGCATTTCCTGCGCGAAGTCGGCATCAAGTGGCCCGGAGACCTCGAGCGCCGCCGCCGCATGTCGCTCATCGAGGAAGGCGACGTGCGCCAGGTGCGCATGGCCTGGCTCGCCATCGTCGGCAGCTTCTCGGTCAACGGCGTCGCCGCCCTGCATTCGCAGCTGCTCAAGGACGGCCTGTTCCGCGACTTCTGCGAACTGTGGCCGCACAAATTCAACAACAAGACCAATGGCGTCACCCCGCGTCGCTGGGTCGCCCACGCCAACCCC
Organism: Pseudomonadota bacterium; assembly: GCA_041694715.1. GTDB lineage: Bacteria > Pseudomonadota > Gammaproteobacteria > Burkholderiales > Thiobacillaceae > Thiobacillus. Next base: position 107,607 of record JBGFSF010000004.1, on the reverse strand, counting down.
GGCATGGCCGCGCTGATCAGCCGCGAAATCGGCGACGCCTGGGTCGCCGACCTCGGTCAGCTGGAAAAGCTCAAGCCCTACGCCGGCCCGGAGCACGCCGCCTTCCACGCCGAATGGCGCGCGGTGAAGCGCACCAACAAGGAAAAGCTCGCCGCTCTGGTCAAGGCCGAGTGCGGCGTGGAGTTCAATCCCGACGCGCTGTTCGACGTGCAGGTGAAGCGCATCCACGAATACAAGCGGCAACTGCTCAACGTGCTGCACGTCATCCACCTGTACAACCGCATCAACAAGGGCCGGCTCGACCACTGGGTCGACCGCTGCGTGCTCATCGGCGGCAAGGCCGCGCCCGGCTACTTCATGGCCAAGCGCATCATCAAGCTCATCAACAGCGTCGCCGACGTCGTCAACACCGACCCCGACGTCGGCGGCCGGCTCAAGGTCGCCTTCCTGCCCAACTACCGCGTCACCAGCATGGAAACCATCGCGCCGGCGACCGACCTCTCCGAGCAGATTTCAACCGCCGGCAAGGAAGCCTCCGGCACCGGCAACATGAAATTCATGATGAACGGCGCCGTCACCATTGGCACCTACGACGGCGCCAACATCGAAATCCTCGAAGCCGTCGGCGAGGAAAACTTCTTCCTCTTCGGCCTGCGCGCCGACGAGGTCGAAGCCCTGCGCGGCCGCTACCACCCCCAGGCTTACGTCGACAGCGACCCCGACCTCGCCGACGTCATCGGCCTCCTGCGCTCCGGCCATTTCAACCTGTGCGAGCCCGGCATCTTCGACCCCATCCTCGATGCGCTCCTGAGCCCGCACGACCCCTGGATGGTGCTCGCCGACTTCCGCAGCTACGTCGACGCCCAGGAACGCGTCGACCACGCGTGGAAGGACACGGAGCACTGGACGCGCATGAGCCTCCTCAACACCGCGTCGAGCGGATTCTTCTCGACCGACCGGACGATGCGGGAGTACGACGCGGAGATCTGGAAGCTGAAGTAAGCGGTGAGCGGGAAATCGGGATCAGTTCATCCTGGCGCCTTTAACCCCCTTCCCGGAGCAGGATTCCGCACACAGGCTATAAAGAGTGATCTTCGTTCCTGTGGAAAGGAGGTCGTGATGAGCGCCAACTTGAATGAGGTGATGCTGCACCTGGACGAGTCGCTGGACGAGGATGCGCTGGGTCGGCTCGAGGAGGGGGTTCGCCAGGACGCGGGGGTGATTTCGGTGGGGCACAATCCGGACAACGCCCACATGATCATGGTAGTCTACGATTCGGAAGCCACGCGGGCATCGACACTGCTGCATACATTTCAGGCGCGCGGTCTGCATGCGCAGATCGTGGGCTTGTGATTTTTCTCCGAAATACCGGGCGCCCTTTCCGGCCGCCCATGAAAAAGGCCGGGTTTCCCCGGCCTTTTTCATTCCCAATCCGCTACCGCCTACGCCGCCTGAACCGGAATCTCGTGGCGCTGTTCGACGATGCGGTTGGCCGCGTCGACGTACACCAGCTCCGGCTCGTAGCGCGCCAGTTCGATCTCGTTGTACGTCGCGTAGGTGGCGATGATGACGAGGTCGCCCGGATTCGCCTTGTGCGCGGCGGCGCCGTTCACCGAGATGATGCCGGAATCGCGCGCGGCACGGATGGCGTAGGTGGTGAAACGCTCGCCATTGGTGACGTTGTAGATCTGGATCTGCTCGTACTCGTGGATATTGGCCGCGTCCAGCAGGGTTTCGTCGATGGCGCACGAGCCTTCGTAATGCAGCTCGGCATGCGTGACGGTCGCCCGGTGCAGCTTGGACTTGAGCATCGTTCTTTGCATGACGGTGCCCTCGCTATGAGACAAAAAGGACGCACATTATACCCGCTGGGCCCCCGTGGCCCAACCGGTGCAAGTGCCTGTCTTAAATGGGGTTTTCGACGCCGATTTCAAGGTTGTCGATGAGCCGCGTGGCGCCGATCCAGGCGGCGCCGAGCACGACGAGGCGGCGGCTGGCGGGGGTGGGCTCTCCGAGCGTGGCGGCATCGCGCACGGCGACGTAGTCGACGCGCCAGCCGGCCATTTTCAGATGGCGCGCGGCGGTGGCGGCGAGCGCGTCGAAATCGCGCTCGCCGGCTTCGACGGCGGCTTTCACCTCGGCAAGCGCGCGATAGAGTTGGGTCGCCTGGACGCGCTCGGCGTCCGACAGGTAGCCGTTCCTGGAACTCATCGCCAGGCCGTCGGCTTCGCGCAGCGTGTCGCCGGCGACGATTTCGATCGGCAGGTTGAACTGCTCGATCAGGCCGCGGATCACGTGCAGCTGCTGGAAATCCTTCTTGCCGAACACGGCGACGCGCGGCTGCACCAGGTTGAAGAGCTTCATCACGACGGTGGCGACCCCGGCGAAATGGCCGGGGCGGAACGCGCCGCACAGGTCGCTGGCGAGCGCGTCCGGCGGCTGCACGCTGTAGGTCTGCGGCACCGGGTACATCTCGCCGACGTCGGGCGCGAACACCAGGTCGCAGCCGGCGGCGGCGAGTTTCTCGCAGTCGGCATCCAGCGTGCGCGGGTAGCGCCCGAAGTCTTCCCCCGCGCCGAACTGCAGCGGGTTGACGAAGATGCTCGCGACCACCGGCGTGCCGTGCTGCTTCGCGAGTTCGACGAGCGAGACGTGGCCGGCGTGCAGGTTGCCCATGGTCGGCACGAAGGCAGTGCCGGTTTCTCCGGCGAGCGCGGCGCGCAGCGCGGCAGCGGTATGGACGACCTGCATCAGAAGCTGTGCTCGGCGGCGGGGAAGCTGCCGTCCTTCACCGCGGCGACGTAGGCGCGCACGGCGGCTTCGATGCCGTCGGCGCCGGCAAGGAAATTCTTCGAAAACTTCGGCGCGCGCGGGTAGAGCCCAAGCAGGTCGTACAGCACCAGCACCTGGCCGGCACAGTCGGCGCCGGCGCCGATGCCGATGGTGGGGATGGTCAGCGCGTCGGTGACGGCCTTCGCCAGCGCGGCGGGCACCATTTCCAACACGAGGAGGCCGGCGCCGGCGGCTTCGAGCGCGCGCGCGTCGGCGATCAATTGCGCGGCGGCCGCGTCGTCGCGCCCCTGCACCCTGTAGCCGCCGACCTGGTTGACCGACTGCGGTAGCAAGCCGAGGTGCGCGCACACCGGAATGCCGCGCTGGGTGAGAAAAGCCACGGTGTCGACCATGACCGCGCCGCCTTCGAGCTTGACCATGTGCGCGCCGGCGGCCATCAGCCGTGCGGCCGAGGCGTAGGCGCGCTCGGGCGAGGGCTGGTAGCTGCCGAAGGGCAGGTCGGCGACGAGGAAGGCGCGCTCGGTGCCGTTGGCGACGCAGCGCGTGTGGTAGCTCATTTCGGCGAGCTTCACCGGCAGGGTGGAGGCGTGGCCCTGCACCACCATGCCGAGCGAATCGCCGACCAGCAGCACCTCGACGCCGGCGGCGTCGAGCACGCGCGCGAAGCTGGCGTCGTAGCAGGTGAGCACGGCGATCTTTTCGCCGCGTTCGCGCATCGCCTTGAGGGTGGAGAGCGTGACCGCCATCACACCGCCCGGCTGAAGAATTCGCGCGGGCCGCGCATTTTCTTCATGCGCTCGAGCAGGAGCTCGAAGTCGGCCTCGCTCTGCGCGAAGTTGAGGTTCGTGGTGTTGACCATCAGCACCGGCGCCGCGTCGTAGCGGTGGAAGAACTCGCTGTAGCTGTTGGCGAGCTTTTCCAGGTAGCCCGCGTCCATGCTGCGCTCGTAGTCGATGCCGCGGCGGTTGACGCGTTCCTGCAGCGCCTGGATCGGCGCCTGCAGGTAGATCACGAGGTCGGGCGCGGGCGCCTGCGGGGCGAGGTCGGCGTAGACCTTCTGGTACAGCTCGAACTCGTCGTCGTCGAGGTTGAGCCGTGCGAACAGCATGTCCTTGTCGATGAGGAAATCCGACACCGTGCCGGTGCGGAAGAGGTCGCCCTGCGCGAGGTCGCGTAGCTGGCGCGCGCGGTCGAACAGGAAGTGCAACTGCGTCGGCAGCGCGTAGCGCTTGGGTTCCTGGTAGAAGCGCGGCAGGAAGGGGTTGTCGCCGGCGTTTTCCAGCAGGGTGTCGGCGCCCAGGCGCTCGGCGAGCTTGTGGGTGAGGCTGGTCTTGCCGGCGCCGATCGGGCCTTCGACGACGACGTAGCGGTAGCGGTCGAGGCTCATGCGTTGACGGCGGCCGCCGGCGGCGGCAGCGGGGAGACGAGCTGGTCGGCGACGCCGGCGAGCCAGTCGGCGGCGCGGCCGCGGCCGGGGATCGTGGCGTCCGGGGCGATGTCGAGCAGCGGGCGCAGCACGAAGGCGCGCTCGTGCATGCGCGGATGCGGCAGCGCGAGGCCGGGTTCGTGGAAGCGTGCGGCGCCGTAGAGCAGCAGATCGAGATCGAGCGTGCGCGGCGCGTTGCGGAAGCTGCGTTCGCGGCCGTGGCGGTGCTCGATGTCCAGCAGCGCGGCGAGCAGCGCGCGCGGCGCAAGCCCGGTTTCCACCTGCGCGACGGCGTTGATGAAGTCGGGCTGGTCGACGTAGCCGACCGGGGCGGAGGCATACAGCGGCGAGCGCGCGACGAGCCGCGTGTGGGGCAGACGGTCGAGCTCGGCGAGCGCGTATTCGACCTGCGCCGCCGGATCGTCGAGGTTGGCGCCGAGCCCGATGGTGGCGACGACCTTCATTCGGAGGCGGCCTCGCCGGCCGAATCGGCCGGCTTCCTGCGGCGGCGCTTGCGGCGCGGCTTGGGGCTGCTGTCGGCGACGAGCATGGCGGCGCGTTCGTCGTCGTCGACTTCCTGGAAGCGCGTCCACCATTCGCCGAGCTCCGTCGGCACTTCGCCGGCCTCGGCGCGCAGCAGCAGGAAGTCGTAGGCGGCGCGGAAGCGCGGATGCTCCAGCAAACGGTACGGCCGCTGGCCGCCGCGCTGCTCGAAGCGCGGCTGCAGGCCCCAGATCTCCTTCATCATGCCGTCGTAGCGGCGCGGGATCGCGAGCTGGCTGCGCTGCGCGTCGAGCACCTCGTCCATCGCCAGGAACAGCGCCGGCTGCGGCTTCTCGCCGGCGGCTTCGAGCGCATGCCAGTGCTTCACCACCTGCGGCCACAACAGCGTGCCGAACAGGAAAGCGGGCGACGAGGGACGGTCGGACTGGATGCGGGCGTCGGTGTTCTTCAGCGCCGCGGTGATGAAGCGCTCGCCGGTGGGGTCGTCGAGGATGGTGTCGAGCAGCGGCAGCATACCGTGGTGCAGGCCCTCGGCGCGCAGCTGGTGCACGCCGCGCAGCGCGTGGCCGGACATCAGAAGCTTCAAGGCCTCGTCGAAAATGCGTGCGCGCGGAATGTTGGCGAGCAGCGGCGCGAGGGTGGCGACCGGCTTGCGCGTCGCCTCGTCGATGTGGAAGTCGAGCTTGGCGGCGAAGCGTGCGGCACGCAGCATGCGCACCGGGTCTTCGCGGAAGCGCGTCTCGGGGTCGCCGATCATGCGCAGCACGCGCTTCTTGCAGTCGACCACGCCGCCGAAGTAGTCGTGCACTTCCTCGCGCGCGGGGTCGTAGTACAGCGCGTTGATGGTGAAGTCGCGCCGCGCGGCGTCGTCGGCCATGCTGCCGAAGACGTTGTCGGACAGCAGGCGCCCGTGCTCGTCGGTCGGCCGCTCGTCGTCCTCTTCGCTTTCCTTCTGGCCGTTGGCGCGGAAGGTCGTGACCTCGATGGTCTCGCGCCCGCACATCACATGCACGATCTGGAAGCGGCGGCCGATGATGCGCGAGCGGCGAAACAGGCGGCGCACTTCTTCGGGCGTGGCGTCGGTGGCGACGTCGAAATCCTTGGGCGTCTTGCCGAGCAGCAGGTCGCGCACCGCGCCGCCGACGACGTAGCCCTTGAAGCCCGAGCCGGCGAGCGTTTCGCAGACCTTGAGCGCGCAGTCGTCGAGCTGGGCGCGGCGGATGCCGTGCGTAGCGAGTGGCAGGATCTGCGCGCCTTTCGCGGCGGCGCGCGGCTTGCGGCCGAAGACTTTGTCGAGGATGCGGCGGATCATGGATGGGTGAAGCGGGCGGTCGTGCGAAGCAAAGCGGGATTATACAGGCTCGCCCGGGGCCGCCCGCCGCCACAACGCCGCCGTGCCGGGGCCGTACAGCGCCTCCAGCGCGTCGGGCGTGAGCAGCTCGGCGGTCGTGCCGAGGCGCCAGCGACCGTCACCGTACAGGAAGAGCAGGCGGTCGCAGTGGCACGCCGCCCAGTTGGGGTCGTGCAGGGTGAGCGCCAGCGCCTGGCCGGCGTCGGCCTCGCTGCGCGCCCAGGCGAGCAGCCGCGCCTGGTGGGCCGGGTCGAGGTGGGTCAAGGGCTCGTCGAGCAGGATCACGCCGGTGTCCTGCATCGCGAGCTGCGCCAGCCGCGCGCGCTGGCGCTCGCCGCCGGACAGCGTCGCCAGCGGGCGCTCGGCAAGTTCGGCGAGTTCCCACTGCGCGAGCGGCGGCGCGAGGTCCGGCGTGCTGCCGAAGGGGTAATGGCCGAGCGCGACGAAGTCGGCGACGCGGCCGAAGAAGCCGCCGTCGTCGGTCTGCGGCAGGAGCGCGATCTGCTGCGCGCGGGCGAGAGGCGGCAGGTCGGCGACCGGTGCGCCGTCGAGCGCGACCGCGCCGCGCGCCGGCCGTGCGAGGCCCGCCAGCACCGTCAGCAGCGTCGACTTGCCGGCGCCGTTGGGGCCGAGGATGCCGAGGATTTCGCCGGGTTCGAGCACGAGGTCGAGGGCGTCGACCAGCGTACGGGTGCCGGCGTGGAGCGACAGGTGCTTTGCGTCGAGCGTCATGGCTTCCGCAACAACCACAGCATCACCGGCACCCCGATCAGCGCGGTGAGCACGCCGACCGGCAGTTCGCGCGGCGCGATCACGGTGCGCGCCAGCGCGTCGGCGAGCACCAGCAGGCAGCCGCCGGCGAGGACGGCGGCGGGCAGCAGCAGGCGGTGGCCGGCAAAGCCGAGCTTTCTCAGCGCGTGCGGCACCATCAGGCCGACGAAGCCGATGCTGCCGGCTTGCGCGACGACCAGTGCGGTGGCGGCGCCGGCGAGCCCGAACAGCATCCAGCGCGTGGGGGCGACGGCAACGCCCAGGGATGCGGCTTTCAGCGGCGCGAGCTGCAGCACGTCGAGGCGGCGCGCGAGCGCGAGTCCCACGACGACGGCGACGGCGAGGCCACCCCACAAGAGGCCGGGCCGGTCGGCCCAGGCGAGGTCGCCCATGAGGAAGAACAGCATGCCGGGCAGGCGCTCGGCCGGCGCGAGCGCGAGCACCAGCGCGATCAGTGCGCCGAAGCCGGCGGCGAGCATGATGCCGGCGAGCAGCAGCGGCGTGTGGTCGCGCGCGAGCAGGCGGCCGCCGAGCGCGGCGGCGAGCGCGAGCGCCAGCAGGCTGCCGGCGAAGGCGAGTGCGGACACCGCCGGCCACGCGAATCCCGCCGCCATGCCCAGCAGCGCCAAGAGGCCGGCGCCGCCGGACGCGCCGAGGAGATAGGGCTCGGCGAGCGGATTCCTGAACAGGGTCTGCATCAGCGCACCGGCGAGCGCCAGCAGGCCGCCGCAGGCAAACGCCGCGGCGACGCGCGGGCCGCGCAGCTCGACGAGGATCTGGCGTGCGAGTTCGCGGTCGTCCGGCAATGCGCCGGCGGCGAGGCCGAGCGCCATCACCAGCGGTGCGGCGAGGCTGAGCAGCAGCAGCTTGGCGCGCGTGTCCAGGGCGGGCCTACGGTTTCGGCGATGCGGCGGGCGCGGCCGCCGGCAGCACGCTCACGCGCTGCATCACGACGGGGTCGAGCGGGACGTCGCCGTGCGGACCGCGGTTGCCGCGCGGCACGGCGACGATGGCGTCGACCACGTCCATGCCTTCGACGACCTGGCCGAAGACGGCGTAGCCCCAGCCTTCGAAGCTCTTGCCACGGTGATCGAGGAAGCGGTTGTCGGCGACGTTGATGAAGAACTGCGAAGTCGCCGAGTGCGGGTCGGGGGTGCGCGCCATCGCCAGCGTGCCGCGCAGGTTGCGCAGGCCATTGTCGGCTTCGTTCGGAATCTGCGCGCCGCGCGGTTTCTCGCGCATGTCGGGCAGCATGCCGCCGCCCTGGATCATGAAGTTCGGAATCACGCGATGGAACACGGTGCCGTCGTAAAAGCCGCGCTGCGCGTGGTCAAGAAAATTCGCGGTTGACTTGGGCGCCTGCCTGGGGAAGAGCTCGACGGTGATCGCACCCTTGGTCGTTTCGATGCGGACGCGCGGGTTGGGCGGTTCGCCCGGCGCGGGGGCGGTCGACACGGTCTGGGTGGCGGGGGGCTCGCTGGCGCCGCAGCCGGCGATGCCGAGCAGCAGGGGGGCGGCGAACAGCGCTGCAGGGAGGAAGGAGAAGCGGCGCATGCGGGGGCTCCATAACGGGAAACCCGCATTCTACGGGCGCGGAATGAAGCGGTCGAACAGGCGTGCGGCGTTGTCGTGCAGCAGATTGGATTTCAGCGGTTCGGGCAGCGGGTCGACCCAGCGGCGGATGTCGGCGACCACACCTTCGTAGTGCCGCCAGCGGTTGACGCTGAAGGTGTCGACCGCGACGACGAAGCGCCCGGGGTGGCGCTCGAACAGCGCCCGCCAGGCGGACAGCAGCACACCGTCCGGCGCGATGCGATCGTCGCGCACCGAGGTGTCGACCCACAGGTTCGGGTGGCGCGCGAGCATCGCGTCGAGTTTATCCGGGACCGGCTCGGTGCCGAGGTGTGCCCACAGCACGCGCACGGTCGGCGCGATTTCGAACGCGCGTTCGACCACCGCGCCATCCCCGTGCAGCATGAGCACCAGGTTGCGCGAGGCGGCGAGCCGCACCAGTTGTTCGAACACCGGCGCACGGGCGTCCGCCGCAAACAAATGCAGTTCGCCGAGGCCGGCCCAGTGGCCGGTATCGAGCTGCGCCGCGACGCGCGCGGGCAGTGTGGCGTCGTGCACCCAGTGGGCCTTGTGCAGGTCGGCCTCGTACACGCCCAGCAGCGGAATGATGCGGTCCGGCGCGTGACGGTAGAGGGTCTGCGCGAGCGCCGGCGGCGAACTCGTCGTCACCAGCTGTATCACGCCGGCGGCGTCGAGTTTGGCAATGACCGAGGCCGGCGAAAAGGCGGCGTCGTCGGGTGCCGAGTAGTGCGCGTGGGCGTCGATCATCGGCGGCGCGGCGGCGGCGTCGAAGGCGAGCAGCAGGGCGAGCAGGGGCAGGCCAGCGCGTGTCATGCCGCCAGGCGCGCGTCGAGCGCCGCGCGCACCGTGTCGAGCGGCTGGCAGCCGCTCGCGATCGGGGTGAGTTGTGCCTCCTGCTGCAGGATCAGGGTGGGGAAACCGCGCACGCCGGCGAGCCGCGCCTGGCGGAAGTGCGCCTGCACGCGGGCGCGCGCTTCGTCGCCGTCGAAGGCCGTGCGGAACGTGGCGGCGTCGACGCCGAGATCGGCCGCGAGCGCGGCGAGCTCGTCGGCCTGCGTGACGTCGCGGCACTCGGCGTAGAAGGCCGACTGGATCGCCTGGAACAGCGGAAAGGTGAGGGCGGGATCGAGACCGCCCATCGTCGCCACGGCGCGGCACGCCGGCTCGGTGTCGTACACGAAACCCTCGGGGAGGGCGCCGTCGAAACGGAAGGGCTGGCCGGTGCGTGTGTGCACCGCGTGCCAGTGGTGCAGGATCTCCTCGCGCTGCGCCGTCGTCATCGGCGTGGTCTCATGGCGTAGGCCGCCGAGCACGAGCGCGATGCGCAGGCGCTCCTGGTATTCGCCGCGCAGCGCCTCGATGGACGGTGAAAAGCCCCAGCACCAGGAGCACATGGGGTCGGCGAAATACCAGAGGATGGGGGCGGGCATGCGCGAGCGGGGCGGGTCGTGGATGACGAAACGATGGAGCGCCTCAGGGCTTCGGGGGTTCCTCGTCGTGCTTCGGCGGGCTGTCGTCGTCCATCACCACGCTGTGCGCCGGACCTTCGAGGTCGTCGAACTGGCCGCTTTTCGCGGCCCACAGCATGACGACGGCGATGACGCCGACCAGCACCAGGCTCAGCGGAATCAGCAGCAGCAGGATTTCCACGTCAGCGCCCGGTGGCCCACGAGGGTTGGGCCGGCGCAGCGGCGCCGTCGGCGTCGTGGCCGAAGTCGGACAGCCGCAGCGCGTTCAGCACCACCAGAAGCGAACTGGCCGACATGCCGATGCCGGCGATCCACGGCGTGACGTAGCCGAGTGCGGCGGCGGGAATGGCGATGAGGTTGTAGCCGAGCGCCCAGCCAAGGTTCTGGCGGATGATCTGCTGCGTCTTGCGTGCGAGCGCGACGCCCTCCGACAGCGTGGCGAGCCGGCTGCCGAGCATGACCATGTCGGCGGCCGCCTGTGCGACGTCGGCGCCTTCGCCCATGGCGATCGAGACCTGTGCGCCGGCGAGCACCGGCGCGTCGTTGATGCCGTCGCCGACCATGGCGACGATGCGGCCTTCGTCCTGCAGTTTCTTCACGTAGGCGAGCTTGTCCTCGGGCAGCGCGCCGGCGCGCCAGTCGGCGATGCCGAGCTGCTTCGCCACGGCTTCGACCGCGGGCGCGGCGTCGCCGGAAACGAGGTGCAGGCGCAGGCCCTGCTGTTGCAGCGCGGCGAGCGCGGCGGCGGCGTCCGGGCGCAGGGTGTCGGCGAGCGCGAACCAGGCGACGAGGCGGCCGTCTTCGGCGAGCGCGACCCAGCTCGCGCCGTCGTCGGATTGCGGCGGCGCGGGCGGTGTGTCGCTGTCGGCGACGAAGCGCGGCGTGCCGAGGCGGTAGCGGCGGCCGTCGACGACGCCTTCGACGCCGCTGCCGGGGGTGTTGCGGAGCTCGGACGCGGCGAGCACGGAACCGGCGCCCTCGCGCAGGGCACGCGCGATCGGGTGCTCGGAGCCGGCTTCGAGCGCGGCGGCGAGCGCGCGCACCTCGTCCTCGCTGCGGCCGTCGAGCGCGACGACGCGGCGCACCGACAGGCGGCCGAGGGTGAGCGTGCCGGTCTTGTCGAACACGAGGTCGGTCGCACGTGCGAGCGTTTCCAGCGCGTGCCCGCGCGTGGTAAGCAGCCCAAGCCGCGTGAGCCGGCCGGTGCCGGTGGTGAGCGCGGTGGGGGTCGCCAGCCCGAGCGCGCAGGGGCAGGTGACGACCAGGATCGACACGACGATCCACAGCGCGCGGCTGTCGTCGATGTGGTACCAGGCCAGGCCGACGAAGAACGTGGTCACCAGCAGCAGGCCGACGAACCATGCGGCGGCGCGGTCGGCGAGCTGGCCGATGCGCGGCTTTTCGCTCTGCGCGCGGTCGAGCAGGCGCACGATCGAGGCGAGCCGCGTGTCGGCGCCGAGGCGGTCGACGCGCACGACCAGCGGGCTCGCCTGGTTGAGGCTGCCGCCGACGACCTTGGCGCCGGCGCTTTTCGACACCGGGAGCGATTCGCCGGTGAGCAGGGCCTCGCTTACCGCGCTGTCGCCGTCGACCACGGTGCCGTCGACCGGCAGCGTTTCACCCGGACGGACGAGAACGTGCTCGCCGACTGCAAGCCGTGCCACCGGCACCTGCTCCTCGTCGCGCGCCGGCCAGTTCGGCAGGCGGGTGGTGACGGCGGGAATGAGTTTGACCAGTTCTTCGACCGCCGCGCCGGCGCGGCGGCGCGCATTCATTTCGAGGAAGCGGCCGGTGAGCAGCAGGAAGACGAACATGGTGACCGAATCGTAGTAGACCTCGCCGTGGCCGGAGAAGGTGCTGTACACGCTGGCGACGAAGGCGGTGCCGATGCCGAGCGCGACCGGCACGTCCATGCCGAGCATGCGCCGCTTGAAGTCGCGCCAGGCGCCGATGAAGAAGGGCCATGCCGAGTACATCACGACCGGGATGGTGAGGATGAGGCTCGCCCAGCCCATCATCATGCGGATGTCGTCGGTCATGTCGGTCGCCGTGTACGTCGGCAGCGCGTACATCATCACCTGCATCATGCCGAGGCCGGCGATGGCGAGGCGCTTGATCGCGGTGTTGCGCTCGCGCTTGTAGATATCGTCGGAGCGGCCGGGGTCGAAGGGGTGGGCGATGTAGCCGATGTCGGACACGGCTTTGAGGATGGCCGAGAGCTGGATGCGGCTGTTGTCCCAGCGCACGCGCGCGCGGCGCGTCGCGTAGTTGATCTCGACCGAGAGCACGCCCGGCAGCGCGGCGATGTGACGCTCGTTCAGCCAGATGCACGCCGCGCACACGATGTTTTCCAGGATGAGCGCGGCTTCGCGCACGTTCTCCGCCTCGGCGCGCACGAAGCTTTCCTGGATTTCCGGGAGGTCGTACAGGCCCAGCTGCGCGAGCTCGGCCTCGGCTTCGCGCGGGGTCGCCGGCAGCGCGGTGCGGTGGCGGTAGTAGGCGCCCTGACCGCTGTCGATGATGGTCTGCGCCACCGCCTGGCAGCCGCGGCAGCACGCCTGCTGGGTCGCGTCCTCGTAGCGGACGGGGTAATGGGCGCCCTCGGGCACCGGCAGGCCGCAGTGGAAACAGTCGGAAGAAAAGGAGGGGGACTCCGCGAGTCCGGGCGTGCTGCTCACGAAGCCCCCTGTTGAACGATGCCTCGGCGCGGTCCGGCCGGGAGAGAGGTCGGACGGGCCCGCTTCGGCATCGGGCGCTGCTTGTGCGCGTCCCCCGCGCCTGCATGGACCGGCCGCGGGATGGCGGGCCGGCTCGGCAAGCCCGGCGCGGCAGCTTGTGGCCTGGGCGCCGGTGCGGACGGTGTAGACGTCGTAATGGGCTGAATCATTCTTCCTTACTGCGGGGCGCGGGACTGCCTGCCGGAACCCCCGGGGCGACGGATCGAACCGGCATTATACGAAGCGGGCAAACGCTCCCGCCTGCACGACAGGCCGAACCGGCGACACATAGCAGTATTGAAGATGTGTATATCATAATTAAGTTCCCGCCCCGAGGCAAGCCCGCGGCGAATCCGCTACCATGCGGACATGAGCGCCCGACCCGCCGAAATCTCCGGTTTTCCTCCGGTCGAACTGGCCCTGACGGAGCCCAACGGCCTCCTGGCGCAGGGCGGCGACCTCTCGCTGCCGCGTCTGCTCGACGCCTACCGCCATGGCATCTTTCCCTGGTTCAACCCTGGCGAGCCCATCCTGTGGTGGAGCCCGGACCCGCGCATGGTGCTGGTACCGGGCGAGATCCGCGTCACCCGCTCGCTCGCCAAGCGTGCGCGCAACGCCGGCTTCGAACTGCGCGTCGATTCCGCCTTTGCCGAGGTGATGCGCGCGTGCGCTGCGCCGCGCCGCATTCAATCAAGCGGTGACGCGGGCGGCACCTGGATTTCGCCGGCGATGGTCGCGGCTTACACGCGCCTGTTCGAGGCGGGCTATGCGCATTCGGTGGAAAGCTGGCGCGAGGGGCGGCTGGTCGGCGGCCTCTACGGCGTGGCGATCGGGCGCATGTTCTTCGGCGAATCGATGTTCAGCCGCGAGCCGGATGCCTCCAAGGTCGCGCTGGTGCGGCTGGCGTGGCAACTTCAGGCCTGGGGCTTCGGTCTGATCGACTGTCAGATGGAGACCGCCCACCTCGCCAGCCTGGGCGCGCGCACGATGCCGCGCGCGGCGTTCACGGCGAAAGTGGCGGAATTGGTAAACTTGCCGCATCGCCCCGGCCCCTGGACGTTCGACCCCTCTCCCCGAACGGGGGAGCACCCTGAAGGGCATGAAAGGGCAAACGTAAAGCCCAAACCGATTTAATGCACCCGACCGAACCGCCGTTCCAGCGCATCCAGTTCTACCTGACCGCGCACTACGACTGCAGCTACCTGCCGGGTCGGCGCGCGCGTTCGCAGGTCGCCACGCCCACGCATCTCATCGACGGCGCCGCCTACAGCGCGCTCATCCGCGCCGGCTTCCGCCGCAGCGGCCAGTTCACCTACCGCCCGCACTGTGAGCAGTGCCATGCCTGCGTGCCGGTGCGGGTCGACGTGGCGGGTTTCGTGCCCAACCGTACCCAGCGCCGCGTGCTCAAGCGCAACCGGGACCTCGAGGCGCGCTTCCTGCCGCTCGACTTCCGCGACGAGCATTACCAGCTCTACCGCGCCTACCTTGGCAGCCGCCACGCCGGCGGCGGCATGGACCGCGACGGCCCCGACCAGTACACCCAGTTCCTGCTGTCGTCGAACGTCGATTCGGCGCTGGTCGAGTTCCGCGACGGCGGGCAACTGGTGATGGTGTCGGTCGTCGACCAGATCGACGACGGCCTGTCGGCCGTCTACACCTTCTTCGATCCCGCGCGCGAAAAGGACAGCCTCGGCGTCTACGGCGTGCTGTGGCAGATCGAACTCGCCAGGCGGCTGGAACTGCCCTATCTCTATCTGGGCTACTGGATCGCCGAGAGCCGCAAGATGGCCTACAAGCAGCAGTACGCGCCGCTGCAGGGCTTGGTCGACGGCGCGTGGCGCCCGCTCGAGGCATGAAGGCGGGCCTGCTCCTCGCCCTGCTGCTGAGCCTGCAGGGCTGCGCGCTCACCGTGAGCCACCCGCGCGCGCTCGCGCCGCTCGAAAGCTTTGCGCCGCTCGCCGAGGACAGCCGGGTGTGGGTCGAGCCGGGCTTCGAAGCCTACGGCGCGCGCGTCGCGGCGGCGCTGCCCGAAGCGATCGCGAAAGTCGAGGCCGCGCATTACCTGCCGTTCGCGCGTACGCCACGCGTGCATGTCTGCGGCAGCATGGACTGTTTCAGGCGCTACGTGCTGACGCCGAAACTCTCGGCCGTGGTGATCCCCGACAATCGTTTGATCCTGTCGCCCAATCTCGACGGCCGCGAAAAGCACCGGCTACCGGCGCTGCTCACCCATGAGCTTGCCCATCTGCATCTGGGCCAGCGCATCGGCCATTACCATCCGACGCTGCCCGTGTGGTTCCACGAGGGCTGGGCCACGCTCACGGCCGAGGGCGGCGGGGCCGAGTACGCCAGCGACGAGAAGACATTCGAGGCCATCCGCACGGGGCGGCGCATCAACCTCGCGCTGCAAGACACGCCCGACAGGCGCCACCGCGCGCAGGCCTCGGGTCTCGACATCCACACCTTTTACCGCCAGGCGATGCTGCTGGTCGGCTGGCTGAAGGCGCAGGACGAGGCGCGATTCCGCCAGCTGGTGCTGGCGGTGCAGGATAACGCCGATTTCGGACTCGCGTTCTCGGATGTCTACGGCGAAGCGCCGGCGACCCGGCTCGCGGGTTTTTTCGACGGCGTGCTGGCTGCCACCCCCGTTTCCGACGACCTTTCCATCCTTGCCGCCCCTGCGCGGCCCTGAGTTCACCGCATGAAACCCTACCTCGACCTGATGCGCCACGTGCTCGAGCACGGCACCCGCAAAGACGACCGCACCGGCACCGGCACGCTGTCAGTGTTCGGCTGGCAGATGCGCTACGACCTCGCCGCCGGCTTTCCGCTCGTCACCACCAAGAAATGCCACGTCCGCTCGATCATCCACGAGTTGCTGTGGTTTTTGCAGGGCGACACCAACATCCAGTACCTCAAGGACAACGGTGTCAGCATCTGGGACGAGTGGGCCGACGAGCACGGCAACCTCGGTCCGGTGTACGGCCACCAGTGGCGGTCGTGGCCTACGCCCGACGGCGGCACCATCGACCAGATCAGCGAGGCGGTGAAGGCGATCAAGACCAACCCCGATTCGCGCCGCATCATCGTCTCGGCGTGGAACGTCGCGGATCTCGACAAGATGGCGCTCGCGCCCTGCCACGCCTTCTTCCAGTTCTACGTCGCCGACGGCAGGTTGAGCTGCCAGCTCTACCAGCGCAGCGCCGACATCTTCCTCGGCGTGCCGTTCAACATCGCGAGCTACGCGCTGCTCACGATGATGATGGCGCAGGTCACGGGCCTCAAGCCCGGCGACTTCGTTCACACCCTGGGCGACGCGCACCTGTATCTCAACCACCTCGAGCAGGCGCGCGAGCAGCTCTCCCGCGCGCCGCGCCCGCTGCCGACAATGAAGCTCAATCCCTCGGTGCGCGACATCTTCGGCTTCCGCTACGAGGACTTCACCCTCGAAGGCTACGACCCGCATCCCGCGATCAAGGCGCCGGTGGCGGTATGAGTACGGCCGCGGTCAATCAAGGCTGCAAACCGCGCATCAGCGTCATCGCCGCGCTGGCGAAAAACCGCGTCATCGGCATCGAGAACCGCCTGCCGTGGCGGCTGCCCGAGGACCTCGCGCACTTCAAGGCGCTCACGCTCGGCCATCCCATCCTGATGGGGCGCAAGACCTTCGAGTCGCTCGGCCGGCCTTTGCCGGGGCGCACCAACGTCGTCATCACCCGCAATCCCGACTACCGGCCCGAGGGTTGCCTCGTCGCCGCTTCGATCCCGGCGGCGATCGCGCTCTGCGGCGAGGCCGACGAGGTCTTCTTCATCGGCGGCGCCGAACTCTACGCGCAGGCGATCCCGCTTGCCGACCGGCTGTATATCACCGAGGTCGACGTGGACGCGATCGGCGACGCATGGTTTCCCGACTACGACCGCAGGGCGTTCAAGGAAGTCTCGCGTGTGTCGCACACCGGCGAGAAGGGCGACCCGCTGCGCTTCGATTTCGTCGTATACGAACGCGCCTGAGGGTACCGGGACCGACGACAAAAACGGGGCCTCGGCCCCGTTTTTGTCGTCGGCTAGCGCCGTTCAGCTCAGCACATGCGCCCAGATGTTCTTCGCCCACGACTCGTTGTAGGCGAAGTTGAGTTCGTCGCCCTTGGGCGTGGCACCGCCTTCGGGCTGGCTGACGTACTCCTTCTTGGCCGGGTCGAAGCGCCACACGTTGGCGACGTAGCCGGATGTGGTGTCCGAGGTCGCCGAGTAGCAGGTGTTGGCGATCACCGGGATCGGATCCGGCTGGCGGCCGGCGAGCATCTCGACGATGGCGGCGGCGCAGACCTTGGCCTGGTTGGTCGCCATGTGCCCGGACTTCGGCAGGCCGGACTGCACCGAATCGCCGATGACGTGGACGTTCGGCACGTGCGCCGATTCGAAGGTCGTGAAGTTGACCGTGCACCAGTTGGCATTCGGGTCGCGCACGCCGGCCATGGCGCACAGGTCGCCCGAGCGCTGGCGGGGCACGACGTTCAGCACGTCGGCCTTGATGTCGTCGAACTCGGTGGACGCGGTCATCTTGGCGCCGTCGACCGCCACCACGGCGCTGCCGGGACGGTAGTCGATCATGCCGGCGTACTTCGTCGTCCAGGCGTCCATGAACAAGGGCTTCTTGGACACGATGTCGGCGTTGCTGTCGAGCACGATGATCTTCGACTTCGGCTTGGCCTTCGA
Organism: Pseudomonadota bacterium; assembly: GCA_041694715.1. Taxonomy (GTDB): domain Bacteria; phylum Pseudomonadota; class Gammaproteobacteria; order Burkholderiales; family Thiobacillaceae; genus Thiobacillus. The sequence continues at coordinate 90,267 of JBGFSF010000004.1, read as the reverse complement.
CAGGTAGTTGGCGACCAGCGAAATGCGCTCGTAGGGGCCGGGCGGGCAGCGGTAGGGCGTGCCCGGGATGGCGAGCAGATAGGTGCCGCCGTCCGGCATGGCTTCGAGCTGCTTCCTCAGCAGCGCGGTCTGCGCGCCGGCCTTCCACGCGTGCACCACCTTGCCTGCGGCTTCGGCGTCCTTGTAGCCCCTGATGGTGTCGGTCATCAACTCGATGCCGGGGGCGATGACCAGGCGGTCGTAGCCGATGCTCGAGCCGCCGCGCGTGGTGACGGTGCGTTTCTGTGTGTCGATGGCGACGACCATGTCTTTCACCATCTTGATGCCGTGCTTCGGCAGGTTGTCGTAGCCGTGGGTGATGTCGTCCATCTTGCGCAGGCCGCCGATCACCCAGTTGGAAATCGGGCAGGAGATGAACTTGTCGTTCGGCTCGATCAGGGTGACGTTGATGTTGGGGCCCCACTGGCGCAGGTATTTGGCGCAGGTGGCGCCGCCGAATCCGGCGCCGATGACGACGACGTTGGGACGGGCGCCGCCCATCGTGGTGGCGCATCCGCCGAGGGCGGCCGCTGCGGCGCCCACGCCGGAGATTTTCAGGAAGTCGCGACGATTCAGGCTCATGTTGGGTCTCCTCGGTGGATTACTTCAGGCTGGCGAAGTAGGCGCCCAGCGCTTCGTACTCGGCCTCGGTGTAGCCGGATGCGTGCCGCTTCATGATGGTCGACGGTCTCGCCCCCGACTTGAAGTCCTTCATTGCCTTGACGAAGTAGTCCTTGTTCAGCCCTGCGATGCTCGGGATCGCGCCCTGACTCTTGCCGCCGGGGCCGTGGCAGGACATGCAGGTGGCGGCGATCGATTGGGTGTGGATGTCTGCCGCACTGGCGAAGCCGGACACGGCGAGGCCGAGCAGGCTGGCGACGACAAGGGGGGCTGTGTTTCTGGGCATGGTGTCCTCCGGAGAACATTCTTGATTGAGCGCGGCGCGCGCCTTCTCTTTCAGGACCCGGGAGTCCTGAATATTCATGTTGGATGGTAGAGGTGTGCCAGTCAACAAGGAAATCCTTATACAGCGCACAGAATCCTTGATGGTGGAAGGGATTTTGCGCCGCGCAGATTCGGCCCCTGCGGGCGGAAGGACGGGCCTAGCGGTGTGCGCCCAGGTTCAGCGCCCGCCGCTGGCTTGCCTGGCGACCCGCTTCGTCGGCGTCGCGGTCCCAGGCCTCGCTCGCCCAGCCGCCCAGGTTGTCGAGCGCGATGCGGCCGAGCGCGGCGATCCATTGCGGATGTTCGTTGAGCGCGGCGAGGTAGCGGAAGTCCTTGCCGCCGGCGGTGAGGAAGGTCTCGCGGCCTTCCATCGCCAGTTCCTCGAGTGTTTCGAGACAGTCGGCGGTGAAGCCGGGGGCGACGACGTGGACGCTGCCGACGCCTTCGCGGCCGAGCGCTTCGAGCGTCTTGTCGGTGTAGGGCTGCAGCCATTCGGCGCGGCCGAAGCGCGACTGGAAAGTGAGGCGGTATTGCTTCGCTTCCAGTCCCAGCGCCTCGGCGAGCAGGCGTCCGGTCTTCTGGCATTCGCAGTGGTAGGGGTCGCCCTTGTCGAGCGTGTAGCGCGGCACGCCGTGGAAGCTCATCACCAGCACGTCGGGGCGCCCGTGCATCTGCCACTGGTCGCGGATGTTGGCGGCGAGCGCGTGGATGTACGCGGGGTGGTCATGGTAGTGCTTCACAGTGCGCAGCGCCGGCTGGTTGCGGGTCTGGCGCAGCCAGTCGAAGGCGGCGTCGAACGCGGTCGCGGTGGAGGACGCCGCGTACTGCGGGTAGGCCGGCAGCACGAGGATGCGCTCGCAGCCCGCGGCCTTCATGCTCGCCAGCGTGTCGGGAATGGAAGGAGTGCCGTAGCGCATCGCGTACTCGACCATGAAGGGCGACGCGAGCTTTTCCCCGAGCCAGCCCTTCAGCAGCTTGGCCTGTTTTTCCGTGTGCACCTTGAGCGGCGAACCGTCGCTGGTCCAGATCGAGGCGTATTTAGCGGCGGATTTTTTCGGCCGCGTGTTGAGGATGATGCCGTTGAGGATCAGCCACCAGATCGCGCGCGGGATCTCGACCACGCGCGGGTCTGAGAGGAACTGCTTGAGATAAGGCCGCAGCGCCTGCTTCGTCGGTGCCTCGGGGGTGCCGAGGTTGACCAGGAGGATGCCGGTCTTCGCGGACTGGCCGTGGGTGTACTCGGGTTCCTTGAGATAGGGCATCAGTGGTGCGACAGGGCGCTGGAGAGGAGTTTGGCGGTGATGTCGACGATGGGCACGACGCGCTCGTAGGCCATGCGCGTGGGGCCGACGACGCCGAGCGTGCCGACCACCTGGCCGTCGACCGAGTAGGGGGCGGTGACGAGGCTGCATTCGTCGAGCGGCAGCAGGTCCGATTCGCCGCCGATGAAGATCTGCACGCCGGCGGCGCTGCGCGACTGGTCGAGCAGTTGCAACAGGCCGGTTTTCTGTTCGAAGGCGTCGAACAGGCGGCGCAGGTTGCCGACGTTGCTGGAGAGCTCCTCGACGTCGAGGAGCTTGCGGCTGCCGGCGACGACGACATTTTCCTGGCTCGCCGCCTCGCTGCCGGCGTCGACCGCGGCGCTCATCAGGCGCGTGATGTCGTCGCGCATGCGGCCGAGCTCGTCGCGCAGTTTCGCGCGCACCTGGTCGAAGGTGCAGCCGGCGAAATTCTGGTTGAAGTAGTTGGCCGCCTCGACGAGTGCCGACGCGCCGTAGGGCTTGTCGGTGAGGATGACGCGGTTTTCGACCTCGCCTTCCATGGTCACGATGATGAGCAGGATGCGCTTGTCCGACAGGCTGAGGAACTCGATCTGGCGGAAGGCCGGGCTGCGGCGCGGCGTCATCACCAGGCCGGCAAACTGGCTCAGGTCGGAGAGCAGCGTCGAGGCGGCGGTGATCAGGCGCTGCGGGTCGGCCGGCGCGAGCTGGGTCTCGAGCTTGCTGACCGCCACCTGATCGAGCGGGCGCACGGTGAGCAGGGTGTCGACGAAGAAGCGATAGCCGCGCGGCGTCGGCACGCGCCCGGCCGAGGTGTGCGGGCTCGCGACGAAACCCATTTCCTCGAGGTCGGCCATCACATTGCGGATGCTCGCCGGCGACAGATCCAGCCCCGAGTGCTTCGACAGCGTGCGCGAGCCCACCGGCTCGCCTTCGGCGATGTACCGTTCCACCAGGGTCTTCAGCAGGATGCGCGCGCGGTCGTTGAGCATGACTGCATTATAAGGGGCTGGGGGTTAGGGGCTAGGATTCAGGGGTTAGGGGCTAGGATCTAAGGATTAGGGGGACTTGAGCGGCTGCGCCGCGTTCCATGAATTCATGAGACGCGGCGCAGCCGCTCATCCCCTAGCCCCTAAATCCTAGCCCCTAGTCCCTAACGCCTAGCCCCCTCGCGCCGGGCACCCCTATATAATCCAGCCCCATGCAAACGCCTTTCCACACCGTCGGGCTGGTCGGCAAATACGATAACCGGGACATGGAAGCTTCCGTGCGCAAGCTCGGCGAGTTCCTCAAGACCCGCGGCCACACGGTCTTGCTGGCCTGCCAGACCGCCGACCACCTCGGCATCGCCGACTACCCCACCCGCACCCTGCACGAGCTGGCGGCGCAGAGCGACGCCGTGGTCGTGCTGGGCGGCGACGGCACCATGCTGTCGATCGCGCGCGAGCTGGCGCCGCACGGCGCGCCGCTGATCGGCATCAACCAGGGGCGGCTCGGTTTCCTCACCGACATCACCGTCGAGGACATGTTCGACGCCGTGGCGGAAATCCTCAGCGGCCAGTACGTCGCCGAGGAGCGCATCCTGCTCAACGGCCAGATCCGCCGCAACGGCGAGCGGGTGTTCGAGGCCACCGCGTTCAACGACGTGGTGCTCGGCAAGGGCGGCTCGGGGCGCCTGATCGACCTGGAAATCGCGATCAACAGCGAGTTCGTCTACAGCCAGCGCGCCGACGGCCTGGTCGTCACCACGCCCACCGGCACCACCGCGTATGCACTGTCGGCCGGCGGCCCCATCGTCCACCCCACGCTCGAAGCCGTGGCGTTGGTGCCGATCTGTCCGCACACGCTGTCGGCGCGCCCCATCGTGGTGAGCAGCCATTCGCGCATCGAGCTGCACCTCACCTACGCCGACGACGCGCGCGTGCACTTCGACGGCCAGCTGCACTTCGACCTGCAAAGCGGCGACCACGTGTGGATCACCCGCGCGAACCGCCCGGTGACCCTGCTGCATCCGCACTCCTACAGCTACTACGACACGCTCCGGCAGAAGCTGCACTGGGGCAAAAAACTTTGAGTTGTTTTGTGGCGCCTCTAGAAATCGTAGCGAGCGGCTATCCACCCGCGCGGGGCAGGCCGTGGTTGTAGAGCCGCTGAAGCGGCAACAACCACGCTCAGCCGGGCGCGCCCGGAGCGCAGGAACCGGAATGTACCTGGAAGTACATGAGGAGTCCGAGCACCGGACGCGCCCGGATCATGGTCGCGCAGTAGATTTATAGAGGTGGCCATGCTGTTGCATCTCTCCCTCCGCAATTACCTGCTGGTCGACTCGGTCGAGCTCGACTTCGCGCCGGGGCTGACCGTGCTCACCGGCGAGACCGGCGCCGGCAAGTCCATCCTGGTCGACGCACTGGCGCTCGCACTCGGTGATCGCGCCGAAGGCGGCGTCGTGCGTCCCGGCGCGCCGCGTGCCGAAATCGCGGCCGAATTCGACATCGCCGGCCTGCCGGTGCTCGCCGCCTGGCTCGACGCCGCGGGGTTTGCGGCGGACGACGACCGCCTGATCCTGCGGCGCGTCATCGACGCCGGCGGCCGTTCGCGCGCCTTCGTCAACGGCAGCGCGGCGACGCTGGCGCAGCTGAAGGACGCGGCCGAGCACCTGCTCGACATCCACGGCCAGCACGCGCACCACGCGCTGCTGCGGCCGCAGACCCAGCGCGAAGTGCTCGATGCCTACGCCGGCGCGCAGGCACTGGCGCAGACGGTCGACGCCGCCTGGCACGCCTGGCAGGCGGCGCGGCAGCGCCGGCTGGACGCCGAGACCCAGGGGCAGGCGCGACAGATCGAACGCGAGGGGCTCACGCTCGCCGTGGACGAGTTGCGCGCGCTGGGCGACGACCTCGCGCGCTGGGACGACATCCAGACCGAACACGCGCGGCTCGCCCATGTCACCACGCTCATCGAGGGCAGCCAGGCGCTGATCGACGGGCTCGACGAAGGCGAGGACGCGCTGAGCGGCCGGCTGGGCGAACTCGGTGCTCGGCTCGCCGCGATGCAGGCGGTCGACGACAGCCTCAAGGATGTCGCGGCGCTGCTCGACGCCGCTGCGGCCGACGTGGCCGAAGCGGTGCACGCGCTGCGGCGCTATGCCGGCCACCTCACTCTCGATCCCGAGCGGCTGGCCGAGCTCGACCGCGTCATGGGCGACATGCACCGGCTGGCGCGCAAGCACCGGGTGCAGCCGGAGGCGCTGGGCGACACGCTGCGGCAGTTCGAGGATCGGCTTGCCGAACTCGCCGCCAGCGACGACCTCGACGCGCTGCAGGCGGCCGAAGGCGCTGCGTTCGCGCGCTACCAGGCCGACGCAAAGCAGCTCGGCGCGCTGCGCCGCAAGGGCGCCACAGCGCTCGCCGAACAGGTGACCGCGGCCATGCACGAACTGGCGCTCGCCGGCGGCCACCTCAACATCCAGTTGCAGGCGACGGGCGAGCCGCGTGCCTACGGCCTGGAGGACGTCGCCTTCCTCGTCGCCAGCCATCCCGGCCTGCCCGCCGGGCCGCTGGCGAAAGTGGCTTCGGGCGGCGAACTGTCGCGCATCAGCTTGGCGATCCAGACCGCGCTGTCCGGCGTGGCCGGCGTGCCGACGCTGATCTTCGACGAGGTCGACGTCGGCATCGGCGGCAGCGTGGCGGAGGCCGTCGGCCGGCGGCTGGCGAAACTCGGCGAGACCCGCCAGGTGCTCGTCATCACTCACCTGCCGCAGGTGGCGGCGCGGGGGGCTCAGCACCTGCGCGTGGCCAAGCAGGCGCAGGCGGGGCTTGTCACCTCGAACATCGAGGCGCTCGACGATGCGGCACGGGTGGAGGAAATCGCCCGCATGCTCGGCGGCATGAAAATCACGGCCACGACGCGCCAGCACGCGGTCGAGATGCTCGCGGGTTGAAAACCCTCCTCGTCCTCGCGGCGCTGCTGTGCGTGCCCGCAGCGTGGGCCAACCCGCTTGACGGCGCCGTCATCGTGGTGATCGACGGCGACACCGTGCTGTTCAAACCCGACCACTACCACCCGTCCTCGCGCGCCTTTCTCAAGGTGCGGCTGGCCGGTATCGACGCGCCGGAGGTGGGTCAGCCGCATGGCGAAGCGGCGACGCGCGCGCTGAAGGACCTGGCGCTGAAGCAGCGCGGCCGGCTGCATCGCGTGGCGACCGATGCCTACGGCCGCGCGCTGGGGCGGCTGGAAATCGGCGGCCTCGACGTCAATGTGGAACTGGTGCGGCGCGGTCATGCGTGGGCGTCGTCACGCGACGCCGCCGATCCGCTGCGTGGGGTTCAGGACGCGGCGCGCAGCGCGCGGCGTGGCCTGTGGGGCGAGGTGGCGCCGACGCCGCCGTGGGTGTGGCGGCGCGGCCAGTCAGCCAGTCCGGTTGCAGACGTCCGTTGACCCCAATCGATCAACGCGGCGTGCCGTCGGGCAGCGCGATATGGCATTCGCGGAAGATGCGCGCCGTGCAGGTGCGGCAGATTGCGGAATCGAGGCGCGGGTAGATTGCCGCGATGGCGTCGCCCTTGTGGCGGAAGATCTGGTCTTCGCCGACGGTGTCGACCTGGCCGCTGCGCTTCAGCATTTCGCACAGGTCCGGCTGCACGCCGACCAGGTACAGGCCGCCGCCGAGCTTGCGCCGGCGCGTCGCCTCCTTGGCCAGCAGTTCGGCGCCGGCCAGGTCGACGAAGCCGATCGCGCGCGAGGACACCAGCAGATGCTTCTTCTGCGGGTCGGACTCGTCGACGTTGCGCAGGTGCTGTTGCACGTGTTCGACCGCGCCGAAGAAGATCGAGCCTTCGACGCGCAGGATTGCCATTTGCGGACAGGTCGGCGCGTCGCTCGTCGCGGCCGGGACGAACTTGCGGCGCGGGTTGTCGCGGTCGGCGGCCGACGGCACCAGCTCGCGGATCGACGGCTGCGAGGTGCGGTAGAGGTAGAACATCAGCGACACCAGGATGCCGAGGAAGATGCCCTTCTCCAGGTCGACCAGCGTGCCGACGAAAGTGAGCACGAGGATGATGCGCTCGCGCTTGTGGCGCTTGAGGATTTCGCCGATGTGGTGGAAGTCGATCAGGCTCCACGCGACGATGAACAGGATCGCCGCCATCGCCGGCACCGGCAGGTAGGCGGCGAGCGGCGCGACCAGCAGCACGATGGCGAGCAGGAACACCGCTGACAGCGCGGCGGCGAGCGGCGTTTTCGCGCCGGACGCGTAGTTCACGCCGCTGCGGTTGAACGAGCCGCTGGACGCGTAACCCGAGAAGAAGCTGCCGGCGAGGTTGGACAGGCCCTGGCCGACGAATTCCTGGTTGCTGTCGATGCGCTGTTCGGACTTCACCGCGACCGAACGCGCGATCGCGACCGCTTCGGTCAGCGCGAGCACGGCGATGATGAAAGCGGGGAACAGCGTTTGCTGGATCGCGGTGAGCGAAAAGTCCGGCAGCGATAGCGGCGGGAAGGCCGCGGCCAGCGCGCCGACGGTCTGGATGCCGGTCGCCTCGACGCCGAACTGCGCGTTCAGGAAGGCGGCGACCACGCCACCCGCGACCATGGCGACGATCATGTAGGGCAGTTTGGGCAGGTAGCGCCGCGCCAGCAGGCCGGCGACGAGCGTGACCACGCCGACCGTCATCACCCAGGGCTGGACGTCCTCGAGGTGACGGCCGAATTCCAGCAGGATTTCGTGGAAGCGCGCTTCGCGCGGGATGGCGAGACCGAAGAAATTCTTGACCTGGCTGCCGGCGATCAGCAGGGCCGCGCCGGCGGTGAAGCCGATGATCACCGTGTGCGAGATGAAATTGACCAGCATGCCCAGGCGCGCCAGGCCCATCGCCAGCTGGATTGCGCCGGCAAGGAAGGTGAGCGTGAGCACCAGGCCGATGAACTGCGGGCTGCCGGGCTCGGCGAGCGGGCTGATCGCCGCGAATACCACGATCGAGATGGCGGTGGTCGGCCCCGACACCAGATGCCGGCTCGAGCCCCACAGCGCCGCCACGATGGCGGGCACCATCGCCGCATACAGACCGTACTCGGGCGGCAGGCCGGCGATGGTCGCGAAGGCCACCGCCTGCGGCAGCACGATGAGCGCGCCCGTCAGTGCGGCGACGCTGTCGGCCTTGAGGGTTTGCGGGGTGACGTCCGGCGCCCAGCGCAGAAAAGGCAGCAGACGATAGAGCCAGAGCGGGCAGGCCTTGAGCAGAGCGTTCACGCAAACTCCAGAAGCATATTAGCGAATAATACTTTAACCGACTGGTATAAAAGGATTTTTCGCCATAAAAGCGTACATTTAATCATCGCAGCGGTTTTATAATGACCCGCGAACCCCGCGGCAGATGGGGGCAGAACGACAACACACAACCAGAGAGAGCGAGGAAGATGAACTACACGACGATGACGCTGTGCGCGTCCGTGCTGCTGGCCCTTGCGGCCCCGGCGCAGGCGGCAGGCGACCCCAAGGCGGGCCAACTCAAAACCTCCATGTGTGCCGGTTGTCACGGCATTCCCGGCTGGCGTACGGCGTATCCCAGCGTGTACAGCGTTCCCCTGCTGGGCGGCCAGCACGCCGACTACCTCGTGGCAGCGCTCAAGGCCTACAAGAGCGGCGAGCGCAAGCATCCCAGCATGTCCGGCATCGCGGCGAGCCTGTCCGACCAGGACATGGAAGACCTGGCGGCCTACTACGCTTCGTCGTACAGCGGTCCTGCCAAATAACCGGGGAGCTCACACATGAACCATCGAACCAGCCTCATCCTCGCCGCCCTGGCGCTGAGCGTCGCGCTCCCGGCGCACGCCGGCAAGGGCAATTACGAAGCCGGCAAGGCCAAGTCGGAGAGCTGCGCGGCCTGCCACGGCGCCGACGGCGTCAGCCAGGTGCCCATGTTCCCGACGCTGGCAGGCCAGCATCAGGACTATCTGTATCACGCGCTGAAGGACTACAAGACGGGCAAGCGCAACAATCCCCTGATGGCGGAGCAGGTCAAGCCGCTGAGCGACGCCGACCTGCGCGACCTCGCCACCTACTTCTCGAAGCAGAAGGGGCTCACCCTCAAGTACTGACCGGTTCGCCGGTTTTCCTGCGGACGGGCGCGGCTTGAAGCCGCGCCCGTTTTGCTTGGACCACCGGCGCGCTCAGACGCCGTGCTGCCTGAACCAGGCCTGCATCCGCTTCCAGCCGTCGTCGGCCAGTTCCTTGCGGTAGGTGGGGCGGTAATCGGCGTGGAAGGCGTGCGGGCCTTCGGGGTAGAGGTGGATCGCCGAGGCCTTGCTGGCCGCATTGGCCGAGGCCGCCAGCGCGGCGCGCATCTTCTCGACGGTGTCGTTGGGGATGCCGGCGTCGGCGCCGCCGTACAGGCCCAGCACCGGTGCATTCAATTTGCCGGCGACGTCGATCGGATGCGTCGGCGTCATGTCGTTGACCGTGCTGACCAGCCGGCCGTACCAGGCCACGCCGGCCTTCACCTTCGGGTTGTGCGCGGCGTACAGCCAGGTGATGCGGCCGCCCCAGCAGAAGCCGGTGATGCCGAGGCGCGCGGTGTCGCCGCCGTGGGCGGCGGCCCAGGCCACGCAGGCGTCGAGGTCGGCCATGACCTGGCGGTCGGGCACTTTCGACACCACGTTGGCGAGGATGTCGGGGATCGCGGTGTATTGCGTGGGGTCGCCCTGGCGCGCGTACATCTCGGGGGCGATCGCCTGATAGCCGAGCTTGGCGAGGCGCCGGCAGACGTCCTTGATGTATTCGTGCACGCCGAAGATTTCCTGCACCACCAGAATCACCGGGAAGTTCGTGCCCTGCGCCGGCTGCGCGCGGTAGGCCGGCATGTTGCCGTCCGCCGTGGGCACCTGGATCTCCCCGGCGGTGAGGCCCGAAGCATCGGTGGTGATCGCGGTCTGCGCGGCGACCGGCTGCACGGCGAGGGCGAAGCCGGCGCCCAGCGCGGTCACGAGGAATCCGCGCCGGTCGAGGGTCGTGACGGGCGCGAGGCTGTTGAGTTCGGCGAGCAGGGCGTCTTCCGGGGTGTTCATGGCGTGTCTCCTTTGGGCTTGTGGGGCTGCTGAAGCAGACCCGCGGGCACCGCGCCGGGTTCCGTCCGGCGGGTCAGGCCGGGGTGCCGGCGACGGCCGCCCTGGCGGACGCACGCCAGGCGGTTTCGAACGCCTCCCGGGAAAGCGGGCGCGAATGGAAATAGCCCTGGAACAGCTGGCAGCCGTGGCGCAGCAGGAAGTCCTGCTGGCCGGCGGTCTCCACGCCTTCCGCCACGGTGTTCAGGCCGAGCACGCCGGCCAGGTTGAGGATGGTCGTCACCATGACCTGCCGGCCTTCGGTGTCGTCGAGCGCGCCGACGAAGGCGCGGTCGATCTTGAGTTCGTCGAGCGGCAGCTGGTTGAGCAGGCTCAGCGAGGAATAGCCGGTGCCGAAGTCGTCCATCGAGAAGCGGATGCCGAGCCGCTTGAGGCGCTGCATGGTCTGGACGACGCGCGCGACGTCCTCGGCAGCGACCGATTCGGTGATCTCGAAGACCAGCCGTGCGGCGAGGCCTGCGTCGAGATGGCGGGCGACCAGCGTCTCGACCTGCTCGACGAAGGCGTGATGGTTGAACTGCCGCAGGCTGATGTTGAGCGAGAACTGCTCGAGGACGAGGCCGGCATCGTGCCAGCTGCGCAGCGTGCGGAACCCGGTGTCCAGGATGTGGCGCCCGAGTTCGAGGATCAGACCGGTCTGTTCGGCGATCGGGATGAAGCGCGCGGGGCTGACCTCGCCGAGCGCGGGGCTGTGCCAGCGCGCGAGCGCCTCGGTGCCGACGATGCGGCCGGCGCGGTCGACCTGCGGCTGGAACTGCAGGGAGATTTCGCCGTGATCGAGGGCGAAGGGCAGCAGGCGCTCGATTTCCAGGTTGGCTTCGACGCGGGCGGACATGGCCTCGTTGAACAGGAAGACGCCGTCGCGGCCCTTGGCCTTGACTTCGTACATGGCGATGTCGGCCTCCTTGATGAAGCGGTTGGCATTGTCGCTGCGCCCGCTGAGGATGCTCACGCCGACGCTGGCGCTGATGTAGAGGTGGTGGGCGTCGACGACGTAGGGGGCCTTGAGGCGGGCGACCAGGCGCTCCGCCACCGCCAGCGCGGCGGCCTCGCAGGCCGCGCGGTTGCCGTCGCTGCTGCCGGTGACGATGAACTCGTCGCCGCCCAGGCGGGCAACCAGGCTGTCCGGCGGCGTCTCCTCGCGCAGGCGCGCCACCACCTGCTGTAGCAGGCGGTCGCCGACGTCGTGGCCGAGCGAATCGTTGACGGTCTTGAAGTGGTCGAGGTCGATCAGCAGCAGGTAGGCGTACGCGCCGCTCTCGCGCAGGGTGTTCATGCGCTGCTGCAGGTGCTCGATGAAGTACTGGCGGTTGTGCAGGGTCGTCAGCGCGTCGTGGGTGGCCTGGTGGCTGGCGCGCATCAGGAGCGCGTGGGTGCTGTTCGCCGAGTAGAGCAGCACCCAGGTCAGCGTGGCGGCGAAGGCGGTGAGCACGTAGCCGAACCACTCGCCGATGAAGGCGAAGTAGACGATCAGCGGGACCATCAGCATCAGGATGGTCGGACGGAACAGGCGCTTGTCCGACGCGAGCAGGGTCGAGGCGACGACGGCGGCGCCGATCTCGGTGAAGACGGCGATGTAGTGCAGCTTGGCTTCGTCGTGCCGCACGTAGATCAGGAAGATCGCCGCCCACAGCAGGAAGAAGGCGTAGATGAAGCCGCTGCACTGGCGGTACCAGCGCGCGCGGGCGGGCTCGCTCAGGGTCGCGAAGTCGTAGCGGCGATGCAGGCGCCAGCCCCACACCGAAAAGGCCACGATGAGCGCGTACCAGACGGCGGCCGGCAGGAACACGCCGTTGAGCCAGCCGAGCAGCAGGTAGCCGAGGCCGGGGAACAGCGAAAGCACGATCAGCACCACGATCTGGCGGTGCAGGAAATCGTAGAAACGACGGTCTTGCATGGGGGATATAACGACGCCGCGGGGCGTTTTCTTCAGGGCGTCACAGTCCGGCCAGCACCTTGAGGTGGGCGGCGACGCTGCGGCCGAGCGCGCTGAGGTCGTAGCCGCCCTCGAGCACCGAGACGATGCGGCCCTGGGCATGGCGCGCGGCGACGTCCATCACCTGCTCGGTGATCCACGCATAGTCGGCCTCGACCAGGGCGAACTGCGCCATCTCGTCTTCGCGGTGGCCGTCGAAACCGGCCGAGCAGAATACGAACTGCGGGCGGAAGGCCTCCAGCGGCGGCAACAGGTGCTCGGCGAAGGCGGCGCGGTACGCCGGCCCGGCGGTGCCGGCGGGCAGCGGTACGTTGATCAGGTGCGCGTTGCCGCTGTCGGCGCCGCTGAAGGGGTAGTAGGGATGCTGGAAGGTCGAGCCCAGCATCACCCGCGCATCGTTGCGGAAAATGTCCTCGGTGCCGTTGCCGTGGTGCACGTCGAAGTCGACGATGGCGACGCGTTCGAGGCCGTGCGCGGCGAGCGCGTGCGCCGCGGCGACGGCGACGTTGTTGAAGATGCAGAAGCCCATCGCGCGGTTGCGGGTGGCGTGGTGGCCGGGCGGACGGCAGGCGACGAAAGCGTTGGCGGCCTTGCCCTGCATGACGAGGTCAACCGCCGCCACCGCACCGCCGGCGGCGTGGCGGGCGGCCTCCAGCGTGTGCGGATTCATCAGCGTGTCGGGATCGAGCGCGACATGGCCTGTCTGTGGCGCGGCGGCCTCGATGGCGTCGACGTAGGCGGCGTCGTGTGCGCGCAGCAGCTGCTCGCGGGTAACTGCCGGCGCCGTGCGGTGGGCGAGAAAATCGTACAGGTGCGCGGCGTGCAGGCGATCGTCGATGGCGCGCAGGCGGGCCGGGCTTTCGGGGTGCCAGTCGCCCATGGCGTGAAGCAGGCAGGCGGGATGAGTGAAGTAGGCGGTCGACATGATGCGCGGGACGGACTGGGCGAACTATACGCCGCCGCGATGGCACTGCAACGGGCGATGCCCTAGGATAGGAGCTCCCCTCGCGTCGTCCGACTGCCCATGCCCCAGCATTACCTGCACCCCCTGTTCAACGCGCGCTCGGTCGCGGTCTTCGGCGCCAGCGAGCGCGAGGATTCGGTCGGCGGCGTGCTGTTCAGGAATCTGCGCCACGCCGGCTTCCAGGGCACGGTCTATCCGGTCAATCCCAAGCACGCGACCCTGTACGGCGAACGCTGCTATGCCTCGGCGAGCGAGTTGCCGGCGGTGCCCGAACTGGCGCTGATCGCCACGCCGGCGGCGACCGTCGCGCCGCTTCTGGACGCCTGCGGGCAGCGCGGCATCCGGCATGCCGTGGTGCTGTCGGCGGGCTTCCGCGAAACCGGCGAAGCGGGGGCGGCGCTGGAGGCGGCGGTGAAGGACGCCGCGCGCCGCCACGGCATCCGCTTCATCGGCCCCAACTGCCTCGGCATTCAGCGGCCGTCGATCGGCCTCAACGCCACCTTCAGCCAGGGCGCCACGCTCGCCGGCGAACTCGCGCTGGTGTCGCAGTCGGGCGCGCTGTGCACCGCCATGCTCGACTGGGCCGAGACCAACGGCATCGGCTTCTCCAGCGTGATTTCCACCGGCGCCTCGGCCGACCTCGATTTCGGCGAGATTCTCGACTATCTCGCCAGCGATGCCCAGACCCGCGGCATCCTGCTCTACATCGAGGGCATCCGCGACGCACGCCGCTTCATGAGCGCGCTGCGCGCCACCGCGCGCTTCAAGCCGGTGGTGCTGGTCAAGGTCGGCCGCCACGCCGCCGGCTCGAAGGCGGTGCAGTCGCACACCGGCGCGCTGGTCGGGTCGGACGCCGTGTTCGACGCGCTGGTGCGGCGCGCCGGCGTGGTGCGGGTGAACACCATCCTGCAGCTGTTCGCCTCGGCACGTGCGCTCGCCACCCACATCCGCCCCACCGGCAACCGGCTCGCCATCGTCACCAACGGCGGCGGGCCGGGCGTGATGGCGACCGATCTCGCGATCGACCTGGGCGTGCGCATGGCCGAACTGTCGCCGGAGACGGTGGCGGCGCTCGACGCCGTGCTGCCGGCGACCTGGTCGCACGGCAACCCGCTGGACATCATCGGCGACGCCAACGCCGAGCGTTACCGCGCGGCGGTCGACGCCTGTCTCAAGGACCCCGCCGTCGACGGCGTGCTGACGATGCTGACGCCGCAGGCGATGACGCGTCCCACCGAAGTCGCCGAGGCGGTGATCGAGGTGGCGAAGACCTCGTCGAAGCCGGTGCTCACCTGCTGGATGGGCGAGGCCCAGGTGCACGAGGGCCGGCGCCGCTTCAAGCAGGCCGGCATTCCCTTCTTCACCACGCCGGAGCCGGCGGTCGAAGTGTTCTCCTTTCTCTCCGCCTTCTACGAGAACCAGCGCCAGCTGATGCAGGTGCCGGGGCCGCTGTCGCAGCAGGCCGAGCCCGACGTCGAAGGCGCGCGCCTCATCGTCGAGAGCGCGCTGGCGCACGGCCGGCATCTGCTGAGCGAGGTGGAATCGAAAGCCCTGCTGTCGGCCTTCCGCATTCCGGTCGCGCAGACCCTCATTGCACGCGACCCGACCGAGGCCATGCTGCTCGCGCAGCAGATCGGCTTTCCGGTGGCGATGAAAATCAATTCGCCCGACGTCACCCACAAGTCCGACGTCAACGGCGTGCGCCTCGGCCTGTCGAGCGGGCAGGCGGTGCGTGCGGCGTTCGGCGAGATGCTCGAGGACGTGAAGCGGCTGCGCCCGGACGCCGTGCTGGAGGGCATCGTCATCGAGCCCATGGTGGTGCGTCCGCACGCGCGCGAGGTGCTGCTCGGCATGACGTCCGATCCGGTGCTGGGGCCGGTGATCGCGTTCGGCGCCGGCGGCGTCGACGTCGAGGCCTTCCAGGACCGCGCGGTCGCGTTGCCGCCGCTCAATCGCCTGCTGGCACAGGACCTGATCCGCCGCACCCGCGTGGCGACGCTCCTCGGGGCGTTCCGCAACCGTCCGCCGGTGGATCTCACGGCGCTGGAGAACGTGCTGCTGCGGCTGTCGGAAATGGTGTGCGAACTGCCCTGGCTCGCCGAACTCGACATCAATCCGCTGCTGGTCGACGAGACCGGCGCGCTGGCGCTCGACGCGCGCATCGTCATCGCGCCGCGGGTGCCCGGCGCCGACCGCTACGCCCACATGGCGATCCATCCCTATCCCGCGCACCTCGTCACCCATTGGCAGCTGCCGAGCGGGCACAACGTGGTGATCCGGCCGATCCGCCCGGAGGACGCCGAGCTGACGCAGGGCTTCGTCCGGAGCCTGTCGGCGGAATCGCGCTACTTCCGCTTCATGGACGCGCTCGCCGAGCTGTCGCCGGAGACGCTCGCGCGCCTGACCCAGATCGACTACACGCGCGAAATGGCGCTGCTGGCGCTGACGCAGGTCGACGGCCGCGAAGTCGAGCTCGGCGTCGCGCGCTACGCGATCAACGTCGACGGCCAATCCTGCGAATTCGCGCTGGTGGTGAACGACGCCTGGCAGAAGCAGGGCATCGGCCACAAGCTGATGGACGTGCTGATGGACGTGGCGCGCGGACGCGGCATCAAGCGGATGGAAGGCGAAGTGCTGAAGAGCAACCGGCCGATGCTGAAGCTGGTCGAGGCGCTCGGCTTTGGCGTCGAGCCGCACCCCGAAGATGCGTCGGTGCGGCGCGTGTCGCGGGCGCTCTAGCCGGGGGGTGAAATGGGCGTCAACACGCCCTAGCGCGCCCGCGTCTTGTTGCGCCCGGCGGCCTTGGCGGCGTAGAGCGCCTGGTCGGCCGCGCTCACCAGCGCGTCGATGTCGGCGGTGTCGGGCTCGCGCGTCGCCACGCCGATGCTGGCGGTGATGGTGCGGCTCGACTGTCCGATGCCGATGCGCTTGCCGTTTAGCGTGGTGCGCAGGCGCTCGGCCGAGTGGATCGCCGACTGCAGGTCGGTGTTGGGGCAGATGACGAGGAATTCCTCGCCGCCGAAGCGGCACACGCTGTCCTCGCGGCGGGCCGCGGTGCGCATCGCGGCGGCAGCCTCGCGCAGCACCATGTCGCCGGCGGCGTGGCCGTAAGTGTCGTTGATCGACTTGAAGTGGTCGATGTCGATCAGCATCAAGGAAAGCGGCATGCCCGAGCGCGACGCCGCGCTCCAGGCCTGTTCGAGCTGGTCCATCGCCGAGCGGCGGTTGGGCAGGCCGGTCAGCAGATCGGTGAGCGCGACGGTGGCGAGACGGCGGTTGGCGACGGCCAGTTCGGCGGCGATCTGGCGCAGCTGGGCGCGGTCTTTTTCCCAGTCGTTCTTCAGCCGCACCTGGCGCTGCGCCACCTGCAGCCGCGTGTGCAGACCGGCAGAGGTGATGGTGACGGGCAGGTAGCCGTCGGCGCCGGCCTCGAATGCGCGGATCAGCTCGTCCTCGCGCTGGTCGTCCGAGGTCAGCAGGATGTGCATGCAGCGGCCTTCCTCGGTGGCCCGCAGTGCCTGGCACAGTTCCAGGCCGTCGAGCAGGGGCAGGTCGTAGTGGGCGACGATCACGTGCGGCAGCACCTCCATGGCGAGCGCGAGCGCGGTGTTGCCGTTTTCCGCCGGGTAGATGTAGTGGTTGCCTTCCTCCGACAGCAGGGCGACGAGGTGGTGGCGCGACGCGGTGTCGGCGTCGGCCACGACGATGCGCAGTGGCGTGTCGCGTTCGGCCGCCTCTTCCTCGACGAGCAGCTGGCCGTGGCAGATTTCCGCGATCGACGGCAGCGCGGTAGCGGGGATGTTCAGCAGCTTGCCCCATTCCTGCCAGCTCGCGATCACCGCGTCGATGAAGACGCCGGCGTCCTCCTGCGGCAGGTCGAGTTCGACGGCCTTCTCGATCCAGGCCTTGGCGAGCAGCGGCCGCGCGTCGGCCTCGGCCAGGCCGAGGTCGGCCAGGCGGTGGGCGAGCTGCAGCATCAGCATCAGGCTGGCGCTGCGCGAATCGCGCGGCTGGTTGAAGGCCTCCGGGTTCTCGTAGTGCGCGACTGGCGCGGTGAAGACGCGCGGCACGCCCCAGTCCATCATCATCGCCACGCCGAGTTCCATGTGGTCGGTTTCCAGCTTGGCGCGTTCGAGCGTGGCGAGCGGCTGCTCGGGATTGGCGTGGTGCGCCAGCAGCACCTCGCCGTAGTCCTTGGGGTAGACCGTCGCCAGCGCCAGCTTGCCGACCTGGGCGAGCAGGCCGAGGACGAAGACCTCGTCCTGCGCAGCGACGTGGACGCGCGCGCCGAGCGCCTGCATGGTCAGGGCCATCAGCAGCGAGTGCGACCAGTAGCGCTGGTAATCGAAGGCCTTGCAGGCGCCCTCGCGGTACTGGTCGACCAGCGAGAAGCCGAGCGCGAGCTGGCGCACCGTGCTCATGCCCTGGCGCACCACGGCTTCCTGCACCGAGACGACCGGGCGGGAGATGTGGCTGGCGGCGTTGGCGAGCTTGATCAGGCGGCTCGACAGCGCCGGGTCGGTCGACACCACGCGTGCGATTTCGCTGAGGGTCGCGTTGTCGCGCCGCGAGATCTCGAGAATCGCCAGCGCGACGCCGCGCGGTGAGGGCAGTTGTCCGCCGAGTTTGAGCTGTTCCAGCTGCTTCATCGATACGCTCTTCCAGTTCGGCCACGCGCCCGATCCCCGGTTCCAGGCGGCAACAGGGCCGCGCGACAGGGCGTGCCTGTCGGATACTTCAGCACGGGATCGAGCGCAAGGCACGGCCGCCGACGGGCCGCCGTGTCATGTTTTCAACGGATATATCGGCAGATCGCCGGCGAAATTGAGCCCGGCTCAGGGACGGCCGAGGCGTCGATCGAGGCAGTCGAGGTAGGCCGCCGAGTCGAATGGCGTGTGATGGCGCTGGACCTGCCAGATCATCTCGCCGAGGCAATCCATCACCGCGTGCTGGGCGTCCATCGCGTTGCCGTACTGCGCAAGCAGCGCGGCGTAGCGCGCGCGGATGCCCGGCGGCTGGTCGACCGACAACTGCTCGGACACTGCCAGATGCATCGACAGATGCAGGAAGGGGTTGGCTTCGCCGCCCTCGGGCAGCCAGTCGCGGTCGCGATAACGTTCCGGCTGTTCCAGCAGCGCGTGGTACTCGGGGTGGGCGAGCACGGCGTCGAGCGCAGGCTGCTCGGCGCCGGCGAGCGGCTGCCCGGCGCGGTATTTCGCCCACACGTCGAAGAAAAACTGGCGAACCTGGTCGCGGCTGGGGTTGAACATGAATCGTTAATCGGTTTGGGCGCGCGCAGCGCGCATCTTCTTCCCGGTTTTCAGCGTGGGGGACGGTTTGGCCTTTGCAGCATGCGCCGTGCGCGGCTTCGGCGCGGTCTGCCGCTTCGTTTCGGGCGCGGGCCAGGTCTTGTCCTTGTATTCGCACAGGTCGGCGATGATGCATTCGCCGCACCTGGGTTTCCTCGCCTGGCATACGTAGCGGCCGTGCAGGATCAGCCAATGGTGGGCGTCGACCAGGAATTCCTTCGGCACCGTGCGCATCAGCTTTTTCTCGACTTCCAGCACGGTCTTGCCCGGCGCGAGTCCGATGCGGTTGGCGACGCGAAAGATGTGGGTGTCGACCGCCATGGTCGGCTGGCCGAAGGCGGTGTTGAGGATCACGTTGGCGGTCTTGCGGCCCACGCCGGGCAGGGCCTCGAGGGCGTCGCGCTCGGCCGGCACCTCGCCGCCGTGGCGTTCGACCAGCAGGCGGCAGGTCTCGATCAGGTGCTTCGCCTTGCTCTTGTAGAGGCCGATCGTCTTGATGTAGTCCTCCAGCCCCGCCTGGCCCAGCGCATGGATCGCCGCCGGTGTGCGGGCGACCGGGAACAGGCGGCGGGTGGCGAGATTCACGCCCTTGTCGGTCGACTGCGCGGAGAGCACCACCGCCACCAAGAGCTCGAACGGCGTCGCGTATTCGAGTTCGGTGGTCGGGTGCGGATTGGCCGCGCGCAGGCGGCTGAAGATTTCGTGGCGCTTGGCTGCGTTCACGGCCGGTCCTACTGCTCGGCGAGGCGCTTCTTCAGCGCGCGCTTTTCGGCCTGGCGCTTCGCGCCGGCGGATTTCTCGTGTTCCCCCGCGCGGCGCGCGATCGCCAGCGCCACGTAGGGGTTGCGCGGCTTCGGCACGCGCTTCTTCAGCGGCGGCTTCATGCCGCGGCCGGCAGCGCAGCAGCGCGGGCGCGCTGCTCGGCGCGGGCCTTGCGCCAGTTGTGCGCGGCGATCAGCAGACCTAGCGCGAGAAAGGCGCCGGGCGGCAGGATCGCGAGCAAAAAGCCTTGATAGTCGGGCAGCACGTGCAGGACATACTGCTTCGCGTCGGCGCCGAACACGAGGTCGATGCCCGAGAGCAGCGTGCCCTGGCCGGCGATTTCGCGCATCGCGCCGAGCACCACCAGCACCGCAGTGAGGCCGAGGCCCATGGCGACGGCGTCGACCACGCTGTGCAGCGGGCGGTTCTTCGACGCGAAGGCGTCGGCGCGCGCGAGCACGATGCAGTTGGTGGTGATGAGCGGGATGAAGATGCCGAGCACCACGTAGAGCGGCAGCACATACGCGTGCATCGCCAGGTCGATCACGGTCACCAGCGCGGCGATGATGAGCACGAACACCGGGATGCGGATTTCGCTTGGCACGAAGTTGCGCACGCCCGACACGGCGCCGCTGGCTGCCGCCATCACCAGCACGGTCGCCAGCCCCAGCGATAGGGCGTTGACGACGTTGTTGCTGATCGCCAGCAGTGGGCACAGGCCGAGCAACTGCACGAGGCCGGCGTTCTGCTTGTCGAGGCCGTTCTGGAACAGGGTGCGGAATTCGCTCAGGGTCATGGGGCGTTCTCCTTTACGGTGGGCGCGGCGAAGGCCGCGCGGTGCCGCGCGAAATATTCGAGGGCCTGGTGCACCGCCTTCACCACCGCGCGCGGGGTGATGGTCGCGCCGGCGCGCGCGTCGAAGGTGCCACCGTCCTTGACGACCTTCCAGCCGCGCGGCGCGGGCGCGAGCAGCGAGGTGCCGACGAACTGGTCGATCCAGGGACTCTTGGCGCGGTCGATGTAGTCGCCCAGGCCTGGCGTTTCGCGATGCGCCGTCACGCGCACGCCGGTCACCGTGCCGTCGGCGTCGATGCCGACGAGCAGGTGGATCGCGCCGCTGTAGCCGTCGGGCGCGACGGCCTCCAGCACCACGCCGGCGAATGCGTCGCCGCGGCGCGCGATCCACAGCGACGACGGCTGGCGCGTGCCGAGCAGTTCGTCGGGGTCCAGGGTCCGGCGGCTTTCCAGCAGGTCGTTGTCGTAGTGCGACGGCGGCAGCACCTGGGTCAGCAGCGCGAGCGTCTTCGCCTGCTGGCTGCGCTCGATCGTCGGCGCGGTGCGGGTGAAGGTGTAGGCCAGCAGCGCGGTGGCGATCAGCGCGAAGACGAACAGGATGGCACCGGTGCGCAGGGCGTTGCCGGCGGCGGCACGGATCATATCCTTCATGGCGGCGGCGCCCCGTCGCGGCGGCGGTCGCCGTAGATGCGCGGCTGGGTGTACTGGTCGATCAGCGGCACCGCCAGGTTCATCAGCAGGATGGCGAAGGCGACGCCGTCCGGGTAGCCCCCCCAGGTGCGGATCACGATGGTGAGCACGCCCGCGACGAAGCCGAAGATCAGCTTGCCGAGCGGCGTGGTCGAACCCGACACCGGGTCGGTGGCGATGAAGAAGGCGCCCAGCATCACCGACGGCGCGAAGAGATGGAACCAGGGCGCGCCGTAGCGGCCGGCGTCGAAGAAATGCAGGAAGCCGGCGGCAAGCCACACCCCGGCGAGGAAGGCCAGCGGCACGCGCCAGCTGATGATGCGCAGCGCCCACAGCGCGAGCCCGCCGACGAGGAAGGCGAGCGCGAGCCACTCGAAGCCCGTGCCGCCGAAGCGCCCGAAGATCGGTTGCGCCATGACTTCGTCGACCGTGTGCTGTTGCAGCAGACCGGTGCGCAGCGTGTCGAGCGGGGTGGCCATGGTCACGGCGTCGAGCAGGGCCGCGGGCGCCCCGCCGAAAATGATCGCCGCGCTGTCGGCGAGCGTGAGCGGCGTGCCGGTGAGCGCGAGCGGGCCCGGCCACGCCGTCATCTGCACCGGGAAGGACACGATCAGCACCGCGTAGCCGACCATCGCCGGGTTGAATATGTTCTGCCCCAGGCCGCCGTACAGGTGCTTGGCGACAACGATCGCGAACAGCGTGCCGGTGACGATCAGCCACCACGGCGCCAGCGCCGGCAGCGAAAGCGCCAGCAGCCAGGCGGTGACGATGGCCGAGAGGTCGGCGAGGAAGGGCTTGGCGGGATATCCGCGCAGCTTCAGCATCAGCGCCTCGGCGGCGAGCGCGGCGGCGGTGGCGAGCGCGAGGGTGACGAGAATGCCCGGGCCGAACACCCAGACGTGGACGGCGACGCCGGGCACCAGCGCGGCGAGCACCCAGGCCATCACCTGGGTCACGCTGCTGCGGTCGATCACGAAGGGGGCGGGCATCAGGCTTTGTTCTCGTCGGTTTCCAGCGGCTGGCGCGCCAGTTCGCGGATTTTAGCCCGGCGCGCCTCGATCTCCTCGATCTCGCGCTGCTGTTCGGGCGTCAACTGCTCGGTGTTCTTCGGCGCGACCTCGGCCTTCTTCGCCTGCGCGCGCGCCAGCGCGGCGGCGATCAATGCCTTCTTGGCGTCGGCGTCGCTCGCCGGCTTGTCGCCGGAGGTCCCTTCGGTCGCGAGCTCCGCACGCTTGGCCTGCGCCTTGGCGGCGAGCTTCTCGGCCTTTTCCTTTTTCTCGCGCTCGAGCCGGAACTGGCGGAAGTCGTGGCGCTCGCGCGCGAGGTCGGCGGCGCGCTTGTCGCGCTCGCGCGCCCAGATCTCGCTCTTGGCGTAGCGGTAGTAGTCGACCAGCGGAATGTGACTGGGGCAGACGTAGCTGCAGCAGCCGCACTCGATGCAGTCGAACAGGTGGTATTCCTGCGCGCGCCCGAAATCGCCCGCCTTGGCGAAGCGGAAGAGTTCCTGCGGCTGCAGTTCGGCCGGGCAGGCGTCGGCACAGCGCGTGCAGCGGATGCACGGCAGCATCTTCGGCAACGGCGGAAAGAGGTCGTCCGACTGCACCAGAATGCAGTTGGTCGCCTTCACCACCGGCACCTCGGTCGAAGGCATCGGCACGCCCATCATCGGGCCGCCCATCAGCACGCCGGTGGTGCCGTCGCGGTCGCCGGCGAGGTCGATCAGCCGCTGCATCGGCGTGCCGATCAGCACCTCGAAATTCTGCGGCCGCAGCACGTGGCCGGTGACAGTGACCAGGCGCGAGATCAGCGGTTCGCCGTAGAACACCGCGCGCGCCAGCGCGTAGGCGGTGCCGACGTTGAATACCTGGATGCCGATGTCGGTGGAGAGCTTGCCCGACGGCACCTGCTTGCCGGTGAGCGTCTCGATCATCTGCTTGGCGCCGCCGCCGGGGTAGACCGTCGGCACCGCGACGACCTCGACCGCGAAATCCAGTTGCGCTGCGGCCGCCTGCATGGCGGCGATCGCCTCGGGCTTGTTGTCCTCGATGCCGACCAGGATCTCGGTGCTGCCGAGCAGATGCCGCATTACCGTCACGCCCTGCAGGATTTCGTCGGCGCGCGTGCGCATCAGCAGATCGTCGCAGGTGATCCAGGGCTCGCATTCGCCGCCGTTGAGAATCAGCGTGGGACAGACGTGCGCGCCGGGGTCGAGCTTGACCGCACTGGGAAACACCGCGCCGCCGAGACCGGCGAGACCCATGTCGCGCAGGCGCATGCGCAGTTCGCCCGGCGCCAGCGCGGCGTAGTCGATCGGCGCACGGGCGATCCATTCGTCGCGGCCGTCGGTCTCGATCGTGATGCAGTCGTCGGGCAGGCCGGAGACGTGCGGCACCGGCACCGGGCCGATTGCGGTCACCGTGCCCGAGCTCGAGGCGTGCACCGCGGCGGAAATGTAGCCGTCGGCCTCGGCGATCAGCTGGCCCTTGAGCACGCGCTGGCCGACCTCGACCACCGGCTTGGCCGGATTGCCGATGTGCTGGCGCAGGGGGATGACGAGCGTGCGCGGCAGCGGCGCAGTGTGAATCGGCCGGCCGTTCGACTCGATCTTGTGCGCCGGCGGATGCACGCCGCCCTTGAAGCGATGGAGCGTGCGACTCATCCGCGCCCGCCCCCGACCTGCTTCATCATCACCACCGGATGCTTGAACTTCCAGTGCGGCAGGTCTTCCTGGATCGTCACCATGCTGATGCAGTCCACCGGGCAGGGCGGAATGCACAGTTCGCAGCCGGTGCACTCGTCGGCGATGATGGTGTGCATCTGCTTGGCCGCGCCCGAGATGGCGTCGACCGGGCAGGCCTGGATGCACAGCGTGCAGCCGATGCAGGTGTTCTCGTCGATGAAGGCGACCGCCTTGGGCTTGGGCGTGCCGTGGGTTTCGTCGAGCGGCTTGGGGTCCACGCCGAGCAGCTCGGCGAGCTTCTTCACGCCTTCTTCGCCGCCCGGCGGGCACTGGTTGATGTCGGCTTCGCCGCGGGCGATCGCCTCGGCGTAGGGGCGGCAGCCGGGGAAGCCGCACTGGCCGCACTGCGTCTGCGGCAGGATGGCGTCGATCTTCTCCGCCAGCGGATTGCCTTCAACCTTGAAGCGCACCGCCGACCAGCCGAGCACCAGGCCGATCGCGACCGCGATGGCGACCATCACGAGTATGGCCGTAAGCATTTATTTCACGAGTCCGGAAAAGCCCATGAAGGCCAGCGACATCAGGCCGGCGGTGATCATCGCGATGCTGGTGCCCTTGAACGGCGTCGGCACGTCGCAGGTCTCGAGGCGCTCGCGGATCGCGGCGAACAGGATCAGCACCAGGGTGAAGCCGATCGCGCCGCCGGCGCCGAAGAACAGCGACTCGACGAAGCCGTGCTGTTCCTGCACGTTGAGCAGCGGAATGCCCAGTACCGCGCAGTTGGTGGTGATGAGCGGCAGGTAGATGCCGAGCACCTGATAGAGCAGCGGACTCGTCTTGTGGATGAACATCTCGGTGAATTGCACGATGCCCGCGATCACCACGATGAACGACAGCGTGCGCAGGTAGAAGAGTTCCGTGCCGAGCAGGTATTCGTTGATGAGATAGCTCGCGCCGGAGGCGAGCGTCAGCACGAAAGTCGTCGCCAGCCCCATGCCGATGGCCGTTTCCAGCTTCTTCGACACGCCCATGAACGGGCACAGGCCGAGAATCTTGGCCATCACGATGTTGTTCACGAACACCGTGGAAATGAGAATGAGAAGATAGGTTTCCAAAGCAGAACGCCCCGCGCAATGCCGCATTATCCGCCGCGGGGGGCGGGGGATTCAAGCTGTCGTGGACAGGGGTATTGGCGGCCTCAGCCGATCGCCTTGCCGCTCGCCCAGAAATCGTAACCCTTGGAAAGAAACTCGTCCCACGGCAGGTAGTGCGAGCCGTCGCAGGAGAAGGTCAGCCCCACCATGCCGTTGAAGATGTTGAGCGAGCCCGCGCGCAGGTAGAAGGTCTCGTCCATGAAGCGCAGCGCGCGCAGGTTGTCGAGCACGGGACGGATGCGGTCGCGCGGCACGACGGCGTTGGCGGGGTAGGGCACGCGCGGGTAGATCAGGCAGGTGTCGGGGTCGGTGAGCGCGTCGATGTCGAGCAGGCGGTAGCGGTAGGGGTCGTCGACCAGCCATATGGTGGCGCGGCTGCTGGAAAAGTGCAGCTTGCCGTGGAACACGCCGTGGTCTTCCATCAGTTCGCTCAGCACGCCGAGCACGGTGTCGAGGTTGCGGTCAAGCGCGGATTCGCTGCGCGTCTGCTGGAACACCGCGCCGCGGATCGCAGGGTCGCCCTTGATCTGGCGCCAGTAGGTGGGTTCTTCGTAGAGCTTGCCGGTGATCGGCAGGTCGCGCAGGTCGAAGTCGGCGCCGACGAAGCCGAGCACCTGGCCGTCGTCGCTGCGCACGATCTGGATCGCGGTGAGCGAGGGGCGCTTGGCGCGCAGGCTGATGTAGGCCTCGGACAGCAGAAAGCCCTGGTTCGGCACTGCCTCGTTCATGTAGGGGCGGTCGGAGCGGTCGCGGCCGTAGTCGGTCTCGATCAGCCCTTCGCGGCTGATGTTGTCGGACAGCTGCACGGCGCGGGTGTCGAGCGCGTACAGGTACTTGCACGAGGGCAGGGTGGTCAGCGCGTGCAGCAGCGCGGCGTTGAGACCGGCGCGGTTCGGCCACGCCCGGCTGCAGGCCTCGGCGGCCACCGCCAGCGGCTCGCGCAGCAGGTTGGCGAGCGCCTCGCGCTGGCGCGCGACACTTTCGGCAAGCGTGGTGGGAGCGTTCATGCCGGTATCTTACCGCCGCGGCATGACGAATTCATGCAGGCTCAGGTCTTGGGCGGTGCGACGCCGGCGGCGACGAGGATTTCGCGCACGTGGCGCAGCTCCTGCTTGCTGCAGGTGTTGCTGTTGTGCGGGCGGTGGAGGAAGTTCTCGATTCCGTTGAGGGTGACGCGGAAGCTCGCGCCGTGGTGGGGTTCGACCTTGGCGCCGAGGTGGGTGAGCAGCGACTCGACCTCGCGCCAGTGGACGTTGCCGCTCACCGGGCCGTCGAGGATCGCGTGCAGCAGGGTTTCGTGCTTGTGGCTCATGGCGGGTCATTGGCGGGGAACATGTTTCCAGCGTATGACATCGCCGCGCAAAGAAAAGGGCTCAGTGCGAAGGCGGGCGGCCTTCGCGCAGCGAGATCACCGGCCAGCCGTGGGCCAGGGCGTGGGCGTGCAGCGTCGGGTCGGGATCGACGGCGACGGGGTGGCGCACCTGCTGCAGCAGCGGCAGGTCGTTGTGCGAGTCGCTGTAGAACCAGCTGGTTTCGAGGTCATCCAGGCGGGTGCCGCGGGTTTCGAGGAAATGCGCCAGCCGCACCACCTTGCCTTCGCGGAAGCACGGCGTGCCGGCGACCTCGCCGGTGAAACGGCCGTTCACCTCCTCGGGGTCGGTGGCGATGAGATGCGGAACGCCGAACTCCCGCGCGATGGGTTCGGTGACGAAGCTGTTGGTCGCGGTGATGACGGCGACGAGGTCGGCTTCGCCCAGATGCTTGTTGACGAGGTCGCGCGCCGCCTGCGTGATCATCGGCTTGATGCGTGTTTCCAGGTATTCGGCGCGCCAGGCGACGAGCTCGGCGCGGTTGTGGGTGGCGAGCGGGTGCAGGGCGAAGGCGAGGAAGGCATAGATGTCGAGCCGGCCGGCCTTGTAGTCCTCGTAGAACGCACGGTTCTTGGCTTCGTAGTGGGCCCCGTCGACCACGCCCTTGGCGATGAGGAACTGGCCCCATTCGTAGTCGGAGTCGCCGGCGAGCAGGGTGTTGTCGAGGTCGAAGAGGACGAGTTTCATGGCTAGGGGCTAGGGGCTAGGGGCTAGGGGCTAGGGGTCAGGGGTCAGGGGTCAGGGGTCAGGGGTCAGGGGATGGGGGATGGGCGGCTTCGCCGCGCCTCATGAATTCATGCAATGCGGCGAAGCCGCACAAGACCCCCTAACCCCTAAATCCTAGCCCCTAGATCCTATTAGGTGCCGCAGCACTTCTTGTACTTCTTCCCGCTGCCGCAGGGACAGGGATCGTTGCGGCCGGGCTCGGGCGTCTTGCGGATTGGCGCGATCGGGGCGACGCCGCGGTCGAGCCAGAACTCGCGCAGGTCGTAGAGCGACCAGATCGCCTGCGCGACGTGCTCCATGCGGCTGTGTTGCTTTTCCTGCGGTGTCCATTCCGATTCGGGCGCCGCGAGGGTATAGAAGGGGTCGAGGCAGGCGTCGACGAACTGCTCGTCCTTGCTCTCCGCAGGCAGCGCCCAGTCGTCCTCCCAGTGCTCGACGGCCTGCAGCACGCCGGCGGCCCACAGTTCGCCGTAGCCGGGCACGCCCTCGGCGCGCAGCGCGTCGGCCTCGGTCTTCGGCATGTCCGCGAGGATCGCGTCCCAGTCGAGGATCAGCGGCGCCAGGGCGCGCGGGTCGGCGAGGTTCTCCACCGGCGCGGCGAGCGCGCGCTCGAGTTCGGCGCGGCGGCGCTCGAAACAGTCGACGAAGCGCGCCCGCTCGGCGTCGTCGCGCAGGGTGTCGAGACCGCCCTCGCCGAGCAGCACCGGGAAATAGTCCTCGGGCGCGAGCCGGCGCGGCCCGACCAGCAGCGCGGCGGTGAAGCCGTCGACGCCTTCGACCGAGAGGTCGCGGTCGAGGCGTTCGCCCACGGTCTGCAGCAAGTCGTCGTAGGCGGCGAGCTCGTCGTCGGAAAGGGGTTTGCGGGAAGGGGCGGGCATGGCGGCATCGCGTAAAATTCGGCCATGAATTCTACCGCGATGGGCCTGACCGCGACGGTCCTGCCCGATTCCTACCTCGTCATCGGCTGGCTGGGTCTCGTCATGCTCGGCTGGCGCTGGCTGATGTCGGGCGACTGGCGGCGGCTCGCCGAGCCGGCGCGGCTCAACCTGCTGCTCGGCGCCACGGTGGCGGTACTCGCGCTGTGGCAGATCCGCACCGGTATCCGCCCCGGCCTCGGTTTTCATCTTTACGGCATGGCGGCGCTCACGCTCATGTTCGGCTTCTGGCGCGCGAGCTTCGCCGGCGTGCTCATCCTCGCCGCCAACGCGCTCTTCGGCCACGGCAGCTGGCGCGCGCTCGGCGTCGACGCCCTGCTGCTGGCGGCGCTCCCGGCGGCAGTGAGCTGGAACGTCTACCGTGCGCTGGAACGCTGGCTGCCGAAGCATTTCTTCATCTACGTGCTCGGCAACGGTTTCTTCGGCGCCGCGCTGTCGGTCGCCGCGATCGGGCTGGCCGTCACCGCGGTGATGGCGCAGTCGGGCACTTACACGCTCGACTACCTGCTCGCCCACTACACGCCCTATGCCACGCTGTTGATCAGCTGGGCCGAGGCGTTCTCCACCGGCATGGCGGTCACCGTGATGGCGGTGTACAAGCCGGCCTGGCTCGAAACTTTCGATGACGTCAAATACCTCCAGAACAAGTAGTCCGCTGCGCATCGAGTACCCCGACCTGCCGGTCTCCAGCCGCCGCGACGACATTCTCGCTGCGCTGGCGAAGCACCGCGTGCTGATCCTGTGCGGCGAGACCGGCTCGGGCAAGACGACGCAGATTCCCAAAATGTGCCTGGAGGTCGGCGTGCGTCCGGGCAAGCTCATCGGCTGTACCCAGCCGCGCCGCATCGCCGCGCGCTCGGTCGCGGCGCGCATCGCGCAGGAGCTGGGTTCTGAGCTCGGCGGCCTGGTCGGCTACAAGGTGCGCTTCACCGACAAGGTGCGCGAGGACACCGCGATCAAGGTGATGACCGACGGCATCCTGCTCGCCGAGAGTCAGGGCGACCCGCTGCTCTCGCGCTACGACACGCTCATCATCGACGAGGCGCACGAGCGCAGCCTCAACATCGATTTCCTGCTCGGTTACCTGAAAACGCTGGTCGACCGGCGTCCTGACCTGCGCGTGGTCATCACCTCGGCAACCATCGACGCCGAGCGCTTCTCGCAGCATTTCGACGGCGCGCCGGTGATCGAGGTGTCGGGGCGGCTCTATCCGGTGGAGATCCGCTGGCGGCCCATCGAGCGCAGCGACCGCGAAGCAGCCTCGGCGCCGGGCAAAGGCGGACGCGAGAAGAAGGACAAGGACGCGCCCTCACCCTCTCCCCAACCCTCCCCCCGTAGCGGGGGAGGGAGCAAGCGAGATGCCCAAAGCGATATAACTGCCATCCTCGACGCCACGGATGAACTCGCCCGCGAAGGCCCCGGCGACATCCTCGTCTTCCTGCCGGGCGAACGCGAAATCCGCGACACCGCCGAGGCCTTGCGCAAGCACCACCCGCCCGGCACCGAGATCCTGCCACTGTTCTCGCGCCTGTCGGTCGCCGAGCAGGACGCGATCTTCAGGCCGACTTCGGCATTGCGCCGCATTGTGCTCGCGACCAACGTCGCCGAGACCTCGCTTACCGTGCCGGGCATCCGCTACGTCATCGACCCCGGCACCGCGCGGGTGAAGCGTTACTCGGCGCGCAACAAGGTCGAGCAGCTGCTGATCGAGAAGGTCAGCCAGGCGTCGGCCAACCAGCGCGCCGGCCGCTGCGGCCGTGTGGCCGACGGCATCTGCATCCGCCTCTACGACGAGGAAGACTTCGGCAACCGGCCGCGCTTCACCGATCCCGAGCTGCTGCGCTCCTCGCTTGCCGGCGTGATTCTGCGCATGAAATCGTTGAATCTTGGCGACGTCGTCGGTTTCCCCTTCATCGACCCGCCGAGTAACCGCCTGGTCACCGACGGCTACCAGCTGCTCGCGGAGCTGCACGCGCTCGACGAGCAGGGCCAGCTGACGAAGATCGGCCGCCAGCTTGCGAAATTGCCGCTCGACCCGCGCATCGCAAGAATGTTATTGGCCGCCGAACAGCAGCGTTGCGTGCGCGAGGTGCTGGTCATCGCCAGCGCGCTGTCGGTGCAGGACCCGCGCGACCGCCCGATGGAGCGGGCACAGGCCGCCGACGAGAAGCACAAGCTCTTCCAGGACGAGCGCTCCGACTTCATGGGCTGGCTCAAGCTGTGGAAGTGGTACGACGAACAGCTGAAGCACAAGAAGACCAACCGCCAGCTGCAGACGCTGCTGACGGACCACTTCCTGTCGCCGCGGCGCATGCGCGAATGGCGCGACATCCATGGTCAGCTGCATGCGCAGATGAGTGAACTGGGCCTGCGCGAAAACGAAAAGGACGCCGGCTACGACGCGATCCACCAGGCCCTGCTCACCGGCCTGCTCGGCAACATCGGCTTCAAGTCCGACGACGCGAAGGGCCGGCCGAAGCCCGGCGAGGGCAACTACCAGGGCGCGCGCGGCATCAAGCTCTCGATCCATCCCGGCTCGGCGCTGGCCAAAAAAGGCCCGAAATGGATCGTCGCCGCCGAGCTGACCGACACCGGTCGCCTGCTCGCACGCACCGTCGCCGAGGTGCGGCCGGAATGGATCGAGGCCGCCGGCCGGCACCTGCTCACGCGCATGTATCTGGAGCCGCACTGGGAGAAGGACGGCGCGCGCGTCGTCGCCTTCGAGCGGGTGAGCCTGTACGGCATCACCCTGGTGCCGCGGCGCAAGATCCACTACGGCCCGATCGATCCCGTGCTCGCGCGCGAGCTTTTCATCCGCGGCGCGCTGGTCGCCGGCGACTATGCCACCGATGCCCCGTGGCACGCGCACAACCGTGCGCTCATCCAGGAAATCGAGGCGCTCGAACACAAGGCGAGGAAATCCGGCGTGTGGCTCGACGAGGAGCGCATCTATCGTGTGTTCGACGCGCGCATTCCGGCCGACCTGCACAACGGCGCGGCGTTCGAGCAATGGCGCCGCGAGGCCGAAGCGGCGAATCCCAAGGCGCTGTTGCTCGCGCGCGAGGACATCGTCGGCGAGGGGCTCGGCGCCGACCACACGCTGTTCCCCGAGACCCTCACGGTCGACGGCGTCGCCTGCAAGCTGAAGTACCGTTTCGAGCCCGGCCATCCGCTTGACGGCGTGACGCTCAGGCTGCCGCTGTATCTCCTCAATCGCGTCGACCCCGCGCAGGTCGACTGGCTGGTGCCCGGCCTGATCCGGGAAAAATTGACCGCGCTGCTGAAGAACCTGCCCAAGGACAAGCGACGCCCGCTGATCCCGCTGCCCGACACCGTCACCGCCTTCCTCTCCGTGGTGAAGCCGGGCGAACAGATGTTGACCGAGGCGCTCGCCGCCTACATCCGCAGGAAGACTGGTGCCGACATCCATCCCGACGAGTGGAAGGGCGAGCTGCCTGCCCACCTGAGCATGAACCTTGCCGTCGTCGACGACAGCGGCCAGGAACTCGCCAGCGGGCGCGACCTCGCCGCGCTGCGCGAACAGCTCGGCGGCGCCGCGCGCATCACCTACGGCGGCGGCGCCGAGGACAACCCCTTCGAGCGCACCGGGCTCACCGAATGGAACGTTGGCGACCTGCCGCAGCAGGTGAAATTCAAGCGCGGCGGCCGCGAGCTCGTCGGCTATCCCGCCCTGGTCGACACCGGCGAAGCCGTCGACCTGCGCCTGCTCGACGAAGCCGCTGCGGCGGAAGCCGAAACGCGGCGCGGCGTGGTGCGCCTGCTGCGCCTCGCGCTGACGGCGCAGTTCAAGCAGCTCGACAAGGACTTGTCGCGCGAGACCGCGCTCGCGCTGAAATTCCGTGCCTTCGGTAGTCCCGAGCAGTTGCGCGCCGAACTCGCCGACGCGATCGCCGCACGTGCGTTGCTGGGTGATGATGACGTGCCGCGCAGCCAGAAGGCATTCGACAAGCAGAAGGAGCGCGCCAAGCCGCGCGTCGCCGTGGTGAAGCAGGCACTGTTGCGCGACGTCGCCGAGATCCTCGACCTGCACGCACAGGTTTCCGCGCGGCTGGCCGCCAAGCCGCAGTTCACCGCGGTGATGCGCGACGAAACCGCGCACCTCGCCGCGCTGGTGCCGAAGGACTTCGTCACCGCCACGCCGTGGACGCATCTCAAGGACCTGCCGCGTTACCTGAAAGGCATCCTCAAGCGTCTGGAAAAACTGCCAGCCGCCGAGCAGCGCGACGCGCGCGGCATGGCCGGCGTGCTCACGCTGCAGAACAAGTACGCGGCGCGGCGCGCGCAGGTGAAGGGCGAGGTGCCTGCCGCACTCGAGGACTTCCGCTGGCAGCTCGAGGAACTGCGCATTTCACTGTTCGCGCAGGAACTGAAGACGCCCTACCCGGTGTCGGTCAAGCGCCTCGACAAGCTGTGGGACGAGCTTGCCAGGCGGTTGCCGGGGTAGCCAGATCCCCCGCGTTTGCCTTGGGGGGTGCCGGCCTGGCCGGGCGGCGCACCGCCGATGCGGAAACAACCCTGTTCGCAGCAGGTTGATTGCGGGTTCCGGGTTGCCCCGCCGGCTCCCCCGCGTCATTCCTCCGCTATATTCCTCGCATGGGCGCGCACGGCATTCTGCATGCCAGGCGCATCTCACGTGCAAATGCGGGCGCGGCCGGACAAGAGGTGAGCCCCGGCAGAACGGACACGGACATGAACAGGATCCAGCAGATCGTGGATGCGGCGTTCAGACTGCTCACGCCACGGCGGCATGCGGTGGATGAGGACATGGGCGTGCTGGGCGCGATCGTCAACTCGGCACCGATCGGCATCGCGCTCACCGACCTTCAGGGCCGGTTTGTCCGCGCCAACCCGGCGTTCCGGCAGATGATCGGCCTGGACGAAGCCGAGCTGCGAGCCGAAACCTGCATGTCCCTGATCCATCCCGAGGATTTCCCGCCTTACCAGGCCATGCGACAGAAGATGCTGGAAGGGCAGCGCAGCGCCTTTCGGATCGTCGTGCGCTTCCGGATGAAGGCCGGTGCTGTGCGTTGGGTTCGCTGCACGGTGTCGCTGCTGCAGGAAGGTCGCGCGACGCCTCGCTACATTGTGTTCCGTACTGAGTACGTTGCCGAAAGCTGGCATGGGCAAATGCAGATGCGCGAGCGGGTCGAGCCTTTCCACCTGTTGGTGGCGAGCGTGGCAGACTACGCGATCTTCATCCTCGATCCAGAAGGACGGATCAGCAGCTGGAATGTGGGTGCCGAGCGCATCAAGGGTTACACGGCTGACGAGATTATCGGCCAGCATTTCTCGCGATTCTACCCGCCCGAGGACGTAGCGCAGAACAAGCCTGCGCGCGAACTCGAGGCGGCCCTGGAACACGGCCGCTTCGAAGACGAAGGCTGGCGGCTGCGCAAGGATGGCACGGCATTCTGGGCCAATGTGATCATCACGCCGATGCGCGATGAACGCGGCACGCTGCACGGTTTTGCCAAGGTCACGCGCGACCTCACGGCACGGCGCGAACTGGAGGAACGCCTGCGCGAAAGCGAGGCGCGCCTGCAGGCTTTCCTCAATCACAGCCCTGCTGTCATTTTTCTGAAGGATGTCGAAGGCCGCTATCTGCATGTCAACGCCCGGTTCCAGCAATGCTTCGGGCTGCGCAGCGACGAGGTTCTCGGCCGTACGGATGCCGAGCTGTTTTCGCCCGAACAGGCGGCGGTGTTCAGCACCAACGATCGCGAGGTGCTGGCGTGCGGCGTATCTCTGGAATTCGAGGAAACCGCCCGCTATACCGACGGACCGCGCGTCAGCCGGGTCAGCAAGTTTCCGGTACGTGACGCCGCAGGGCGCATCCTGGGCATCGGGGGCATCGCAACCGACATCACCGAATTCAAGCGCACGCAGGAAGCCCTGCGCCACAGCGAGCAGGGTTTCCGCGAACTGGTGGACATCCTGCCGATTGCCGTTTACACCTGCGACGCGGCCGGTCGCATCGAAAGCTGCAACCGCCAGGCCGTGAGCCTGTGGGGTCGGGTACCGCTCCTCGGCGACGCCCCCGAGTTTTTTTGCGGCGCCTACCGGCTGCATACGCCCGAAGGTGCTTATTTGCCGCATGCCGATTGCCCGATGGCCGAGGTGCTGCGTACCGGCAGGGCGGTGGCGGATCGCGAGATCGTCATCGAGCGACCGGACGGCACCCGCCGCACCGCGGTTGTCAACATCATTCCGCGCCGCGACGAAGCCGGCACGCTGACCGGGGCCATCAACTGCCTGATGGACATCACCGACCGCAAGCGTGCCGAACAGGACCTGCAGGCCTACACCGAGCAGTTGCGCGTGCAGTCGAACCGGCTGGTGGAACTGCACGAGGCAGGGCGGCTGGCCCTGTCGCGCGAGCTGCACGACAGGGTGGGACAGAACCTGAGTGCGCTGAACATCAATCTCGGCATCGTCCTGGGCCAGTTGCCGGAAGCTGTCCGCGCCCAGGTCGGCGCCAGGCTGAAGGACTCGCAGGAACTGGTCGAAGCCACGGTCGACGTCATCACCGACGTGATGGCCGACTTGCGGCCGCCGCTGCTCGATGATTACGGCCTGCTGCCCGCCCTGAAGGCCATCGCCGAGCAGTTCGCCCGGCGCACGGGCATCGAAGTCGCCGTGCGCGGACCCGCCCAGTCCATGGACCTGAGCCGGCAGGCGGAAATTTCGCTGTGCCGGATCGTGCAGGAATCCCTGACCAACCTGGCCAAGCACGCGCGTGCAAAAAACGTCAAAATCGAGGCCGCGCTGCTGCCGGACCAGATCACGCTGACGGTTGCCGACGACGGCATCGGCTTCGATGCGGGCGCGCAGGGCCCGCGCAACGGCCGCACGGGCTGGGGTATGCTCACCATGCGCGAGCGGGCGGTGGCGCTGGGCGGCACCCTGACGGTCGATTCCAAACCCGGCCTGGGCACGTCGGTGACGGTTACTCTCAAAAGGTAGGGCATGAGCATCAATGTTCTGATCGTGGACGACCATGCGGTGATGGCCGAAGGCCTGCGTGCCCTGATCGACGCGCAGACCGATCTGGCGGTGACGGGCTGCGTGGCGGACGGCCGCCAGGCCCTGCATTGCGTCACCGAACTGCTGCCCGATGTGGTGGTGATGGACATCGCCATGCCCGAGCTCAACGGCATCGAGGCCACTCACCTGATCCATGAGCGCGCGCCTGCCACGCAGGTCGTGATTCTCTCGATGCATTCCAATCAGGAATATGTGCTGCGGGCGCTGCAGTCCGGCGCGCGCGGCTACGTCCTGAAAAAGAATGCCGCCGACGAGGTGTTGTCAGCGATCCGCGCCGTGCACGCGGGGCAGCGCTACCTGAGCCGGCAGATCGCCGAAAGCGTGATCGACGAATACCTGCGCAGCGGCAGCGATGCGGCGCTCGACGCGCTCAGCTCGCGCGAGCGCCAGGTGCTGCAACTGCTGGTCGAGGGCAATCCGACCGTGCGGATCGCCGAATCGCTGTGCCTGTCGCCGAAGACCGTCGAAACCTACCGCACCCGGATCATGCAGAAGCTGGGCATCGGCGACATGCCCAGTCTGGTCAAATTCGCGATCCAGCACGGCCTGACCTCGATCGAATAGCCCCGCCGGACAGGGGGCTGCTTCCTGTAGGGATTTCCCCGCGCGTTTTGTCGGGTTTTCCTGATTCTGTGCAACCCCTCCCAGCGCTACCGTTACAGCACGCCGGTTCGTGATCGCTGTGCGACGCATGGCAGCGGGGGCTGCCTTCGCCCGATCGCCCATATGCGTGCAAGGAGGCGGCATGGTCAATCACCCCATATCGATGCGTCGTTGCAGACCCAGGCCCGCAGCCCGTGCGCTGGCCGTGCTCGGGGTCTGCCTGGGTCAGGCTGCCTACGCCGCCGCTCCGCAACTCGCCGACCTGTCGCTCGAGGAACTTCTCAACATCGAGATCACCTCGGTATCGAAACGGCCCGAGCGCCTGACCGATGCGGCCGCTTCGGTGTTCGTCATCACCCACGACGACATCCGGCGCTCCGGCGCCCGTTCTCTGCCCGAAGCCCTGCGCCTGGCGCCCAACCTGCAGGTGGCGCGCGCCAGCGCGAGTGCCTATGCCATCAGCGCGCGTGGCTTCAACAGCAGCGCAAGAAACAAGCTGCTGGTGCTGATCGACGGCCGCTCGGTGTATTCGCCGCTGTTTTCCGGCGTGTTCTGGGACGTGCAGGACGTGATGCTCGAGGACATCGAGCGCATCGAGGTCATCAGCGGTCCGGGCGGCACCTTGTGGGGCACCAACGCGGTGAATGGCGTCATCAACGTCATCACCCGTCCGGCGAAGGACACCCAGGGCGGACTGCTGGCGATCGGGGTAGGCAATCACGAAGCCGAAGGCGCGGCGCGCCAGGGCGGCAGTCTGGGCGCCAAGGGGCATTACCGCGTCTACGGTAAATATTTCGACATTGATCACACTCGGACGGCAACCGGCGCCGCGCGCGACGACGCCTGGCACAAGGGCCAGATCGGCTTTCGCACCGACTGGGCCGACGGCGACGATAGCTTCTCGATCCAGGGCAATGCCTATCGCGGCGCAGAAGGCCAGCCTGCACCGGGAACGATCTCGACGGGGGCGGTGTTCACGCTCGGCACCATCCGGATTTCCGGCACGAACCTGACGGCCCGCTGGGAATGCCGGCTCGAGGGCGGTTCCACGTTCGCGCTGCAGGCGTATTACGACCGCACCGAGCGCGTCGTGCCGCCCACGTTCTCGGAAACGCTCGACATCGTCGACGTGCAGTTCCAACACACCCTGCGGTCGAGGGGGCGGCACAGCCTGACCTGGGGCGCGGGCTACCGCCACAGCTTCGACCGCGTGACCAACAGCCAGTACGTCGCCTTTCTCCCGGCCGAAGAGAACCAGGCCTGGTCCAGCCTATTCATCCAGGACGAAATGCGACTGCGCGACGACCTGCGCCTGACCCTGGGCGCGCGCCTGGAGCGCAACGACTACACCGGCCTGGAATTCCTCCCCAGCGCCCGGCTGGCCTGGAAGCCGGCGCCCGAACATCTGCTGTGGACCGCGGCCTCGCGTGCGGTGCGTGCGCCCTCGCGCCTCGATCGCGACACCTTCGTGCCGGGCGTGCCGCCCTACCTGCTCGCCGGCGGGGCCCCGGTGCGCTCGGAGATCGCCACCGTCCTCGAGCTCGGCTACCGCGGCCAGCCCGCGCCGCAGCTCTCGTATTCTGTGACGCTCTTCCATGCCGACTACGACCATTTGCGCAGCCAGGAACTCGATGCCGGCGGCACCTTTCTGTTTTTCGGCAGCAAAATGGAAGGCCGGGCGTACGGCGCCGAGATGTGGGGGAGCTACCAGGCCTCGCGCATCTGGCGCCTGAGCGCCGGCCTGACGCTGCTGGACATGGACCTGCGCCGCAAGCCCGACAGCACCGATCCCTTCGGCCCCAGCGTGCTGGGCAATGACCCGGAATATCAATGGAATGTCCGCTCGTCCTGGGATCTGACGCCCCGGCACGAACTCGACGTTCTGGTGCGCAGGATCGGCGCCCTGCCCAATCCGCGGACACCCGCCTACACCGCAGTCGATGCCAGGCTGGGGTGGCGCGTCAACCGCCATGCCACGCTTTCGCTGGCGCTGCGCAACCTGTTCGACACGGCGCACACCGAGTACACGCAGTCGACCATCCAGGGGGAGTTCGGGCGCAGCGTCTTCCTGCAGTTGCAATTGCGGGAGTGAACGCGATGCCGGTCCTGCTTGCCTGTCTGCAGTTCGGCGCGCAGCCGGGCGTGCACCGCTTCCCGGGCGCGCTGGCGGCCCTGGCCGTCATGCTCCTGTGCATGGGGGCGGTGCCATTTCCGGCGAAGGCCTCGGTGGAGGGCGCCGAACTCGAGCAGAGCGTCAAGGCGGCATTTCTCTACAAGTTCGCCAGCTTCGTCGAATGGCCCGCGTCGGTCATGCCCCGGGCGGACGCACCGATCATGATTGCCGTCGCGGGGTCCGAGGCCATTCTTGCCGAACTCGGCCAGATGGTGGTCGGCCGCACGGCGCAGGGGCGTCCGATCGCAGTCAGGCGGATCCGGGCCGGCGACTCGCTGGCCGGTGTGCATATCCTGTTTGTCGGTGGCAGCGAGTCGCCCCGGTTGGGGCAATGGGCTCAGTCTGCCCAAACGCATTCCGCCCTGCTGGTGACCGACGAGGAAAGCGCGCTGACACGCGGCAGCATGATCAATTTCGTGCTGGCCGAGCGACGCGTGCGTTTTGAAGTCTCGCTCGATGCGGCAGAGAGAGGTGGCATCAAGCTGAGCTCGCGGCTGCTTGCCGTGGCCCAGCAGGTGCACAGGAGGGCGCTGCCATGATGAGGACGGTTGCGCGTTCGGTACGCAACAAACTCATCCTGGTGGTGCTCGCCAGCAATTTCGCCGCGCTGGCGGTGGCCGGCATCGCGCTCGTCCTGTATGACCTGCGCAACTACCGCGAAATGTGGGCCAGCGATCTGGCCACCCAGGGTGAAATCCTGGGACGCGCCAGCGCGCCGGCGCTGGCTTTCAACGACCCCAAGTCGGCCGACGCCTATCTGGCACTGCTCGAGGCGCGGCCGCGCATCAAGGCGGCCGCTATCTACAACGCCCAGGGCAAGCTGTTTGCCCGCTACGCGCGCAGCGACGCGCCAGCCGCCGGATTTCCCGCGCTGCCCGAGGTGGAGGGTTTCCGGGTTGAAGGAGACGAAATACTGCTGTTCAAGCGTATCGTGGAGAACAACGAAATTCTCGGCACGGTGCACCTGCGCGCCCACTACCTGCTGCACGAGCGCATGGCGCGCTACATCGGGATTCTGGCGGCCGTCATGGTGTTCAGCCTGTTCGTGGCTTTCCTCATCGCGCTCTGGCTGCAGGCCCGGGTGACCCGGCCCATTCTTGCCGTGACCGACGCCGCGCGCCAGGTGGTCACCCGGCGCGACTACGCGCTGCGGGTGCGCAAGACCACCGACGACGAGATCGGCTACCTGGTCGACGCCTTCAACGACATGCTGGCCGAGATCGGTGTGCGGACCGCCGCCATCGAGGCCTCGCGCCGAGAACTCGAGCATGAAATCGCGGAGCGCGCGCGCGCCGAGGAAGACATTCGTACCCTGAACCTCGAACTGGAGACGCGCGTGTCCGAGCGCACGGCGCAGCTCGAAAGCGCCAACAAGGAACTGGAGTCCTTCAGCTATTCGGTTTCGCACGACCTGCGCGCTCCGCTGCGGGCGATCGCCGGCTTCTCCACCATGCTGGTCGAGGATCACGGCGCGGACCTGGACCCCGAAGCGCAGCGGAAGCTGGATGTCATCCTCAGGGAAACCCGCCGCATGGGCGTGCTCATCGACGACCTGCTTGCGTTCTCGCGCCTGGGGCGGAAGGTCATGCAGCTCGACGCGCTGGACATGAACGAGCTGGTGCAATCCACCTTCGACAGTTTGAACACTCAGCACGCCGGCCCGCCCGTCGAGTTCAAGCTGGGTGCGCTGCCGCGTGGGATGGGCGACCGCACCCTGATCGGCCAGGTGTGGGCCAACCTGCTGTCCAACGCGCTCAAGTTCAGCGCCCAGCAGGAAAAACCCCTGATCGAGGTGAATGCGATCAGCGACGCAGACGAATACATCTATTTCGTGCGGGACAACGGCGCAGGCTTCGATCCGCGCTATCAGGCGAAGCTGTTCGAAGTGTTCCAGCGCCTGCACGACGCCAGCGAATTTCCGGGGACGGGCATCGGCCTGGCCCTGGTGCAGCGCATCGTTTCCCGCCATGGCGGCCGCGTCTGGGCTGAAGGCAAGCCCGGTGCGGGTGCCACGTTCTATTTCACGTTGCCGAAGGAGCCGCCCGATGGACACGTTTGAACAGGTGAAAATTCTGCTGGTGGAAGACAGCCCGCTCGACGCCGAACTCACGATTCGCGCGCTCAAGGACGGCAAGCTCGCCAACACGGTGGAGTGGGTCAAGGACGGCCAGCAGGCGCTGGATTATCTGTTCCAGGAGGGGGACTACGCCGGACGCACCGGGGTGCTTCCACAGTTGGTTCTGCTCGACCTGAAGATGCCGCGCGTCAGCGGCATCGAGGTGCTGAGGGCGATCAAGTCCGACGCGCGGACACGGCTGATCCCCGTGGTCGTGATGACGTCCTCGCAGGAGGAAAAAGACATTGCGGAGAGCTACGACCTCGGCGTCAACAGCTACGTCGTCAAGCCGGTCGATTTCATTGCCATGACCAATCTGGCCCGCCAGGCGGGCTATTACTGGCTGGCGATCAACCAGTCGCCCCCGAGATGAAGTGGCGACGCACCCGATACCCTGAGGTGCTCCAGCGGAGATCCTTCTTCGCGGAGGACATGAGATGAACGAAAGCAATTTACGCATCCTGAGCGTGGAAGACTCGGAACTCGACGCCGAGATGTGCCACCGCGTGCTCGAACGGGCCGGCCTCAAGTTCCAGGCCGAACGGGTCTGGAACCGGAAAGCCTTTGAGCAGGCGCTGGACGAGTTCGCCCCCGATCTGATCCTGTGCGATTTCAGCCTGCCGGGTACCTTCGACGGGTTCACGGCACTGTCCATCCTGAAGGAGCGGTCCCCTAACACGCCCTTCATTTTCGTTTCGGGGACGATCGGCGAGGAACGGGCCATCGAGGCCCTGAAACGCGGCGCGACCGACTATGTGCTGAAGGATCGCCTGGACCGTCTGGTGCCCGTGGTGCGGCGCGCGCTGCAGGAGTCGATGAAGCAGGTGGCGCTGCAGCACGCGCAAATGGCCTTGCGCGAGAGCGAGGAACGCTTCCGCCAGATGGCCGAGAACATCAACGACGTGTTCTTCCTGGCCGATGCCCGCGAACGTCGCGTGCTTTACGTCAGTCCTGCCTACGAGGCGATCTGGGGCGAAAGCCGCGCCCGTCTGTATGACAACCCCGACGCCTGGCGCGACGCCCTCCATCCGGACGACCGGGAGCGGATTGCCCGCTCCCATGCGGAACGGGTCGAGCTGGGCCGCAACGACCTGGAATACCGCATCGTCCGCCCCGACGGCTCGGTGCGCTGGATCAGCGACCGCGCCTTTCCGATACGCGACGCCGCCGGCCAGTTGCAGCGCATCGCCGGCGTCGCGTCCGACATCACGGCGCGAAAGAGGGCCGAGCAGCGGATCGAGCGTCTCAATCACATCTATGCCGTGCTGAGCGGCATCAACACGCTGATCGTGCGCGCGCAGAATCGCGACGAACTGCTGCGTGCGGCATGCCGCGTCGCCATCGACCCGGGACGCTTCAGCATGGCCTGGATCGGCCTGGTCGATCGCGACCATGCACGGGTGGTCCCGGTCGCCTCGGCCGGCGGCGTGCGCGAATTTCTCGAAGCCCTGCCGCCCGAGGCTTTTCATATAGCGCCGGGCAGGGATGCGCTGGTGGGTGATGCCATCGGCAGCGGCAAGCCGTCGGTTTCGAACGATATCCGCACGGATGCCCGGGTCCAGGCACAGCGCGAGGCGCTGCTCGAACGCGGCGTCCACGCGCTCGCCATCGTGCCCTTGTTGTTCGCGGGCACGGCCATCGGTGTGCTGGCGCTGTATTCGGCCGAGGCCGAGGTGTTCGACGACGAGGAAATGCGGCTGCTGACCGAACTCGCGGGCGACATTGCGTTCGCGCTCGATTACCTGACCAAGAGCGAGAAGCTCAATTACCTCGCCTTCTACGATGCGCTGACAGGCCTGCCCAACCGTGCGCTGTTCACCGAGCGCCTGTCCCGGCAGCTTGGCATCGCCGAACAGAGCGGCAGCCGCGTGGCGCTGGTGATGAGCGACGTGAAACGCTTCCGCCTGATCAACGAGTCGTTCGGCCGCCAGGCCGGCGATGCGCTGTTGCGCGAGATCGCCGACCGCGCTCGCGACCACTGGCCGACGCCCGATGGCATGGGCCACCTGGGCGCCGACTGTTTTGCCGGCACGCTGGTCGACCTCAAGGACGAATCCCTGGCGGTGCATGCCCTGGAACGGACGCTCAAGGCGGTGACGGGGCCGCCCTTCGTGGTCAGCGGCGAGGCGCTTGCGATTTCGATGTTTGCCGGCATCGCGGTTTTCCCTGCCGACGGCGACAACGCCGAAACCCTGCTCAAGAACGCGGAGGCGGCGCTGAAGCAAGGCAAGGTGTCCGGCGAGCGCTACACCTTCTACCAGCCCTCGATGAATGCGAAAGTGGCCGAGACGCTACTGCTGGAAAACAAGATGCGCAAGGCGATCGCCAACGAGGAGTTCGCCCTTTACTACCAGCCCAAGCTCGATCTGGGCGCGGGCAGCCTCAGCGGCCTGGAGGCGCTGATCCGCTGGAACGACCCCGACAGCGGCATCGTCGAGCCCGCTGCCTTCATCTCCCTGCTCGAGGAAACCGGCATGATCCTCGAAGTCGGCGCCTGGGCCATTCGCCGGGCGCTGGCCGACCAGCGGCGCTGGGCCGCACGCGATCTGCCGGTGCCGCGCGTCGCCGTCAACGTGTCGGCGATGCAGTTGCGACAGGCCGGCTTCGTCGAACAGGTGCGCGCGGCGATCGACGCGTCGGGCATGCGCCCGCACGGCCTGGATCTGGAAATCACCGAGACGCTGATCATGGAAGACATCGAGGGCAGCATCGTCAAGCTCGAAGCGCTGCGCGACATGGGGGTGAACATTGCGATCGACGATTTTGGTACCGGCTATTCCTCGCTCAGCTACCTGGCGCGCCTGCCGGTGCAGATGCTCAAGATCGACCGGGCATTCATCAGCGCGATGAACCAGGACGCCAAGAGCATGACCTTCGTGTCGACCATGATTTCGCTCGCCCACTCGCTGGGCCTCAAGGTCATCGCCGAAGGCGTCGAGACAGCGGGACAGGCGCGCTTCCTCAAACTGCTGAAGTGCAATGAAGTCCAGGGCTATCTGTACAGCAAACCGCTGCCGTTCGAGCAGGTCACGGCGCTGCTGGAGAGCCGGCCTGGCCAGATCATTCCGCCCGGGTCGAGCGCCCCCTGATTGCGTTCACCCCGCGGCAGCCTGTTTCGGCAGGCAGGCAGTCGGACGGGACTTTCATGTCCGCGTGCGCAAGTCTTGCTATATTGGGCCGGTCTTTGATGCGCCTGATTTTTTTCGACCGGACAGCCATGGGCGAACGCGTCCTCAACCTGCCGAACGCCATCACCCTGCTGCGCATCGCCGCGGTGCCGGTGATCGCCTGGCTGATCCTGCAGCGCCTGTGGGGGCCGGCGTTCTGGCTGTTTCTTGCGGCCGCGGTGTCCGACGGCATCGACGGCTTCATCGCGCGGCGCTTCAATCTGATGACCCAGCTCGGCGCGGCGCTCGACACCGTCGCTGACAAGGCGCTCGGCGTCGTCACGCTGGTGATGCTCACGCTGGAAGAAACGATCCCGATGTGGGTGACGATCGCCATCCTGCTGCGCGACAGCGTGATCGTGCTCGGCGCCCTGAGCTACCGGGGCCTGGCCGGCCACATCGAGATCCATCCCACCTGGCTCGGCAAGACGCACATGTTCGCCGAGTTCGCGCTGCTCGCGCTGGTGCTCGGCGGGCTCGCCGGCATACTCGCGATGGACGCGTGGAGGATGCCGCTCTTCGTCGCGGTGTTCGCGATCGCGGTCGCGTCCGGCATTCAGTACGTGTGGATCTGGGGCGCCAAGGCGCGCCGCGAGCGGCTGCTCGGCCGCTGAGCGGTGTCAGGTTCGCGCGCCCTGCAGTTGGCGTAGCGTCTGGGCGACTTCGGAGGCGTGCCGTACGATGTCAACCTTGTCGAAACGCGCTGCGATGCGGCCCTCGGGGTCGATGATGAAGGTATGCCGGCGCGCGAAGCGCACCACGCCCAGATTCAACAGGCTGCCGTAGGCGGCGGCGGTTGTACCATCGGTATCCGCCAGTAAGGGAAACGGCAGGTTGAACTTGCGGGCGAAAGCGGCGTGCGACGCGACGTCGTCGACGCTCACGCCGACCACTGCCGCACCAAGTTCCTCCAGGCTGCCGATATCGTCGCGCAGGCTGCACGCCTGCGCCGTGCAGCCGGGCGTGTCGTCCTTCGGGTAGAAATACAGCACTAGCCAGCGGCCGGCGTAATCGCCGAGGCGATGCACCTGGCCGTTCTGGTCGGGCAGGGCGAAATCCGGCGCCGCGCTGCCCACCGGCCGCTGCCCGCCGGCACGCAGCATCCACAAGAGGACGCTTGCGACGACCAGCACGACGGCCAGGCTGGCGAGGACGTGTTTCAGCATGAGAGTCTCCTTGCGCGCATCATAGCGCCGCGACTCGGTGAACGGCGCGCGCTTCGGTACAATGCGCGCCACGCCCCGGTAGCTCAGTGGATAGAGCAACCCCCTCCTAAGGGGTAGGTCGGACGTTCGATTCGTCTTCGGGGCGCCAGTACATAGTATCAGGAAGTGTCACGTAACCCACAAAACCCGCGCCATGTCTATGGATGCGGGTTTTTTGTTGTCTCATCCTGTTTCATGGCGTAGCATGGCAATACCATCAACTTGATGGTATTCGTGATGGCATCTCGGATGCTTGCAAGCGGATACCATCAGAACGGGTAAACGCCATGCCGCTGACCGATATTGGGGTGAAGAAGGCCAAGCCTGCAGCCAATCCGTACAAGCTGA
Source organism: Pseudomonadota bacterium (assembly GCA_041694715.1). GTDB lineage: Bacteria > Pseudomonadota > Gammaproteobacteria > Burkholderiales > Thiobacillaceae > Thiobacillus. The sequence continues at coordinate 45,887 of JBGFSF010000004.1, read as the reverse complement.
CGGATGGTGCAGGCCTGTATTTGCTGGTGAACACAGCCGGCAAGTATTGGCGAATGAACTATCGCTTCCTGGGGAGGCAGAAGACGCTCGCGTTTGGCACTTACCCGGATGTGAGTCTTGCGCGGGCACGAGAAAAGCTCGCCGAGGCGCGGCGGTTACTCGCTGATGGTATCGACCCGAGTGCGCACCGCCAGGAGAGCAAGCGGGTGGCCTTGGCCGAGCAGGCCAATTCGTTCGAGGCGGTTGCGCGCGAGTGGCATGCCATGAAGCTCAAGCAGAAGTGGACGCAATCCACTGCCGACAAGACCATGACGCAGCTTGAGGCCTACGTCTTTCCGGAGATCGGCCACCTGCCGATCGTGAGTGTGAAGGCATCGCAGATACTGGCGATGCTGCGCAAGGTCGAAGGCCGGGGAATCACCTATACAGCCGTCCGGTTGCGTGAGGTCTGCGGGCAGATATTCCGCTATGGCGTGGCCACTGGCAGGACGGAAGACAACCCTGCTGCGCACCTGATCGGCGCATTGCACAAGCCAGAGGTCAATCACCGGCCGGCCATCACCGAGCGTAGGGAATTCGGCGTTTTCCTGCGCGATCTTCGGGAGGCCACTGGCTATGATCCCGTGACCAGGCACGCGGCCTATTTCGCCCTGATGACCTTCGTGCGTGCACAGGAATTCCGCTTCGCCAAGTGGGAGGAAATCGACTGGAAAGGGAAGGAATGGAAGGTTCCGGCCAAGCGCATGAAAACCGGCAAAGCCTTGCCGGCCCATACTGTCCCGCTATCGACCCAGGCGCTGGCATTGCTGCACGAGTTGAAAGACCTGACCGGGCATTCGCCCTATCTATTTCCCAAGGCCAAGGGTTATACCGACGCGCCTGTGATCAGCGAAAACACTGTCGGCAAGATGCTCAACAAGATGGGGTATCAGGGGCGCCAGTGCGTGCATGGGTTTCGCGCGTCGGCGCGTTCGATCCTGAGCGAGCAGGGATGGAGCCGCGAGGCAATGGAGCGCCAGCTGGACCATAAGGAAACCGACAGCACGATCGCGGCCTATGCCCGATCCGAGCACTTGCCTGAGCGGCGCAAGATGATGCAGGCCTGGGCGGACACATGCGATGCGCTGGAGGCCGGAGGGGAAGTGGTTCCACTACACGGAAAAACCGCCGCCTGACGGATTCAGGCAAAAGCGGCGGCAGGGATGTTGGAGCATCCAAGCCGCCTGACCACAAAGCAACCTGAAAAGGAGGTTCCCCCATGGCTATTGCGCATTCTACTACCCCGCAAGCGCGCGAAGATCGGGCGATTTATCGGGCGCTCAAGATATTGGAAAGTCGCGCGAGAACTGAGAGTTATGCCATCACAGGCACGACCACGACGCGCGATTATTTGCGCCTGGCACTAGGGGGCGAGGACAAGGAGGTTTTTGCTGTGGTGTTCCTCGATTCCGGTAATCGAGTGATCACCATTGAAAAAATGTTCTTCGGCACGATCAGCCAAACCACCGTGTATCCGCGTGAGGTTGTTCGACGGGCACTACTTCACAATGCTGCATCTGTGATACTTGCGCACAATCACCCGGGCGGCGTCGCGGAACCCAGCCAGGCCGACCGCTGGCTTACAAACAGGCTGTCCGAGGTGCTGGCACTGGTGGATATCCGTGTGCTCGACCACTTCATCATCACGGCTGCAGCGGTTGCTTCTTTCTATGAACGCGGGTGGCTAGGAATGCCCGATGATCAAGAAACGACTGAAACAAGACCAACACGCGCGAAAAAGATAACGGGCAAGGCGGGGGCTGCAAAGCGGGCAAAAGGGGCAAAGCATGAATGATCATCACGACGATGAAGACGGCGACTATGAGGCGCAGCTGCGCCAGTTTCTGGATGGAACCAGGGCCAGCCTTGAGAGCCCGATAGATCCAAAGGATGTATTCCCGCAGGTGGAATTCCCGGATCGGTTGCTGGGTGCCTCAGACGAGGAACGGGAGCAATTTCTGTGGGCGTCAGCCCATCGAGCCGTTTTCGATCCAGACCCGTATTGGCGCACGAGCGATATGCCCAAACGCGTCTTGGCGGAACTACATAACAAGGGTGTATCGCAGGCCTTGCAAGCGTGGGTGGCCTACGTGCTGCGCGATGGGAGGATTCCCCATGCAGGCAAAGGCCGGGCGGCTGATATGTGGGCAAAATCGGACTACCGGCACAACCTGGCCATGTTCATTCTCGATCATGAAACGCTGCCCAAATACCGCACAAAGGCCGGCAAACCCACTATGAACAAGTTGCTGGAGGACGCCGGCACGGTCTTGCCAAAAGGCGACGGAACGGCGAGACAAACGTATTACGACGGCGGCGCATTTCAGGATTACCTGGCCGCCTGTCGCCGGCAAAGGGCATATCTGAAAACAGTGAAACTGTCCAAGTAGCGCCCCCATTTATTTGCACTGAAAAGCAGCGGCAACACAATAAGAATGTCGTACCACTTCACAAGGGGTACGACCAATGAAAGACATAGCAAAACGCGCCGCGCCGGCTATCCCCGACGCACTGCGTAACTTCGATTCCCTCCCTGATTCTGCCAATGTCCGCCTGCCTGTTGTGGCGGCGCTTTTCGCCTGCGCTGACGTGACTGTCTGGCGGCGGGTGAAGGCGGGAACGCTGCCCGCACCGCGCAAGCTTGGCGCTCGGGTTACAGCCTGGAACGTGGGCGAGCTTCGCTCGGTATTGGCCGGCGCCGGCAACAACAAGTAAGGACGCGCCATGGCTACTTTCACGATCAGGGAAGACCAAGCCGACCCGCTGCTGATGGTGCTTCCCTTGCAGGGTGAAGTCACCCGCGCAGTGGGCGACGATCTGAACGCATCGGGGCACGGCAAGTGCTGCGCCGGCTGTGACAAACCGTTCACGGTCGCGCGCAAGCAGCGGGCTGTCGGCCGCATGACCCACTTCGACGATGCTGCCGGGCGGCTGTTCACCACGACCTGGCTTCTCTGCGGGACCTGCGCCGCCACGATCCGCCGCAATGGCGGCCGCATGCCCGCGCATCTGGTGCAAGAGGCCCGAGACGCAACGTCTGCCGGTTTGCTGCTGGCAGCGCCCGCCGAGGGTAGCGCGTGAGCACTGAAACCGGCTTCCTGGATGCCATGCACGCCGCTGGCTTGTCGCCGGTGAAATTCGAGCTGGTGGCCGATGGCCGGCTGCGGCGCTTCCGCATCGAGGGCGACAAGGCGGGCAGCCGGAACGGCTGGTGCGTCCTGCACACCGCCCCTGTCGCGCATGGTGCCTTCGGAAGCTGGAGGACGGGAGAATCGCACACCTGGCGGGCTGAGGCGGACAAGACCATGAGCCAAGCCGAGCGCGCTGAATTGCGCCGCCAGTTCGAAGCCATGCGCCAGCAGCGCGCGGAAGAGGAAGGGCGTGTCCGCAGGGAAGCCCGGAGCAAGGCCGCCCGTTTATGGGATATGGCCAAGCCTGCGGAGGCCGCTCACCCCTACCTGGTGTGCAAGGGCGTAAAGGCTTGGGGAGTCCGTCAACTGAGGGAAAGCCTGGTGATCCCTGCACGGGATGCGCACGGCCAGTTGCATACCCTGCAATTCATTGGCCAGGATGGTGGCAAGCGCTTCCTCAGTGGTGGCCGGATACAGGCCTGCTACTGTGCCATCGGCAGGCCTGCCGACACCCTGCTGCTGGCCGAAGGCTACGCCACCGCAGCCACTCTTTATGAGTCCACCGGCCACGCTACTGCCTGTGCATTCAACGCCGGCAACCTGGCGCCTGTGGCGCGCGCCCTGCGTGCCAAATTCCCGAGCCTGCGCATCATCGTGTGCGCCGACAACGATACCCAGACCCCCGGAAACCCTGGCCTTACAAACGCCTGGGAGGCCGCCCGCGCTGTGCATGGCTGGGTGGCATTCCCCACCTTCAGCGAAAGCCCCCAATGACCAAGAAAAGTGACTTCAACGACCTGGCCAATGAGGCCGGCGCCGAGGCGGTGCGTAAATCAGTGGAAGCGGCTCAGCCAGCGGCGCCGGCACGGGTGCCCGTGCACGCGTCTGCACAGCCATCTGCGGCAGACGATGGCAAGCGTTGGGATGAGCCGCTGCCATTCAATCAAATCGAAACCCCGGAACTGCCGCCCGAGCTGCTGCCTGGCGTGTTTGGCGAGTACGCGGATGCCTTATCCGAGGCGCTGCAGACGCCGCCGACGATGGCCGTGCTGTTCACCCTGGCGGTGCTGTCCCTGGCGCTGCAGCGAAAGTTCAAGGTCTCGCCGTTCGGGGATGACTATGCCGAACCTGTCTGCATTTGGGCGGTGATCCTGGCCGATTCTGGCGAGCGCAAGAGCGCGCTTATCCAGCGGCTTCTCAAGCCGGTGCTGCTGAAGGAAGCGAAGCTGGCCGACCAGATGCGCACCGAAATCACCGAGCGCGACACCTTGCGCAAGATCAGCCAGCGCCGCGCTGAGAAACTGCAGGCCGATGCGGCGAAAGAGGATAGCCCGGTGCGGCGCGGCGAGATCGTGCGCGAAATCACCGAGCTGGCCGAGCAGACGCCGGAGGAATTGCGCCCGCCACGATTTTTCACGGGCGATGTTACGCCGGAGCGGCTGCAGTCGATGCTAGTCGAGCACGACGGCCGCATGGCGGTGATGAGCGATGAGGGCGGCATATTCGCTGTGCTGGCTGGCCTGTACTCGGGCGGTGAGTCCGTTGTGGATGTGGCGCTGCAGGCCTACAGCGGCTCGCCTGTGCGGGTGGATCGAGGCAGCCGCACGGCGGTGATTGACCGGCCGGCGCTGACCTTCGGACTCGGCATGCAGCCAGGGTTGCTGCAGGACATGGCGCCGGCCGCGAAGCGCAAGTTCCGCAGCTCGGGCACCTTCGCCCGTTTCTTTTTTGGGCTGCCTGGCAGTCGCATTGGCAAGCGTGACATGGGGCGGCGCGTCACCATCGCGACCGACCTGGAGGGCCGCTACCGTGGCGAGGTGCTGCGGCTGCTGGAGCTTGAGCCGCGCGCCGATGTGGCGGATGGCGAGGATGACGAACACACGCTGCTGTTATCCGATGCGGCACGCGATCTGTGGGTGACATTTGCCCAGAAGATCGAGAACGAGCAGGCCGAAGGCGGGCCGCTTGAATCGATGCGCGACTGGTGCGCAAAGCTGCCAGGCGGTGCGCTGCGGGTGGCTGGCCTGTTGCACGTTGCAGGGCACGGCAAGGCGTTGGAAGCGATCAGCGAGGAAACCATGAAGCGCGCTGTCGGATTGTGTCTGCGGCTCATACGCCACGCACAGGCCGTGTTCGACCTGATCGGCGCTGACCCTGCCACTGACGACGCGCGCCTGTGCTGGCGCTGGATCGAGCGGCGCGGCGAGCCCGAGTTCCTGCGCTCGGAACTACACCGCGCCCACCATACCCGATTCGACAAGATCGACCGGCTGATTGCCGCGCTGGAAACGCTCAAGACGCGCAACCTGATCGCCGGGCCATACAAGGGAACGGCAACAGGCGGCCGTCCGCCTATCTATTACCAGGTGAATCCGCTGGCCGCGAAAGGGGCGGAATGATGGCGACTTTCGTACCTTTTTTAGCTGATTCCCTAGAAGGTTTTTATAAGGATTTTCTTTCTTTCCTTGTGAATCAAGGCATCCAAGGACATAGAGCCACTAAGACAGGAATAAAGGGAATAAAGGAAGGAAAGCACCTTTCGCACCTTCTTTCCCTTTATTCCTGCCTAGCGTATGGCTGGCGGGTGTCTATCCACCTCACCACCTGCAACGGGTCCTTCCCATCTCCCACCAGTACGGCGCTGGAAGACCCCGTTTTTTGGGTAGTGGGTGGAGATTGGCCGGAGTTGACGAAGCGGTTTACGTGTGAGGGCTGTGGGGGGCGTGGGGTTGACGGCGCACGGCGATATGGGCAGCGCGGGTCCTTCCTGTGCCCTCCCAATACGGCGCGAAACGACCCCGGAAATTCGCCAGTTTTGTGGTGTGCAGGGAGGTGTGTAAGTGGAGCAGCGGTCATTCAACAGTGAGAGGAGCAACAACGATGGAAGCAATTGAAAAGCTTGGCGTGCGGGTATCCAACCCGGAGCAGGCCATCACCCTTGAAGGAAAGTCATTCGCCGACCTGGTGCTGTTCGAGCACCTTCGAACAGAGAACCTGCGTCGCTGTTTGGTGGCGCTGGCCGCACTCAATCAGGATGGCGGAGATGAACTCTTGGCTGAAGTCGCCATACAGCTGCAGGCGATGGCGAACGCAAGCGCGGGTGTGCTGGGAGAGCATTTGCGCATTGCCCAGGCTCAGGGCTTGCGGTTCGAGATTGTGCCGACACTTGGCGAACTGCATTGAGTCGGGTGTTCGCGTGAGCGAGATAAGCCGCCCCCACGTCGCGGGTCCTTCCCGGCCGATCCAACCACGGCGCGAAACGACCTCGGAGTTTCGCTAGTTCTGAAAATTTGCTAAGGGGGTTCCGGTTTTGGATTGGTGAAGGTGGACGGCCGATTGGTTTTGTCCCGGCTGCCTGTGCAATTTTTTGTATAGAAATTGTCCCGCCTATCCGCCACCCTTCCAACACGTTCGAACCCGAGTGGTCCGATACACGACACCCGTTCAATAGCTTCGCGCTTGCCGGTGCTGTACCGAGTTCACCGAGGCGGGAGCGCGCCCAAGGGCGCGTCTGGTCAGAACTGAAGCCAGCTCCCTGGAGCTGTTTCTGGTTTGCCTGGGCGCGCCCTTTTGCTTGCGCGGCCTGGCTTGAATGGAGGGCCGAACATGCCCGAATTCTTCATCCGTGAAATCGAGTTGCGCGCCGCCGATGCGGACGGCGACCTGATTCCGTGTGTGCTATCGACCGAGCAACCGGTCGACCGTGGCGGATATGACGAGGTGCTTTCTCACCAGTCTGGCGACGTCGATCTGTCTCGCGCGCCGATTCCCCTGATCGTGCAGCACGACCATACCCAGCTGAATGTGGGTGTGGTCGAACAGGTGCGCATCGAGGGCGGCAAGCTGAAAGGCCTGGCGCGCTTCGGCGCGAGCACGCAAGCGCGGGAAATCCTCGCTGACGTGAAGGCTGGAATTATCCGCAGCCTGAGCGTCGGCTACCTGCTTCTCGAAAAACTCTCCCAAACCGGCCGCACCATGCGCTTCGCATGGATGCCATACGAGGTCAGCGCGGTATCCGTGCCCGCCGATCCAAACGCCGGTTTCTATCGCTCTCATTCCTCGAAAGGAAAAACCATGACTGACATCACCGTTACCGAAAACGACCACGCTACCCGCTCGCAGCGCCGCTCGGCCAACCAAGCCGCACTGGACGAGCGCGAACGTGTGCAGGAAATCGCCGCCATCGGCCAGCAATTCAAACTGCAGAACGAAGCCAACCGCGCGATCGCGGAGGGCACCAGCATCGATGCATTCCGCGAGCTGGCCATGTCCCGCCTGAAGGGCGCCGGCACCCTGCGCCCGGCCGAATCGCCCGAGCTCGGCCTGACCCGTCGCGAGATCGAGCAATTCAGCTTCGTCAAAGCGATCCTGGCTCAGATGGACCCGAACTACGCCCGCCGGGAGGCTGGCTTCGAGATGGAAGCCTCCCGCGCCCTGGCGCAGAAACTGGGCCGGGAACCCCAAGGCATTTACGTGCCGGGGGAAGTGTTGCGCTACCAGTCGCGCAACCAGCGCGACCTGCTGGCCGGAACGCCGGCCTATGGCGGCAACCTGGTGGCCACGGAGCACCATGCCGACAGCTTCATCACGCTGCTGCGGAACCGCAGCCATGTGATCAACCTTGGCGCCACCACCATCGGTGATCTGGTCGGCAACGTTGCCATTCCCTCCCAGGCTGGTGCCGCATCCGCATTCTGGGTTGCGGAGGGCGGCGCACCGACCGAATCGTCGCAGATGTTCGGCCAGGTTCCGCTCACACCCAAGACCGTGGGCGCGTTCACCGACTTCACTCGCCGCATGCTGTTGCAGGCAACCCCTGACATCGAAAGCATCGTGCGCGCTGATTTGGCCGGCATCATCGGTGTGGAAATGGATCGCGTGGCCATCGCCGGCAGCGGCGTCAGCAATGAACCGCTCGGCATTCTGAACGCGAGCGGCATCGGTTCCGTGGCGATCGGCACCAATGGCGGCGCAATCACCTGGACTCACGTGCTGCAGCTGGAAGAGGCGATTGCCAATGCCAATGCCGACGAAGGTGCCCTTGCGTACATGACCAACAACAAGGCGCGGCGTGCGTTGAAAGGCACCACCAAGGTCAGCGGCGATGCAGGCGCGGGCTTCATCTGGTCAGACGAAGCGCGCGACGCGGCCGGCTACGGAACGCTGAATGGCTACCGTTCCGCAGCTTCCAACAACGTGCCGAGCAACCTCACCAAGGGCACGGGGACCAACCTGTCCGCCATGATCTTCGGCAACTGGGCCGATGTGCTGATCGGTCAGTGGGGTGGGCTCGATATCCTGGTGGACAAGATCACGAACGGCACCTCCGGCGGCACGCGCGTGATTGCCCTGCTCGACATGGATATCGCGATCCGCCGCGCCGCCAGCTTCGCAGCGATCAAGGACGCCACCACGTAACGAACAACTCGGGCATGCGCCGTCGCGAGACAGTTCGGCCATAGTGGCGGCGTCGAGTTTTCTCCGGGGCTTCGGCTCCCCTTTCGTATATGGCTGAATACGGGGCCGGGCGATAGACCGGCGCGGTGTACTCCCGATGCTCGTTGAAAAGCCGAGTGACACGGTGCACCTGGAAACCCGCCCTTGTGGCGGGTTTTCTTTTTGATGGTATATGTGATGGTACCAAGTTATCTTGCGCGTCAAAAAACCGCGTGGTTATTGGTCTGCGGCTTGATATTCGATTCGTATTCGGGCCACGGACAGGAAAGTCGAAAAGCAAAAAAGCGGCCATGGCCGCTTTTTGTTTACCTGCTCGTTTGCGTGTCACCTTACCGGGGGTAAGGTGGCGTCCCCACGGGGATTCGAACCCCGGTTATCGCCGTGAAAGGGCGGTGTCCTAGGCCTCTAGACGATGGGGACCCGGACGACGGCTTGCGCCGTCAACACTGCTGCAACTACTTTCTGGACATCTGGGTGAGGGTCACGCCGAGCAGCAAACCGACGAAGCCCAATGGTACCAGCGAGATCCACGTTTCGGCGTTCTCACTGCCATTCACCATCTTCCAGAACCCGACGATCAGTCCGACGATGCTCAGTATCAGCCCCAGCCAAGTGGTGATGACGCCAAGTCGGTGCATCGAACATCCTGTGAGTTGGTGGAGGTAAGCGGGATCGAACCGCTGACCTCTTGCATGCCATGCAAGCGCTCTCCCAGCTGAGCTATACCCCCAACGAAGCCGCGCATTCTATACATGCCTTTTTGGCTTGTAAAGCCTTCGCGGCGATTTCGTTCGCCTCGCTCAGTCGGGAAACAGCTTGCCGGGGTTCATCAGGCCCAGCGGGTCGAACTGGCGCTTGATCGCGCGCATCAGGGCGAGGGTCGGCGCGTCGATTTCGCGGTCGACGAAGCGGCGCTTCTCGGTGCCGATGCCGTGCTCGCCCGAGAGCGTGCCGCCCAGCGCGAGCACGCGCGTCAGGATGGCGTCGAGCGCGACGCGCGCGCGCTCCATTTCGTCGGCGTCGTCCGGGTGCACCATCAGGTTGACGTGCAGGTTGCCGTTGCCGGCGTGCCCGAACGAGACGACGGCCAGGTTGTGCGCGGCGGCGGTGTGGTCAATGAAGTCGACCAGGTCGGCAAGCTGCGACACCGGCACCACCACGTCCTCGTTGATTTTCAGTGGAGCGATTTGCTTGACCGCGTGCGACAGCGACTTGCGCGCGGTCCACAGGCGAACGATGTCCTCGCGTGCGAAGCCGCTCCGGATCTCGAGCAGGCCGTCGCCGGCGAGCGCAGCTTCGAGCGCGGCGATCTGGCGCGGCAGGTCGTCGGCGGCGCCGTCGGCCTCGACCATCAGCAGGGCCTGTGTGCCGGCCGGCAGGTCGTCCGCCGCGCCGGTGGGACGGATGGCGTCGATCGCGTGCCGGTCCATGAATTCGAGCGCGCACGGCATCACCGACTGGCGCATCACGCGGCCTACTGCGGCGAGCGCGGCGTGATTGCTTTCGAAGCACAGACGCAGGGTGGCGACGGCTTCCGGCGCCGGCAGGAGCTTGAGTGTGGCTTCGGTGATGAGCGCGAGCGTGCCGCCGGAGCCGACCAGCAGGCGGGTGAGGTCGTAGCCGGTGACGCCCTTGGTGGTGCGGCAGCCAGTGCGGATTTCCTCGCCGTCGCCGGTGACGGCGCGCAGCCCCAGCACGTAGTCGCGGGTGACGCCGTATTTCACGGCGCGCGGGCCGGCGGCGTTCATCGCGAGGTTGCCGCCGATGCGGCAGTACGCGCCGCTGCCGGGGTCGGGCGGGTAGAACAGGCCGGCGCCGCGGGCGAGGCGGTCGATGTCCTCGGTGACCACGCCGGGCTCGACGACGACGAGGCGGTTGGCCGGGTCGAACTCGAGCACGCGCCGCATGCATTCGAAGCTCACCACCACGCTGCCGGGTGCCGGCAGCGCGCCGCCGACGTTGCCCGAGCCGGCGCCGCGCGGGGTCAGCGCGACGCGGTGCTCGAAGGCGACGCGCACCAGCGCGACGACTTCGTCGTGCGAAGTGGGGAACAGCACGGCATCGGGCTCGACGCGGCGCGGCGTCTCATCGCTGGCGTAGAGCGCGCGGGTGGCGTCGTCGTCGAGCACGCGCTCGGCGCCCAACGCGGAACGGAAGGCGGCAAGCGCGCGATCGGACAGCATGGGGTGGGCCTGGCTCAGGCCGGGTGCTCGGGCGGCAGCTGTGCGATCAGCTGGCCGATCATGTCGGCGTCGAAGTCCATGCCGACATCCCAGCCGGGATTGAGCGCGATCGGCACGCCGCCGCCGATGCGGCGCAAGAGCCAGGAAAACTCGGTGAGGATGCCGCCGGTGAAATCCGGGAAATGCTCGGCGAAGGGTTTGGCGCGCTCGGGGCTGGTGAAGATCACCAGCACGCGCTCGCCGTCCTCGTCCTCGATGATCAGCGGCTCGGCCTGGGTCGTGCGCTGGAAGCCCTGGATCGGGCTCTTTTCGTCGCGTACCGGCATGAAGACCTGCTGCGCCGGCAGCTGCAGCACGAAGCTTTCGGGGTCGAGCGCGCCGGCGTGAACGGCGGCGAGCTGCTCTTCCAGCGCGTTGTGGGGAACGAAGTTCATGGGCGTCGGGCGGTGCGGATCAAGGCTCAGTGTAGCGCAAGCCCTCTAGGGTTCCCAGCGTTCCGGATTTGCCCAGAAGCGGGAATTGAGCCAGTCCGGCACCGGCTTGTAGGTATCGAGATCGAAAGCGTGCAGCCGCACGCCGGCTGCCGCGTCGCGTGCCGCCAGCTCGAAGCCGAGGGCGAGGAAGGCCGCCTCGTCGAGCGCACAGCCGGCGTGCGCGACGAGCAGCAGGCGCGGCGCGCGATACAGCCGGACGTGGTGGATCAGCTGCTGCGCCTGCGCGGCGTCGAGTCCGTCGAGTGCGTCGACGCCGAGCGCCAGCGTGCAGGGCTCGGCGGACCGGGCGTCGGGCGGGGTCAGTGGCACGTGCGGGATCGCCTCGGCAGCGTAGGCGTGCGCGGCGGCGTCGAGTGCGCACACGCTCGCCGGCCGGCTGTCCAGCAGGCGCTTGCGCAGGGCTGCGCGCCAGTCCATCGATCAGGCCGGGCGCGGCACGCGCACCAGCCGGGTGCCGAGCAGGCGGTCATGCAGGAACTGGCGGTCGCGGTCGGCGAGCGCCCACAAGAAGCCGGCGCCGGCGAGCAGCAGGCTTACCCACGCGAGCAGGTAGCGCTGCGCCGCCCGTTTCAGCGTGATGCGGCCGCCGTCGGGGCCGACCAGGCGGATGCGCCAGGTCTTCATCGCCAGCGTCTGCCCGCTGCGCCGCCAGAAGGCGGCGAAGTAGGCGAACAGCACGCCCACCAGGTAGAGCTGGAAGGCGGCGTGCCGCCAGCCCGACTGGGCGTCGCCGACGACATAGAGAAACGGCAGCGAGGCGATGAAGAGCACCGCGAGGACGAGCAGCGACTCGTACACCATCGCGGCGAGACGGACCCCGAACGAGGCCGGGACGGGGGCTATTGCGCTGTCTTGCATGGTGGCTCTATATTGCGGAAAAGGGCCGGCTGGGCAGACCGGGCGGCCGACACAATCAATAATTCATGTCGAAGAGAGGGAGGCCCGATGCATATCGTAAAGCAACTCATGGCGATTCCTGGCGTGATCGCCGCGGGCGAGTATGCCTACCGCGGCGACCGCTTCTCGTACCAGGGCGCGCTCACCGACGAATTCGCCCGCATGGCCTCGATCCTGTGCCGCGCCAACACGCTGTCGGTCAACATGCAGTCCGAGATTTTCGACTCCTTCGCCGAGAACTGCGGCTGTCGCCCGGTGCAAGGCTGGATCGTGCGCGGCAGCCACATCACCATCTGCGCCGTCGGCAACTACTTCGCCTTCATCGAGAACCGCGACGAGCTGCTCAACGACGTGATGACCATCATGCGCGCCAAGGTCGGCGACGTGCACGACGACCTGCTGGCCAACCTGTATGCCAAGATCGGCGGGGACACCCGCGAAGCGCTGTACTGACGCCTGCCGGCGATAACAAGGGAGAGAGTGGTATGGATTTGCAGAAAATGATGGATTTGCCGGGCGCGCTGGCCGCCTTCACCTACAGTGACAAGGGTGAACTGCAGTCGCACGTGCTGCGCGAGGGCACCGAGCTTTCGCCCGAAGTGCTCGACCTGCTGGCGCGCTCCTGCGTTGCCAACCTGGCGATCGCCGCGATGGAGGCGCGCGGCTGGGAGGCGCTCACCGGGCAGAGCGGCTTCCAGCCGCTGAAGGGCTTCTCGGTCGTTGGCCTCGAATGGTCGGTGGTCGTCGACGGCAATTGCGGCGTGGTGGTGAAGAACCGCGACGCCGACTACGAAGCCACCTTCAACGCCTTGCAGGCTGCCTGAGGAGCGCGTATGTCGCTGAAAAAGATCCTGGTGCTCGACGGCGTCACCGCCGTCTGCCGCTTCCGCGACGACGGCGTGGTGATGGATGCCGAGGGCATGCTGTCCCCCGACCTGATGGCGCGGCTCGCGAAGTTCGCCCAGTGGTACCGCCGCCTGGTCTCGGGCAACACCGACCTCCTGTCCCTGTTCTCGCAAATGCGCGGCTGGTCACCTTCGCAGGGCTGGATCGTGCAGGGCGCGACCACCACCGTGTGCAACGTCGGCAACGTCGTGTGCCTGGTGAACAATGCCGAGGGCTCGCTCAACGAGGTGATGCGGGCGCTGGGCGACATCGCCCACGAATAGCCGCCGGCTTCGGCCACCCCCAAACCCTCCGGATCCGGAGGGTTTTTTGTCTCGGCCGTCCAACACCCGCCGGATTGCGCTTTCTTGACCGCGCCGGGGCAAAACGATTACCCTCACGGGTTCACCAACGAATTGATTTCTGGTCATTTTATGGAAGCCACGGGCGCCGAGATCGTCGTACGCAGCATTGCCGAGGAGGGGGTCGAGTTCGTGTTCGGCTACCCCGGCGGCGCCGTGCTCAACATCTACGACGAAATCTTCAAGCAGAACAAGTTCAAGCACGTGCTGGTGCGCCACGAGCAGGCCGCGGTCCATGCCGCCGACGCCTATGCGCGCGCCACCGGCCGCGTCGGCGTGGCGCTCGTCACCTCGGGGCCCGGCGTTACCAACGCGGTCACCGGCATCGCCACCGCCTACATGGATTCCATCCCCATCGTCGTCGTCACCGGCCAGGTGCCGACGCCGGCGATCGGCATGGACGCCTTCCAGGAGGTCGACACCGTCGGCATTACGCGTCCCTGCGTCAAGCACAACTTCCTCGTCAAGGACGTGAAGGACCTCGCCGCGACGATGAAGAAGGCCTTCATCATCGCCGCCACCGGCCGCCCCGGCCCGGTAGTGGTCGATGTGCCCAAGGACATCACCTACCACACCACCGAATTCGAGTATCCCGCGAGCATCGAGATGCGCTCGTACAACCCGGTGGTCAAGGGCCACAGCGGGCAGATGAAGCGCGCGGTGCAGATGCTGCTCGAGGCCAAGCGGCCGATGATCTACACCGGCGGCGGCGTGGTGCTCGGCGACGCCGCGGCGCAGCTGACCGAACTCGCGCGCCTGCTCGGCTTTCCCGTCACCAACACGCTGATGGGCCTGGGCGGCCACCCCGCCACCGACAGGCAGAACCTCGGCATGCTCGGCATGCACGGCACCTACGAAGCCAACATGGCGATGCAGCACTGCGACGTGCTGCTCGCCGTCGGCGCCCGCTTCGACGACCGCGTGATCGGCAACCCCGCGCACTTTGCACGTGAACAGCGCCGCATCATCCACATCGACATCGACCCCTCGTCGATCTCCAAGCGCGTCAAGGTCGACGTGCCCATCGTCGGCGACGTCAAGAACGTTCTCGCCGACATGCTGGCGCTCCTGAAGCAGGCAAAGGAGAAGCCCGACGCTGCCGCGCTCAACGCCTGGTGGACGCAGATCGAGCTGTGGCGCTCGAAGAACTGCCTCAAGTACAACAAGCAGAGCCCCATCATCAAGCCGCAGTACGTGGTCGAGAAGTTGTGGGAAGTCACCCAGGGCAACGCTTTCGTCACGTCCGACGTCGGCCAGCACCAGATGTGGGCGGCGCAGTACTACAAGTTCGACCAGCCGCGCCGCTGGATCAACTCCGGCGGTCTCGGCACCATGGGTGTGGGCCTGCCGTACGCGATGGGCGTGCAGCTCGCGCATCCGGAGGCGCAGGTCGCGTGCATCACCGGCGAGTCGTCGATCCAGATGTGCATCCAGGAATTGTCGACCTGCAAGCAGTACCGCATCCCGATCAAGGTGATCACGCTCAACAACCGCTACATGGGCATGGTGCGGCAGTGGCAGGAGTTCTTCTACGGCAGCCGCTACGCCGAGTCGTACATGGAATCGCTGCCCGATTTCGTCAAGCTCGCCGAGTCCTACGGCCACGTCGGCATGCGCATCGAGAAACCCGAGGACGTCGAGGCCGCGCTGAAGGAGGCCTTCTCGCCCGCGCTCAAGGAAAGACTGGTGTTCATGGACTTCCAGACCGACCAGACCGAGAACGTCTTCCCCATGGTCGAAGGCGGCAAGGGCCTCTCCGAAATGATCCTGGCGGAGGAGCTGTGATGAGCAACGGCAACCATCGCCACATCATTTCGCTGCTGATGGAAAACGAGGCGGGCGCGCTCTCGCGCGTCGCCGGCCTGTTCTCCGCGCGCGCCTACAACATCGAGTCGCTCACCGTCGCGCCGACCGAGGACGCCACGCTGTCGCGCATGACCATCGTCACCGTCGGGTCGGAAGACATCATCGAACAGATCACCAAGCAGTTGAACAAGCTGGTCGACGTGATCAAGGTGATGGACCTCACCGAAGGCCGCCACATCGAGCGCGAGCTGATGCTGGTCAAGGTCAAGGCGGTCGGTGCCGGACGCGAGGAAATGAAGCGTACCGCCGACATTTTCCGCGGCCGCATCATCGACGTCACCGATTCCACCTACACCATCGAACTGACCGGCACCGGCTCCAAGCTGGATGCCTTCCTGGAGGCGATCGACCCCGCCTTCATCATCGAAACCGTGCGCACCGGCGCCTCCGGCATCGGCCGCGGCGAGCGCAGCCTCAAGGTTTGAACCATCGCAGTCTCAAAGTCTGATTTTTCTCTTACTCAGGATTTCATCATGAAAGTTTATTACGACAAGGACGCCGACCTCTCCCTCATCAAGAAGAAGAAGGTCACCATCGTCGGCTACGGCTCGCAGGGCCACGCCCACGCCGCCAACCTCACCGATTCCGGCGTGAAAGTCACCGTCGGCCTCAGGAAGGGCGGCGCCTCGTGGGACAAGGCCAAGAAGGCTGGCCACAGCGTGAAGGAAGTCTCCGCCGCGGTGAAGGACGCCGACGTCGTCATGATCCTGGTGCCGGACGAGCAGCAGCCCGGCGTCTACTACAACGAGATCGAGCCGAACATCAAGAAGGGCGCCACGCTCGCCTTCGCCCACGGCTTCAACATCCACTACAACCAGATCGTGCCGCGCGCCGACCTCGACGTGATCATGGTCGCGCCCAAGGGCCCCGGCCACACCGTGCGCTCCGAATACAAGCGCGGCGGCGGCGTGCCTTCGCTGATCGCCATCTACCAGGACAAGTCGAAGAAGGCGCGCGACATCGCCCTCTCGTACGCCGCGGCCAACGGCGGCACCAAGGGCGGCGTCATCGAGACCTCGTTCCGCGAAGAGACCGAGACCGACCTGTTCGGCGAGCAGGCCGTGCTGTGCGGCGGCGCCGTCGAACTGGTGAAGATGGGCTTCGAGACCCTGACCGAAGCCGGCTACGCCCCCGAGATGGCCTACTTCGAGTGCCTGCACGAGCTGAAGCTGATCGTCGACCTGATGTACGAAGGCGGCATCGCCAACATGAACTACTCGATCTCGAACAACGCCGAGTACGGCGAGTACGTCACCGGCCCCGAGGTCATCAACGAGCAGTCGCGCGCCGCCATGAAGAATGCGCTGAAGCGCATCCAGACCGGCGAATACGCCAAGATGTTCATCCTCGAAGGCAAGACCAACTACCCGGCCATGACCGCGCGTCGCCGTCTCAACGCCGAACACCCGATCGAGGTCACCGGCGCCAAGCTGCGCGACATGATGCCGTGGATCAAGGCCAACAAGCTGGTCGATCAGTCGAAGAACTGAGGATCTAGGGGCTGGGGGCTAGGATCTAGGGGGCCTTGTGCGGCTGCGCCGCGCGTCCTCGTTTCCCTAGCCCCTAACTCCTAGTCCCTAAACATGAAGAATCCCCTCATCGCCCGCGAAGGCTGGCTGGTTCTCCTGGCCGCCTTCGCGGCTGCGTTCGTTGCCACCTGGCTGGTCGGCTGGTGGTCGGTTCCGTTCTGGATCTGGGCGGTGTTCGCGCTGCAGTTCTTCCGCGACCCCGTGCGCGTGCCGCCGGCGGACGGCGACGCGGTGATCGCGCCGGCCGACGGCCGCATCGTCGTGGTGGAAAAAGTGCGCGACGAATACCTGAAGCGCGACGCGCTGAAGATCAGCGTGTTCATGAACGTGTTCAACGTGCACTCGAACAAGAGTCCGGTCGACGGCGAGGTGAAGGGCGTGTGGTACACGCCCGGCAGCTTCGTCAACGCCGACCTCGACAAGGCCTCGACCGAGAACGAGCGCAACGCGATCCACATCGCCACCGTGCGCGGCGACGTCACCTGCGTGCAGATCGCCGGCCTCATTGCGCGGCGCATCCTGTGCTACGTCAAGGCCGGCGACACGCTGACCCGCGGCCAGCGCTACGGCTTCATCCGCTTCGGCTCGCGCGTCGACGTCTACCTGCCGGTCTCGGCCCGGTCCGAAGTGACCATTGGCCAGAAGGTCACCGGCGGGCGTACCATACTCGCTCGCTGGTAACGCGGGCGCGTCGCACGCCCCAGGATTTTCATGGCCGATCTTCCGCGCAGACTTCCCGAACGCGAGCGCCTGAGAATGCGCGACCGCGGCATCTACCTGCTGCCCAACCTGTTCACCACCGGCGCGCTGTTCGCCGGCTTCTACGCCATCGTCCAGGCGATGAACGGCCGCTACGAGTACGCGGCCGTGGCCATCTTCATCGCCATGGTGCTCGACGGCCTCGACGGCCGCGTCGCCCGCCTGACGCGTACGCAGAGTGCCTTCGGCGCCGAGTACGACAGCCTCTCCGACATGGTCTCGTTCGGCGTCGCCCCGGCGCTGGTGATCTACGAGTTCGCCCTGCAAGGCCTCGGCAAGCTTGGCTGGATTGCCGCGTTCGTCTACTGCGCCGGCGCGGCGCTCAGGCTCGCGCGCTTCAACACCCAGCTCGACCAGCCCACCGACAAGCGCTTCTTCCAGGGCCTGCCGAGTCCCTCGGCGGCCGCGCTCATCGCCGGCTTCGTCTGGGTGATGGTCGAATACGGCATCCGCGGCGAGGAAATGCGCTGGATCGCCGCCTTCATCGCGCTGTTCGCCGGCCTCTCCATGGTCAGCAACTTCCGCTTCTACAGCGGCAAGGAAATCAACCTCAGGAAGAGCGTCCCGTTCTTCGTCATCCTGCTGATCGTCCTGCTCTTCATCCTCGTCTCGACCAGCCCGCCCGAGGTGCTGTTCGCCGGCTTCGTGCTGTACGGGCTGTCGGGGTACGCCGATGCCGCGTGGCGGCTCATGCGCCGCAAGAAGACCGCCGCCCCCTTGCAGGGCGAGCAAAAATGAATAGAATTTAGACCATGTCTAATTGGTCGCAACCGTCCTTCCTCCTCTGCCTGTCGGGCCTGCTGTTCGGCAGCCTGCTGCTGCGCGTCGCGCGCGCACATTGAACCCCCTCCCTCCGAGCAGTACCCCCGCGCCGCGAGCCGCTTGCGGCAGCCTTATATAATGCGTCGGCATCCCGCGCCCTGAACGCGAGGCCGACCCCCATGGAGCCCGCCATGAACGACCGTTTGTACATTTTCGACACCACCTTGCGCGACGGCGAGCAGAGTCCCGGCGCGTCGATGACCAAGGAAGAGAAACTCCGCATCGCGCGCCAGCTGGAAAAGCTCGGCGTCGACGTCATCGAGGCCGGCTTCGCCGCGGCGAGCCCGGGCGATGCCGACGCGATCAAGGCCATCGCCGAAGTCATCCAGAACTCGACCGTGTGCTCGCTCGCGCGCGCCAACGAGCGCGACATCCGCGCCGCCGGCGAGGCGATCAAGCCCGCCAAGCGCGGCCGCATCCACACCTTCATCGCCACCAGCCCCATCCACATGGAGAAGAAGCTGCGCATGACGCCCGACCAGGTCGTCGAGGCGGCGGTGAAGGCGGTGAAGCTGGCGAAGGAATACACCGACGACGTCGAGTTCTCCGCCGAGGACGCGGTGCGTTCCGAAATGGACTTCCTGGTGCGCGTGTTCGACGCCGTGATCGAAGCCGGTGCGAAGACCATCAACGTCCCCGACACCGTCGGCTACTCGATCCCCGCGCTGTGGGGCGAGCGCATGAAGGAGCTCATCGCGCGCGTGAAGAACTCCGACAAGGTGATCTGGAGCACGCACTGCCACAACGACCTCGGCATGGCCGTCGCCAACTCGCTCGCCGCGGTGATGAACGGCGCGCGCCAGGTCGAGTGCACCATCAACGGGCTCGGCGAGCGCGCCGGCAACGCCTCGCTGGAAGAAATCGTGATGGCGGTGCGCACCCGCAAGGACGTGTTCAACTGCGACTCGAAAATCGACGCCACGCAGATCGTGCCGGCCTCGAAGCTCGTCTCGACCATCACCGGCTACCCGGTGCAGCCGAACAAGGCCATCGTCGGCGCCAACGCCTTCGCGCACGAGTCCGGCATCCACCAGGACGGCGTCTTGAAGCACCGCGAGACCTACGAAATCATGCGCGCCGAGGACGTCGGCTGGCACGCCAACCGTCTGACGCTCGGCAAGCTCTCCGGCCGCGCCGCGTTCAAGAGCAAGCTGGGTGAATTGGGCATCGTCCTCGAGACCGAAGAGGCGCTTAATACCGCGTTCGCGCGCTTCAAGGACCTCGCCGACAAGAAGCGCGAAATCTTCGACGAAGACCTGCAGGCGCTGGTGTCCGACGAGGGCTACGCCGCCGAGCACGAACGCTTCAAACTGGTGTCGATGAAGGTGTGCTCGGAAACCGGCGAAGTGCCGCACGCCAGGGTCGTGTTCACCGACGACGGTGCGGAAAAGCGCGCCGAGGGCGACGGCTCGGGTCCGGTCGACGCCGCGTTCAAGGCGCTGGAATCGGTGGTCGCCAGCGGCGCCAACCTGCTGCTCTATTCGGTGAACAACATCACCAGCGGCACCGACGCGCAGGGCGAGGTGACCGTGCGGCTGGCGCTGGATGGCCGCGTCGTCAACGGCCAAGGCGCCGATACCGACATCGTCGTCGCCTCGGCCAAGGCCTATCTTCACGCGCTGAACAAGCTGCACTCCAAGCTCGAGCGGGCACACCCGCAGGTGTGAACCGCTGAATGAAAACGCCCCGCTGGCCGGGGCGTTTTCTATTGCGCCCGCCGCGACGGCGCGCTGAATTTCGCGTAGTAGATCGCGGCGAAGAAGAACACCACCGAGAGCAGCGTTTCAAGCCCGCCGAGCCAGGCCGACAGGCCGGTGTCGGACCACGCGCGCACCACGCCTTCGGTGAAGTAGGCGAGCACCAGCATCGGCGCCCATTGGTAGGTGTAGCGGCGGCCCTTGAGGATGCCCATCAGCGGCGTCAGCAGCGGCAGCGCCTTCAGCACCAGCCACGAGCCGCCGGGACGGATCGGCGCGAGCCACAGCTCCCACGCCACGCACAGGAAGATCAGCGCGATCAGCGACGCGCTCGCGACGTGCTGCAGGACGAAGCACTTCATCAGGTCGGCGTCGCCGTGCGGGCCGCTCGGGGTGTCGGTCATTTCAGTTTGAGTGCGGTTTCGGCGAGCCGCCGGCCGAGCGCGAGGCACAGCGCGCGCTCGTCGTCGGTGAGTGGCTTGTCGTCGGCGGGGCCGGCCCAGTGGCTGGCGCCGTAGGGGGTGCCGCCGCTCGCGGTGCGGTTCACTTCCGGCAGCGTGTAGGGCAGGCCGAGCACCAGCATGCCGTGGTGCAGCAGCGGCAGCATCATGCTTACGAGCGTGGTTTCCTGGCCGCCGTGCAGGCTCGCGGTCGAGGTGAACACCGCGGCGGGCTTGCCGACGAGCGTGCCCTTCGCCCACAGCGCGCCGGTGGTGTCGAGAAAGTATTTCAAGGGCGCTGCCATGTTGCCGAAGCGCGTCGGCGAGCCGAGCGCCACGCCGGCGCATTGCTCCAGGTCGGCGAGGGTGGCGTAGGGCGCGCCCTCGTCGGGCACCGGCGGCTCGGCGACCTCGGTGCGCGGCGCCACCGGCGGCACGGTGCGCACGCGCGCGGAGGCGCCGGCGACCTGGTTGATGCCGCGCGCGACCAGCTGCGCCATTTCGCGCACGCTGCCGCCGGCGCTGTAGTAGAGGACGAGGATCTCGCTCATGCGTCGTCGTCCTCGAACACGGTGAAGTCGATCAGGTCGAAGCCCGGCGTCGGGTCGGTGCGCTTGCCGAACACGACGAGGTAGGTGCGGTCGCCGTGGGTGACCTCGGCCTCGATGCCGAGCTGGTAGAGGTGGCGCGGCAGCATCAGGCGGTCGGCCTGCTTCAGCGCGGCGACGCCGGGCACGAACAGCCCGGTTTCCGCCGCGGTGGCGCGGTGGCCGCGCAAGGGACGCACCCACACCGCCTCGACGCGCGGCGACAGCCGCTCGATGCCGAACTCGACCTGCTGGGCGTCGCGCATGCGCAGCCAGCGCACCGCGCCGAGCGACCAGTCGCCGCCGGGCGTCTCCTGCAGCGCGATCGGGTCGCCGACGCGCAGCGTGACCGGGGCGTCGGGCGTGCCGGTCAGCGCGAGTCCGGCCGCGCTGTCGTTGAGCACGTTCCAGCGCACCGGCACCGGCGGCAGCGGCATCGCCGTCGTCGGGCCGTCCTCGGTCGCCGGCGGCGGGCCCGGATTCAGCAGGCGGTGGATCGCGGCGAGTCCGGCCACGGCGGTGACCGCCTTGGCCTCCGGCACGTGGCGGCGGAACGCGCGCTGCGGCCCGGCGCCCCATTGCTTGATGAGCTGGGCGCACAGCAGTTCGGTGGTCTCGCTCTGCATGCCCTCGGGCAGGCGGATGCGGCTCGGCGTGTCGCCGGTGCGCAGGTGCAGCGCCACCGCCTCGAGGTGCTTGCACAGCACCTCGGTGTCGAGCCACAGCTTCTCGCTGGCCGGGCCGGACGCCACCGGCGACGGCGCGATGTCGCCCTGGATCGGCACGCTGAAGCCGGCGTGGCCGTGCACCGGCGACGGCGCCAGCACCGCGCGGCGCGCGTATTTGTCGAGGTAGAGCCGGGTGTGCATCAGCTCGGCGTGGCTCATGTGCGGCGGGTCGGCGCGCGCCAGCAGCACCGCCTGGCAGTAGGCGGCGTTCGGCGTCGGCGCGTCGTCCACCGCCGTCTCGGCGACGCCGGAGGCCTGCGCGTAGGCGAGGATCTGGTGGGTTTCGCGCCACAGCCCGGCCGGCGGCGGCACGCGCGTGAGCGCGCAGGCGAACAGGATGTCGTGGCTCGCGCGCAGCGCGCGCGCCGCGGTCTCGGCGACGCGCTTGCCGCTGGCGCGCACGAGGCGGCGGTTGGCCAGCGCCTGCAGCACGTGGCGGTAGCCGGTGCCGAGCTCGATCAGCAGTTCGCGCAGCAGCGCGCCGGCCTGGCGCTGTTGCGGCGGCGGCGGCAGGCCGGCGTCGGCGATGCTGGTTTCCAGCGCGGCGGCGACGCGCGCCACCGCCGGGCGGTACAGCGCGAGCAGGGCGGTGCGGTCGTCTTCGTCGAGCGCGTGGCGGTTGAGCGCGTACAGCCCCATCAGCAACTGCTGCGCGGTCTGCGCGGGGTTGGCGAAGGGCAGGGCGTCGATCCATTCGGCGACCGCCTTGGGGCGGGTCTCGACCTTCTGCTGGAGGACGGCGTCGGTGCCGGGCAGGCTGAGTGTGAGCATGTCAGTCGAATACCACCGTTTTGTTGGCGTACACCAGCACGCGGTTGTCGAGGTGCCACTTCACCGCGCGCGACAGCACCACCTTTTCCAGGTCGGCGCCCTTGGTGATGAGGTCGTCGAGGCTGTCGCGGTGCGAGATGCGCGCCACGTCCTGCTCGATGATCGGGCCGTCGTCGAGCGTCTCGGTCACGTAGTGCGCGGTCGCGCCGATCAGCTTCACCCCGCGCTCGAACGCGCGGTGGTAGGGCTTGGCGCCGTGGAAGGCCGGCAGGAAGGAATGGTGGATGTTGATGATGCGGTTGGGAAAGTGGCGGATGAACTCCGGCGACAGCACCTGCATGTAGCGCGCCAGCACGATGAAGTCGATCTTCTGGTCGCGCAGGATCGCCAGCTGCACCTGCTCGGTCTCGTGCTTGGAATCCCGGTGCACCGCCAGGTGCTGGTAGGGCACGCGGTAGGCGTCGGCGAGCCAGCGCGTGTCTTCGTGGTTGCTGACGATGATCGGCAGCTCGCAGTGCAGCTCGCCGCTCTGGTAGCGGTACAAGAGGTCGGCGAGGCAGTGGTCGAACTTGGAGACGAACACCGCCAGGCGCGGCTTGCGGCTCGATTCGGCGAGCCGCCAGGCCATGCCGAAGCGCTCGGCGATCGGGGCGAAGGCGGCGCCGAAGTCGGCGAGGTCCAGGCTGAAGCCGGCCAGATCCCATTCCACCCGCATCAGGAACAGCTTCAGCTCGGCGTCCTGGTGCTGGTCGGCGTGGAGGATGTTGGCGTCGTGCTGCAGCAGGAAGTCCGCGATCGCGGCGACCAGGCCCTTCTGGTCGGGGCAGGAAATCAGCAGGACGGCGGTATGGCGCATGGGGTTCAGGCGGACCCGGTTTGTGGTTATTGCCCGCCATCATAACAAAAGCCCCGCGGCGCGCAGGGCGGGGCCGCACCTGCCCGGGTTTTCGGCAGGTTTTGCGCGACACCCCATCAAATGAATTTATCAGCGAATGCTGATATGCCACGCATCCATGCGCCGTAATCGACGATTCTCCGCGCCAGCCCGCATCCAGCCGTGGGGGTGTTCATTTTTTGGGCGGCGCCCCCGGTAAAAAGCCTGATTTGCCTTGGGATTTCCGCGCCCGAAAAAAATATGGAACAAAACGACCGTCCGCCGGTTGACATGCCCGGCGCGCCACCTAGAATTTGTATCTGCCCTGCGCTGCGACCACAATATGTTGTGAATAAAGCTGTTGGCGAGGGCGGTGAAAGCTGTGGATAAGGTGTGGGGATCGCCCCGCCCAGGCCCGGCAGAACGCTGTTTATAGACACCCACCAAGGAGCCCCATCGATGCTGAACGTCGCCACCGAGTCCGCCGCATCCGCCCCCCTGCCGCCCATGGAACCCGTCGAGACGGCGGCGACCGACAGCCGCTACGCCGACTACAAGCTGATCCGCCGCAACGGCGCCGTGGTCGGCTTCGCGCCCGGCAAGATCGCGATCGCCGTGACCAAGGCCTTCATCGCGGTGCAGGGCGGCCAGGCGGCGGCGTCGGCGCGCATCCGCGAGCTGGTCGAGGCGATCACCGCCCAGGTCACGCAGGCCCTGATCCGGCGCCAGCCCAACGGCGGCACCTTCCACATCGAGGACGTGCAGGACCAGGTCGAACTCGCGCTGATGCGCTCGGGCGAGCACGAAGTCGCCCGCGCCTATGTGCTGTATCGCGAGAAGCGCGCGCAGGAGCGCGCCGCTGCCAAGGCCGCCGGCGTGCCCGACGCCGTGCTGCACGTGGTCGAGGACGGCGTGAAGAAGCCGCTCGACACCGCGCGGCTCGCCGGCCTCCTGGCCGACGCCTGCGCCGGCCTCGGCGAGAACGTCAAGGCCGAGCCCATCATGCAGACCGTGCTGCGCGACCTCTACGACGGCGTGCCCATGGCCGAAGTCGAGAAGGCGCTGGTGCTCGCCGCGCGCTCGATGATCGAGCAGGACCCGGCCTACTCCTACGTCACCGCGCGCCTGCTGCTCAACTCCATCCGCCACGAAGTGCTCGGCGAAGCCGTCACGCAGGCGCAGATGGGCGAGCGCTACGCCGAATACTTCCCGCAATTCATCAAGAAGGGCATCGCCGCCGAGCTGCTCGACGAGCGCCTCGCCCACTACGACCTCGCCCGCCTGGGCGCCGTGCTCGACGCCCGCCGCGACTACCAGTTCGGCTACCTCGGCCTGCAGACCCTGTACGACCGCTATTTCCTGCACATCGAAGAGTCGCGCATCGAACTGCCGCAGGCCTTCTTCATGCGCGTCGCCATGGGCCTCGCGCTGAACGAGATCGACCGCGAAGCGCGCGCGATCGAGTTCTACCAGGTGCTGTCGAGCTTCGACTTCATGTCGTCCACCCCGACGCTGTTCAACTCCGGCACGCGCCATAGCCAGCTCTCGTCGTGCTACCTCACCACCGTCACCGACGACCTCGACGGCATCTACCAGGCGATCAAGGAAAACGCCATGCTGCAGAAGTTCGCCGGCGGCCTGGGCAACGACTGGACGCCGATCCGCGCCATGGGCTCGCGCATCAAGGGTACCAACGGTAAGTCGCAGGGCGTCGTGCCCTTCCTCAAGGTCGTCAACGACACCGCCGTCGCGGTGAACCAGGGCGGCAAGCGCAAGGGCGCGGTGTGCGCCTACCTCGAGACTTGGCACCTCGACATCGAGGAATTCCTCGACCTGCGCAAGAACACCGGCGATGACCGCCGCCGCACCCACGACATGAACACCGCGAACTGGATTCCGGACCTGTTCATGCAGCGCGTGATGGAAGGCGGCGACTGGACGCTGTTCTCGCCGTCCGACGTGCCCGACCTGCACGACAAGTACGGCCGCGCCTTCGCCGACGCCTACACCGAATACGAACGGAAGGCCGACCGCGGCGAGATCAAGCACTTCAAGCGCATGCCCGCCCTGCAGCTGTGGCGCAAGATGCTCTCGATGCTGTTCGAGACCGGCCACCCCTGGATCACCTTCAAGGACCCGTGCAACATCCGCAGCCCGCAGCAGCACGTCGGCGTCGTCCACAGCTCCAACCTGTGCACCGAGATCACGCTCAACACCAACGAGCAGGAAGTCGCGGTGTGCAACCTCGGCTCGGTCAACCTGGTGAACCACCTGAAGGACGGCGTGCTCGACCTCGACAAGCTCAAGGCGACCATCCACACCGCCATGCGCATGCTCGACAACGTGGTCGACGTGAACTACTACGCCGTCGGCAAGGCGCGCAACTCCAACCTCAAGCACCGTCCGGTGGGCCTCGGCATCATGGGCTTCCAGGACGCGCTGCAGGAACTGCGCGTGCCTTACGCCAGTGAGCAGGCCGTCGAATTCGCCGACCGCTCGATGGAAGCCGTCGCCTACTACGCCTACTGGGCGTCGACCGAGCTCGCGCAGGAGCGCGGCCGCTACGCCACCTACGAAGGCAGCCTGTGGAGCCGCGGCATCCTGCCGCAGGATTCGCTCAAGCTCCTGGCCGAAGAACGCGGCGGCTACCTCGAAGTGGACATGAGCAGCACGCTCGACTGGGACAGCCTGCGCGCCCGCATCGCCCAGTACGGCATGCGCAACTCCAACTGCCTGGCGATCGCGCCGACCGCGACCATCGCCAACATCGTCGGCGTCTCCGCGTCGATCGAGCCCACGTACCAGAACCTGTACGTGAAGTCGAACCTGTCGGGCGAATTCACCGTCGCCAACAAGTACCTTGTCGCCGACCTGAAGAAGCTCGGCATGTGGGACGAGGTGATGGTCGCCGACATCAAGTACTTCGACGGCAGCCTGGCCAAGATCGACCGCATCCCCGCCGACATCCGCACGCTCTACGCCACCGCGTTCGAAATGGAACCGCAGTGGCTGATCGAGTGCGCCTCGCGCCGCCAGAAGTGGATCGACCAGGCGCAGAGCCTCAACATCTACATGGCGGGCGCGTCCGGCAAGAAGCTCGACGAGACCTACAAGCTGGCGTGGATCCGCGGCTTGAAGACCACGTATTACCTGCGCACCCTGGGCGCGACGTCCGCCGAGAAATCCACCGGCAAGGGCGGCGAGCTCAACGCCGTGTCGGCCCACGTCGGCGGCGGCATGAGCGCCAAGCCCAGTGCGATCGACGCCGCGGCGGCCAACCTGCCGGTGCCCGAGGTCGAAGGCAAGGTCTGCACCATGCGGCCGGGCGATCCGGGGTTCGAGGAATGCGAGGCGTGCCAGTAAACCGGTCCTGTCCGGGGAGCAGGGAGGAGAAGAAGAAGAGGCAGAGCCGGCCAGTGGACAGGTTCGCAATGCGCGACGGTCCGTTGGCCGGGAGTCGCCCGGCAGCGAGTGACTTTCTTTGTCTCGCCAAAGAAAGTCACCAAAGAAAGGCGACCCCGCTGCGCCACCCCTGACGGGGCGGTGCCTCGGCTGAACCGGACCGGCGGGGCGGCTGCGCAACTCGCCCTGGCGAGGCGCACAAAACGCGCCTCACTGCGGAGCTCGAACAGTGCTCGCCTTCATCCCCGCCGCCCCGGCCCAGCCGAGGTGGCGCAGAAGGGGACAAAACAAAGCCCCTCTTCCTTGAGGGGAGAGGGGTAGGGGATAACCAGCGACTTGCCCGCTTGCGGGCTTAGTCGAATGGTTAGGGGCTTCATCAGAGGGTGAACCCTCTCCCGCCTAGTAAAACCGCGAGGCGCGCTACCCGCGCGCCGCGAAATGAATCAAGCAGTGTGGGCCTCGGCCCACTTTGGTGTAACCAAAGGAGAACCAGAACGATGCTGAACTTTGAAGAAGATTTCACGCCTGCCCTGCAGCCCCGTGTCGACGTGCCCGCTTTCCTGCGCAAGGAATCCGACCCGGCGCCGGCCGACAAGCCCGCCGCGGCCACCCGCGTGCGTGCCGCCGACAAGCGCGTCATCAACGGCGCCACCGACGTGAATCAGCTCGTTCCCTTCAAGTACAAGTGGGCGTGGGAGAAATACCTCGCCGGCTGCGCCAACCACTGGATGCCGCAGGAAGTGAACATGAGCCGCGACATCGCGCAGTGGAAGGACCCGACTGCCTTGACCGAAGACGAGCGCCGCATCGTCAAGCGCAACCTCGGCTTCTTCGTCACCGCCGATTCGCTCGCCGCCAACAACATCGTGCTCGGCACCTACCGCCACATCACCGCGCCCGAGTGCCGCCAGTACCTGCTGCGCCAGGCCTTCGAAGAGGCCATCCACACCCACGCCTACCAGTACATCGTGGAAAGCCTGGGCCTCGACGAGTCGGAAATCTTCAACGCGTACCATGAAATTGCGTCCATCCGCGACAAGGACGATTTCCTCATCCCCTTCATCGACACGCTCACCAACCCCGAATTCAAGACCGGCACGCCGGAGAACGACCAGAAGCTGCTCAAGTCGCTGATCGTCTTCGCCTGCATCATGGAAGGCATCTTCTTCTATGTCGGCTTCGTGCAGATCCTCGCGCTTGGCCGCCAGAACAAGATGACCGGCGCCGCCGAGCAGTACCAGTACATCCTGCGCGACGAGTCGATGCACTGCAACTTCGGCATCGACCTCATCAACACCATCAAGCAGGAAAACCCGCACCTGTGGACCAGCGAGTTCAAGGCCGAGATCCGCAGCCTGATCCAGAAGGGCGTCGAGCTCGAATTCCGCTACGCCGAAGACACCATGCCGCGCGGCGTGCTGGGCCTGAACTCGGCTCAGTTCAAGGAATACCTGCGCTTCATCGCCAACCGCCGCTGCCAGCAGATCGGCCTCGACGAACTCTTCCCCGGCGTCACCAACCCCTTCCCCTGGATGGCCGAGATGATCGACCTGAAGAAGGAAAAGAACTTCTTCGAGACGCGCGTCACGGAGTATCAGACGGGCGGGGCGTTGAGCTGGGATTGATTGGCTGTTAAGGAAAAAAGGCGCAGGGGACTGCGCCTTTTTTGTTTTGCGTCGCTTGCACTCTTTCCGTTTAGAAAAAGTCATGACTAAGAAAAAGATCAAAGAAGAAAATAAAGAAAACGTGTCAAAGGCAATAGCGTCGATTGATGTTATTCCTGCTTTACCCGTTCCCGTAAGGCCAACTCGGCACCCCATCGCTGAAGTACTCGACCGGTTCTTGTGTGCGACTGACGATTATCGGGATGCTCTTAGAGTAGGCATGAGGAACGCAGCAAAAACCCGCGTTCATGAGCTGAAGCGCGCGGCGGTAAAGATCGAGAAATTCGCCGCAAAGAATGAAGACGGAGATCACGTGCTTCGTGCTGAAGGCGTTCATGCGGCGCGAGATATGCTCGAGGCAATGCGTGAGGTTGAGCGGCTAATGGACTCGCGCTTGTTGCCGTTGATGGCCAGAAGCTTTTTCATCGGGCTATTCAGCGAGATGGATAGTTTTATGGGGGCTCTGTTGAAGTGCATCTACGCGCGCAAACCCCAACTCTACAAGGCCATTAGCCGAGAGATTTCATTGTCTGATTTATTTGACTTCGATGATCTGAACGACGTTAAAAGAGACATGCTCGAAAAAGAAATTGATTCGTTCAGACGCGATAGCTACATCGAACAGTTTTCAGCGCTTGAGAAAAAATTCGAAATAAGAACGCTGAAAAATTTTCCGGAGTGGCCAAAGTTCGTTGAATTGACCCAGCGCAGAAATGTCATGACGCATAACGACGGGCGTGTGAGTCAACAATATCTGAGCGTGTGTGTGCGAGAAGGGGTGCAATTTGGTAATGAGCCGAAACTAGGCGAGCAACTTGAATTGCCGCCCGAGTACTTGGTTGAAGCGATATTCATTCTTAGCAAAGTTGGGTTTATGTTGGCGCACACGCTGTGGCGAAAAGTGTTGCCAGATGAGTTGGACAACGCCAACGAGTCAGTGAACGAGACGCTTTTCAAGATGCTCAAAAACAGGCGATGGAGGAGCGTAGCTGCATTTGGGAATTTCGCGCTGACTGAACCAATGAGCAAAGGGTTAAAGGATATCGATAGGCGAATTCGCGTCATAAATACCGCGATAGGTCTAAAACGGTTGAATAAAAAAGAGGAAGCCCTCGCACTTATGGAGACGGTGGACTGGAGCGCATCGATCCGAGAGTTCAAACTTGCAATAGCTGTTATTCGAGACGAATTTGCTGAAGCGGCGGCCATCATGAGGCACATCGGTAAAAAGGGAGAAATTATCGAAGAGCTTTCCTACCATGACTGGCCGTTGTTCGATGAATTCAGGGGAAAACGGGAATTTCAAGAGGCATACGAGGCCATTTACGGCGTTCCATTTCTCGAACAGGTATCCAAAGATGCGCGGAATCTTTCTCAAAATCTAAAAGAGCTAGACGAACTCAAGCGAGAGGAGGCGGCACCCCGAAAATCGAAGGGAGCCGTTGTCAGAAAAAAAGCTACCGTCCGAAGACCTCGGGGTCAGATACCGTCTTGAATTGCAACCCTGTTGATCGCGAAATTTGCACCAGCAAATGGCACCAGCAAATGGGGTCAGACACGATTAATTCTGGCGCGGTGAGAAACGGCGTCTGAACTGCCCCGGCCATCACCAGGCCGCCCTTGCCGCCACCCCTTTTCTATCTAAACAAATGGGGTCAGACTCCATTTACGAAACTACATAACAAATGGGGTCAGACCACGATTTCCCTTGCGCCGGCAAAGCAATCCGAGCGTGCCTCCCGCGTAACGTTTTAGAATGACGCGCGATCCCGTCGTTCCGCTGCGGCAGCGATCTGCGTCAGACTGAATTGGTTCTGGATAGGGGTCCCCATGAAAAAGCTTTCAAGTTGTTTGCTCGTGACCGGGATGGTGGCAGTGTCGACTGACGTCGGGGTCAGGTCTTGCAAAACCACATGCCCACGCTGAGCGACCGCCCGTTTTTCCATTTCATTTCGGGAAGCCCGGGCTGGCTCAAGCTGACACCTTAGACTTCGGGGTCAGAGCAAATGGGGTCAGTTCAGACACGATTATCAAACAATAGTGGACAGACCACGCTTTCCGTATGCGTCGCCTGTTCAAAAACGCGGCCCGTCCCCCTGCCGCTGTCGATTGATTAATCAGGGATTCTGAAATGAGAAAAGTCATTCTCGGTGTAGTTGCAGGGGTTGCGTTGACCGCCAGCGTGATCGCGGCTGGTTTGTATTTCGTTTACGAGAAAGGCGTAGCAATACAGGCAGAAAGACAAGCAAGCATCGAGCAAGAGCGAGGCGGCGCAATCAGCCAGTTTGGTACGACTTGTGAAAACGCAACCGCCAAAATCGGCGCGTTCGTCTACAAGGAGCTGAAGCCGGGACTATCAACACCTTCGGCGGAGGACGAAAGCAAAGATGACCGTTATTCATCCCTTGTCACCTCAATAGAAAAACACGCCAGGTACGCCTCCTACTGTGGCCGCACTGTGCGATATCCAACCGGCGATCGTGACTTTCATTCCGCAGATAAATTAGTCAAGCTGAACAGTGCTCTCAGGGATGTTCAGACCTACCTCACCTCCTCCAAGCACGAAAACTGCGATGACGGTTGCCGTGATTTACTTCTGAATTACGCAAACAATAAATTGGCTGAACTCGAAAAAACGTTGGTTTCGGAACCGCAGTGGGGGAAACAACAATTGGGGACAGACCAATAAGGGAGGACAAATGGGGAGGACAAATGGGGTCAGACTCCATTTACGGAAATTCTTAACCCCATACCCTCACTTACCTGATCGATGCGTCGCCCCCAGCACCGCGCCGACCGTCACCAGCGCGACGCCGGCGAGGGTGACGGCGCCGAGGGGTTCGCCCAGCAGGGGAACGGCGGCGACGGCGGAGATGCCGGGCACCATGGCCAGCATGAGGGTGGCGCGCTGCGGGCCGATGTTGTGGACGGCGTAGGCAAAGAGCAGGCTGGCGAGGGTGGCGGCGAGGATGCCCTGATACACGCCTTGCCCGAGGACGAAGGACACGGGCACGCTGGCGATGGCCTTGGGCAGGAACAGCAGGTACACCGGCAGGTAGCACGCCATGGATATCACGGCGATGCCGATGGTGGCGTCGAGCGGTGACACATGCCAGTGCCTGAGCAGCAGGCCGAACGAGGCATAGCAGAGCGCGGCCAGCAGAAAGAACACGTCGCCCACCCATTGATCGGCGGGCGCGCCGGCAAACTGGCCGAAGCTGTGGAAGCCGATCAGCACGATGCCGACGCCTGCGATCAGCAGGGCGAATTCGGATCGCACGCCGGGGCGGTGTCCGAGGACGAGCCAGGCGATCAAGGCGCTGGCGAAGGGGATGCCGCCGTTGACCAGGATGCCCGCGTGGGCGGTGGGCGCGCGCGCAAAGCCCGCGTAGACGAACAGGCCGTAGCCCAGGCCGCCGAACGCCGCGAGCGTGGCCAGCCGCCGCCATTGGAGGCGGCGCCATCGGAGCAGCACGAAGGGCAGGCACACGAGGCCCGAGAAGCCGAAACGGATGGCCGCCATGTCGTAAGACGTGAGCGGGCTGACGCCGCCGAGGCGGGCGGCGATGTTGAACCCGGACCAGATCACGACGACCGTCGCCGCCGCGGCAAAGCCGGTGGCCAGATGGCGACGGGGGTCGGCAACGGGGCGGCCTGGATCGGTCATGCGGGGATTCCGGGATGGGCGGGCCCGCTCACCTTACCACTGGCCGCGCGCTTCATTGCGCCGAGAACCAGGGCGCAGGGGGCGGCAAAAACCGACGACGATGCGCTAACATGCAGCCATGCCGACCATCTTCGAGTTTGAGGGTTATCGTTTCTTCTTCTTTTCGAACGAAGGCAGCCCTCGGGAACCGATCCACGTTCATGTCCGCAAGGATGGCAAGCGTGCGAAGTTCTGGACGAACCCGGTCGGCCTCGCGAACAACCAGGGCTTCAGCGGCAAGGAAGTGAACAGCTTGGCGCGGATCGTGGAAACGCGCAGAGACGAAATTGAGAGGGCATGGCATGAACATTTCGGCGACTAGGCTCGACTTCGATGAATCGATGATGTGGGTGGACCTGTCGGACGGCCGGAAGCTCGGCGTCCCCCTGGCGTATTTTCCGCGCCTGCTGCGGGCGTCCCCGGAGCAGCGCATGCAGTATGAAATGTCGGGTAACGGCACCGGCCTGCACTGGGAGGCGCTGGACGAGGACATCAGCGTGGAAGGTTTGCTGAAGGGAATTGGCGACCAGACGCAGGGACATTCGCTGGCGGCGTGAGCGCGCGCGGGGGTGCGAACTGCGTCGATGCGGATGCCCTGGTGTCGAGGTTGTTCTTTTGCAAAACTTGATCCCGATGCTGTTCGGGGCCAGCCGGGGTGGTCTTGCCGCGACTGAAAAATGAAGAAAACGATGGAGAGTCGATGATGGTCGCGCGCAGCATGCAAGGGTTTCGGGCAGCCCTTCGGGTTGGGCTGCTCATGGCGGGCGTGTCCGGCCTGGCGGGATGCGCCGGGTTGCAGGACTTTCTGGCCGATGTGGTGGTTGTCTCCGTGGAGGGCGAGCCCATGATCAGGGAATCGAGCGGCCAGCACCACAATGGCCTACCCTTGATCGAGCGGATGTTCATCAAGCGCCAGGCGACGGTGAATGGCGAGACCATCACCTACTACGTCGATCGATCCGATCCGGCCAAGATCTATATCGTGCGCGCCCGTGAGCGGGACTGCCGCAAGAGCAACCAAGCCTGCGAGGATATTTGGCACTTCCACACGCCCGCGGAGCCCCTACACCAGCAGTTGCTGGCGATCGAGGCGGCCCGACAGCCTGCAGTGAGCGAGTCGACGACGCCACCGCCGCCGGCCCCCAGCGTGCTGCCGGACGTGCGCACCACCCTGCCGACCGTGCCGCCGGTGCCCTTGCCGGCGCAATGATCGCCATCGGGCTCACCAGGTTTTGCGCAGGGTGAGCGTGAGGCTCTGGTCGTCGATGCCCTGGCGGCCGACGACCCGGGCATACCCCAGCCCACCCATCCAGCCCGACCCCAGCAGCACATCCAGGCCCAGGCCCCATTGCCATTGGTCGTGGTCGCCTTCGCCCGGGGTGCGCTGGAAATCGCGGCTGTAGTTCAGGCTGGCGTAGGGCCACAGTTTTCCGTCGACCCACACGCTGGCCTTGGTGGCCAGATGCCACTGGGTCGCGCGCGTCTTCTGGGCCGGCGTACCCACTTGTTGTCCGGGCCAGCGTTCCACAAAGCTGCCGATGCGGCCGGCGTCGTAGGACAGCCGCAGGCTGTTGCTGAGAAAGACGGGCTGGAGCGGAACCATCAGCGTGACGCCGGCCGACGCCGTGAGCAGCTTGTTGCGGAAGTTGCCCTGCAAGTCCTGTCCCTCGACCAACCGGTTCTGTGTGGTTTTGATCTGCCCCAGGCCCACGGAAACGGGGAAAGTCAGGAAGGGCAGCGGGGCATAGCTGCCGTACAGGCTGGCGAGCAGGCCGTTTCCCCGTCGACGGGTGTTGTCCTGCGGCAATTCGCTGCGCTGGGTCAGCTGGGTCAGCGCCAGGCCGGCCGTCCAGCGGGGCGCAACCTGCTGGTCATACCCCAGGGTCAGGCTGTGGGTGCGTGCGCTCTGCTGCAAGCCGGCACGCGCATCCTGGAAGTCGTGATAGGTGTCGGACACCCAGGCACCGTGACGCTTGGGATCGCTGGCGGCCTGTTGCAAAAGCTTCTGACGCTCGGTGAGGCCGACGGGCTCGGCATGGAGCGGCAGGCAAACCGATGCGGCAAGAAAACCGGCCAGCAGGCCTTGCCGCCCCTGTCTGCGCAAGGGTCCGATGGGCTGTGTAGACACGCTGGCTTCCCCGGGTTGTTGGTCTGTTCGATGAGGGTGCGCCTCCTCCGACAGGCGATGCGCACGACACCTGACACCGATGCCGCATCCGGCGCACCGGGCGGAGACGCTGCGATTCTAACGCACGAAGGATGGGCCCTTGCCGGTTTTCCGGTCGAGCCAAACGCGAAGGCGAGGGGCGCAAGTCTTGCGACGACATGGCATCACGACATTGCGTCACGACGCCCGCTCCGGCCTCGGGAGTGCCGCTAGAAATTTCCGGTCCGGGTCCCTTCGCGCGCGCACTCCAGATCGGATGCCGTTTGCGCGGCCGCCACGATCTGGTTGCGTCCGCGGCGCTTGGCTTCATAGAGCGCGATGTCCGAGGTGCGGATGAGTTCGGCGGGCGAGGCGACGGCGGCCAGCTCGGACGAGGACACGCCGAAACTCAGGGTGACATGGCAGGCCACGGGCGAGGCTTCGTGGGGCAGGCCCAGGGCCTGGATACGCTCGCGGATCTGTTCGGCCACGGCGATCGCGCCGCCGAGGTCGGTGTTGGGCAACAGGAACGCAAACTCTTCGCCGCCGATTCGCGCCACCACGTCGCCGGGGCGGGACAGCGCGCGGTGCATGGCCTGCGCGACGTCGACCAGGCAGAGGTCGCCGGCCGGGTGCCCGTAGTGGTCGTTGTATTCCTTGAAGTGGTCGATGTCGACCATGATGAGCGACAGCGGCGCAGGGTCGCGCTTCGCCCTTGCCCATTCCTTGTCGAGCGCTTCCTCGAACAGCCGCCGGTTGGGGATGCCGGTGAGGCTGTCCAGGCGCACCAGGTATTCCAGCGCCTGCTCCACCTCGATGGAGGAGTACAGCTCGCGGCGCAGTTTTTCCGCGTTGCGAAACAGGCGCTGGACCTGGGCGGACGTGGCGAGCATGGCGACGCCGAAGATGAGCATCATCAGGCCCATGACGAAATGGATGCGATCGCCCGTTCCCATCATGCGCAGGCTGATGGGAAGCACGACCGGAATGGCGAAGCACGCATAGGCGTGGCGCACGGACGACAGCAGCGGCACGGCGCCGGCCACCATGCCGCCCAGCACAAAAGCGAGAACGACCTGGTGCGGGTAGGAGCTGGGATGAAACAGGAGAATGCCCGACAGCCCCCACACCATCCCGGCGGCGCAGGCGCCTGCGAGGAAATAGCGGGTCCAGTCGGCAAGTTCGGCTTCGCTTTTGGGCGCGGCGTTTTTGAACGCCCGCAAGGTGAGATACCGCGCGCCGGTGACGGCGACGAGCAGACCTGCCCAGGCCAGCAGGACGGACGTGGAGACGACGTTCCACAGCACCGCTGCCAGAATGAGCCCGATGGTGAGGTTGACGATCAGCGAAATGGGGAGCTGGCGGAAGCTCTGCACAATCTGCGGCACACGGATGCCCGCATGCTGTGAAACCGAAGATTGTGGGACGGGGCTATCCAAGGGCGAGCTCCCTTGCGAGGTTTCCGGACGCCATGCGCCCGCACGCACATCTGTCCAATATAGGCCACGCTGCGCGGATCGCGCCTCGGCTAGGGCATGGCCTGCGACGACCGGGCGGTTGGGGGGCTTGGGCGGAACAATCGGGGGCAGGCTGCGCTTGGGCGGGGGCTCGGACAGGTTGATCGAGCGCCCTGCCATTCGCTGTCCACTTCAGGCATCCGAGTCTGTTCCGGGGGATGGGCGCCGGGGTACACTTTCCGCTCAACTGCCTTCCGGCCCATCTGGGGAGTAAGCGACCATGTCACGGCAGCATCCCATCATTGCGGTGACCGGCTCGTCCGGTGCCGGCCTGTCCACGATCCGCCACGCGTTCAAGTTCCTGTTCGAGCGCATGAACATCAAGCCCGCGATCGTTCATGGCGACGGGTTCCGGCGCTATACCGACCGGCAGTTCGCCGCCCTGCTCGAGGAGGCGCGGGCGAGCGGCCGCAACGTGTCCTGGTTCGGGCCGGAGTGCAACCATTTCCCGGAACTGGAAGCCTTCTTCCGGACCTACGGCGAATGCGGCAGCGGGGTGGTTCGCCAGTACGCGCACACGGCCGAGCACGGCGCGGAACTGGGGGTGCAGGCGGGCGAGTTCACGCCCTGGGCGCCGCTGCCGCCGGGCAGCGATCTGCTGTTTTACGAGGGGCAGCACGGCGGCGTGGTGGCCCACACCTGGACGCGCCGCAAGGTCGACTCGCGCCACTTTCCGCCGGGCATCGACCGTCGCACGGGGCGTCCGGGCATCGACGTGGCCCAGCACGTGGACCTGCTGATCGGCGTGGCGCCTGCGATCAACCTGGAGTGGATACAGAAGATCCACCGCGACTGCAAGAAGGGCACCTGCACGCCCGAGGAATCGGTGGAAACCATCCTGCGCCGCATGGACGACTACATCCATTACATCGTGCCGCAATTCGGCCTCACCGACATCAACATCCAGCGCGTGCCGCTGGTGGACACCTCCGACCCCTTCATCGCGCGCGACGTGCCGCTGCCCGACGAATCGCTGTGCGTGATCCATTTCCGCGACCGCGCACGCCATGATTTCCCCGACCTGCTCCGGCGCATTCCCGACGCCACCATGTCGCGCCCGTCGACGATGGTGATTCCCAGCAAGAGCCTGCGCCTGGCGCTGGGCGTGATCTGCGGTCCGATCCTGGCCGGGTTCATGGAGGGGCGCGGCAAAGCCGAGGGCGTGGGCGAGGCGACGGTGTCCGCCTGAATCGTGCCGTTCAACAAAAGTCGTGCTTACAACATTTTGAGGAGAGTCGATATGAACCATGCTGCGCAATGGATGACGGGGCTGGTCGTTGCCGCCCTGCTGGCAGGCTGCACGCCCGTACCCTACAACCCGGCCACGAGCACGGACACCACGCCGCCGAAGGTCGCCCTGCGCATTGAAGGGGCCGGATCGAATGCGATCGAGGTGACGAATTGGGACCCGGCCAACCCGCAAAACAAATCGGGCACCGCCAATCCGAACGCCACGCTCAAGCTGCTGGCCACGGCCTCGGACAATGAAAGCGGCATCAAGGAGGTCAAGCTCAGCGTGTTGCGGACCGTGAAGTACCTGTCCAGCAGCGGCTTGCTGGTCGACAACCGCATGGCGTCGGTGACCGTGGATTCCAGGAGCTACGCGCTCAACAACGGCCAGGCACCGTCCATGGGGGCGATCCAGTTGACGGTCGTACCAAGCGATCAGTTTGTGTTCATGAACAACGGCCAGGCCGTGACCGGCGTGGGCGTGGTGCTCGAATACAACGTCGAGGCCAAAAACCAGAATGGCCAGACGGCGCACACTGAGCGACTGGTCATCAGTTCAGGGCGCTTG
Organism: Pseudomonadota bacterium; assembly: GCA_041694715.1. Classification (GTDB taxonomy): domain Bacteria; phylum Pseudomonadota; class Gammaproteobacteria; order Burkholderiales; family Thiobacillaceae; genus Thiobacillus. The sequence goes on along the minus strand of JBGFSF010000004.1, from coordinate 8,133 downwards.
CAGTAGGCGCTTGCAACGTCGCCATCCTGCTTCGCGGCCTGCATTCCAGACCGGCCTCGTCGCGGGCGTGAAATTGGCGTTAAGCCGCCCTAGATGTATGGATGCGCCAAGGTGCAGACCTTGCCTTCGTGGCGACCAGCCCGGCCCGTCGTGCTGCATAACCATGACAACTTTCGATGCGGAGCAACCCCGTTCAATGCATCCAGGATGAAGGAGGAATCATGCGCTTTGCGCGTACGTCGGTTGTCTGCAGTGGCATGGTGGCGATGGGTTGCCTGTTCGCGTTGCCGGGTCATGCCGAAAGTTATCTGGTGCTGGGCGATTCGGTCGAGCCGGGCAGCGTTTCCGGTTTCGCCGCCACGGAAAAGAAAATCAATGTGGGCGAGTTCGACACCCCGTATCTGCTTTTTTTCGACGGGGACTCAGGCGCACGGATCGAGCAGCCGCACTGTCACGATCTACGCCGGGATCAAGGGCGTCACCTGGGGCGAAGACAGGGCAAGCCCTGTGATATCGAGGTTGACGCGAAGGCGCTGGTGAGCGGGCTGGGGTATGGCGATTCGAAGACGGACGCCATCGCCCAGGACGGCAATTTCGGCATCCGGCTCTACATCGCCGAGGTCAGGGCGGACGGCTCGGTGATTGCGCTCAACCACTGCGAGCAGGACAAGCACACGAATTGCGCGGCTTGGCGCGCGGCGGTGAACTGCCCCGCGGGGCACATCGCCTCGGGACTGCGCGTCCACCACCGCGACGACTATTTCACCGGGCTGGGACTCAAGTGCCGCAAGGTCGAGCTTGGCAGCCAGCCGCACAAATCCTGAGCGGACACCCCAGGCGGCGCCTTCGCTGGCTCTGCGGTGGGACACGCTTCACGAACATCTGAATAGCCCGGAGGAAGACATGGCCACGCGAGATCAGATCAGACACGATGCGGAATCGGCGCTCAGGGATACGGAGGTGCTCCGGCGCGAAATCATGGAGTTTGGCGAACTGCAAACCCTGGAGTCGGCTTTGTCGCAGCTCGAATTGCCGGCAGCAGACGCGTTGTCCGAGTTCATGGCGCGGGCCACCGAGCTGATCGCTCGGATCAGCGAGGCGCTGCAAGCCCTGCGCGAGCAGCCCGGACAATTCCGCGAGCCGGAGAATGCGTTCGCACTGACGACGCTTGCACAGGAATTGAAGGCCCAGCTCGAGTGGCTCGAGAGCCTGCTCGCCTACCTCGAAGACATGGCCGCCGGACCGGCTGCCTGGCCGCGAGGGGTGGCGGTGCAGGTCAGCGCAGCGGTTGGCGCCACACGGGCAAAGCTGACGGGCTACCTGATCCCGTTGTTCAAAAGATTCCTGTCGAAGCTCTGGTCCCTGATCTCCGGCCTGCTCACGCCCAAGGAATGGAAGCTCAAGGGGCAGCTCGGCACCGGCCTCTTGGGCCTGGCGAGCGTCGAGGTGGAAATAAGCTTCGGGCCGTAGCGGGGCTCGCGTGGCGCCGCAGGGCTAACCGGCAAAGCTGCGTTGGATCAGATCAGCTTCTGCCGCGCCAGCTCGCCCAGATAGCGCGAATACCCCATTTCGGCGATGCGCCCGCTCGCGGCCTGTTCCAGCGCCGCGGCAAAGCCCCGTTCGTCGTCTTCCGGATCGTCCGCCACTACCAGCATGGAGCCGTCGGTGAGCCGGAGGCGCACGCCGTTGACCAGACCGTTGGGCTCGGCGTCGCAGACGAGGTAGAGCGGACATTCCTCGAAGGCGTCGATCCGGCTGAGGGCGATCCAGAACTCGCGCGCGCCGAAGCGGCGCTCGGCGCGGCAGCGCGCGGGGTTGCCGCGGCCGAAATCCTCGGGCCGGACGGCTTCGGTTTCCTGCAGGGGAAAGATCCGGATGAAGGGCATGGCGGAGCGTCCTCGGTCGGGTTGCCTGGGGCTCCGCGCATTATCCGGCCAGTTGGGGCTTTCGCCGAACCGCGAGGCGGGCGAAAGCGCCGGGATCAGTGCTTGCGCCGCGGCTGCGCGGGGGCGGGGCCGCTGCGGCCTTCGATGTGGCGGAAGGTGATGCGGCCTTTGGAGAGGTCGTAGAGCGACATCTCGAGCGAGACCTTGTCGCCGGCGATGATGCGGATGTGGTGCTTGCGCATCTTGCCTGCGGTGTAGGCGACGAGGCAGTGGCCGTTTTCGAGGGTGACGCGGAAACGGGAATCGGGCAGCACTTCGTCGACGACGCCGCGCATTTCCAGCAGTTCTTCTTTTGCCATGAGGGCACCTCCGGGGGAAAACAAAAATGGAAAAGCCCGGCGAGAGGCCGGGCTTTCCGGAGGGACGACGGCGCGGGAGAAACCCGCAGCGACGACCCTTGATAGCACGGCAGGCGGGGCGAACCCTGCCTGCCGGCCGCTCATTCGGCGGCGCGGATGTTCGATGCCTGCTGGCCCTTGGGGCCGGCGGTGACGTCGAAGTTGACGCGCTGACCTTCGGTCAGGGTCTTGAAACCCTGGCTCTGGATCGCGGAGAAATGGGCGAAGAGATCATCGCCGCCGTTTTCCGGGGTGATGAAGCCGAAGCCCTTGGAATCGTTGAACCACTTCACGGTACCTGTTGCCATGTCTTGTATGTCCTGTAAAAAATTGAATGCAGGGGGACGTGCCCCCTTCGGGGACGACGGTCAAGACAGCAGGTGATGAAGGAGAGCCCTGCAGGACGCAGGAGAGAACCAGACAACAACAGAACTACTTGAATATCGCTGCGACGCACTGTGCGCCGATTGTCGCGACGATGCAAGCATTATTTTTGCGCGCCGCCGGATGCGGCGCCAGGCGTGGACAGCGGAAAAGCGCATGGGCCCCCCGTCAGCAGCAGACCGCCGCCTCGTGCTACGCTCCGCCAGTGCGATGCCTGCCCCGGTTCCGGAGCGCTCGCGTCTTTGAAACCCGCTGCATGACTGCCCATCTGCCCACACTCGTCACCGTCGTCTGCGATCTCGGCCTCGATGCGCTGAATCCGCCTTTCCGGCAGGAGGCCGATCACACCCGACAGCATCTGCCCGCGCTGCTGTCGATCGACCTGCCGATGGTGGTGTATGTCGACGCGGCACACGAAGCGCTGGTGCGGACCTTGCGCGGCGACAGGCACACCCGGATCCAGCGCTTCGACCCGGCAGCGCTCGCGGCGCACGAACTGTACGCGCCGGTCCAGCGCATCCGCAGCGATCCGCGCTGGCTGGCCCAGGCCGACTGGCTGCCGGAAAGTCCGCAGGCACGGTTGCCCCACTACAACCCGGTCGTCTGCTCGAAGCCGCTGTGGCTTTACGAACAGGCGCAGCGCAACCCCTTCGGCAGCACGCATCTCTACTGGATCGATGCCGGGCTCGGGGGGGACGTCGCGCCTGAACTGCTGCAGGCGGCATCGTTCGTTCGCCTGGCGCAGCAGCACCGGCGCTTTCTGCTGCTGTGCCATCCGCACGCGGCGGAGGGCGTCGTTCATGGGTTCGACGCGGCGGCGCTGGCGCAACGCGCCGGCGTGGCGCGTACGCGCTGGGTGGCGAGGGGTGAGCTGTTCGGCGGTGCAGCCGCCGCGGTCACGGAAGTCGGCGGGCGCTACAGCCATCACCTGGAAAGCACGCTGGCAAGCGGACTGATGGGCACCGAGGCGTCGCTGCTCACCCTGCAGAGCTACGCCGACGCGGAATTTTTCGATCTGCAGTTCGTCGGCGGCGAGGGCGGCGTCGAGCCCTTGCTGGCGCAGCTTGCCGCCGGGTGGCCGGGCGATGTCGAGGCGGCGCGTAGCCAACTCGCCGAGCTGGCCGAGACCTGGATCCTCTCGTACAACGCGCCGCTTCAACTCGAGCGCCTGCTGGAGTCGCTCGAGAGCACGGCGCCGGCGCTGCTGCGCACGGCGCGGCGGGTGCTCGTCAACAACTCGACCAATGCGGCCCTGTTCGCCGAGTACGACGCGCTGTGCGTGCGCTACGGGCTCGAGCAGGTCCGCGAGGGCAACCGCGGCATCAACGGCGGGCGCATCCGCGCGGCCGAGCTGTTCCACCAGGGCGGACGGCACGCCATGTTCTGGTTCGAGGACGACATGCTGCTGGCGTCCGAAGCGGAATCGGGTTCGATGTGCGAGAGCGGCCTGCCGCGGCACGTGCACGGCGTCGCAAGCGCGGCGTTCGGCATCCTGCAGCGCGAGTTCGCCGACTACGTGAAGCTCAATTTCACCGAGGCGTCCGGCGCGCATCACACGCAGCGGGCATGGCATCTCCTGGACGGTACGGCGCGCGCGCATTACTTCCCGGGCGAGGTCGACGCGCCGGCACTGGCGGTGTCGGCGATCCAGAGCTTCGCGCACGTGCCCTACGCGGTCGGTGAGGCCTGCTACAGCAACTGGCCGCACGTCGTCACGCGGCGCGGCACGCAGAAGCTTTTCTTCGAGGAGCGCACCGAGCCCTGTGTCGAGCAGTACTGGGCGGCGCGCTCGTTCGAGATGCTGCGTCAGGGCAGATTGCGCGCCGCGGCGCTGCTGGCGTCTCCGGTCGTGCATCGCCGCGTGCACGAATACCCCAGCGCCGAGCGCGTCGACTATCAGCGCGTGGAGGGCAAGCCGCTGGTGGCGCCACCCGTCGAGATGCCGGTCGCGGCCGGGCCGCGCGAGTGGCCGCTGCGGCCGGGTACGATCTTCGTTGCGATCGCCAACTACCGCGACAGCGAGACGCCGCACACGCTGCGCGACCTTTTCGCGCAGGCGGCACATCCCGAGCGCGTGTACGTCGGCGTGTTTTCGCAGGTCGTCCCGGGCACCGACGATGACTGCCTGCCGGGCGACGCGCCCGAGAGCCACGTGCGCGAGTTGCGCGTGCACGCGTCGGAGAGCCTGGGGGCCTGCTGGGCGCGCAGCCGCGTGTTCGAGGCGCTGCTGCAGGGCGAGGAGTACGTGCTGCAGATCGACAGCCACAGCCGCTTCGAGCCGGGCTGGGACGAACAGCTGATCGAGATGCTGCGCGCGTGCCCCTCGCAGCGCGCACTCCTGACGACCTATCCGCCGTCCTACACGCTGCCCGACACGCGTTCGGAACCGATATCGAGCACGATCGCCGCCAACTATTTCGACAACATGGGCATCATGGTCGCGAAGTCGCGGGTCTTCGACCCACAGACGCCGCCGTCGGCGCCGGTGCCGGGCGCATTCGTCAGCGCCGGCTGTCTGTTCGGTCCGGCCGCGGCGTTCCGCGAAGTGCCGTACGACCCGCACCTCTATTTCCACGGCGAGGAGCCGTCGCTCGCGGCGCGCTTCTGGACGCACGGCTGGGACCTGTACGCGCCGCATCGGGCGGTGCTTTACCACGACTACTCGAGCGATCGCGGCCGCGCGCGCAACTGGGACGACCGGCGCGACTGGGTGGCGCTCAATACGCGCTCGGTCGCCCGCCTGCGGCATTTGTTCGGCATCGAGACGAGCCGCGACCCGGCGGTGCTGCGCGACATCGAGCGCTATGGCCTGGGTAGCGCGCGCACGCTGGCCGAGTACGAAGCGTACGCCGACATCACGTTCGCCACCTCGCGCATCGGCCCGCGCGCCGCCGACGGACACTTTCCCGCGCCGCCCGAGGACGCCTCGCTCGCCATGCTGCGCGCCGCCCGCGAGCGCTACTTCGAGGGTTTGCCCGTCATGGACACGCCGCCGCGCGAGACGCGCAGCGGCGACGCCTCGACCCTCGCAGCGACGGCGGACCTGCGCCCGGCTTTAGGGGCCTGGCTGCGCGCGCAGGGCATCCGCTCGCTGGTCGATGCGGGCTGCGGCGACTTCAACTGGATGCAGGCGGTGGACCTCGGCGGCCTCGACTTCTATCTGGGCTACGACATCGTGCCCGAACTCATCGCGCGCAATCAGCAGCTCTACGGCGGACGCCGCGGCCACTTTTTTGCGGTGGCGGACATCGCGCGCACGCCGCTGCCGGCGTGCGACGCGATCCTCTGCCGCCGCGTGCTGTGCGAAATGCCGGAGGACGAGGCCCTGCGCGCGCTGGCGGGCTTCCGCGCGAGCGGCGCGCGCTATCTGCTTGCGAGCACGCGCGCCTACACCGGCGACGAGGCGCCGCTCGCCCGCGATCTGCTGTCCGCGCCGTTCAACCTTCCGCGCCCGCGCACCTTCGTTCTGGACGGCCACGGCGCCGTGCTCGGCGTGTGGCCGCTCGCCGATCGCGAACTGACGGGCAGCGACTGACTGCGCGTCGCGGCCGCATCACATCATGCGGCCACCCGTCTGCGTACCACGACCGGGACGATAACCGTCCTGGACTGGCCTAGTGCGTCGGTGCCGACAACCGCGATGAAGTAGACGCCGGGCGGCGTGTTGGGCGGCACCGTGACTTCGATGGAAAGCGTCCCGTTGGCATTCACCGTGATCTTCGGCGTCGGCAAGGGCAGGTCTGCTTCCCCGCTCGCCGGCACCAGGACGGCGGCAACGGGCTTGGAGGCGTCGAGGGCGGGTGCGTCGGAATCGGGCGGGACGGTGAGCGGCACGGTCTGGCCCGGAAGCGGCGTGGGATTGCTGGTGCGCCCGGCGACCTGCGCGGGCGGCGGTGCCGCGGTCGTCGTCGTCGGTGGCACGGTCGTCGTGGGGGGGCGAGGGGCTATCGTCGTCTGCGGTTTCGTGCCCTCCCTGACCACGGCGGCGACGGTGGTGCTGGTCGCGCTGGCAGCCGTGACCCGTGCCTTCAGGGTGGCGCCGGTCAGCGTGTAGTTGCCCGCGTCGGCGCCCGCCAGCGCCAGCGCTGCCGGGCGGTTCGCCGTCACGTCGAACGACGGGCCGCCGAGCGGCGTCGTGGTCAGCGCCGTGATGGTTTTGTCCGCGTCGGTGTTCGGACTGAACACGGCCGACACCTGGTCGCCCGCGAAGATGGCACCGGCTGTGGACGCTGTGGTGATGAGAACCGTGTCGCCGATGTCGACCGACGTGGCGCTCGCGTCGGTCGGTCGGGCGGCAAACGTCAGATCGAGCAGCGCGAGCGCCTTCTGCGTGATCGTTGCCGTATGCCCCGTGGTGTTGGCCAGGCTGTAGTTCGATGCGAGGCCGCCATTGGTGCCGTTAGCAAGCGTGTAGCTCGCCGTCGCCGTGCGACTGCCGGCGTTCTTGCTGTCGAAGGTGCCGGTCGCGGTCGCGGTGACGGTCTCGGTGCCGACGAAGCCCGACAGCGTGCCGACGTTGATCGTGGCGGCGGTCGTTGCGTCGTATGTCTTGCCCGCGGCTATCGTGCCGGTGACGGTCAGCGCCTTCTGCGCGATCGTTGCCGTGTGGCCGCTGGTGTTGGCGAGGCTGTAGTTCGCGGCGAGGCCGCCGTTGGTGCCGTCGGCGAGGGTGTAGGTCGCGGTCGCGGTACGGCTGCCGGCGTTCTTGCTGTCGAAGGTGCCGGTCGCGGTCGCGGTGACGGTCTCGGTGCCGACGAAGCCCGACAGCGTGCCGGCGGTGATCGCCGCCGTGGTCGTGCCGTCGTACGTCTTGCCCGCGGCCGTCGTGCCGGTGACGGTCAGCGCCTTCTGCGCGATCGTTGCCGTGTGGCCGCTGGTGTTGGCGAGGCTGTAGTTCGACGCCAGGCCGCCGTTGGTGCCGTCGGCGAGGGTGTAGGTCGCGGTCGCGGTACGGCTGCCGGCGTTCTTGCTGTCGAAGGTGCCGGTCGCGGTCGCGGTGACGGTCTCGGTGCCGACGAAGCCCGACAGCGTGCCGGCGGTGATCGCCGCCGTGGTCGTGCCGTCGTACGTCTTGCCCGCGGCCGTCGTGCCGGTGACGGTCAGCGCCTTCTGCGCGATCGTTGCCGTGTGGCCGCTGGTGTCCGCGAGGCTGTAGTTCGACGCCAGGCCGCCGTTGGTGCCGTCGGCGAGGGTGTAGGTTGCGGTCGCGGTACGGCTGCCGGCGTTCTTGCTGTCGAAGGTGCCGGTCGCCGTCGCGGTGACGGTTTCCGTCCCGACGAAACCCGACAGCGTGCCGGCGGTGATCGCCGCCGTGGTGGTGCCGTCGTACGTCTTGCCCGCGGCTGTCGTGCCGGTGACGGTCAGCGCCTTCTGCGCGATCGTTGCCGTGTGGCCGCTGGTGTCCGCGAGGCTGTAGTTCGACGCCAGGCCGCCGTTGGTGCCGTCGGCGAGGGTGTAGGTTGCGG
>JBGFSF010000045.1:0-7375 GCA_041694715.1 Pseudomonadota bacterium | reverse complement strand
GCGGGGCACGCCGGCCGCGCTCGCGGGCCGCCTCGACGCCTGGGCGCGCGCCCGTTTCCGGCTGACGCGGCTCGACGCCGCGCAGGCGCCGGCCGGTGTCGCCGCCGCCGATTGGGCCGACTGGGTGGCGACGCTCGAACGCCTGCGCTTTGCGCCTGCAACGACCGACGATCTCACCGCGTTCGCCGCGCTGTGTGCACGTGCGCGCACCTGGAGCCGCCATGTTTGAGTGGGCGCAGCCGCTGTGGCTGGTCCTGCTGCCGGCGGTCGCCGGCTGGGCCGTGCTGGCGTGGCGGCGCGCGCAGGGCGAGGCGCCGGCGGTCACGCTCAACCACCCCGCGCTGCCGCTCGATCGCGTCGCGCGCCTGCCAGCGCCCAGCCTGCGCGTGCCGCTGCTGCTGCGCGCGTTGGCGTTTGCCCTGCTGGTCGCGGCGCTGGCGCAGCCGCGCGAAGTCGGCGACTGGATCGCGCCGCCGCCGGAAGGGCGCGACATGGTGCTGCTGGTTGACGCCTCGCGCACCCTGAGCATCCGCGACTTCAAGCAGGGTGAGCACGAGGTCGAACGCATGGCGGTGCTGAAGGAGACGCTCGCGCGCTTCGTCGAGGGCCGTCCCGGCGACCGCTTCGGCGTTATCGTGTTCGGCAGCGAAGTGGCGACGCTGACACCGCCGACCTTCGACCGCAGCCACGTCGCTGCACAGATCGCCCGCATCCAGGTCGGCATGGCGGGCGACGACACCGCGCTCGGCGACGCGCTCGGCATGGCGCTGAAGCAGGTGCGCACGCGCCGCCTGCGTCCGGCCGTGATCCTGGTCAGCGACGGCGCCGACAGCAACGCCGGCACGCTGACGCCGGCCGAGGCGCTGGCGGTCGCGCATCAGGCCGGCGTCGCGATCCACGCGCTGCAGTTCGGCAGCGACCCCTACGCCGAGGGGCGCGAGCAGCGCGTCGATCCGGATCCGCAACCGGGGCTTACCGATCTCGCGCGCCTCACCGACGGGCAGTTCTTCGCCATCGCCAGCGCCGACGACGCGGCGAACGTCATCCGCGCGATCGACGCGCTGGAGCCGACGCTGTCGCCGCCGGGGCGCGAGCGCGAAGTGCGCGAATGGTACTGGGCGCTGCTGGCGGCAGCCGCCGCGTTGCTGGTCGCCGCGCAGGTCTGGAGCATGAGGCGCAGCGCATGATCGAGACGCTGCTGCACCTGAATTGGCGCGAGCCGTTGTGGCTGTGCCTCGCGACGGTGCCGCTGCTGTTTGCGGTGTGGCGCTGGCGCCGCCGCGCCCGCGTGCTGCGCTACGCCGATGCGGAATTGCTGCCGTGGGCGGCAACGCTGCCCGAAGCGCGTGCGGGCTTCGGCGCGCGCGCCGTCCTGCACGCGCTGGCGTGGGGGCTGCTGGCGCTCGCCGCCGCCGGGCCGCGCCTGCCGCTGTCCTTGCACGAAGGGCAGGCGTCGCCGCGTCATCGGCTCACGGTGATGGCCGTGCTCGACGTGTCGGCGTCGATGCGTGCTGCCGACGTCGCGCCCGACCGCCTCGCGCGTGCGCGGCTGGAACTCCTCGACTGGCTGCCGCGGCTCGCCGGCGAACGCGTCGGCCTCATCGTCTACGCCGGCGAGGCGGGCGTGCTGCTGCCGCCCACCGACGACACGGCGCTGCTGGCGCGCGCGCTCGACCAGGTCGACCCGCGCCTGATCGAGGCGCCCGGATCGAATCTCGCCGCCGCGCTCGACCTCGCGCGCGCGAAGCTCGCCGCAGCACCCGGCCAGGCCAAGGCGGTGCTGCTGGTGACCGACGCCGACGCCGACAGCGTCGATGCCGCAGCGCAGGACGCGGTCGAGGCGCTGCGCGCCGCGCGCGTGCCGCTCTTCGTGCTTGGCGTCGGCACCGAGGCCGGCGCGTTGATCCCGCTGCCGGACGGCGGCTACGCCGAATTCGACGGCGCACCGATGACGAGCCGCATGGCGGTGCCGACCTATCGCCAGTGGGCGAGCGCGGGCGGCGGGCACTTCGTCGCGGTAAGCGACGGCGACGCCGACTGGACGGCGCTGCACGACAACGGCATCGGCGCGCTGCCAGGCGATCCCTTGCCGCCCGAGGCCGCCGCGGCCTGGCGCGAACTCTATGCGTGGTGCCTGGTGCCGGCGCTGGCGCTGTTGATGGCGGTCGCGCTGCCGCGTCGCGTCGCGGCGCTCTTCGCGCTCGGCGTGATCGGGGTGAGCATTGCGCCGCCGCCGGCGCTCGCCGACGAAGCCGCGGCCTGGCGGGCGTGGCAGCAGCGCGCCTACGGTCAGGCGTACATGCTGTATCTCGACGTCGCCGGCTATCGCGGCCAGATGGGTGCCGGCGCCGCCGCCTGGCGCCAGGCCGACTACCCGGCGGCGGCGCGCCATTACGGCGCTGCACTGCTGCTCGCCGGCAACGACGTGCAGCGTGCCGACGCGCTCTACAACCTCGGCAACGCGTACTACGGACGCGGCCAGTGGCCGGCGGCGTTCGAAGCGTTTGAGGCCGTGCTGCGGCTGCGGCCGCAGGACACGCGTGCCGCCGCCAACCGCGAACGGGCGTGGCAGAAGCTCAAGCAGGCGCGCCCCGAGACGCCGATGGAAAGCGACCTCGGCGGGCGCCGCGGTTTCATCGCCGAGGGCCGCATCCAGGTCGACAGCCAGACCGGCGTGGCGCCGGGCGATCCCGAATTCGAGTCGGCGGGCGTGCAGCGCGACGCAGGCATGTCCGGCGCCGGTGCCTCCGCTGCGTCGCGCGCGGCCGTGCCGGCGCCGGTGCGCGTCGAACCGGCGTTGGCGCGCTCGGGCCTGAAGAAACTCGACCGCCTGCAGGACCGCCCGGACACGCTGCTGAAGAACCTGCTCAAACAGGATGCGCGCGGCGACGATACGGAGCGCCGGCCATGGTGAGGACGGCGCTGTTCCTCAGCCTGCTGGCCGCCGGGTTGGCGCACGCCGCCTCGCTCACCGCGCGGCTCGACAAGACGACGGCGGCGCTCGGCGAGGCCGTCACGCTCACGGTCGAGGCGCGCGGCGTCGAACCCGACGCACTCGACCTCGGTGCGATCGAGCTCGGCGCGCTCCGCGAACGCTTCGAACTGAAAAGCCAGACGCTGAGCCGCGGCAGCGACAGCGCGACGCTGGTGTTGTCGCTCTACCCGCGCGCCACCGGTGTTTTGCCGATCCCGCCGCTCGCCGCCGGGGGGCGGCGCACGGCGCCGCTCGCGCTCACTGTCACCGATGGCAGTGAAGCGGTGCCGCGGGTGTCGGTGCAGTGGTCGCTCGAACCCGCCGCGCCCTTCGTCAACCAGCCGGCGCGGCTGAGCCTCGCGATCTGCGACGACGGCAGCCTGCAATGGCAGCGCCCCGCGCTGCCGAGTCAGACGGGGCGCGTGCTGCACGCGCTCGGCGAGGAGGAAGACGCATCCGAACGCGACGGCGAGCCCTGCACCCTGCATCGCTTCCACTGGGCGCTGCTGCCGACGCGCGAAGGGGCGGCGATGATCGCCGCGGACATGCTCGATACCCGCCGCTACGGCGAGCGCCTGCGCTTTCCCGCCGCGGCGTTCGCCTACCGCGCGCAGCCGCTGCCGGCCTGGCTGCCGGCGCAGGTGCCGCCGGTTGTGCCAACCGTCACAGCCGGCCCGCTGCCGGCGCGCGGCAGCCTCAATCAGCCGCTCGCCTGGCGCATCGAAATCACGGGCGGCTACAGCGCCGACGGCCTCAAGGCGTTGCTTGACCTGCAGTTGCGAGAAACGCCGGCGCTCGCGGTGTATCCACCGCTGGTCGAGGTGCTGTCTCCGGACGACCGCAATTCGCCGCTGACCCGCCACGCCGTCACGCTGTTCCTGCAGCCGCGCGCGACGGGGACGCTCGAACTGCCGACGCTGCGCCTGCCCTGGTACGACCCGGTGCGCGGCCGGCTCGCCGAGGTGACGCTTGCCGGGCCGACGCTTCACGTCGTCGATCCACGCTGGCGGCGCGCCGGCGAGGCAGCGGGCGGCTTGGGTGCCGCCGTGCTGCTCGCCCTGCTGGGCGCGCAGGCGCGGCGCATGATGACCTGGAGGATGGCGCGACGGCGCGGCCTCGCGGCGATCCGCGCCGCCTACGACGCTGACATGCTGGCGCACGCGGTGCGCGCATTCTCGCTCGCGGGCGCCGCGCCGGCGCCGAGTCTGGGCGCGTGGCAGGCCCGTCTGCGGGCGGAGACGGGGGTGGACGCAGCGGAGGCGGTGCGGCTGCTGGAGCGCTACTGCTACAGCCGTGCCGTGTACCCGCTGAAGGACGTGCAAGGCGCTTTCCTGAAAGCGCTCGCCGCGCTGCACCCGCGCTGAACGCAGGCGACAAAAAAGGGGCGCGCGGCCCCTTTTTTGTGGTGCTGAGGTCGTGCCGGATCAGACCATGCCGCCCTTGTAACCGGCGATGCCCGGGTTGTTGCGACCGACGCCGATGATCTTCGGCTCGTTGAGCTTGAGGCCCTTGATCACCTTCTTGTCGCGCAGGTAGACCGCGGCGACTTCCCAGATCGGTTCGCCTTCGGCGCCTTCGGCGACCGGCGCCCAGCCAGCGACCTTGTAGGTCTTCTTGGCGTCGACCGGCTTGCCCTTGATGCGCATGTCGGTGATGCGGTGGCCGATCCTGGCGTTGAGGTTCATGGTGTACTCGATGCCGCCCACGCGCACCATGTCGCCGCCCTGCTGATAGTAGGGGTCGGGGTTGAACAGGTTGTCGGCGACGTCTTCCATGATGGTCTTGATCATCTCGCCGCTCATGTTGGTGAGCGTCGACTGCGGATAGGTGATCGCGGTCTGGTCCATCACGCGCTCCATGGTGATGGGGTCGCCCGGCAGCAGGGTGGTACCCCAGCGGAAGCCCGGCGAGAAGGCAGCGTCGGCGCCCTTGACGGCCATCATCGCGTCGCACAGCAGCTGGTCCCAGGTGCCGTTGAAGTTGCCGCGGCGATACAGGAAGTCGTCGGTGACGGCGAGCTTCTCGTTGAGCTTGCTCTCGTACGGCGCGCGCACCTTCTTGATGTAGGCGTCCATCGCCGGGTCGGCCGGCAGCAGGTTGGAGAACACCGGCAGCAGGCGGTACTTGAAGCTCTGCACCTTGCCGCCGCGCACGTCGAAGTCCATCAGGCCGAGGAACTTGCCGTTCGAGCCGGCGTTGGTGACGAGCGTCACGCCCTTGGCGTTCTTGACCCTGACCGGCTGCGGCACGCCGTCGTGGGTATGGCCGCCGAAGATGGCGTCGATGCCGGTGACGCGCGAGGCCATCTTGAGGTCGACGTCCATGCCGTTGTGGGAAATCACCACGACGACCTTGGCGCCCTTGGCGCGCGCCTCGTCGACCCACTTCTGCATGCTGTCGTCGCGGATGCCGAAGCTCCAGTCCGGCACCATGTGGCGCGGGTTGGCGATCGGGGTGTAGGGGAAGGCCTGGCCGATCACCGCGATCTTGACGCCGTTCTGCTCCTTCATGACGTAGGGCTTGAACACCTGGTCGCCGAAGTCGTTGGTGACGATGTTCTGCGCGACGAAGTCGACGCCGGCCTTCTTGAAGTCCTTGTTGACGACTTCGAGCACGCGGTCGGCGCCGAAGGTGGCTTCCCAGTGCGGGGTCATGATGTTCACGCCGAGCTGGATGCAGGCGTCGACCATGTCCTGGGCGTCGGTCCACAGCGAGGTGGCGGAACCCTGCCAGGTGTCGCCGCCGTCGAGCAGCAGTGCGCCGGGGCGCTGGGCGCGCAGGCGATCGACCAGCGTCTTCAGGTGGGCGAAGCCGCCGACCTTGCCGTAGACCTTGGCGGCTTCGGGGAAGTCGAGGTAGGTGAAGGCGTGCGCCTCGGCGGTGCCGGGCTTGATGCCGTAATGCTTCAGCAGATGCTCGCCGACGAGATGGGGCACCTTGCCGTACGCGTCGCCGACGCCGATGTTGACGTTGGGCTCGCGGAACCAGATCGGCAACAGCTGCGCGTGGCAGTCGGTCATGTGCATGAAGGAGACATTGCCATGGCGCGGCACGTCGTAGAAATTGGCCGGCACCTTGCCCGCCAGGGCGGATTTGCTGTCGATCGCCATGCCGGATGCGGCGGCGACGGCCAGCATTTGCAGGAATTCACGGCGGTTCATGTGCATGGGAGCGCTCCTCGGAAGCTAAACGAATTGGAATCGGTGATGCTATTGTCGAATACCCCGTAAAGCCCGTAAATAGTAGCTCCGGCTCAGCGGGGAGGGTTATTTCGCACAGCGATGATAAAAGAAAAAAGCCCGGCGGGCCGGGCTTTTCTCCGAGGCGGTGCCGCTTACTTGCGGAACACCGAAGCCTTCATCGGCAGGCCGTTGGACAGCGCCGAGTGGAAGTACTCCAGGTTGTTCATCATCGGGGTACCGGCAGCCGGCGAGATCGCGCGTACTGAACGGTAGCAGCCGACGTAGCGCTGCTGCAGTTGCACCAGGTTGTCGCCGGCGCGGAATACCGGCCAGTGGACGGTGTGACCGACTGCGGGCGAGATCAGCTCGGAACGCAGTTTCACGCCGGCGTTCTGCACGTGGCAGGTCGAGCAGGCGAAGTTGAGCTGGCCCTTGCGGGTGAAGAAGCTCTTCTTGCCGTCCTCGTACGCGGCCATCGCCTTCGGGCCTTCGACTTTGACGTTCATCAGCATGCCGTCGGACAGGGTGCGCAGGTAGGCGTTGAGCACGCCCATGGTCTTGGCGTCGTCGACCTTCCAGGCCTCTTCGCCGTTGGCGACGCGGCAGTCGTTGATGACGTCGTTCAGCGTCACGACCTTGCCCTTCTTCTCGTCGAACATCGGGTAGTTGCCGGCGATCATCTTGCCGCCGTTGGGCAGGCAGTCGGCGTAGGTCTTGCCGCTCTTCAGCGGGGTTTCGAACATCTTGCGGCCCTGCTCGACCACCGAGTCGAAGGGCGGGAATTCCATGATCGCGTCGTACTGGGCCTTGGCGTCGGGCTCGAAGGCCAGGGCGCCGTAGACGTAGTCGTCGACCTTGATGTTGGGATATTTGCTGGTGTAGTACTTGATGAAGTCCTGACGGTCCTTCTCGGGATTTGCGTAGGCGTTGACCGCGCCGAGTGCGATGCCGAGGCCCGCCATCCCTGCCAGCAGTTTCGTAATGATTTGTTGTTTCATGCCGTCCTCCAGAAACCTGATGAATGAAGCGAAGCGGGGCACGTGGCCCCGCTCGAGAGGGTGTCAGCCGATCTTGGCTTCGGCGCGGTTCTTGTCGCCCTTGTTGTCCACCCAGCTGACGACGACGGTGTCGCCGGCCTTGGCGCCCTTGACCCGGAAGCCGAGGAAGGGGTTGCGCGACACGGCGGGGCCGATTTCGGCGTCGAGCACGGTCTTGCCGT
>JBGFSF010000035.1:0-140788 GCA_041694715.1 Pseudomonadota bacterium | reverse complement strand
CGGCACCGGCCCCCGCAGCGCCGGCCGCTGCGCCCGCGGCCGCCGCGGCCCCCGCCGAAAAACCCGCCAAGCCGGCCGCGCCGACGAGCGTCACGGTCAGGAAGGGCGATACCCTGAGCGGCATCGCCAGCCGCGTGCGTCCCGAAGGCGTGAGCCTCGAACAGACCCTGGTCGGGCTGTATCGCGAGAACACCGAGGCCTTCAGCGGCAACCTCAACCGCCTGAAATCGGGCAAGACCCTGGCCGTGCCGTCCGCCGAGCAGGTGGCGGCGATTCCGCAGGCCGAAGCCGTGCGCGAACTCAAGCTGCAGGCCGAGGACTGGCGCGCGTATCGCCAGCGGCTGGCCGCCGCCGTGCAGGCTGCGCCCGCGACCGAAGCCGCGCCCGCCCAGGCCGCGAGCGGCAAGATCACGCCCAAGGTCGAGGACAAGGCGAAGCCGGCGCCTGAGGCCCAGAAGGACGTGCTGAAACTGTCCAAGGCCGCGCCGGCCGCCGACGGCAAGGCCGCCGCGGAAGCCAAGAGCCTGCGCGAGCAGGTCGCGGCGCAGGAAGCCAAGCTGCGCGCTCAGGAAGAAGACGCGACCGCCCGCGAGAAAACCCTGCAGGAAGCGAATCAGCGTGTCGCGATGCTGGAAAAACAGGTCGCCGACATGCAGAAGCTGGTCGCCATGAAGGAGCAGGCGCTGGCCGATGCGTCCAAGGCGCCGCCCGCCGCGCCGGCGCCCGAGCCTGCCCCGGCCGCCGAGCCCCCGGTCGCCGAAGCGCCGCCCGCGCCCGAGCCGAAGGCCGAAAAACCTGCGCCCGCGGTGAAGCCGCCCAAGGTGAAAGCGCCGGCGGTGCCGGCCGAGCCCGAGGGCAACTGGTACGACCCGCTGCTCGCCAATCCGCTGTACTGGGGCGGCGGCCTCGCCGCGCTCGGCCTCGGCGGCGTGCTGTGGTGGATGATGGCCGGCGGCCGTCGCCGCAAGACCGGCACGACCACGGTGCTGGACGACAGCCTGCTGCCCGGCAACGAGAAGCCGATCTCGGTGATCGGCGCGTCCGCTGGCGGCAGCGTCAACACTGGCGACACCTCGTTCCTGACCGACTTCAGCCAGGCGGGTCTCGGCACCATCGATACCCACGACGTCGACCCCATCGCCGAAGCCGAGGTCTACATGGCCTACGGCCGCGACGCCCAGGCCGAGGAAATCCTCAAGGAGGCGATCGGCAAGAACCCGGATCGTCACGAGGTCCGCGTCAAGCTGCTGGAAATCTACGCCGCCCGCCGCAACGCCCAGGCGTTCGCCGCCGTGGCCGGCGAGCTCTACGCCGCGCTGGGCAGCGACACCCACCCGCTGTGGGTGAAGGCCTGCGAGATGGGCCGCGAAATCGACCCGACCAACCCGCTGTATGGCGGCGAAGGGAAAACGGACGCGACCCCGGCGGCGACCGTGGCCGCGACCGCGGCCGTCGCGGGCGGAGCGGTGGCCTTCGGCGGCGAAGCGGAGGCCGCGGCACCCGAAGTCGCAGCCGAGCCTGAGCCCGAGGTCCAGCCCGAGCCGGAAACCCGATTCGACGCGGCGCCGATGGATTTCTCGTCGGCGCCGGCCGCCCCCGTGGCCGAGATGCCGGCCTTCGAGGTTCCGACCTTCGAGCCGGCACCTGCCGCCGACGAAACGCCGAAGGAAGCGGCCGACCTCGATTTCGAACTGCCCGACCTCGACCTGCCGTCGACGGAAGACGAGGGCCTGAAGCTCGACCTGGGCCTGGAAGCCGACACCGGCCCCGACAGCAAATTCGACTTCAGCGGTCTCGACCTCGATCTCGGCGAGTCCGGCGGCAGCGAGCTCGAACTCGACGAAGTCGGCACCAAGCTCGACCTCGCTCGCGCCTACGTCGAAATGGGCGACAAGGAAGGCGCCCGCGAAATCCTCAACGAGGTGCTGGCCGAAGGCAACGACAAGCAGAAATCCGATGCGGAAGGCATGTTGAGTTCGCTTGGCTAACGCGATTCACCCCGCCGCCCGCATTCTGGTGTGGGTCGGCTGGGCAGTGGCGGTCGAAGCGGCCGCGCCGCCCATCCTCCTCTTTCTGGCCGTCGCCGCTGCGACGGCCTTTCTGTTTGCGCCGGTGCGCGCCCAGGGACTGACGCTGCTGCGGCGCACGCGCTGGCTGTTGCTGGCGCTTGCGCTCGCCTATGCCTGGGCCTTGCCCGGCACGCCGCTCTGGCCGGCGGCGGACTGGGCAAGCCCCAGCGTCGAGGGCCTCGAGGCGGGCGGGCTGCGCGTCGCCCGCCTGGCGCTCCTGCTGGCGGGGCTGGCGGCGTTGCTGGCGCTGACCGAACGGCCCCGTCTCGTCTACGGTCTCTACTGGCTGGCGAAGCCGCTGGCCTGGCTGGGCTTCGACCGGCGCGCCTTCGCCGTGCGCCTCGGCCTGACGCTGGACTACGCGGAGCGGGCGCCCAAACCCGCACGCTGGCTCGACGCCTTGCGCGCGCCCCTGCCCGACGACGGCGAGCCGGCGCGCTATGTCCTGCAGGGCGAGCGCTGGCGGCTGCGCGACAGCGCCGTCATACTGGCGGGCCTGTTCCTCGTAGGCCTCGTCTGGGCGTGAGACCGCATTGAAATGAGAATCGTCATCGGGCTGGAATACCGCGGCAGCGGCTTCTGCGGCTGGCAGTCGCAGCCGCAGGGCTGCGGCGTGCAGGACGCGGTCGAAGCCGCGGTGGCCGCCATCGTCGGCGCGAAGGCCGCCGTCACGGCGGCCGGGCGCACCGACACCGGGGTGCACGCGGCCCTGCAGGTGGCGCACTTCGACGTGGCCGTCGAACGTCCGCTTACCGCCTGGGTGCGCGGGGTCAACAGCCACCTGCCGCCGGGCGTCGCGGTGCTGTGGGCGCGCGAGGTCGGCGAGGACTTCCATGCGCGCTTCGCCGCGACCCAGCGCGGCTACCGCTACGTGCTGCTGAACCACCCGGTGCGGCCGGGCCTCAACGCGGACCTCATCGGTTGGCATCACCGTCCGCTCGATGCCGACGCGATGAACCGCGCGGCGGCGCACCTGATCGGCCAACACGACTTTTCGGCTTTCCGCGCCGCCGAATGCCAGGCGAAATCGCCGGTCAAGGAACTGCGCCGTGCCCACCTCGAACGGCGCGGCGACTACTTGCTGTGCGACTTCCAGGCCGACGGCTTCCTGCACCACATGGTGCGCAACCTCATGGGCAGCCTGATCCAGGTCGGCGCGGGCGTGCAGTCCCCGGAATGGATGGGCGACCTGCTGGCGAGCCGCGACCGCACCCAGGCGGCGCCGACCTTCGAGGCGGCCGGCTTGTATCTGACCCACATCCGGTATCCTGCCCACTTTGCCTTGCCGGAAACGTCAGACCGATGGCTGTTCGCAACATGAGCCTGCGCGTAAAAATCTGCGGCATCACCCGCATCGACGATCTGCATGCTGCCTGCGCCGCGGGCGCCGACGCGCTCGGCTTCGTGTTCTACGACAAGAGCCCGCGCCAGGTGTCGGCCGAGGCCGCCGCGGCGCTGCTGCGCGGCCTGCCGCCCTTCGTGCAGTCGGTCGGCCTGTTCGTGAACGCCGAGCCGGCCTTCGTCGAATCGGTGCTGAACGTCGCGCCGCTCGACCTGCTGCAGTTCCACGGCGACGAGACGCCGGCCGACTGCACGCGCTACGGCCGTCCGTACCTCAAGGCGATCCGGGTCAAACCGGACACGGATTTGCTAAAATGCGCGGCTGACTTCGAGACCGCACGCGGACTGCTGCTCGACGCCTTCGTGCCCGGCGTGCCGGGCGGTACCGGCGAGCGCTTCGACTGGAACCTGATTCCGCCGGACCTGCCCAAGCCGGTGATCCTCTCGGGCGGGCTCGATCCGGATAACGTCGCCGGGGCCGTGCGCAGCGTGCGCCCCTGGGCAGTCGACGTGTCGTCCGGGGTCGAGGTCTCGAAAGGCATCAAGGACGCGCAGAAAATCGCGCGATTCATTGCGAACGCGAAAGAAGCATCATGAAGCTCACCGATCTCCCCGATTCCCGCGGCCACTTCGGTCCCTACGGCGGCATTTTCGTCGCCGAAACCCTGATGGCGGCGCTGGAGGAACTGCGCGTCGAATACGAGAAGGCGCGCCAGGATCCCGACTTCATCGCCGAATTCGAATACGAACTCAAGCACTACGTCGGCCGTCCCAGCCCGGTGTACCACGCCCGTCGCCTGTCCGAAGCCTACGGCGGGGCGCAGATCTACCTCAAGCGCGAAGACCTCAACCACACCGGCGCGCACAAGATCAACAACACCATCGGCCAGGCGCTGCTCGCCCGCCGCATGGGCAAGAAACGCGTGATCGCCGAGACCGGCGCCGGCCAGCACGGCGTCGCCTCGGCCACCGTCGCCGCGCGCTACGGCATGGAATGCGTCGTCTACATGGGCGCCGAGGACGTCGCGCGCCAGGCGCCCAACGTCTTCCGCATGAAGCTCCTGGGCGCGACCGTGGTCGCGGTCTCCAGCGGCTCGAAGACGCTGAAGGATGCGCTCAACGAGGCCATGCGCGACTGGGTCACCAACGTCGAGTCGACCTTCTACATTCTCGGCACCGCCGCCGGTCCGCATCCTTACCCGATGCTGGTGCGTGACTTCCAGTGCGTGATCGGCCGCGAATGCATCGCCCAGATGCCCGAGCTCGCCGGCCGTCAGCCGGATGCGGTGGTCGCCTGCGTCGGCGGTGGCTCGAACGCTATCGGCATTTTCCACCCCTATATCCCGCATGAATCGGTGCGCCTGATCGGCGTCGAGGCGGGCGGTTCCGGCATCGCCTCCGGCAAGCATGCGGCGCCGCTCAACGCCGGCACGCCCGGCGTGCTGCACGGCTTCCGCAGCTACCTGATGCAAGACGAGAACGGCCAGATCATCGAGACCCATTCGGTCTCGGCCGGCCTCGACTACCCCGGCGTGGGGCCCGAGCACAGTTACCTCAAGGATGCCGGCCGCGCCGAGTACGTTGCCATCAACGACGACGAGGCGATGGCCGCCTTCCACGACCTGTGCCGCTTCGAAGGCATCATTCCCGCGCTCGAATCCAGCCACGCCGTCGCCTACGCGAAGAAGCTCGCGCCCACGCTCGCAAAGGACCAGATCATCCTGGTCAACCTCTCCGGGCGCGGCGACAAGGACATCAACACCGTGGCGAAGCTGTCGGGCATTACGCTCTGACACTTTGCCCGCATTCAAGAAGACTCCGACATGAGCCGCATCGGCCCGACCTTCACCGCGCTCCGTGCGCAGAACAAGAAAGCCCTCATTCCCTTCATCACCGCGGGCGACCCCGGCAAGGGGCTCACCGTCCCGCTGATGCACGCGCTGGTCGAGGCCGGCGCCGACATCATCGAACTCGGCGTGCCGTTCTCCGACCCCATGGCCGACGGCCCGGTCATCCAGCGTGCTTCCGAGCGCGCGCTGGCCAACAAGGTGGGCCTGAAGGACGTGCTCGTCATGGTGGCGGAATTTCGAAAGAGCAACGACGCCACGCCGGTGGTGCTGATGGGCTACGCCAACCCGGTCGAGCACATGGGCTACGAGAAATTCGCCGCCGCAGCGAAGGCTGCGGGTGTGGACGGCGTGCTGACGGTCGACATCCCGCCCGAGGAGTCGGTGGGGGTGGCCGACGTCTTCAAGGCCGCCGGCCTCGATCCCATTTTCCTGCTGTCGCCGACCACGCCGGAATCGCGCGTCGAGCAGGTGGCGGCGGCGGCGGGCGGCTTCATCTACTACGTGTCGCTGAAGGGTGTGACCGGTTCGGCGAATCTCGATACCGACGAGGTCGCGCAGAAGCTCGCCATGGTGCGCAGGCATTGCAGCCTGCCGGTCGGCGTCGGCTTCGGCATCCGCGACGCGGCGACCGCCGAGGCCGTCGCGCGCATCGCCGACGCCGTCGTGGTCGGCAGCCGCATCGTCGGCGAAATCGAAACCGCGCCCGAGAACGCCTGCGTCGAGCGCGTGAAGCACCTCGTCGCCGACCTGCGCCGCGGCGTCGACGCCGCCAGTAAGTGAAACATGAACGTCGGGGGTGCGTCCCACCCTCTCCCCGCCCTCTCCCCTCGAGGGAGAGGGGGACAAAGCTAGGATGATTGTATGAGCTGGTTCCAGAAAATCCTGCCGCCCAAGATCAAGCGCCGCGTCGAGAACCGCAAGTCGATGCCCGAAGGGCTGTGGTCGAAATGCCCGGCGTGCAACGAAGTGCTCTACCGCGCCGACCTCGAGACCAACCTCGAGGTGTGTCCCAAGTGCGGGCATCATCACCGCATCGGTGCGCGCGCGCGCTTGGCGCTCTTCCTCGACGCCGAGGGCCAGCAGGAGATCGGCGCCCGGGTCACGCCGCTCGACCCGCTGAAATTCAAGGACAGCAAGAAGTATCCCGACCGTCTCAAGGAAGCGCAGGCAAGCACCTCGGAAACCGACGCGCTGGTGGTGATCGGCGGCAGCGTGAAGGCGGTGCCGGTGGTCGCGGCGGCGTTCGAGTTCAAGTTCATGGGCGGCTCGATGGGCTCGGTCGTCGGCGAGCGCTTCGTGCAGGGCGTCGAGGCCGCGATCGAATCAAACTCCGCCTTCGTGTGCTTCTCCGCCAGCGGCGGCGCGCGCATGCAGGAAGGCCTGTTCTCGCTGATGCAGATGGCCAAGACCTCGGCCGCGCTCACCCAGCTTTCGCGCCATCGCCTGCCCTTCGTCTCGGTGTTGACCGACCCCACCATGGGCGGCGTGTCGGCGAGCTTCGCCATGCTGGGCGACCTCATCGTTGCCGAGCCGAACGCGCTGATCGGCTTTGCCGGTCCGCGCGTGATCGAACAGACCGTGCGCGAAACGCTGCCGGAAGGCTTCCAGCGTGCCGAGTTCCTGCTCGAGAAGGGCGCGATCGACCGCATCATCGACCGCCGCCAGATGCGCGACGAACTGGCGACCACGCTGGCGATGATGATGGGCCGCCCTGCGCTGGCGGCGTAGGGCTTCTCGCTTTCAAGGAGGACGCGGCGGAGGGCACGCAGGAAAGCCTTTTCCCGGTTTTCTCCGTGTCCTCTGCGTCCTCCCTGCAATCCATGTCCGGTGATCCCCCTGCAAGCCTCGACGACTGGCTGATCCGGCTCGAAGCGCTGCACCCTGCGGCGATCGAGCTCGGCCTCGAACGCGTGCGCCGGGTGAAGGACGCGATGGAACTGGCGCCGACGTGTCCCGTCCTCGCCGTCGGCGGCACCAACGGCAAGGGCTCGACCTGCTCGTATCTGGAGGCCATCCTCTCCGCCGCCGGCTACCGGACCGGGCTCTACACCTCGCCGCATCTCCTGCACTACAACGAGCGCGTGCGCATCGCCGGCCGCGAGGCCTCCGACGCCGCCCTGGTGCGCGCCTTCGAGCAGGTCGACGCCGCGCGCGGCGACACCTCGCTGACCTATTTCGAATTCGGCACGCTCGCCGCAATGCGGCAGTTCGTCGACGCCGGCGTCGACGTCGCGATCCTCGAAGTGGGGCTCGGCGGGCGTCTCGACGCGGTCAACGTGTTCGACGCCGACGCGGCGATCGTCACCGGCGTCGACCTCGACCACATGGAGTACCTGGGCGACACGCGGGAAGCCATCGGTTTCGAGAAGGCCGGCATCTACCGTGCCGGCCGCCCCGCGGTGTGCGCCGACCCGGCTCCGCCGCCGACCCTGCTCGCACACGCACGCGCGATCGGTGCCGATCTGCGCTGCCTCGGCCGCGATTTTACGGCCGCGTCGGATGGCGCGGCCTGGGCGTACCGCGGGCCGGCCTGGCGCTGGGACGGTTTGCCGCAGCCGGCGCTCGCCGGTCCGATCCAGCTGCGCAACGCCGCCGGCGCGCTCGCGCTGCTGGAGGCGGTGCAGGACCGGCTGCCGGTGAGCGAAGCGGCGATCCGCGCGGGGCTGGTCGCCGCCCGGGTCGCCGGGCGTTTCCAGCGCCTCGCCGCGCGTCCCGAGGTGATCGCGGACGTCGCGCACAATCCGGACGCCGCGCGTGCGCTGGCCGCCACGTTGCGTGCGAATCCCGTGTCCGGGCGCACCTTCGCCGTGGTGGGCATGCTTGCCGACAAGGATGCCGACGGCGTGTTCGAGGCGCTTGCCGGAGGCGTCGACCGCTGGTGGACGTGTACCCCCGATTCGCCGCGCGCGCGGGAGGCCACGGCGCTGGCGGCCAGCCTGCGCCGGCACGCGGGCGCGGCGCCGATCGCGGTCGAGCCGGACGTGAAGCGCGCGTTGGCCGAGGCGCGGGGCGCGGCAGGCGAAGATGATAGAATTCTCGTCTTCGGTTCGTTCTACACCGTCGCCGCAGTCCTCGATCATGCCGCCACCCAGCAGTGAAAACGACCTCAAACGCCGCGCGCGGCGCCGCCTGATCGGCGCGGTGGCGCTGATGCTGGCGGCGGTGATCGTGCTGCCGCTGCTGCTGGAGGACGCGCCGCCGCCCGCGAGTCCGCTCGCCGTCCGCATGGCTGCGTCCCCGCCGGTTGCCGCGCCCGTTGCGGAGACGATGCCCGTGTCCGAAAACGCTTCCGCCGCGTCGCCTGCGAACGGGGCGCCGGAGCAGGGCAACACCCCGCCGCAACCGGCCCCCCAGCCCGAGGTCGAGCCGGAATCCAAGCCCGCGCCCAAGCCCGAAGCCAAGCCCGAAGCCAAGCCGCAGCCCCCGGCGCCTGTGGCCCCGGCGCCCAAGCCGGCCGCGCGTGCCGGCGCCTATGTCGTGCAACTCGCGGCGCTCTCCGACGCTGCCAAGGTCGAAGCGCTGAAGGCGCGTGCCGCGCTCGCCGGTTACCCGGTGTTCACCGACAGCCGGAACGGGCTGACGCGCGTGCGCGTCGGGCCGTTCGCCAGCCGAGCCGAGGCCGAGGCGGCGCAGACCAAGCTCAAATCCCAGCATCTCGAAGGCCAGGTGGTCGCGAAATGACGCTGCTCGATTTCATGGTGCTCGGCGTGCTGCTGCTCACCGTGGTGCGCGGCCTGATGCGCGGCCTGGTCGATACGCTGTTTTCCCTGGCCGCTTGGGTGCTCGCTTTCGTGGCGGGCAAGTGGGGGGCCTGGTTCGTCGTGCCGTTGTTGCCGATCGATGCCGGCCAGGGCTCGGTGGCGTATTTCGTCGGCTTCCTGACGATTTTCCTGGCGGTGCTGATCGGCACGCTGCTGCTCGGCCACACGGTCGGCGCGCTGGTCAAGGCGGTCGGCCTGGGCAGTGCCGACAAGGTGCTCGGCGGCGTATTCGGGCTCGCCAAGGGGGCGGTGATCCTGATCGGACTCACCCTGCTGGCCGGGCTCACCTCGCTGCCGCGAACCGAATTCTGGAAGCAGGCCCTGCTGTCGGGCAGCCTGCAGGCCATGGCGGAGCGCGCGTTGCCGCTGATCCCGGCGGACGTCGCACGGCATGTCCGTTTCGAATAATTTCTTGTTGGATGGGTGCACAGCATGTGCGGGGTAATCGGAATCGTCGCCAATACGGCGGTCAATCAGCTTCTGTATGACGGGCTGATGGTGTTGCAGCATCGCGGCCAGGACGCCGCCGGCATCGTGACGGCGGAGGAAAGCCGCTTCCACATGCACAAGGGGCAGGGGCTGGCGCGTGACGTGTTCCGCACGCGCGACATGCGCAACCTGCTCGGCGACATGGGCGTGGCGCACGTGCGCTATCCCACCGCCGGCAGCGCGTCGTCGTCGGCGGAATCGCAGCCGTTCTACGTGAACTCGCCCTACGGCATCGTGCTCGGCCACAACGGCAACCTCACCAATACCCACGAGCTGAAGGAATCGCTGTTCCGCGCTGACCTTCGCCACGTCAACACCAACTCGGATTCCGAGGTGCTCCTGAACGTGCTGGCGCACGAACTGCAGGTGCGCGCCTCCGGCCGCCAGCTGAGTCTCGACAGCATCTTCGGTGCCGTTGCCGGCGTGCACGCGCGCTGCAAAGGCGCCTACGCGGTGGTCGCCTTCATCGCGGGCTACGGCTTGCTGGCGTTCCGCGATCCGCACGGCATCCGTCCCTTGGTGATCGGCGTCAACGACCAGGTCACGCCGCACGAGTACATGGTCGCCTCCGAGAGCGTGGCGATCGACGCGCTCGGCTTCCGCCTGCTGCGCGACGTGGCGCCGGGCGAAGCGGTGTTCATCGACTACGATCGACGCCTGCACAGCCGGGTCTGCAGCGACAAGGCCGTGCTCAATCCCT
This sequence comes from Pseudomonadota bacterium, assembly GCA_041694715.1. GTDB lineage: Bacteria > Pseudomonadota > Gammaproteobacteria > Burkholderiales > Thiobacillaceae > Thiobacillus. The sequence continues at coordinate 130,578 of JBGFSF010000035.1, read as the reverse complement.
GCATTTTCGAATACGTGTATCTGGCCCGCCCGGATTCGGTGATGGACGGCGTGTCGGTCTACAGCACGCGGCTCGCCATGGGCGTGTCGCTCGCCGAGAAGATCAAGCGCGAGTTCGCGCACCTGAAGATCGACGTGGTGATCCCGATCCCGGATACCAGCCGTCCTTCGGCGCTGCAGCTGGCGAATCACCTCAACGTGCCCTACCGCGAGGGCTTCATCAAGAACCGCTACATCGGCCGCACTTTCATCATGCCGGGGCAGGCGCTGCGCAAGAAGTCGGTGCGCCAGAAATTGAATGCCATTGCCGAGGAGTTCAAGGACAAGCACGTGCTGCTGGTCGACGACTCCATCGTACGCGGCACCACCAGCCGCGAGATCGTGCAGATGGCGCGCGACGCCGGCGCGGCGAAGGTCTATTTCGCCTCGGCCTCGCCGCCGGTGCGCTACTCGAACGTGTACGGCATCGACATGCCGACGCGCAACGAGCTCATCGCCAATGGGCGCAGCGACGAGGACATCGCGCGCGAGATCGGCTGCGACGCGCTGATCTACCAGGACCTCGACGCCATGATCGCGGCGGTGCGCGCCGGCAACCCGGCGATCCAGGACTTCGATACCTCGTGCTTCGACGGCCGCTACATCACCGGCGACGTCACGCCCGAATACCTCAACTACGTCGAGGCCGTGCGCAACGGCGAGACGCCGCCGCCGTCGGCGCTGTCGACCCAGCAACTGGACCTCAACCTCGCGACCGGCAGTTGACCGTCTGCGCCGCCGGGCGTAGATTGGTCCCGGCGCCGATTTGAACCTCAGCTTGCGGGCGCTTGATAAGTGCGGCTAAAGCGTTGGGACAAAAACCCCGATACGCCGGCCGTTCGGGGTTTTTGCTTTTGGATCACACCATGAACGACGAATACGACATCGAAACGCTGGCGGTGCGCGCCGGCACCGTGCGCAGCCAATTCAACGAGCACTCGGAGGCGATGTTCCTTACCTCCAGCTTCGTCTTCGGCAGCGCCGCCGAGGCCGCCGCGCGCTTCAAGGGCGAGCAGCCCGGGCCGATCTACGCGCGCTTCACCAACCCCACGGTGCAGATGATGGAGACGCGGCTCGCCGCACTGGAAGGCGCGGAGCGCTGCGTCGCGTTCGCGTCCGGCATGGCGGCGATCCTCGCCACCGTAATGGGCTTGATGAAGGCGGGCGAGCACATCGTCGCCTCGCGCTCGATCTTCGGTTCGACGGTGCAGCTCTTCTCCAACATCCTCGGCCGCTTCGGCATCGAGACGACCTACGTCTCGCCGACCGACCCTGCCGAATGGCGCGCGGCGGTGAAGCCGAATACCAAATTGTTCTTCGTCGAGTCGCCGTCGAACCCGCTCACCGAAGTGAGCGACATCCGCGCGCTCGCCGACATCGCGCACGAATCCGGCGCCTGGCTCGCGGTCGACAACTGCTTCTGCTCGCCGGCGCTGCAGAAGCCGCTCGAACTCGGAGCCGATATCATCATCCACTCGGCGACCAAGTATCTCGACGGGCAGGGCAGGGTGCTCGGCGGCGCGGTGCTCGGCAGCCAGGCGCTGATGGAAGGCGTCTACACCTTCCTGCGCACCGCCGGCCCGACGCTTTCCGCGTTCAACGCCTGGGTGATCTTCAAGGGCATGGAGACGCTGTCCCTGCGCATGGAGGCGCACTCAAGGAACGCGCTGGCGCTGGCGCAGTGGCTGGAGGCGCAGCCGCAGGTCGCACGCGTGCTCTATCCGGGCCTGCCCTCGCATCCGCAGCATGCACTGGCGATGAAGCAGCAGAAGACCGGCGGCGGCATCGTCGCCTTCGAACTCAAGGGCGGCCAGCCGGCGGCGTGGAAGCTGATCGACGCGACCAGGCTGATGTCGATCACCGCCAACCTCGGCGACACGCGCACGACGATTACGCATCCGGCGACGACGACGCACAGCCGCATGACGCCCGAGCAGCGCGCCGCGGCCGGCATCGGCGACGGCCTGATCCGCATCGCGGTGGGGCTGGAATCGGTCGCCGACCTGCAGGCCGACCTCGCCCGGGGATTGGCGTGAAGTGGCTCGGACTGGTTGCGGTGCTGCTCGCAGCGGGGGCGGCGCAGGCCGCCGACATGACCGTGCTGCGCTACGTCGACCAGGACCCCGGCGACCCGCCTTACCTCACACGGATTTTCGTCACGCCGGCCTACCTGCGCATGGACGACGGTCGCGATGACGGCGACTTCGTCCTGCTCGACCGCCGTGCGAAAAAAGTGATCAACGTCATGCGCGGCAACGGACTGGCCATGGTGTTTTCGCCCGGCGCGCTGCCGGCGAGGCCGGCCGGGTGGCAGCCGGCGCTCGACGTCCAGCCCGGCGCCCCCGGCACCCGGCGCTTCCAGCTGTCGGTCAACGGCGTGGTGTGCAGCGAAGGCGTGGCCGCCGAGCGCGCCGCACCCGACGCAGCCCGTGCGCTGGCGGAATTCAAGGCGGTACTCGCCGTCACCCAGTACCGCGTGTGGAAGGACAGTCCGCCGGAGATCCAGCACGCCTGCGACCTGGCCAACCAGGTCTGGGAATCGGGTGCCACGCTCGGCCTCGGCCTGCCGCTGGAGGAGCGCGAATTCACCGGGCGTTCGCGCCGGTTCGAAAGCGAGGCGAAGGAGCCCATGCGCCCCGAGCTCTTCCGCATTCCCGAGAACACGCCCGAGATCGCGGCACCGTCATAAGGGCTCGACCCTGAGCATGCAGCCCGCCGCGTCGCACACGACGTAGCCCCAGCGCGCATACCAGTCCGGCAGCACCCAGCGTGTGCAGGCGCGGCCGTCGACCGCGGGCCGGTGCTCGCCGGGACGGTGGGTGTGGCCGTGGATCAGCCGCGCTACGCCGTGTTCATGCAGCACGCGCGCGACTTCCGCCTCGTTCACGTCCATGATCTCGACGGCCTTGCCGGCCTTGGCCGCTTCGCTGCCGGCGCGCGCCCGGCGCGCGAGTCCGCGCCGCAGGCCTTGCGGCAGCCGCTTCAGCAGCGCGAGCACGGCGGGGTGCCGCACGCGGCGGCGGAAGCGCTGATAGTCGAGATCGTCGGTGCACAGGGTGTCGCCGTGCATCAGCAGGGTCGGCGTGCCGTAGAGGTCGACCACGACCGGGTCGGCGATCAGCGTCATGCCGGCGCGTGTGGCGTAGCGCGCGGCGAGCAGGAAATCGCGGTTGCCGTGCAGGAAAACCACCGCCGTGCCGGCGTCGGCAAGCGCCTTCAGGCGGCGCGCGGTGTCGTGCGCCACCGCTTCGTCGTGGTCGTCGCCGGTCCACGCTTCGAACAGGTCGCCAAGAATGTAGAGCGCGTCGGCGCCGGCCGCTTCCTCGTCGAGGAAGCGAAAAAAACGCCCGGTCGCAGCCGGGCGTTCGTCGGTCAGGTGGAGGTCGGCGACGAAATAGGTGCGCCCTGCGCTTCTGTTTGTAGCCAGGCTCACCTGCGTTGTCAGACGATTTCCGCCTTGGTGATGACGACGTCTTCCATCGGCACGTCCTGGTGGCCGGCGCGGTTGCCGGTCTTCACCTTCTTGATCTTGTCGACCACGTCCATGCCCTCGACGACCTTGCCGAACACGGCGTAGCCATAGCCCTGCGGTGTGGGGGCGGTGAAGTTGAGGAAGCTGTTGTTGGCGACGTTGATGAAGAACTGCGCGGTCGCCGAGTTGGGGTTCGGCGTGCGCGCCATCGCGATGGTGTAGGCCTCGTTCTTGAGGCCGTTGCCGGCCTCGTTCTCGATCGCGGCACGGGTCGGTTTTTGCGTCATGCCCGGCTCGAAGCCGCCGCCCTGGATCATGAAGCCGTCGATCACGCGATGGAAGATCGTGCCGTCGAAGAAGCCGTCGCGCACGTATTGCAGGAAGTTCTCCACCGTCTTGGGCGCCTTCTCGGCGTCGAGTTCGAGCGTAATGATGCCGTGGGTGGTGTGCAGCTTGACCATGTAAATCCTTAAAGAGTGGTTTCGTGAATGATCTTCCAGTGGCCGTTCTCGCGGCTCCAGAACTGGCGCTTGACGGTGCGGTCGCTGAGGTTGTTGCTCTGGTAGTGCTGGACGAAGCTCACCATCGCGAAATCGGGACGCTCGGGATAGAGCATCAGGCTCACGCGGTCGAGTTCGACCTTGATCCAGGTCTTGCCGGCGTTGACCTTGTGCTTGTTGGCGGCGAAGGCGTCGCGGGACTGCGTGCCGGCGCGGAAGTGCTGCCCGTAGTGGCTCATCAGGCGATGCGCGTCGCGGCTTTCCCAGTCCTGGCGCCAGCGGTCGATCGCCGTCGCGAGGTCGCTGCGGCGCGCGCCGAGTTCGTCGAGCGCGACCCATTCCACCTGCTCGGCGATGATGACCGGCGTCTTGCCGGCTTCGATGTACTGGCCGAGGCGCGTGAGATCGTCGTTGGCGAGGACCACGCAGCCTTCGCTGGCGCGGGGGGTGCGGCTGTAGGTGTTGCTGGGACTGCCGTGGATCCAGATGCCGTGGCCGTTGCGGCCCTGGCGGGTGTCCCATTCGTTGGGGTAGGTCAGGGTGAAGGCGCCGCTGCCGTAGAAATCCGACAATTCGCGCGGCGACTTGAAGCTCGACACGCTGTAGATGCCGATCGGCGTGCGATTGTCGCCTTCGCGCTGCTTGCCGGCGCCGGCCTTGCCGATGGTGACGTAGAAGTCCGCGACGCGAATCGGCGTGCCGTTGCGGTTGGCGTAGACGTAGAGACGCGAGCGGCTGGCGTCGACCACCAGCGCGTGACGATAGCCTTCGTCGAGGTTCAGGAGGTAGGCCGGCACCTTGTCCTGCGGCAAGGGATCGGTCAGCGCGCGCACGCGCTGGCGGGCCTCCTCGCGCAGCTGCTCGAGCTCGGCGTTGCGCGGGTGCTGGGCGTTGCCCAGCGTCTGCAGCGGCTGCACGCGCGCCAGCAGCAGGTCGCCCTTCACCAGCTGGGCGAGGCGGAAGTTGGGATGCAGACGGGTGAGCTGGTCGACCGTGTCGAGCGCCTCGGGAATGCGTTTCTCGGTGATCGCCACGAGGCTCGTCGCCAGCTGCCGATCCGCGTCCGACGCCGCATGCAGGGCGGGTGCGGCGAACAGGAGGAGCAGGGCGAGGCGGCGCATGGTCGGGATTACCGGGTGGATTCGCCGACGATGCGCCATTCGCCGTTCTGCAGCGCCAGCGTCAGCGTTTTGATGACCGTCGAGCGGTGGCGGTCGGAACGGTAGGCCTGGCGGAAGGTCGCGGTCGCGGTGTTGCCCTGCTGCGCGATCTTGAGGTCGGAGAGCTCGAGTTCGATCTTCGTCGGCGCGGTGATGCGGGCGCGGCGCTGTGCCACCCACGCGTCGCGACTCAGGCCGTCGGCCGCGTAATTGCCGGCGTAGGCAGCGAGGTAGGCGTCGACGTCGCGCGCGGCCCAGGCACGCGCCCAGCGGTTGATGGCCGCTTCGACGGCATTGCCGGCCGCGACGGCAGGCGCCGGGGCCGGGCGCGCCGGCACGGGCGTTACGGTGGCGGCACTCGGCGTGGCCTTGGCTGCGGCCGGCGCGGGCCGCGTGGCGGCCGGCTTGCGCGGCTGGCCGCCGATCATGTCCTGAATCAGCGCGAGCTTGGTCTGCGCCGCGGTGTTCTTGTTGTCGAGCGCGAGCGCCTTGTCGTAGGCGAGCGAGGCCATCTTGGCGTAGATGTCGCCGAGGTTCTCGTGCGCGGTGGCATAGCTCGGATGCGTGCGGATCGCGCTTTCCAGCGCCGACTTCGCGTCCTCGTATTTGCCCTGCGAGGCGTACAGCACGGCGAGGTTGTTGTAGGGCTCGGGCAGCTCGGGGAAATCCTCGGTCAGGCCGCGGAACAGGGCGATCGCGTCGTTGGTCTTGCCCTGGTCGGCGAGGATCAGGCCCTTGAGGAAGCGCGCCTGGGCGTCCTTGGGGTTCTTGGCCAGATAGCGGTTGGCGCGGTCGAGCGCGCCGGAGAGGTCGCCCTTGCGGAACTGCTGGTTGATCTCCTGGACTTCGTTGGCCAGTGCCGGCATGGCGGCAAGCGTCGCGCAGACCGCCAGCGCAGCGAAGAAACGGGACAGGGCCATGTGATATGCTCGAATCATCTTGGGAAGCCGGCATTCTAGCAAGTAACGACTCCGCTGAGACACTCGCGCCGCCGCCGGATTCCCGCATCCTGTTCCTTCGTTCGCCATCCGTACGATCCCATGCTGCACATCACCAATTCGCTCACGCGTACCAAGGAAGCCTTCGTCCCGCTCGTGCCCGGCCAGGTCCGCATGTACGTCTGCGGCATGACCGTGTACGACCTCTGCCACCTGGGCCACGCGCGGGTGTTCGTCGTCTTCGACATGGTGGTGCGCTGGCTGCGCGCCAGCGGCTACCGGGTCGAGTACGTAAGGAACATTACGGACATCGACGACAAAATCATTAAGCGTGCCCAGGAAAACGGCGAAACCCCCGCCGAACTGACTGCCCGCTTCATCGACGCCATGCACCAGGACGAGCGCGCGCTGGGCGTGCTGCCGCCCGACCACGAGCCGCGCGCGACCGGCTACGTCGCGCAGATGCTGGCGATGATCGAGCGCCTGATCGCCAACGGGCTGGCCTACCCGGCGCCGAATGGCGACGTTTATTACAGTGTGCGCGGCTTCCCCGCCTATGGTCGCCTCTCGGGCAAGAGCCTCGACGAGCTGCGCGCCGGCGAGCGGGTCGAGGTCGACCCCAGCAAGCGCGATCCGATGGACTTCGTGCTGTGGAAGGCCGCCAAGCCCGGCGAGCCGGCGTGGGATTCGCCCTGGGGAGCGGGCCGGCCGGGCTGGCATATCGAGTGCTCGGCGATGAGCGCCGACCTCCTGGGCCCGCACTTCGACATCCACGGCGGCGGCCAGGACCTGCAGTTTCCCCACCACGAGAACGAGATCGCCCAGTCCGAGGGCGCGCACGCGTGCAAGTTCGTCAACTACTGGCTGCACAACGGCTTCGTGCGCGTCGACAACGAGAAGATGTCGAAGTCGCTCGGCAACTTCTTCACCATCCGCGAAGTGCTCGAGAACTACGACGCCGAGGTGGTGCGCTTCTTCATCCTGCGCGCCCACTACCGCAGCCCGCTCAACTATTCCGACGCGCATCTCGACGACGCCAAGGGGGCGCTGACGCGCCTCTACACTGCGCTCAAGCACACGCCGCCGAACGATGCCGCGCCCGACTGGGGACAGGCTGCGGCGCAGCGCTTCCGTGCGGCGATGGACGACGACTTCAACACGCCCGAGGCGCTCGCGGTGCTGTTCGAGCTCGCCGCCGAGGCGAACAAGGGCGATACCGACGCAGCGCAGCAACTGCGGCAACTGGGCGGGGTGCTGGGGCTCCTGCAGCGCGACGCTGCCGATTTCCTGCAGGCGGGCGCCGCATCCGGGGGGCTCGCCGAGGCCGAGATCGAAGCGATGATCGCGGCGCGCCAGGCCGCGCGCAAGGCCCGCGACTTCGCCGAGTCCGACCGCATCCGCGACGCGCTCACGGCTGCCGGCATCGTGCTCGAGGACGGTCCCGGCGGCACAACCTGGCGGCGCGCCTGAGGCGGCCGCCATGAGCGCGTATCGTCTGGTGCGCGTCGGCGCCGTGGACTGGCGGCATCCGGCCTGGCGGGGCGCTTTCTACCCCGAGGACATGCCCGAGGCGTGGATGTTGTCCTACTACAACACGCAGTTTTCGGCGGTCTACCTGCCTGCCGACGTCTGGCAGGCGGCTTCGCCGGACGCCTGGGCGCAGTGGCTGTACGACACCCGCGACGACTTCCATTTCATTCTCGCGCCGGGCGATCCCGGCGTGGCGCCGCCCGCTTCGGAACGCGTGCGGGTGGCCGATGCCGACTGGGTGGCAGCGCATTTGTGGTGGCTCGACGACGCCCCCGACCTGCGCGCGCTGTCGCAGCGCATCGCCCGGCAGGCGGCGAGCAGCGAACCACTCTACGTCATCAGCCGCGGCGGAGACCTCGCCCGCATGCACGAGGCCGACACCCTGCGCCAGGTCATGGGCTACTGAGCCGCGGCGGCCCGCGTTCGGCGCCGGGCTTGGTAGAATGGCGGCCTCCAACAATGACAAGGCACGATCTCGTGCAACACGACGCACTGGTCGAAATCGAAGACGTCGCATTTGGCTACGGCGCCCGGCCGGTTTTGAAGGGCATCAACCTGACTGCCCGGCGCGGCCAGGTCGTCGCCATCATGGGCAGCAGCGGTTGCGGCAAAACCACGCTCCTGCGCCTGATCGGCGGGCAGATCCGTGCCGGCCAGGGCACGGTGCGCGTGGCCGGCGAGTCGCTCGGCGAACTCGACGCCGCCGGTCTGTACCGCCTGCGCCGCAAGATGGGCATGCTGTTCCAGTTCGGCGCGCTGTTCACCGACATTCCGGTGTTCGACAACGTCGCCTTCCCGCTGCGTGAGCACACCGACCTGCCGGAAGACGCGATCCGCGACCTGGTGCTGATGAAGCTGCACGCCGTGGGTCTGCACGGCGCCGCGCAGCTGATGCCCTCGGAACTGTCGGGCGGCATGGCGCGGCGGGTGGCGCTGGCGCGCGCGATCGCGCTCGATCCCATGCTGGTGATGTACGACGAGCCCTTCGCCGGGCTCGACCCGGTTTCGCTGGGGGTGACCGGCAACCTCATCCGGCGCCTGACCGACACCCTGGGGCTGACCTCGATCGTGGTGACCCACGACGTCCAGGAGTCGCTGAAAATCGTCGATTACGTGTATTTCGTGTCGGAAGGCGTGATCGTCGCCCAGGGCACCGCCGCCGAGATCCTGGCGTCCGGACTGCCCTATGTCCACCAGTTCGTGCACGGCGAGGCCGACGGCCCCGTGCCTTTCCACTATCCGGCGCCGGCCTATGCTGAGGATCTGGGCGTGAGGAGCATGCGTGCTTAGGCAATCGATCGAAAATCTGGGCAACCGCACCCTCCAGGGCGTGTGGCGCATCGGCTTCGCCGCGCGCTTCTTCCTGGCGGTGTTGCTGCATTCGGGCACAGCGTTCCGACGTTTCGGCCTGACCATCCGCGAGATGTACTTCAGCGGCGTGCTCTCGCTCATCATCATCCTGGTGTCGGGCCTGTTCGTCGGCATGGTGCTTGGCTTGCAGGGCTACGAAACGCTGCAGACCTACGGCTCGGAAGAGGCGCTCGGCATCCTGGTTGCGCTGTCCCTCGTCAGGGAACTGGGCCCGGTGGTCGCGGCGCTGCTGTTCGCCAGCCGGGCCGGCAGCGCCATCACCGCCGAAATCGGCCTGATGAAGGCGACCGAGCAGCTTTCCGCGATGGAAATGATGGCGGTCGACCCCATCGCCCGCGTGGTGGCGCCGCGCTTCTGGGCGGGCGTGTTCTCGATGCCGCTGCTGGCCGCGCTGTTCTCGGCGATGGGCATCTTCGGCGGCTATCTGGTCGGGGTGCAGCTGATCGGCGTCGACGAGGGCGCGTTCTGGTCGCAGATGAAGAGCGCGGTCGACTTCGAGGAAGACATCCTCAACGGCGTCATCAAGAGCGTGGTGTTCGGCATCGCCGTTACCGCGATCGCCCTGTTCGAAGGGTATGATGCGCCGCCGACCGCCGAGGGCGTGTCGGGCGCCACCACGCGCACCGTGGTGACCTCCAGCCTGGCGGTGCTGGCGCTGGATTTCGTGCTGACTGCATTCATGTTCCGGGGAATCTGAGCCAATGAACAAGACCGTACTCGATTTGTGGGTAGGCCTCTTCGTCATCGCGGGCATTGCCGCGCTGTTGTTTCTGGCCCTCAAGGTCGGCAGCATGACTGCCGTCAATACATCGAACAGCTATGAGGTCGTGGCCCGTTTCGATAACATCGGCGGGCTGAAACCCCGGGCGCCGGTGAAGAGCGCCGGCGTGGTGGTGGGCAGGGTGGCGGACATCCGCTTCGACAACGAAACCTACGAGGCTGCGGTGACGCTGAGGCTCGACAAGCGCTACGCCTTCCCCAAGGACACCTCCGCCGCCATCATGACCTCGGGTCTGCTGGGCGAGCAGTACATCGGCCTGGAAGCCGGCGGCGACGACCAGATGCTGAAGGACCGGGACCGGATCTTCCTCACCCAGTCGGCCGTGGTGCTGGAGAACCTGATCGGACAATTCATTTACGGAAAGGCTCAGGAAGGAGCACCCCAATGACCCTCAAACCGCTTACGCACGCATTCATGGCAGCCGGCGTGCTGCTGGCGGCCCTGCCGGCGCAGGCCGAAACCATCACCCTGCAGCAGGCCGTGCAGATGAGCCTCGCCGCCGATCCGCGCATCAAGGAGCGCGAGCAGGTCGTCGAGGCCGCGCGCGGCCTGGTGCAGGAAGTGCAGGGCAACGCCGGCTGGCGCGTCAGCGCCAATGCCTTCATCGGGCTCGCGCCGCAGACCGAAGGGGGATTTTTCCGGAATCAAGGCGGGGACAACAATACCTGCGTTGCGCCCCCCTGTTCGCTGAACAATACCGGAGATAAGTGGAACGGTGTTTCTGACTGGACCCATCTCGATTTTGCACTGATTAAGCCGCTCTATACCTTCGGCAAGGTCGAGCGCTACAGCGAGGCGGCGCAGGGCAACGTCGGCGTGAAGCAGGGCGAGCTCAAGCAGACCCGCGGCGACATCGTCTACGACACCAAGCGCGCGTACTACGGCTTCCTCACCGCGCGCGACATCCGCGTCTTCCTCGAGGACGTGCAGGGCCGACTCAATTCGACGCTGGCCCGCGTCGAACGCAACCTCAAGGAGGAAAGCGGCGAGTCGAAGCAGTCCGACCTCTACGCGCTGCAGACCGCACGCGGCCTCGTGGCCAAGTACGCGCACCAGGCGCGCGCGGTCGAGCAGGTCAGCCTCGACGGCCTCAAGGTGCTGACCGGCGCCGGCCTCAAGGCCGATCTCCAGGTGGCCGACGCGCGCATCGAGCCGGTGCCCTTCCCGCAGATCGAGCTGTCCGACCTGCAGGCGCGCGCGCTGCAGGAGCGTCCCGAAATGGAACAGCTGGAAGCCGGCCTGCGCGCGCGTCGCGCACTGGTCGCCGCCAAGAAGGCCGACCGCATGCCCGACGTCTACGCCGGCGTGATCGGCCAGTTCAACTACGCCTCGCAGCGCGAGCGGCTCGACAACCCCTACCTCAGCGACCCCTTCAACGGCGGCGGCCTGACCCCGGTGGTCGGCGTGAAGTGGGACACCGTGTTCGGCGTCGCCCATGCGCGCGTCAACCAGGCGCAGGCCGAGCTCGAGGCGCTCAACCACAAGAAAGCCTTCGCGCTCGCCGGCATTCCCTTCGAGGTCGGCGAGGCCTACGCCAATGCGCAGGCCAATCTCCAGGCCCAGCAGGACCTGGCCGAAGGCGCGGCAGCGGCGCGGCGCTGGATGGTGGCCTCGCTGGCCGACTTTTCCGCCGGGCTGGAAAGCGCCGACCGCGTGGTCGAGGCGATGAAGAACTACGTGCTGGCGCAGACCGAGTACCTGCGCACGGTCAACGACTACAACATGAACGTGGCGCAGCTCGCGCGCCTGACGGGTGAACTCAAGTAAGACCGCAGCGTCTACCCAGAGCACCCGACGATTCGTGGACAAGGACTTTTGAACATCATGCTGCGCACATTTCTCTTGCTGATGGCCCTGCTGGCCGGCGTCCAGGCGCCGCTTGCGCTGGCCAACAAGGACACCCCGCCCGACGTGCTGGCCCGCACCACCACGCAGGAGGTGCTGGAAATCCTGAAGAAGGACAAGGAACTGCAGAACGGCAACACCGCCAAGCTGTACCAGCTGGTGGAGGCCAAGATCCTGCCCAACTTCGATTTCAACCGCATGACCCAGCTCGCACTCGGCAAGAACTGGCCGCGCGCGACGGCGCAGCAGAAGCAGGCACTGGTGACCGAATTCCGCAACCTGCTGGTGCGGACCTATTCGAGCTCGCTGACCGCGTTCACCAACCAGACCGTCGACTTCAAGCCGCTCGTCGCGCCCGCCGGCGCAACCGAGGTCGTCGTACGCAGCGAGATCCGCCAGCCGGGCGGCCAGCCGATCCCGATCGACTATGCCATGTACAAGACCGCCTTCGGCTGGAAGGTCTACGACGTGACGATCGACAGCGTGAGCCTGGTGACCAATTACCGCTCGACCTTCGCCAACACCATCCGCCAGAGCGGCATCGACGGTTTGATCAAGACCCTCGCCGCCCAGTCCGCCAAGGGCGGCGCCCCCGCGCCGGCGCCGCGTTCCGGGTCGTGATCGACTGCGAAGGCACGCGCTGCCGCATCGGCGGCGCGGTCAACGTCCACACCACCGGGGCGCTGCTGCGCGAACTTCTGCCGCAGATCGCCGCAGGCGTCGACACCCTCGATTTCAGCCAGGTCGAGTCGGCCGACTCGGCCGCGCTCGCGTTGGTGTTCAGCGCGTTGCGCGAAGCCCGCCAGGCCGGGCGCACGCTGACCTGTACCGGTCTGCCGCAAAGTTTCACGACGCTGGCCGAGCTGTACGGAGTGTCCGACCTGCTGCCGGCATGAACGCGGTCCCCGCGATCCGCGTCAGCGGCCTGAAGAAGCGCTTCCGCGCCACTCAGGCGCTCGACGGCGTCTCGCTCGAGATCGAGCCGGGCGAATTCTTCGGCCTTCTGGGCCCCAACGGCGCCGGCAAGACCACGCTGATCTCCATCCTCGCCGGGCTCACCCGCGCCGACGCCGGCGAAGCCGCCGTCATGGGTCACGACGTGGTGCGCGACTACCGCGCCGCGCGCCGCGCGCTCGGCGTGGTGCCGCAGGAACTGGTCTACGATCCCTTCTTCAACGTGCGTGAGACGCTCGCCATCCAGTCCGGCTATTTCGGGCTGAAACACAACGATGCCTGGATCGACGAAGTCATGCATCACCTCGACCTGACGCCACACGCCGACAAGAACACGCAGAGCCTGTCGGGCGGGATGAAGCGCCGCCTGCTGGTGGCGCAGGCGCTGGTGCACAAGCCGCCGGTCATCGTGCTCGACGAGCCGACCGCCGGCGTCGACGTCGACCTCAGGCGTTCGCTGTGGGATTTCATCAGCGGGCTCAACCGCGAGGGCCATACCGTGCTGCTGACCACGCACTATCTGGAAGAGGCCGAGGCCTTGTGCGGACGCATCGCCATGCTGAAGGGCGGCCGCATCGTCGCCTGCGACACGACACGCAATCTCTTGCAGCATACCCATGAGCACTGCGCGCAGCTGCGCCTGGACACCGACAGCCTGCCCGAGGCGTGGCGGGCTCGCCTGCAACGCGAGTCCGACGGCAGCTGGCGCTTCAATTTCGGCGACTACGCCGAACTGGAAAGCCTGCTCGCCGGCCTGCGCGGCGCCGGCGTGCGCGTGACCGAACTGCACCTGCAGGAACCCGACCTGGAGGATGTCTTCACCGACATCATGCAGCGCACATGAGCGGATTCCGCGCCCTCTTCTACAAGGAAATGCTCCGCTTCTGGAAAGTCGTGGTGCAGACCGTGGTCGCGCCGGTGGTCACCGCGCTCCTGTACCTTCTGATCTTCTCGCACGTGCTCGAAGAACACGTCGAGGTCTTCCCGGGCGTGTCGTACACCGCGTTCCTGGTGCCGGGGCTGGTGATGATGAGCATGTTGCAGAACGCGTTTTCCAACAGCTCGTCGAGCCTGATCCAGTCGAAGATGCAGGGCAACATCGTGTTCGTGCTGCTGCCGCCACTGTCGTATCTGGAGTTTTTTCTTGCCTACCTGGGGGCGGCGGTGATCCGCGGCCTGGTCGTGGGGCTGGGGGTGTGGGCGGTAACCCTGGGGTTCGCACCGCTGCAGATGCCGCATCCGGGCTGGCTGCTGGCGTTTGCGCTGCTGTCCTGCGGCATTCTCGGCGCGGTCGGCATCGTCGCCGGCATCTGGGCCGAGAAGTACGACCAGTTGGCGGCGTTCCAGAACTTCCTCATCCTGCCGCTGACCTTCCTCTCCGGCGTGTTCTACTCGATCCATTCGCTGCCGCCGTTCTGGCAGGCGGTGTCGCACTTCAACCCCGTTTTCTACCTGATCGACGGTTTCCGCTACGCCTTCGTCGGCCAGTCCGACGCCGATCCCTGGCTCGGCCTGCTGGTCGGCGGGGCCTGCTTTGTGGCAATATCCGCGTTTACTTTGGCGCTGCTGAAAAGCGGCTACAAACTCAGGCACTAGGCCCCTGTCTCCCGCGGGGGCGACCGCAACAAGCGAGGCACGACGCGCATGGTTACCCCAGAAGACATCAAAGGCTGGATCACCGAAAAACTTCCCTGCGACCACATCGAGCTGGACGGCGACGGCCAGCACTTCCAGGCGGTGATCGTCAGCCCGTCCTTTACCGGCAAGAACATGATCCAGCAGCACCGCCTGGTCTACGATGCGCTGGGCACGCGCATGCACGCGCAGATCCACGCGCTGTCGATGAAGACTTACACGCCCGAAGACTGGGCCAAGCGCTAAACCAGATGGATTCCCTGCTCATCCACGGCGGCAACCCGCTCGCCGGCGACGTCCGCATATCCGGCGCCAAGAACGCGGCGCTACCCATTCTTACCGCGAGCCTGCTCGCCGCCGAGCCGTTGAAGCTGGCCAACGTGCCGCACCTCAAGGACATCAGCACCATGCTGGCGCTGTTGGGTCACATGGGGGTGCGCGTGACGCTTGACGACCAGAACCAGGTCACGCTCTCCGGCGAATCGATCCCGCACAAGGAAGCGCCCTACGAAATGGTGAAGACCATGCGCGCCGCCATCCTCGTGCTCGGCCCCACGCTGGCGCGCTTCGGCGAGGCGCGCGTCTCCCTGCCCGGCGGCTGCGCCATCGGTTCGCGGCCGGTGGACCTGCACATCAAGGGGCTGCAGGCGATGGGTGCCGACATCACTATCGAGCACGGCTACATCCACGCCCGCTGCAATCGTTTGAAGGGCGCGCGCATCGTGATGGACGTGGTCACCGTGACCGGCACCGAGAACCTGATGATGGCGGCGGCGCTCGCCGAAGGCACGACCGTGCTGGAGAACGCCGCGCGCGAGCCCGAGGTCGTCGATCTGGCGCGTTGCCTCGTCGCCATGGGCGCGAAGATCGAAGGCGCGGGCACTGATGTCATCACCATCCATGGCGTCGAGACCCTGCACGGCGCCGACTATACGGTGATGGCCGACCGCATCGAGACCGGCACCTTCCTCGTCGCCGCCGCGATGACCGGCGGCCGCGTGCGTGCGACCCACACCCAGCCCGACACGCTCGACGCGGTGATCGCCAAGCTGCGTGAGGCCGGCGCGAAAGTCGTCGCGGGCGAAGACTGGATCGAGGTCGAGTCCGAGGGCAAGCTGAAGGCCGTCGACGTACGCACCGCGCCGCATCCGGCCTTCCCTACCGACATGCAGGCGCAGTTCATGGCGCTGAACTGCATCGCCGAAGGCGCGGCCAGCGTCACCGAAACCATTTTCGAGAACCGCTTCATGCACGTGCAGGAGCTGCGGCGCCTCGGCGCCAACATCGAGGTCTCGGGCCACACCGCGCTGGTGCGCGGGGTGCCGCGCCTCGACGGCGCCACCGTGATGGCGACCGACTTGCGCGCTTCGGCCTGCCTGGTGCTCGCCGGCTTGGTGGCGGCGGGCGAGACGATCGTCGAGCGCATCTACCACCTCGACCGCGGCTACGAGCGCATCGAGGAAAAACTCACCCAGCTGGGCGCGCGCATCAAGCGGGTGCATTGAGAACATGACCATGCGCTACACCGGCATCACGCTCGCGCTCTCGAAGGGGCGCATCTTCGAGGAGACTCTGCCGCTGCTGGCGGCCGCCGGCATCACCCCGTCCGAAAGCCCCGAGTCCTCGCGCAAGCTCATCATCGGCACCAACCGCGACGACGTGCGGCTCATCATCGTGCGCGCGAGCGACGTGCCGACCTACGTGCAGTACGGCGCCGCGGACCTTGGCATCGCCGGCAAGGACGTGCTCAACGAGCACGGCGGCCGCGGCCTTTACCAACCGCTCGACCTGCAGATCGCCAAGTGCCGCATGATGGTCGCCGTGCGCGAAGGCTACGATTACGCCGGCACGGTGAAGCAGGGCGCGCGCATCCGCGTCGCCACCAAGTACGTCAACGCCGCACGCGATCATTTCGCGTCCAAGGGCGTGCACATCGATCTCATCAAGCTCTACGGCTCGATGGAACTCGCCCCGCTCGTCGGCCTGTCCGACGTCATCGTCGACCTCGTCTCCACCGGCGGGACCCTCAAGGCCAATGGTCTCGTCGCGGTCGAGCACATCAGCGACATCAGCTCGCGGCTGGTGGTGAACCAGGCGTCGCTGAAGCTCAAGCGTGGGGTAATTCAGCCTGTAGTTGACGGGTTCGCATCGGCAGTCGGTACGCACCTTGCTGCCTGAGCGAACATCCAGTTTGGTTCTGATATTGCGTGCAGCATCGCGATCCGTTCGGCTTTTTCACCCTGGCAGCAATCAACTGGAATTACGAACTGGCGTCAAGAATGAGGTGATATGAACGAATATAAATTTGCCTTGGTGGGATGCGGTCGTATCGCCAAGCGACACGCCGAGTTGCTGAGCGGTGTGGTGTCGGGTGCGAAGCTTGTCGCGGTTTGCGATGTCAATGCCGACAAGGCCCGTGCTTTTGGCGAAAAGTATGGTGTCGAGTGGTACCAGAGCATGGACGAGATGATGTCGCGCGCCCAGCCGGACGTGGTTTCGGTGCTGACCCCGAGCGGCATGCACCGCGATCATGTGCTCCAGCTGGCGCCCTATGGCAAGCATATCGTCGTCGAGAAGCCGATGGCGCTGACGCTGGATGATGCTGATGCCATGATTTCCGCATGCGATACGCATGGCTGCAGGCTATTCGTGGTCAAGCAGAACCGCTTCAATGTACCGGTCGTGAAATTGCGCGAGGCTATGGAGAAGAAGCGCTTCGGCAAACTGGTCATGGGCACGGTGCGGGTACGCTGGTGCCGTACCCAAGCCTACTATGACATGGATGCCTGGCGCGGCACCTGGGCACTGGATGGTGGGGTATTGACCAACCAGGCCAGCCACCATGTCGACTTGCTGGAGTGGATGATGGGCGACGTCGAATCCGTCTTCGCCAGGAGCACGACTGCACTGGTCAACATCGAATCTGAGGATACGGCGATTGCGGTACTTAAGTTTCGCAACGGTGCGCTGGGGTGCATCGAGGCAACGACTGCGACCCGTCCAAAAGATCTGGAGGGCTCCATTTCCATCCTGGGCGAGAAGGGTACCGTGGAAATCGGCGGCTTCGCGGTCAATCAGATGAAGACCTGGTCCTTTGCCGATCCGGAGCCTGATGACGCCGACGTGATGCAGATGTACTCGGTCAATCCGCCCAATGTTTACGGGTTCGGTCATCAGGCCTACTACGAGCACGTGCTGGATTGCCTGCAGAGCGGCAGGCAGCAATTGGTCGATGGGCTGGAGGGGCGGCGCAGCATCGAGCTTATCAGCGCCATCTACGAGTCCATCGAGACCGGCCGGGAAGTGCCTTTGCGATTCATTCCCAAGCGGTGCCGACTAGGGGTGCGTAGTGCCTGAGCACTTGCCGCAGCTTCTGGAATGCGGAATCCGTGACGTGGTTTTCGGCGCAGGCGTCAAGGTTGTCCAGCCGGCCAATCTGTATGGCTGCCAGATAGGTGACGGCTGCTTCATCGGTCCGTTCGTCGAAATCCAGAAGGATGTGCGCATCGGTGCACGGACGCGGGTGCAGTCGCACAGCTTCATCTGCGAACTGGTCAGCATTGGCGAAGACTGCTTCGTTGGCCATGGCGTCATGTTCATCAACGACACGTTTGCCACAGGCGGGCCTGCTCGGGGTCGCAAGGAGCTGTGGCGCAGCACCCGCATTGGTAACCGCGTGTCGATCGGTTCGAATGCCACCATCCTGCCGGTGGAAATCTGCGACGATGTGGTGATCGGCGCTGGCGCGGTGGTGACCCGTTCCATCACCGAGCCGGGAGTTTATGCCGGCAATCCGGCCCGATTGCTACGGCGGGATGAGCACGAAACATAGTGCCCCCGTTTGCTCGGCGCGCAAGTCCGCTGCTATTCCTGTTTGATTGCATTTGACTCATGAACAAGATCCCCTTCGCCGATCTCCATTCCCAATACCTGAGTATCAAACCGGAGATCGACGACGCCATTGCAGCGGTCATACGCGAGTCGGCCTTTATTCGGGGACCCTATGTCGAGCGGTTCGAGACGGAGTTTGCCGAGGCGCTGGGGGTGCCGCATTGTGTATCCTGTGCCAACGGTACCGACGCCCTCTACATCGCCATGCATGCTCTGGGCGTGCAACCAGGCGACGAAGTCATCACCACGGCGCACTCCTGGATCGCCACCTCTGAAACCATCACCCAGGCGGGTGGCAAGGTGGTGTTCTGCGATACCGAGCGTGACAGCTTCAACATCGACGCAGCGCAGATCGAGTCCAGGATCACCCCGCGCACCGTCGGCATCATTCCGGTCCACCTTTACGGGCAGGCTGCCGACATGGATGCGATCATGGCCGTGGCCAAAAAGCATGGGCTGTGGGTCATCGAAGATTGTGCCCAGGCCCACCTTGCCCGCTACAAGGGGCGCCTGGTCGGCACCTTCGGGCAGGCGGCCACTTTCTCCTTCTATCCGGGCAAGAACCTCGGCGCGATGGGGGATGCCGGCGCTGTGGTCACCAACGACCGTGACTTGGCGCAACGTATGGCGATGTTTGCGCGTCATGGCGGATTGACCAAGGGTGAGCACCAGATCGAGGGCATCAACAGCCGTCTGGATGGCATGCAGGCGGCTATCCTGTCGGTGAAACTGCGACACCTCAATGCCTGGACCCGTGCGCGCCGCGATAAGGCGACAAACTACAATGCCATGCTGGCAGGCATCGCCGGTCTGGAGACACCAGTAGAAGGGGAAGGCCGCGAGCACGTCTACCATCTCTATGTGGTGCGTCACGACCGGCGCGACGATCTGGCCGCCCATCTCGCGACAGCTGGCATCCAGACCGTGATCAATTATCCCGTTGCCTTGCCTTTCCTGCCGGCCTACCAGCGATTCGGCCATGTGCCCGGTGATTTTCCCAATGCCTGGGCGAACCAGGGCCGCATTCTTTCGCTGCCGATCTTTCCGGAGATGACGTCTGAACAAATTAAAAAAGTATGTGAAACAATTACTTTTTTTGGCTCTGCCAATTCGCGGCAGGTTCCCTAAGATAAAAAACTTCAGACATTAAATGGGAGGACTTAAGCGGCTACTTGGCTCTACAGCCATCTATACCCTAGCCAACGTCATCAACAGCTCAATTCCATTCTTGTTGTTGCCGGTACTGACGCGTGTGTTGACACCCTCCGAGTACGGAGTGGTGACTATGTTTGCAACAGTCATGAGCGTGATGTCTGCCTTTACAGGGCTAAGTGTGCACGGGGCCGTAAGTGTGCGCTATTTCGACAAAGAAATCGACCATCCACGTTTCGTGGGAGTGTGCCTGGCCATACTAGCTGGGAGTGCCATGTTAGTTCTCTGCTTGGTGTGGTTACTCTCGATGCCACTCTCGAACTGGACTCAGGTGCCACGAGGCTGGCTTTTGGTCGCTGTTCTCGCATCAGCGGCACAGTTCGTCATATATATCCGTTTAGCAATGTGGCAGGTCAAGCACGAGGCTGTTCGCTACGGCTTGTTCCAGATTGCGCAGACCGCACTCAATCTCGGGCTTTCTTTGCTATTGATACTCATCATAGGGATGGGGTGGGAAGGTCGCGCGATTGGCATTGTCATCGCTATCGTAGTCTTTGGCATACTCGCACTATTCAGCCTTCAGCATGCCAGCTTGGTCAGATGGCGGTGGGATCCTGGTTATGCGAGAACGATTTTGCGTTTTGGCATTCCACTTGTTCCGCACACGGTTGGCGGCATGATGATCAATATGAGTGATCGATTCATAGTGACTTCATTACTTGGTGTCAATGAAACGGGTGTTTACGCTGCAGCAATGCAAATTGGTCTGGTAATCAGTGTGCTGGCAGATGCGGGAAATAAGGCTTTCTCACCATGGCTATATGGAGCGCTCAGTCGCAATAACCCAGACAGCAAGGCGCGAATTGTTCGATATACGTATTTGTTGTTTCTTGTGGTGCCTTTGGCCGCGGTCTTATTTGGGATGGCCGCACCTTATATTCTTACGCTAATAGTTGGGGAACAGTTCCGGGGAGGTTCGGACGTGGTGCTGTACATTGCAGTAGGTGGGGCATTCAGTGGAATGTATTACCTTGTAGCCAACTACATATTCTTTGCCGCGAAGAATGAAATGCTGGCTCTCGCCACATTGGTATCAGGTTTCGCGGGCGTGGCATTATCCTGGAACCTAGTGGGTTTATATGGGGCTGTAGGTGCCGCCCAAGCTTATATGGCAGCGCAAGGGTTGTGCTTTCTGCTGACATGGCTACTAGCAGCTAGGAGCCATCCTATGCCCTGGAGCATTATTTGGCGAGACGCACTAGGTTTCGCATCGAGATTCAGGGATTAATTCGTGGCTTTTTCCTGGCTAACACTGTGCAGGAACGAATATAGCCAAAAAAGGAAGTGACTATGTTGCATAACTCAACGATTCTGATCACGGGGGGCACGGGGTCATTCGGTAACACCTTCGTGCCTATGACTCTTGAAAGATACAACCCACAAAAAATAATTATCTACTCTCGCGACGAGATGAAGCAGTGGGAAATGGCCAAGAAGTTTGCTGGTGACGAGCGTGTGCGTTTTTTCATCGGGGATGTGCGCGACCGCGAGCGACTCTACCGGGCGCTCGATGGGGTTGAGTACGTGGTGCATGCGGCGGCAACCAAAATCGTCCCAACTGCTGAATACAATCCCTTTGAATGCGTCAAGACTAATGTCATGGGCGCGATGAACCTTATTGATGCGTGTATCGACAAAAAAGTGAAAAGGGTGGTGGCACTGTCGACGGACAAGGCCAGCAGCCCAGCAAATCTTTATGGCGCGACCAAGCTGGCCTCGGATAAATTGTTCGTAGCGGGCAATTCTTATGCAGGCAGTCACGATACTCGCTTCGCAGTGGTGCGCTATGGCAATGTGATGGGATCGCGTGGCTCGGTCATTCCTTTTTTTCTGTCTATTGCGGATCAAGGAGTTCTGCCGATTACTGACGTGCGCATGACACGTTTCATGATTTCCCTTGAGCAGGGGGTCGAGCTTGTATGGCACGCCTTTAATGACATGGTCGGGGGGGAGATTTATGTCAAGAAAATTCCATCCATGAAGGTGACTGATATTGCCCTTGCCGTCGCACCGGATGCGCGTCACGAAGTCGTTGGCATTCGCCCGGGAGAAAAGCTGCATGAGCAGATGATCGGAACTGAAGATGCGCTACATACATATGAGTACACCGATTATTTCAAAATCTTGCCAGCAATCCACAACTGGAGTTCGGATCCCGCACGCATCAATGGGGGAGAAAGGGTCGCAGAAGACTTCACGTATTGCTCTGACAACAACCAGAATTGGATGAGCATGGTGACTCTGAGGGAATGGATTGCACAGAATCGCGAGAAGATCGGAAAGATCTGAGCTCTATGATCCCTTATGGTCGCCAAAATATTAGCGAGTCCGACATACAGGCGGTGGTGGAGGTTCTGAGATCTGACTTTCTTACTCAGGGGCCGATCGTGCCTGCTTTTGAAAAAGCCATCGCAGAGTATTGCGGCAGTCGGCATGCCGTTGCAGTAAATAGCGCAACCAGCGCTCTCCATATTGCTTGTTTGGCCTTGGGGGTCGGACCTGGGGATAGGGTGTGGACCACACCCATTACCTTCGTGGCTAGCGCCAACTGCGCTTTGTATTGTGGCGCTGAGGTTGACTTTGTCGATGTCGATGCTCGCACCTACAACCTCAGCGTTGAGCGGCTCGCAGAAAAGCTCGCACTTGCCGAAGAATTGGGCTGTCTGCCCAAAGTGGTCATCCCGGTACATTTGAGTGGGCAGGCGTGCGACATGGCTGGAATCCATGCCTTGAGTCAGCGTTACGGCTTCAAGATTATCGAAGATGCTTCGCATGCCATAGGTGGAAAGTATAGAAACGAGCCAATTGGGAACTGCCGGTACAGCGACATCACCATATTCAGTTTCCACCCGGTCAAGATCATTACCACTGCAGAAGGTGGCATGGCGCTGACTAACGAGCCGAAACTAGCGGGCCGCATGGCGTTGCTGCGCAGCCATGGCATTACCCGTGACCCCCAAGAGATGACGCGTGCAATCGATGGCCCTTGGTATTACCAGCAAATTGACTTAGGTTTCAACTATCGCATGACTGAACTGCAGGCTGCGCTGGGGGTGAGCCAAATGCGGCGGCTGGATGAATTTGTCGCAAGGCGCCATGTTCTCGCCCGCCGTTATGACGGCTTGCTCAGTTCGCTACCCGTCACCATTCCTTGGCAACATCCGGACAGCTATTCCGGATTGCACCTTTACATAATTCGTCTGCAGCTTGGAAAGATTAATAAAACACACAGACAGGTCTTCGAAGAACTGCGACAACAAAAAGTTGGTGTGAACTTGCACTACATCCCAATTTATGCTCAACCCTACTATGAAAGAATGGGTTTCAAGGCGGATGGCTATCCAGAAGCGGAACGTTACTACGCCGAGGCGATTAGCCTGCCCATGTATTCATCACTGAGTGATGAACAGCAGGATCAGGTGGTTGCCGCCTTGACTAAGGCACTTCAAGCATGAGACTTGCTGTTATTCCAGCGCGTGGAGGCAGCAAGCGCATTCCCCGAAAAAACGTGAAGCTGTTCTGCGGGAAACCCATGCTGGCATGGGCGATCGAGGCTGCCCGGGAGAGTGGGTGTTTCGATCGGATCGTGGTTTCAACCGATGATGACGAGATCGCGGATGTGGCGCGCGTATGGGGTGCTGACGTTCCGTTTCGGCGGCCGGTTGAACTATCCGATGACTACACCGGTACGATTCCCGTGGTGGCGCATGCCATCAGGACCCTGCAGTCGCAGGGGATGTCGCTTGACCTTGTATGCTGCATCTACGCCACCGCCCCTTTCCTGCATGGGGCGGATCTGAGTCAGGGTCTGGAAAATCTGGAGCATAGTGGTGCGGACTACGCATTTTCGGTAACGCGTTATGAGTTCCCGATCCAGCGGGCCATTCGCATTGGCGAATCAGGTCGGGTCGAGATGTTCTACCCAGAGCATTTCAACACGCGCTCCCAAGATCTTGAGGAGGCTTACCATGACGCCGCCCAGTTTTATTGGGGACGAGCAGACGCCTGGTTGTCAGGCAAGACGATTTTCTCCCGAGCAGCAGTTTCGGTGATCCTGCCGCATCATCGTGTGCAGGACATAGATACCCCGGAAGACTGGGAACGAGCAGAATGGATGTTCAAATCCATGGATCTTCAGCGAAAGAAGCAACAATGAAACCTGAAAATTCTTTCAAGACCGAGCAGGAGGCCTTCTGGGCCGGCGATTTTGGCACCGAATACATCCAGCGCAACCAAGGTGATGCCCTGCTGGCGTCCAACCTCGACTTCTTTTCCAAGGCCCTGCACAACGCGCACGGAGTGAAGAGCTGCATCGAGTTCGGCGCCAACATCGGTATGAACCTCAAGGCGCTGAAGCTGCTGCATCCTGGAATCGACGCGCACGCTATCGAGATCAACGCCGAAGCCGCCAAGCAGCTGGGCACCGTGATCCCTCAGGCGAACGTCCACAACACCTCCATCCTGGATTTCGCGCCGGCGCGCCAGTGGGACCTGGCCCTCATCAAGGGCGTGCTCATCCACATCAACCCTGAGGTGCTGCAGCAGGTGTACGATAAACTATTTGCCAGTTGTGGTCGCTACCTCATGGTGGCCGAGTACTACAACCCTGCGCCGGTGGCCATCCCCTACCGCGGCCACAGCGACAGGCTCTTCAAGCGCGACTTCGCCGGCGAAATCATGGACCGCCACCCGCAACTGCAGCTGGTGGACTACGGCTTCGCCTACCGCCGCGATCCCAACTTTCCGCAGGACGACATCACTTGGTTCCTGATGGAGAAACGCTGATCGCTTTTCGAGACACATCGCCATGCTGACCTACTGCAAACACTGCGTGATGCCGGACACCAAGCCGGACCTGTACCTCGACGAACACGGCGTCTGCAATGCCTGCCGCAGCTACGAAAAGCGCACCGAGGTGGACTGGGGCGCGCGCTACGAGGAACTGCTCAAGGTGCTGGAGAAATACCGCCGGACCGACGGCAGCAACTGGGACTGCATCGTGCCCGTGAGCGGCGGCAAGGACAGCACCTACCAAGTGGTGCGCATGTTGCAGCTGGGCCTGAACCCCCTGTGCGTCACTTCTTCCACCTGCGACCTCTCGCCACTGGGCCGCGCCAACATCGAAAATCTCAAGCGCTTGGGCGTGGACCACATCGAGGTTTCACCCAATCCACTGGTTCGAGCCAAACTCAACCGCGTGGGCCTGACACAGGTGGGTGACATCTCCTGGCCCGAGCACGTTGGCATCTTCACCATCCCCGTGCGCGCAGCGGTGCAGTTCAACGTGCCGTTGATCGTCTGGGGCGAGAACTCGCAGAACGAATACGGTGGTCCGGCCGCCGCGGCTGAGAACAACGTGCTCAACCGCCGCTGGCTTGAAGAGTTCGGCGGTCTGCTGGGCATGCGGGTGTCGGACCTGATTGGCCAGGAAGGCATCGAAGCCAAACACCTGATTCACTATACCTACCCCAGCGACGAAGAGCTGCAGCGCGTGGGCGTGACCGGCCTGTTCCTCGGCCATTATCTGCCCTGGGATGGCCTCTCCAACACCCTTATCGCGCAGGCTAACGGCTTCCATAGCTACCACAAGGTGGTCGAAGGTTCGATGGTCAACTACGAAAACCTGGACAATCACCAGACTGGCATCCACGACTATTTCAAGTTCCTGAAGTTTGGCTTCGGTCGTGCCACCGATCTGGCCTGCCTGCACATCCGCCGCGGTCGTTTGACGCGCCAGGACGGGCTGGAAGCCGTCCGCCGCCTGGACGGCCTATTCCCCTGGGAATACCTGGGCAAACCGCTCAGGGACATCCTGCGCCCACTGGACATGACGGAGGACGAGTTCATCCGCGTCTGCGACAAGTTCACCAACAAGAAGATCTTCAAGCGCGACGTCAGCGGCGCCCTGCTCAAGGACCGCGACGGTAACCTCACGAAGATCAATTACGACAACGTCTGATGAAAATCGGCGTCATCGATTACGGCGTAGGCAACCTCGGTTCGGTGCTGCGCGCGCTTGAAGAGTTGCGCGTGGCGCCGGTGCTGGTCAACCGTGCGGCGGATATGCACGCCACCGACTGCCTGATCCTGCCTGGCGTGGGCAATTTCGCCGACTGTGCCCGCCTGCTGGATGCGGGTGGCTGGACCGCCGCGCTGCGCGACGAGGTGCAGGGCTACAAGCGCCCCCTGCTGGGGGTGTGCGTGGGCATGCAGTTGCTGGCTGATAGTAGTACCGAAGGGGCGACTGACGGCCAGAACACGCCGGGGCTGGGCTTCATCCCCGGCCAGGTGCAGCACCTGCGCACTTTCGGCTGCACTCTGCGCGTGCCGCACGTGGGCTGGAACAGCATCACCTGCACGCGTAGCGACGACCATCTGTTCGACGGCATTCCCGACGGCACCGACTTCTATTTCGTGCACAGCTACGCCTTCGCCCCGCAGGACAGCGCCGATATACTCGCCACCACCGACTACGGTGTTCCGGTCACGGCGGCGGTGCGGCGCGGCCATGTGTGGGGCACGCAGTTCCACCCCGAAAAAAGCTCGCGCGCAGGTTTCCGCCTGCTTCGCAACTTCATCGAAGGGCCTGCGGCATGCTGAAGGTGCGCGTAATCCCCACCCTGCTGTGGAAGCAGTTTGGCTTAGTCAAGGGTGTGGGCTTCGACAGCTGGCGCCGCGTCGGCCCGGTGCTGCCCGCCATCAAAGTCTACAACCAGCGCGAGGTCGATGAACTGGTGCTAGTGGACATCGTGGCCCACCAGGGGGATGACGCCCCGGACTTCGAGTCCATCGGCGAATTCGGCCAAGACTGCTTCGTGCCGCTCACCGTGGGTGGTGGCATCACCCACATTCAGCAGGTGCAGCGCCTGCTGCGTGCAGGCGCCGATAAAGTGGCTGTCAACACCGCAGCCTACACGCGCCCCGAACTGGTCACCGAAATCGCCAGCCGCCACGGCGCTCAATGCGTGGTCGCGAGCATCGACGTGCGCGCGCAGGACGGCGGCTGGGCCTGCTTCAGCCACGCCGGCAAAAAGGCCACTGACCGCGAGGTGGTGGCCTGGGCACGCGAGCTGGAAGACCGGGGGGCGGGCGAGATCCTCATCACTTCCATCGATCGTGATGGCACCATGCAGGGCTACGACCTGCCGCTGATCGAAGCTGTGGTGCGCGCCGTGAAGATCCCCGTGATCGCCTCAGGCGGCGCCGGTAACTACCAGCACATGGTCGAAGCCGTCACTCAGGCCGGCGCCTCGGCCGTGGCGGCAGCCAGCATCTTCCACTTCACCGAACAGACGCCCGCCGGTGCCAAGGCCGCGCTGGCCGCCGCCGGCGTGCTGGTGCGCCAGGCTTTCCAGCCCGACGGGAGTCGCTGAACATGAGCGACGCGCCGCGAGTGGCGATCCGCGTCGATGCCTCGGCCACCATGGGCACGGGCCACCTCAAACGCTGCTTGTCGCTGGCGCAGGCGCTGGCCGAGGCGGGCGCGCAGTTGTTGTTTGTCACCCGACCGCTGGACGTCGTGGCCGCGCAGGTGCTGGCGACGCAGGACGTGGCGGTGCGCTGGCTCCCGCCACCACCCGCCAGTGGCATGTCTTCCACCGATGTCGATGCCCCACCTCATGCCGCCTGGGCCGGCGTGCCCGGCACTCAAGATGCCCAAGAGACGGCGCAAGTCCTGACCGGTTGGCATCCTTACTGGGTGGTGTTGGATCATTACGCTTTCGACGCCCGCTGGCACCGGGCGGTGCGCAACGCCTTGAGCTGCCGCCTGTTGGTAGTCGACGACACGGCGGACCGCGCCATCGACGCCGATGCCCTGCTGGACCACAACTGGGACGCGGACCACCGCCACAAGTACGCCGCCCGCGTGCAGCGCCCACTCCGCTGGCTCACTGGCCCACGCTACGCTCTGGTGTCGGCGGTCTACCGGCATGCGCCACGGCATGTGTTCAGTCCCGAGGTACGCAGCATCGGCATTTTCATGGGCGGCACCGACCCGGGCGGTATCTCGGCTTGGGTGTTGGCTGCTTGCCGCTTGGCAGGCTTTTCTGGCCCTGTGGAGGTGGTGTCCACCTCAGCCAACCCACATCTGAGTACCCTGCGCGAGGCCTGCGCGGCCGACGGCCGTACTACACTCACGCTGGACGCCCCCGACCTCGCTGCTTTTCTTGCCGGGCACGACCTGCAGATCGGCGCCGGCGGTGGCGCCACTTGGGAACGATGCTGTATCGGCGCCCCCACCATCGCCATCGCTGTGGCGGCCAACCAGTCGGCCGTGGTCCCCGGCCTGGCCGCGCTCGGCGTGGTGCGCGCCGCCGACGAGTCCACACTGACCGATGTGCTGCGTGACCTGATCCACAACCCGCCGGCACGACAAACCTTGGCGATCCGGGCGGCCGCGCTGGTCGATGGCCGCGGCGCCCAGCGCGTGGCTCTGCACCTACTGCGCGAGACCTTACAATTGCGTCCCGCTACGCTGGACGATGTACGCCTGCTGCACGGCTGGCGCAATCACCCCTTGGTGCGGGCCGTGTCCGTCACACAGACCCCCATTGCCTTCGAGGCACACGAGCGTTGGCTTCAGGGGGTGATCGCCCACCCGGCGCGCTGGCTCTTTGTCGGCCTGGTCGGGGCTCTGCCGGTGGGCAGCATCCGCTTTGACAAGCTGGAGAGCGGCCACCTCGAGGTTTCTCTCTACCTCGACCCCGACTTATGGGGCTTGGGGCTGGGCCAGCACCTGCTGGCTGCAGGGGAGCAGGCCTTGCTGCTCATCCATCCAGAAGGCTTTAGCGTCGATGCGAGCGTGCTGCCCGGCAACACGGCCTCGCAGCGCCTGTTCGAAGCCGCTGGCTACCACGGTGGCCCACTGCAATATCAGAAATCCGTCGGCCCAGCGCCGGCACCGAATGAGTAACAGCCATGAAGATTCTCGACCGTGAAATCGGCCCCGGCCACCGCCCTTACCTGATCGCGGAAATGTCCGGTAACCACAATCAGTCGCTCGAGCGCGCGCTGGAGATCGTGGACGCCGCCGCCGCTCACGGAGCCGACGCGATCAAGCTGCAAACTTACACTGCTGACAGCATGACGCTGAATCTGCGCATGCCCGGCTTCGTGATCGACGACCCCAAAAGCCTGTGGGCCGGCCGCCAGCTATATGAACTCTACGAAGAAGCCCACACGCCTTGGGAATGGCACGCCCCCATCATGGCGCGTGCCGCTTCGCACGGCATGCACTGCTTCAGCACGCCCTTCGACTTCAACTCAGTGGACTTCCTCGAATCGCTGAACGTGCCGGCCTACAAGATTGCTTCGTTCGAGAACACCGACTTGCCGCTAATCCGCCGTGTGGCCGCCATGGGCAAACCCATCATCATGTCCACTGGCATGGCCACGGCCGGCGAGATCGACGAGGCCGTGCGCGCCGCACACGAGGCGGGCTGCCGCGACCTGGTGCTGCTCAAATGCACTAGCACCTACCCGGCCACGGCCGAGAACACAAACATTTCCACCATCCCACACATGCGCGCGCTGTTCGGTTGCGAGGTGGGTCTGTCGGACCACACCATGGGCTGCGGTGTTTCAGTGGCTGCCACTGCCCTAGGTGCCACGGTGATCGAAAAACACTTCACCCTGCGACGCGCTGACGGCGGTGTGGATTCGAGCTTTTCCATGGAACCGCATGAGTTGCGCCAGTTGCGCGAAGAAACCGAGCGTGCTTGGCAGGCGGTGGGGCGTGTGAGCTACGGTCCGACCGCGGCCGAGATGAAGTCACTGGCCTTCCGCCGCTCGCTCTACATCGCTCAGGACATAAGGGCTGGAGATGTACTTACGCGCGAAAATTTGCGCAGTGTGCGTCCTGGTTTTGGCTTGGCACCCAAGTACTTGGACTGCCTGCTGGGGCAGCGTATTGGGCGTGACGTGGTGGCCGGGACACCCATGGATTGGTCATTACTTGCAATGCCTGCCCGTAATGACTAGAAGGCCGCTCTCCTGCGGGGCCACAAATTGGCTGTCCAGAAATAGGTTTGTGTTGATGATGAACTTAGCAGATTCTGCGCTCTTGCGAATGATTAGAAGCTGGTTGGTGTAACGATGCTGTATTTGCAGGATTTGCTGGCTGTTGAAAATGACCCTGAGCTATTTGAATACCGCTGCCCTGAAACTGGTTACATGTTGTGGCCTCTGGTGCGCAACCAGTTTCTTCGCGGTCTGATTTCCAGTCTGTATTACAAACAGGCGCTGTCGATAGCACCACCTTCATTTAGGCAGTATTTTCGAGCGTTGACTGCGCTACCACGCGTTCTGCTGACAAACGCTCGTCGCGGAATGCTGCATGGGCAGGTGATGGTGATGGGTACAGGAGCTGGACATTTTCAGCGTGAAGGGCGTTGGTTCAATCGCATTACCGACTATCTGGCACTTGCCTCGCCCGACGATACCGTGACGCTAGAGGGGCTGAGTGATTGGCATGTGCCGGAGCCGCGCTGGAACAATCGCACCATCTATGCGTTGCCATGGCAGGGCGCAATTGCAGCGGCTGGCTACATCCATCAGCGCGAGCAACATGTCAGGGTGGCCCGCTCCATGCTTGCACATGTACGCCAGCGAAGTCGCGTACTAGTGGGCTTGGATCTCACGGATGCGCAATCACAGATTATGGTGGGGCTCGTTGCATCACGGCTGGCAAGACTGCCAGTTGCGCGCCAGATATATCGACGCTTACTTGATCGTGTGGCCCCTAAGCTCGTGTTGGTCGAAGAGGGATGTTACGGTCGGCTCGCTGTGTTCAATATCGTTGCGCGCGAGATGGGTGTGCGCGTGGCTGAGCCACAGCATGGCATGGTGTCAAGTGGTCATGATGCATATTGTTTCGCGCCGATTTGGGTTGAGAGCGATGAGTTTCGCCAATATCTGCCGCATGATTTCCTAGGCTACGGGCCGTGGTGGAATGATCAGATTAATGTACCTACAAAAAAATGGGTGATCGGGCATCCCCACTATAGCGAACAGAGGAAGCTCATGAATCGTACGCATGAAAAGAAGACTGACATCCTACTGCTTAGTGACGGTGTCGATTTTTCGCTTTACCTTGAATTGGCGCGCGAACTGGCGCAACGCTTGAACGGGCGTTTCCAAGTTGTATTGCGCCCTCATCCTATGGAGCGTCAGCGAATTATCGAAAAATACCAAAATGGCTGTGCAGATGGGGTGACGATCGACCTGGGGCGCAATATTTATCAGTCTTTTGTTTCGGCATATGCCGTGGCAGGAGAGGTGTCAACTGGCCTGTTTGAGGCTGTTGGGCTGGCAGAGAAGATCCTGTTGTGGGAAACCCCCAAGGCAAGGTTTAGTTATCCCCAAGATCCTTTTGTGGCCTTCACTGACGCAGAAACACTTGCCGAGCAGATTCTTGATTCGGAAAAAGGACGACCAGAAGTTGTTGAGAGTGAGCTATGGGCACCGGACTGGCTGGGGAATTACCGTAGTTATCTGGCCCAAGTTGTACAGGGGGCTTCGGCATGATTACTGTGATTGATTATGGGGTCGGCAATATAGGGGCCCTGCTGAACATGTTCGAGTATCTTGGTATCGAGGCGCTGGCTAGTGGCGACCCATACGTAATCTCCGACGCACGGCAACTCGTTTTGCCTGGAGTGGGGGCTTTCGATAAGGCCATGACCACATTACGCGAGCGCCATTTGGAGGCTCCCCTGAATGAGGCTGTGCTGGAACGCAGGGTGCCAGTCTTGGGCGTCTGCCTAGGCATGCAACTGCTTGCACGGGGTAGCGAAGAAGGGAATGAGCCGGGGCTCGGCTGGCTCGATGCTCAAGTGCGTCGTATTACAGTCCCGGCTGGTTCGGGGTTGAAGGTGCCGCATATTGGCTGGATGGATGTTCGCCCAACTCGCAACTCCTCGCTATTTGGTCTTGCCCTTCCAACCGAGCGTTTTTACTTTGATCACAGCTACCACATGGTGTGTGGCAAGTCTGAAAACGTAACCGCTGTTATTAATTACGGGAATGAGCTGTGCTGCGCAGTGGAGAGTGGAAATGTGTTTGGCGTTCAATTTCACCCGGAAAAAAGCCACCGATTTGGAATGCGACTACTCAAGGTATTTGCATCATTGCATGCTGGAAACAATAGATGAGGAAACGTCTTATCCCGGTATTGCTGGTGGATCGCACTCGGCGTTTGGTCAAGACGATTGGTTTTGGTACGCGTACCTACGTAGGCGATCCATTCAATGTTGTGCGTTTATTTAATGAAAAAGAGGTCGATGAGATCTGTGTGTTAGATATCGATGCCACTGTAGATGCGCGAGTGCCTGATTATGGTTTTCTGCGGGAGCTTGCCAGTGAATGCTTCATGCCACTTGCTTATGGGGGGGGGGTATCCCGTTTGGCACATGCAGAGCAGCTCAACCGGATAGGCGTCGAGAAAGTGATACTTGGGAGCGCATCATTTGACCTTAAGTTTGTTCATGCATTGAGTCGGGTTATAGGTGCGCAGGCGGTGGTTGCATGTGTGGATGTCAAAGGCGCCGGCATTAATGCGCGATGCGTGATCCGTTCGGCACAGTACGATACTGGCATTGATCCGCTTGAACACTGTCTCGCACTTCAGGCGGCAGGGGTGGGGGAGATCATTCTGCAATCGGTAGAAAGGGATGGAGCGCGGCGCGGCTACGATTTGCCGCTTATTTCAGAGGTGTCGTCGCAGCTTGAGGTGCCGCTGGTGGCACTGGGGGGCGCGGGCGAAAGGGTGCATCTTGCTCAAGCATTGCAGGCGGGTGCCTCGGCCGCCGCCTCCGGAAGCGCCTTTACGTTTATAGGTCGGCTGCGTGCAGTGTTGGTTAATTACCCTGATGAAGCGGAGATGGACAACATCTCAAGCGCTCTTGTATGAATATTCTTTCCACCAGCCCCGTCCGCATTTGCACGTTTTGTGTGATGGATAGTAGTTATCCCATGATCGAGTTCGATTCGGCTGGCCAGTGCAATTGCTGCCGCGATGCGTTGGCACGAAAAGATCGTGAGTGGTGGTCGGGAGAAGATGGGAAAAATCGCATTGAGGCAATGGTTCGTCAGCTAAAGCGTGACGGGCAGAATAAGCCGTATGATGCCATGATCGGTCTCAGCGGCGGGATAGACAGTGCCTACTTGGCGCATGTGGCAGTTTGTAAATTGGGCTT
This sequence comes from Pseudomonadota bacterium, assembly GCA_041694715.1. Classification (GTDB taxonomy): domain Bacteria; phylum Pseudomonadota; class Gammaproteobacteria; order Burkholderiales; family Thiobacillaceae; genus Thiobacillus. The sequence continues at coordinate 98,055 of JBGFSF010000035.1, read as the reverse complement.
GCGTGTTCTCGCTGTACATGTCGATGGAGGCTGGAATTCGGAGCCCGCCGTGCGCAATATTGAAACAATAGTGCGCAAACTAAACATTGATCTGCACACATATGTAGTGGAGTGGCAGGAAATGCGTGCGCTCCAGCTAGCCTTTCTTAAGGCATCCGTCCTCAACCAGGATATTCCGCAAGATCACGCTTTCTTTTCAACCTTATATCGGACTGCATCAGAGTTCGGGATACGCAACTTCCTAAGCGGGGTGAACTTTGCTTCAGAAAGCATAGTGCCTACGGGTTGGGGATATCCGGCGATGGATGGAAAGCATGTGCGCGCGATCTACCAGCAATTTGGCAGCAGGCCCTTAAAAACCTATCCGTTCATGGGACTGATCGAATTTCTTTGGTTAACGCGCATTCGCAAGCAGTTGAACGTTCATCGTCCTTTGAATTATTTCGATTACAACAAAGAGCGGGCACGTGAAGAGCTTGCAAAAAAGTATGGTTGGCGCGACTACGGCGGAAAACACAGCGAATCTAGATTCACGAAGTTCTATCAAGAAATTTATCTGCCCAGGAAATTTGGTTTCGACAAGCGTCGCTTGCATCTATCAAGCTTGATTGTTTCGGGCCAGATGACGCGTGATGCGGCGCTGGTCGAACTGGCACAGCCCATAGGGGCACCCGATCAACTGCGGCGTGACTTCAGGTTTGTGGCCAAGAAACTCGGTCTAAGTCCGGACGAACTAAATTCACTGATTGATTCTCCTCCAGTCAACCATCTGGATTATCCGAATCAGATATGGCTTCATTCTGGGTTAAGTGCGCTCAAATCGTTTTTTCGCAGGACATCTGTTGCCAAGCGGGAGGTCTAGGGGATGGAAATTGGCCCGCTGAACACCTTAAGCCAATCAACATTTGAGATTGAATTTCCCAAAATTATTTATGATGTCCGGATTTTGGAATTGCAGTAGGCATGTGTTAATGACAACTTCGTTTGAATTGTTCAGGAGTAGCCTGGAAAAATTGGGGTTGATAGGGATTAAGGTCTCAGAAGCATGAGGCTTTTTCAGAATGCGGGGATTTACACCGCGTATGCCCATAAATTCAATGCAGATAATTTAGGTGAATTGTCCTTCGTCAGGCGAAGGCAGGCCTACCTTGACGACCGTTTCGGCGCTTCGCACTTGCTCAGCCCCATGCTCGACGGGGACGAGACAGCATTCTTCACGAATGGTGATGACCCGGTCCTTCAAGGATTGTGGGCAAGGGAGAATGGCCTGAGTCATGACACGCCGCCGGACGAAATTCTGTTGGCGCAGATTGAGGCACACCGGACGGAAGTTTTCTACAACCTCGACCCGATGCGCTATGGCAGCGATTTCGTGCGGCGTCTGCCTGGCTGCGTGCGCAAGTCGGTGTGCTGGCGTGCGGCGCCGTCGCCCGGGGCGGATTTCTCTGCCTACGACCGGGTTGTCTGCAATTTTCCCTCCATCATCGAGTCTTGGCGTCGTCTCGGCTGGCGTGTGGGCTACCTGACGCCGGCGCACGATCCGGCCATGGATGCTTATGCCGGCAATACGGAACGTCCCCTGGACATTCTTTTTATCGGTGGATACAGCCGCCATCACACCCGCCGCGCGGAGACGCTTGAGGCCGTGGCGCAGTTGGCTTCACGCTATCGGGTGATGTATTGCCTGGACCAATCGCGCGTAACCCGTCTCGCGGATTCGCCTCTGGGATTGCTGCCCGGACTGTCCCGCCATCGGCGGCCGCAGAGCATCCGGCAGGTCTCGTCGGCGCCAGTTTTCGGGCGCGAGCTATATGAACTGATGTCCCGTGCGAAAATTGTATTGAATGGTGCTATCGACATGGCTGGTGAGGATCGCGGCAACATGCGTTGCTTCGAGGCGCTGGGTTGTGGCGCCTTGATGGTCTCCGACCATGGTCGCTATCCGGACGGCTTCGTGGACGGGGAAACCATGTTGACGTATCGAAGTGCTGAAGAGGCGGTGGCGCGAGCGGTCCATGCCCTCGAGAACTGGGGGCAGGGCAGGGAGGTCGCTGCAAAGGGATGGGATATGGTGCGCAACCGCTACAGCAAAGCCGTGCAATGGAAGATGTTCCAGGAACTCCTCGGGTGAGACGTCTTGCCCGGCTCATGTCATGCGTTTGCTATCACAACTGATCGGCAAGTTCGCGCCACGCCTGGTGGCGGAACTGGGCCGCAACACACGGATTCGTGGCCGCATCGAGCGACGCCACCCTTCGGCGACGGTGCGTATCGGTCACGACAGTCTCATCGCGGGAACGCTGGTGGTGGAAGCCGAGGCCAGCCGCCTCGTGATCGGGGACAACGTCTTCATCGGTGGCGGCGCGCTGGTCGACTGTCTCGATCAGATCACCATCGAGGACGATGTGCTGATTTCATATCAGGTCATCATCATGGATTCTGATAACCATAGTTTGCGTGCCTCGGAGCGTATCGGAGACCTGAAACGCTGGCGTAGCCAGGAATACGACTGGTCGCGCGTCAGCCGCGCGCCTGTCGTGATTCGCGCCCGTGCCTGGATTGGTGCGCGAGCGATTATTACAAAGGGGGTCCTCATCGGGGAGGGGGCTGTTGTGGCTGCGGGCGCGGTGGTGACCAAAGAGGTGCCGCCCTATACCATCGTCGCCGGCAATCCGGCGCGCGTGATTCGTGAATTGGGGCCCGATGAGCGCTGACAAGACTTTTTCCAGTTGGGAAGATGCGGTGGCCTGGCTGCGTCAGCAGCCGGACCAATTCCAGTTGGTTGCAGACTGCTATTACGACGATCCCCTCATCGGGGCGGCCGACCGTTACTGGCACAGTGAAGAGTGGCGAGTCGTGCGGGACAGGCTGGCCGGTCGGTCCGGCAGTGCGCTTGATGTCGGTGCAGGGCGTGGCATCGCCAGCTATGCACTGGCGCGGGAGGGTTTCCGCGTGACGGCGCTGGAGCCTGATTCGAGCGCACTCGTCGGGGCGGAGGCAATTCGCAAGCTGGCTGCGGAGTCGGGTTTGCCAATCCAGGTGGTCGAAGAATTTTCGGAACGGCTGCCTTTCGAGGATGGCGCCTTCGATATTGTCTTTGCGCGTGCGGTGCTGCACCACACGCGTGATCTTGAAGCAGCCTGCCGTGAATTCTTCAGGGTGCTTAGGCCGGGTGGGCTGCTGCTGGCAATCCGTGAGCACGTCGTCTCCAGCCCCGCCGATCTGCCGCGTTTTTTGGAACAGCACCCTCTGCACCGGCTGTACGGGGGTGAGCATGCCTTTCAATTGAAGGAATACGTCGCTGCATTGCAGAAGGCAGGTTTTGCGAATCTCGACGTGATTTCGCCGTGGCAAAGCCCGCTCAACTTTGCGCCTTACACCTTGGCTTCGCTCAAGGACGAATTGTCTCGTCGGGCCGGGCTGCGGCTGCCCGGCATCGGTCGCGTTGTGCGCGCCCTACTCGATATGCCGGGCATGTGGCGGTTCCTCCGTAGGATCCTCGAGCGGGTCGACCATCGTCCGGGTCGCCTCTATTCGTTCGTGGCGGAGCGGAGGTGAGCATGGCCTTGGCGTGGGTCACCGGCGCACACGGTTTTATCGGTCGTTACCTTGCCCGTCAACTCGAGGCAGATGGTTATCGGGTCGCGGGCATCGGCCATGGTGCCTGGCCCGAGTCCGAGGCGGCGCAGTGGGGGCTGTCTTTCTGGCTGAACGGCGAGATCTCGGCCAGCAATCTGGCGCAGATGCGACAGGCACTCGGGATTCCCGACGTGGTGTTCCATCTGGCGGGCGGATCGTCGGTGGGGGCGGCGATTGCGCACCCGCACGAGGACTTCACGCGCACCGTGGTCTCCACGGCCGAATTGCTCGAATGGTTGCGTCAGCATTCGCCTGCCACGCGAGTCGTCGCCATATCCAGTGCAGCAGTCTACGGCTCGGCACACCGGGGTGCGATTGCAGAGAATGCGAGGCTGTCCCCGTATTCCCCCTATGGGAGCCATAAGCTCATGATGGAAGAGTTGTGCCGTTCCTACGCGGCCAACTTCAGCCTCCCGGTTGTCTTGCCCCGACTTTTCTCGGTCTATGGCCCCGGGCTGAAAAAACAATTGCTGTGGGATCTGTGCGGAAAAATCTCGGCTGGCAGTGCGGTTGAACTGGGCGGGAGCGGGGACGAATTGCGGGACTGGATCGACGTGCGTGACGTGGTGCGTGGTCTGGAGCGGGTCGGTCACTTGGCAAGCGTGGAAGCACCGGTGGTCAATCTCGCCTCGGGCGTGGCCACCTCAGTACGGGACATCGCTGCCATGGTGGCGGCAAACTGGGCGGATTCCGCTGCCCGCGCGCGTGAGGTGACCTTCAGCGGCCGTTCCAGGCCGGGCGATCCCTTCAGCCTGGTGGCCGATGTTGCGCGCATGCGCGCATGTGGCATCGATAACCGTATCCCCGTGGCGCAGGGTGTGGCTGAATACGTTGCCTGGTATCGCGCCCAGATGAGGGTGACGGGCTGATATGCGCGTGGCGTTTACCCTGATCGGGGGCAAGGACTGGACAGGCGGCTACAACTACCTTTTGAATCTGTTGTCCGTTCTGGGTAAATATCAAAAAGGTCGCCTGACGCCAGTTTTGTTCGTCGGCGATGCATGCAGCGCCGACGATATCGCGTCGTTTGCCGACATGCCCGGCGTGGAACTGGTGAAAACGCCACTGTTGAATGCCCAGCGGCGCGGCCGTTCGCTGATGCAGGCCATGTTGCTGGGGCGTGATCTCGCGGTACAGCGCCTTTTCGGTGAACACCGGATCGACGTGGTATTCGAGTCTGCTCAATTCTTTGGCTGGCGTCTGGATATCCCGGCCATCGCCTGGATTCCCGATTTCCAGCACAAGGTGCTGCCGCACCTTTTTACCAGCAGGGCATGGTGGAAGCGCGAGATCGGCTTTCGTGCGCAGGTGGCGGGTGGACGAACCATCATGCTGAGTAGCGATGATGCTCGACATGCGTGCGAGCGTTACTACCCGTCGAGCGAGGGACGAACCCGGACGGTTCACTTTGCTGTGCCGCCCGGTCCTGATGTCACTGGTGCAGAAGCGCGGGCGGTGGCGGATTCCTATGGGTTGCCTGGGAAATTCTTTTTCATGCCGAACCAGTTCTGGCGGCACAAGAACCATGGCCTGGTCCTTGATGCGCTGAACATCCTTCGACAGCGCGGGCGGCAGGTGGTCGTGGCCGCGTCCGGCAAGCAGGCCGATCCGCGCGCGCCCGGCTATTTCCCTGCATTCCACGCAAGGCTCGATCAGGCTGGTCTTTCGGACAGCTTCCGATTGCTCGGGATGATTCCCTATCCGCATCTGGCGCTACTGATGCGTTCCTGTGCTGCATTGCTCAACCCTTCCCTGTTCGAAGGTTGGAGCACGACGGTCGAGGAAGCACGTTCGATGGGAACCCCGATGCTCCTGTCGGATCTGGACGTACACCGGGAACAGATGGGCAAAGACGCCCAGTACTTCGAGCGCCATTCGGCACAATCGCTCGCTGACGCTCTGGACGCATTCGTGCCGCTGGATGAGGCGCAGCGCATGCAACGCGCTGCGACCGCCAGAACCGCTGCCATTCAACGCCTTGAACGATTCGCAGCGGAATTTGCCGAGCTTGCAGAGCATTGCCGGACCGGGAATGTCAGATCATGAAGATCAGTGTCATTACGGTGGCATTCAATGCAGAAAAGACGATCGCCGACACGCTCGATTCCGTTGCGACTCAGTTGCATCCGGATGTCGAGCATATCGTCGTGGATGGCGCGTCGACCGATGGCACGCTGACGGTCATCGAACGTCATGGCCAGCGAGTTTCTCGATTGGTTTCCGAACCGGATCATGGCATTTATGATGCGATGAACAAAGGACTGCGGCTGGCGACAGGAGACATCATCGGTTTCCTGAATGCCGACGACGTCTATGCAGACACCGGTGTGTTGGCACGCGTATCAGCGAACATGGAGGCGGAGGGGCTCGACGCCCTGTTCGGCGATGCCGAATTCGTCAGCGCCGAACAGCCCGACCGCCCCTTGCGACGCTATCGCTCGGAGCGTTTTCGTCCCGGGCGTATCGCCTGGGGCTGGATGCCGGCGCACCCGACGCTGTTCCTGCGGAGGGAACTGTATGAACGTTTCGGTTTGTTCCGGACGGACTACCGGATTGCCGGCGACTTCGAATTGGTGGCGCGCATGTTCCACGGTGACACGCTGAAGTATCGCCATCTGCCGGAAGTGCTGGTGCGGATGCAGACCGGCGGGGTCAGTACGGGGGGGTGGCGAAATACGCTTCTGCTCAATCGTGAAGTGCTGCGCGCGTGTCGGGAGAACGGTATTTCAACCAGCCTACCCAAAATACTGTCGAAGTATCCGGCCAAGCTGCTGGAATTCGTCCGTCGATGAGAATTCTGGTCACTGGTGCCAATGGCTTTGTCGGGCGCGCTCTGGGCGATCGTCTTGCCGAGGGTGGCCATGTTGTGGTGCCTGTCGTGCGGCGCCCGTGCGGCCTTGCGGGCGAGGTGGTTATCAGGGATATGGGGGGCGAGACAGCCTGGGGAGAGGCTCTGCAGTCCTGCGACGCCGTAGTCCACCTCGCCGCCCGGGTCCACGTGATGCATGACACTTCGACCAATCCGCTGGCGCTTTACCGCGCTACCAACACCGACGCCACGCTTAACCTCGCACACCAGGCGGTGCAGGCCGGCGTGAAGCGCTTCGTGTTCGTCAGCAGCATCAAGGTCAACGGCGAGGGGCGCAACGATGCCTACTGTGAAGCCGATTTGCCGGTGCCTGAAGATGCCTACGCGACCTCCAAGTGGGAAGCCGAGCAGGGGCTATGGCGGATCGCGCAGGAAACCGGGCTGGAGGTCGTCGTGCTGCGTCCGCCGCTGGTGTACGGGCCGGGGGTGAAGGCGAATTTCCGGCGCCTGCTCGACACGGTGGCGCGCGGCTGGCCGCTGCCGCTGGGGGCGATCGAGAACCGGCGCAGTCTCTTGTACCTGGGCAATTTCGTCGACGCGATCCGGGTGTGCGTCGAGCATCCGGCCGCAGCGGGGCAGACCTTCCTGGTTGACGATGGCGAACCGGTGTCGACGCCTGAATTGGTTCGTGCCGTGGCGCACGCGATGGGACGGCCGGCGCGCCTGCTGCCGGTGCCGGCGGGTGTGCTCGAATTCGCCGGGGCGCTGCTCGGCAAGCGGGCGGCGGTGGCGCGGCTGACCGGCTCGCTGTGGGTCGACAGTTCGCTGATCCGTTCGCGTCTCGGCTGGACCCCGCCGTTTACGATGGCAGCCGGGCTCGCGGCGACAGTGGCGGATCTGCAATGAATGCCTGGGCTGTCCTGGCCGCGTTTGCGGTCTGCTGGCTGACGCTCGCCGCCCTGCTGCGGCGACAACATGCGCTGCCGATGGACCATCCCAACGACCGTTCCCTGCACCAAACGCCGACGCCGCGCATCGGCGGGCTCGGCATCATGGCGGGCGTCGCCGTGGCGGGCGGGTGGCTGGCCGACGCGGCCCTGTTGCCGGCGATACTCGGCGCCTTTGCGCTCGCCAGCGTGTCCCTGCTCGACGACGTGCGTGGCCTGCCGGTGCGGGTGCGCTTCTTCGCCCACTTCGTCGCGGCGGCCGGCTGTCTGTTCGCGCTGGGGCTCGGCGGCTGGGCGCTGCTGGCGAGCACGCTGGCGGTGGTGTGGATGACCAATCTCTATAACTTCATGGACGGTGCCAACGGGCTCGCGGGCGGCATGGCGGCGATCGGCTTCGGCGCGCTGGCGCTGGCGGCGTGGCTGGGCGATGCGCCGGCGCTGGCGACTTTCTGTGCCGCGATCGCGGCGGCGGCGCTGGCCTTCCTGCGCTTCAATTTTCCGTCCGCGCGCCTCTTCATGGGCGATGCCGGGTCGATTCCGCTCGGCTTTCTCGCCGCCACCCTCGGCATCCTCGGCGCGCGCCAGGGCGTGTGGCCGTGGGCGTTCCCGCTGCTGGTGTTCTCGCCCTTCATCGTCGACGCCAGCGTCACGCTGGCGCGGCGTGCGCTGCGTGGCGAAAAAGTGTGGCAGGCCCACCGCTCGCATTATTACCAGCGCGTGGTGCTGCTCGGCGCCAGCCACCGGCAGCTGGCGCTGGCGGCCTTTACCCTGATGCTGGGGATGAGCGGCCTCGCGTTTGCGCTGCGCGCGTGGCCGCAACAGACGCCCGGCGTGCTTATACTGTCGGGCGTTCTGTACGCAACGATCTTCCTCGCCATCGACCGGCGTTGGCACCAAGCCCGCGATGAATCTTAATCCGCGCACCCTTGTCATCATCCTGCACGACATCGTGGTCGCTGCGCTCGCCTGGCTGGGCGCCTACTGGCTGCGCTTCAACCTGGAGGTGCCGCCCGAGTTCCGGGATGCCGCTTTTGCCACCCTGCTGTGGGTGGTGCCGCTGCAGGCGGTGGTGTTCTGGCGCTTCGGCCTCTATCGCGGCATCTGGCGCTTCGCCAGCCTGCCCGATCTCAAGCGCATCGTATTCGCCGTTGGCCTTGCGGCGGTGCTGATCCCGGTGGTGCTGATCCTGTTCCGCGTGCAGGCGGTGGTGCCGCGCTCGGTGCTGCTGCTCGATCCGCTGCTGCTGCTGACCCTGATGGGGGGCAGCCGCCTGGCTTACCGCGCCTGGAAGGAGCACCGCCTGGCCAGCGTGCTGCGCCCGGGCAGCAAGCCGGTGCTGGTGGCGGGCGCCGGTTCGGCGGCGGATTTCCTGCTGCGCGAACTGGCGCGCAATCCCGCGGGTTTCCATGTGGTCGGCCTCCTGGACGACAGCCGCGACAAGCAGGGCCGCCTGGTGCAGGGCATCCCGGTGCTAGGCCCGCTGGTCGACGTAGCGGCATGGGCGAGAAAGATGGAGGTCGAGGACATCGTGCTGGCGTTGCCGTCGGCGGCACACGAGGTGCGCAAGCGCATCACCCAGGCTTGCACCCAGGCCGGCCTCAACGTGATGACCATCCCCTCGCTCGAGGACCTGGTGGCGGGGCGGGTGTCGGTTTCCAGCCTGCGTCGCATCGAACTCGACGACCTGCTCGGGCGCGACCCGGTACAACTCGACGACAGCGGTCTGCACCGGCTGCTGACCGGGCAGGTGGTGATGGTGACCGGCGCCGGCGGTTCGATCGGTTCCGAACTATGTCGCCAGATCGCGCGCTTCGAACCTGCTCGGCTGGTGCTATTCGAGCAGTCAGAACTCGCCTTGTATGCGATGGAGCAGGAACTGCCGCAGCGCTTTCCCGACGTGCCGATCGTGCCGATCATCGGCGATGTCAAGAACGCCGCCTGGGTGAATGAGGTGATGGCTGCGCAACGCCCCGCCGTGGTGTTCCACGCCGCCGCCTACAAGCACGTGCCGCTGATGGAGAACGTCAACGCCTGGGAAGCGATGCGCAACAACGTGCTCGGCACGCAGGTCGTCGCTGCAGCGGCGCAGGCACACGATGTGGCCAAGTTCGTGATGATTTCCACCGACAAGGCGGTCAACCCGACCAATGTCATGGGGGCAACCAAGCGACTTGCCGAAATGATGTGCCAGGCGATGCAGCAGCCGAGCGGAACGCGTTTTGTGTCGGTGCGCTTCGGCAACGTCCTCGGCTCATCGGGCAGCGTGATCCCCAAGTTCCAGAAGCAGATCGAGGCGGGCGGCCCGGTGACCGTGACCCATCCCGAGATCACCCGCTACTTCATGTCCATCCCCGAGGCGGCGCAGCTGGTGCTGCAGGCCGGACTGATGGGCGAGGGGGGCGAGATCTTCGTGCTCGACATGGGCGAGCCGGTGAGGATCGCCGAGCTGGCACGGCTGATGATCCGCCTGTCGGGCGCGGACGAGGACCGCATCCGTATCGAATACACCGGCCTGCGTCCGGGAGAAAAGCTCTACGAGGAACTGCTCGCCGACGACGAATCGACCCTGTCGACGCCACATCCGAAGTTGCGCGTGGCGAAGGCGCGCGGTGCCGAGGCGGCATGGTGTGCGGAGTGCATGGCCTGGCTCGCGGATGCCGCCCCGAAACACGAAGCCGAGGTCAAGCGCCAATTGAAAGCCTGGGTACCGGAGTATCGGCAGGATTCTCGGCCGGTCTAGCGTGGCGGGGCGCGTTGACGCTTTATAATCTGCGCTGCTTCGATTCACGGCCCGACAACCCTTGCAATCCTCCTGTGCCATTGTCTTCCGCGCTGCTTGCCTGACGTGTGTGTACGACGCGACGCGTCGACGCGCGTCATGAGCCGCCGGGCCAAACTGCTGGGCTGGGCACTCCTGGCGCTGATTATTTATGGTGCAGCGGGCGCGATCGTCTACGCCGTCAGCCTCGTCGCGCTGCAGCAGGGCACGCGCATCGACCTGCCCTGGTTCGGCGCCACGCAGAAGTCGCTCTACCGCAACGGCCACGTCAATGTGAACAACTGGCTCGGCATCCCCGGCTGCATCACCCCCGACCCCGACCTGATCTACGTGCCGTCAATCGGCACCTGTGCGTTCGACGACATCGAATTCCAGACCACGCTCACCTTCACCGCCGAAGGACGCGCCACGGGGCCGAAGCCCGCCGGCACCGGCATCGTGGTCATCGGCGATTCCCATGCCATGGGCTGGGGCGCAAACGACGAAGAGACCTTCGCGGCGCAGCTGCAGGCGCTGAGCGGACGGCCCGTGTACAACCTCGGCGTGGCGAGCTACGGCACGGCGCGCGAGCTGATCCGCCTGCAGAAATCCGGCGTGCTCGGCAAGGTCGACACCGTCATCCTGCAGTACTGCAACAACGACAAAAGCGAGAACCTGCAATTCGACACGGCTTCTAAGCAGGCACTACATGACAAGGTGTTCGGCCCACCGCAAACGCCTGTCCAGCCCAACCGCCTCGCACAACTCGCCGACGGCTACGGCTACGCACTCGCCGCGCCCTTCCGGTCGCTGTCGGAAAGCCTGCGCCGCAAGAATTTCGAACCGCACTACGCTGCGTTGATGCCGGTGCTCGACAAGCACCGCGATCTCCTCGCCGGCAAGCGCGTGATCGTCTTCTACGCCAACCCCTACGGGCAGCGCTACCGCAATTTCCCGTCGGGGCCGGATGCGACCATGCCGAACGTCGAATTCGTCGACCTCGGCCTCACCCCGGCGGATCATCGTAAACTCGACAACCACATGACGCCGGCCGGCCATCGCAAGGCGGCCGAACGGCTGTACGCGCACCTGCAAACCCAGCCGCCCAGGCAACAGGACTAACGACCATGCAAACCCACGAGGCCCTGCACCGCGACGAAACCGTTAAGACGAGCTCGGACCGCTTCTTCGGCCTGCTCTTCTTCTTCGTCTTCCTGCTGATCGCGCTGTGGCCACTGCTGAAGGGCAAGCCCGTGTACCCGATCCCCCTCGGCATTGCGCTGGCCTTCCTCGCCGTCGCGCTCGTCGTGCCGAAGTGGCTGGCGCCGCTCAACCGGCTGTGGATGAAGTTCGGCGAGCTGCTGCACCGCATCGTCAGCCCGGTCATCCTCGGCATCATGTTCTTCGGCGTGATTACCCCGGTCGGCTGGCTGATGCGCCTCGCCGGCAAGGACCTGCTGCGCACGAAGTTCGATCGCGACGCCGACAGCTACTGGATCCGGCGCGAACCGCCCGGGCCCGAATCCTCCAGCATGAAACGACAATTCTAGGAGTCCTCATGTCCATCTTCCGCGAACTCTGGGAGTTCATGCGCGTGCGCAAGAAATTCTGGCTGCTGCCCATTTTCCTGATCATGGTGCTCCTGGGCGGCCTGCTCGTGCTCGCCAAGGGCTCGGCGGTCGCGCCCTTCATCTACACGCTGTTCTGACTCCATGGTCACACTGGGCCTGTCCGCCTACTACCACGACAGCGCAGCCTGCCTGCTGCGCGGCGGCGAGATCATCGCCGCTGCACAGGAGGAACGCTTCTCGCGCAAGAAGCACGACGCGCGCTTTCCGGTCAACGCGCTGAACTACTGCCTCGCCGAAGCCGGCATCGCGCTCGGCGAGGTCGACCAGGTCGCGTTCTACGACAAGCCCTTCCTCAAGTTCGAGCGCCTGCTGGAGACCTACCACGCCTTCGCGCCGCGCGGCTTCACGTCCTTCCGCATGGCAATGCCGCTGTGGCTGCGCGAGAAGCTATTCCAGAAGGACCTGCTGGCGAAGGAGCTCAAGGCCATCGAGCCCGGCGTGAACTGGACCGAGCGCCTGCTGTTTTCCGAGCACCACCTGAGCCACGCCGCCAGCGCGTTCTTCCCTTCGCCCTTCGACGAAGCGCTGGTGCTGACCATGGACGGCGTCGGCGAGTGGACGACCACGTCGGCGGCGATCGGCCGCGGCAACCGGCTCGAAATCTTCAAGGAAATCCATTTCCCGCATTCGCTCGGCCTGCTGTACTCGGCATTCACCTACTACCTCGGGTTCAAGGTGAACTCGGGCGAGTACAAGGTCATGGGCCTCGCGCCCTACGGCGAACCGAAATACACGCAGACCATCCTCGATCACCTGATCGACCTCAAGCCCGACGGCTCCTATCGGCTCGACCAGTCGTACTTCGACTACTGCACCGGGCTGACCATGACCAACGCGAAGTTCGACGCCCTGTTCGGTGCGCCACCGCGCAAGCCCGCGGAACCGCTGACCCAGCGCGAAATGGACCTCGCTGCTTCGCTGCAGGCCGTCACCGAGGAAGCCGTACTGCGCATGACGCGCGCGCTGCACGCGGAAACGGGAATCGACAACCTCTGCCTTGCCGGCGGCGTTGCGCTCAACTGCGTCGCCAACGGCAAGGTGCTGCGCGACGGCGCGTTCAAGCGCGTGTGGGTGCAGCCCGCCGCGGGCGACGCCGGCGGCGCGCTCGGTGCCGCGCTCGCCGCGCACCACCTGTTCCGCGAGCAGCCCCGCGCGCCGGGCACGGGCCGCGACCGCATGCGCGGCAGCTACCTCGGCCCGGCGTTCGAGCAGGCCGACATCGAGGCGCGCCTGACTGCCGCCGGCGCGAAGTTCAGCGTGCTGGAGGATGCCGAACTCATCGACCGCACCGCAGAACTGCTGGCGAGCGAACACGTAGTCGGCTGGTTCCAGGGGCGCATGGAATTCGGCCCGCGCGCGCTCGGCGGCCGCTCCATCCTCGGCGACCCACGCTCGCCGCAGATGCAGTCGGTACTCAACCTCAAGATCAAGTACCGCGAATCCTTTCGCCCGTTTGCGCCGTCGGTGCTGCGCGAGCACGTCGCCCACTGGTTCGAGCTCGACCAGGACAGCCCCTACATGCTCATCGTCGCCGACGTCGCGAAGCGGCATCGCGTCGAAACCGAAGCCGACCGCGGCCTCTTCGGCATCGAAAAGCTCAAGGTGCCGCGCTCGGCCATCCCCGCCGTCACCCACGTCGACTACTCCGCCCGCATCCAGACCGTGCACGCCGACACCAATCCGCGCTACCACGCGCTGATTTCAAGCTTCCACGAAAAGACCGGCTGCCCCGTGCTCATCAACACCAGCTTCAACGTGCGCGGCGAGCCCATCGTCTGCACCCCGGAAGACGCCTTCCGCTGCCTGATGGGGACCGAGATGGACGCGCTGGTGATCGGGAATTGCGTGCTGCGGAAAGAAGACCAGGACCCGAAGCTGCGGCTGGATTACAAGAACGCGTTCGAGCTGGATTGACGTGATTTCAGGCCGCGGCCTGCGGATCTTCTGGAATCAGCTCCTGCGCGCAAAATGCACTGCCAGTGCGCGTGCCTTCCCGTACACGTTGCGCAAGCCGTGGAGCACGCTTTTCCTGCGCAGGGCGTGGCGCGAGTAAATCACGACCTGCGCCGACGTCTGCGCTGCTGGGCGGTGGCGCTTCTCGATTTCGCGTGAAACGACGGCAAAGAAGTTGTGCTCGTACAGCACGCGGCGGCGCGCCTCAATGATCGCCGGCAGGCGTTTTTCGTATTCTCCGTCGGCAATCGCCTGGCGGATGATGCGTGCGGCCCCGTCGGGATCCTTGATGTCGATGGGAATGAAGCTCTCCGCAGGAAAATAGTCGGCTGCGTTGGTACAGCCCCCATAGAACGGCAGGGTGAGACCGAGGAAGGCGTCGGACAGCTTCTCGGTCCAGTGATGCGGGCCGATGTAGTTCTCGATCGCAACGTGATAGCGGTAGGCGTCGAGGGCTTCCGCCTTGTCGTCGAGTGGCCGTGCGCCGCGCCCATAGACGTGCATGTCGGGCAGCAGCTGCATCAGCTTGCGCATGAAATCGAAGCGACGATGGTGCAGGGTGTGGCGCATGCGCTTTGGCGAGAAGACCATCGACAGATCATGGGTCTTGTCTCCGGGCGGGTGCGCCACGAGCGCGTCAAATGAAATGGTGTGCTGCGCGCCCAGCCCGTAGAACCAATGCAGGCCAGCCTGTGAAAAGATGCGGTCCGGATGGGGGAGTGCCCAGGCTTCCTGGCTGGTGAGGACACAGCCGAACTGGCGCACATAGGTATCGCCAAAGTGCTTGATCGAGGAGGGCTCACTGGTGGTGAGCAGGGTATGCGCTGCAGGGCAGGCCAACACCTCGTGGCGAAGCTTGCGCGCCTCCCCGTGCTTGGCGGGGAGGTCGTCGTACACGACCAGCCAGTCATAGTCGCGCGCTCCGGGATTCAGGGTGAACGTGCAGTTCCCCCATTCAGGTGCCTCGTCGGGCAGTTGGCGGCGCAGCACCTCCGCGGGGATGGTCGTCATGACCTTGACGCGAATCTTGTCGGGTGAATGGGGGGGCTGGTCTTTCATGGCGTGCGTCGGGGAAGACGCGTCATTACTTATAATGAGGCGGCTTTATACATCAGAAGCATGAATAACGGGCGTCCCCCAGCAGGGCTGGCGGAAGAGATGCCGTGCTTCACGGATGCAAGGATCATACTCTTGGCTGAGATACGCTTTTCGATTGTTATCGTCCATCGCAATGGTGAGGACATGCTGCTCAAGGCCTTGTCTGCCTTGAGGCAGGCAGTGAGGGATGACGATGAAGTCATCGTGGTCGATAACGGTAGCACAGATGCCTCCATGCAGGCCGTGAGGTCGAATTTTCCATCCGTCAGCCTGATCGAGAATGGCTGCAACAATGGCTTTGCAAGGGCATGCAATCAAGGTGTCGCCGCCTCGCGTGGGCGTTATGTGCTTTTCCTGAACAACGATGCCTTTCTTCCGGCTGATGCGCTCGACCGCTTTGAGCATGATTTCGAGGCCTACCCGAAAGCCGCCTTGATTGGTGGCCAACTCGTAGGCGAGGACGGACAGCTTCAACGCTCGGCGGGGGTGGCCCCGACCTTTCTCTCGGAGCTCGGATTGCTTCGCAAGCGGAAGCCTGCCACCGTCGATGCAGACCAGCCCGTCGAGGTCGAGACCTTGGTGGGCGCCTGCATGGCCTTCAGGCGTGCTGTGGCGTCAGACGCAGGATTGCTGGACGAGGATTTTTTCTTCTATTTCGAAGAAACCGAATGGTGCGTGCGATTGCGCCGACAGGGGTGGCAGGTGATGGTCGATCCCCGCATACGCGTCACCCACCTCAAGGGAGCCAGCACCCGCGCCGTCAGGCGCGATGCGCAGGTGGAAATGTTCCGCTCGCGACTGCTTTATTACTGGAAGACGATGTCGCCGCCTCTCGCATTCTTGCTGACGGTCTGGCGTGTCGTTCGCCTGCTCGTCAATACGGCGTCGTATTTGCTGATGGGGCTGCTCAGCCTGGGATTGATCTGCAAGGTGCGTGCCCGACTGATGATCTATCTGACTCAATTGGCCTGGCTGCTGGCGGGCTGCCCCGCACGTTGGGGACTGCCGGATAAATGTCCCAGTCAGTCCTGAATGACCGAACCCATGAATAAACTGCCGCTGTCCGTATTCATCATCGCCAAGAACGAGGGCGATCGAATCCCTGTGGTCATTCGTGCCGTGCGCGATTGGGTGGATGAAGTGATCGTCATCGACAGCGGAAGTGCCGACGATACCGTGGCGGTGAGCGAGTCACTGGGCGCGCGCGTAATGTTCAACGAATGGCGCGGTTACGGACCGCAGAAGGTTTTCGGCGAGTCCTTGTGCAAAAATCTGTGGCTGTTGAACCTGGATGCCGATGAGGAAGTGTCCCCCGAGCTGGGCGCTGAGATTCGCGCGCTGTTCGAAAAGGGCGAGCCCACCTGCGCCGCCTATACGCTGCCCATCCTGCCACTGTATCCGTTCCAGCAGTCCGGGCACCCCTGGACGGCATTCCACCACCCGGTGCGCCTCTATCGCAAGGACAAGGCCGGTTTCAAGAGCGAGCGCGTGCACGACTCCGTCGTCGTGCACGAAGGCTCGACCGGGCACCTCAAGGGGATGGTGCTGCACCGCTCGTTCCGTTCCCTGGCGCACCACATCGACAAGGTGAACGCTTATTCCAGCGCACAGGCCGAAGTGATGGCAGCGCAGGGACGGGATCCCGGGCTGCTGGCGCTGCTGCTGGTGCCGGTGCTGGCCTTCTTCAAGCAGTATGTCCTGCGCCGCGAATTCGTGAACGGCGTCGACGGCATCGTGGTGAGCCACATGTACGCCTTCCAGCGCTTCATTCGCCTGGCCAAGACGCGCGAAAGGCGGCGCTTGATGCGGCAGGTGAAGTAATGCCCTGCGTGCTGTGGTGGGGGCGTTTCGATCCCGATTACTCCCGAAACAGAGTATTGCGAGGGCTCCTGGCGGGGATGGGCTGGGAGATCGTCGATTTTCATCCGCGCTTCAGCCTACTTGGCGATGTGGAAGCGCACTTCAGGCACGTACCCAAACCGGATGTAATCTGGGTACCCTGCTTCCGCCAGCGCGATCTCGCCGCAGCCAGCCGTTGGGCGAAGCGGCGTCGCATTCCCCTCGTGTTCGACCCGCTCATATCCGCGTACGACAAACAGATTTTCGAGCGCAAGAAGCATCTGCCGCACAGCCGGCAGGCCCGGCGTCTTCGTCACTGGGAGCGTTCGCTGTTCGATCGGGCAGACGTGCTGATTGCCGACACACAGGCGCACGCGGATTATTTTTCCGAAGCGTTTGGCATCGCACCGGATCGCATCAAGGTGGTATACGTGGGCGCGGAAACGCCGTTGTTTCATCCCTCGTCCATGCCGGATCACGCGGATGGCTCGCCGCTCGAGGTACTTTTCTACGGCAGCTTCATCGAATTGCAGGCGCCGCAGATCATCGTCGAGGCTGCGCGCAAATACGCCGGTCCGCCGGTTCGCTGGACCTTGCTGGGCAAGGGTCCGCTGCGCGCGGAATGCGAGCGGCTGGCCCGCGGGCTCGACAGCGTCCGTTTCGAGGCGCCGGTTCCGTATGCACGCTTGCCGGCTCGGATCCATGAGGCCGACTTGCTGCTCGGCGTATTCGATTCGGGTGCGAAAGCCGGACGGGTGATCCCGAACAAGGTGTTCCAGTCGCTGGCGTGTGGACGTCCGGTGGTGACGCGACGCTCGGCAGCCTATCCGACAGCCTGTCGCGGTAGCGGAGAGCGTGGCCTGATCTGGGTCGAGCCCGGCGACCCCGGCGCGCTGGCACAGGCCGTCGCGCAATGGGCCATGCAATTGCGCGACAGCCCGGACATCGGGCAGCGCGCGGCCGATCTCTACCGGGAGGTTTTTTCCGCGGCCGTTGTCGCGGAGCAGTTGCGCGGCGCGCTGGCCGCTGCGCAGGCCTTGCAGAGCCGTTAGCTTACGCTTCGGGTACGCGCAGCAGACCGATTCCGAATCCGCATTGCTTGGGGTCGGAAACGAACTCCTGCACGTCGGCCCCGACCTTGAGACGCTTCCAGAAATGGAACACCTGGTTGGTCGGCAGGGGCTGCTTCTCGACGATGTCGTGGAAGGCGATGAGCCCGCCGGGGCGCACGAATTCCTTGTAGTCGTTGTAGTCCGCCTCCACGCCCGATTCGGTATGGTCGCCATCGATGAACATGAAATCGGCCTTTTCGCCGTTCAGTTCGCGCGCCAGTTTTGCCTTGAAATCCGCATCGTGCGAATTGCCCGAGAGCAGGGTGACCTGGCACCCCGATCCTGGCGGTGGGAACTGGCTGAACAGGGGACGCTGCCGGTGCATGTCGTTGAGGTCGCAGGTGATGACCCGCTGGGAGGCGAGGTAGGACCAGATCAGCAGCGTGCCGCCGCGTGCGGTGCCGATCTCGACGATGATTTTCGGCTTGATCGCCTGTACGGCCTTCGCCAGCTGGGTGATTTCCGAGGGAATCTGCAGGGTCTTGACCGTCATGTAACCGCCCCCGCCGAAATGCATCGCCCAATCGACGACTTCTTCGAGCGAACGCTTTTGCGCGTGGTATTCCCGCAGGCGGCGGTGCGCATAGAGGCGATTGAAGGGCTGGCGCAGGGCGCGGCTCAGGGATTTGAACGGTCTTTGCATGATATTCAGGGTCGTGTGGATGAATGCCCAGTTCAGGCTTTTTTCGATTGCAAGGCAATGATAAATCCGCTCAGCAGCAGAAGCACCACCGGGAACCACCACGCCCGATATAAAACCGGCTGGGACTGAAGCGGAAACGCGATGACGGCCAGCGAAGCCGCGTAGGGGGCGGCCCGGCTGCGCAGGTCCGGTGCAGCCTGTCGATACCAGCGGATGAGCAGGCCGATGGCTGCAAGCAAGCTGGCAAGGCCGATCAACCCGGATTCGGCGGCAATCGAAACGTACATGTGGTGGGCGTGGTAGACGCCGCCCACATAGTCGCCGCCGCTTCTGAAGGGGTCCTCCGGCCGGGTCGCGTACTGGTCGTAGGCGTCGGCAAACGCGCCCGCGCCGACGCCAGTGAGCGGCCGGTCCTTGAGCATCTCGCCGGCGGTTTCCCAGATGATCATGCGCCCGCTGAGCATATGGTCGAGTGTCTGGAAGAGAGACTGCCCGATTGGGGCGTCGAATTGCCTGAATTTGGAAGCCGTGGTTTCGGATTGGCCGATGGCAGCGACGATGCCGGCGACGAGCGCGAGCAGGATGAACGCCCGACGCCACCAGTTGAAGCGTGGCAGCAGAATCGCGACACCCAATAGATAAAACAGTACATTGCTGCGAGCACCGCTCATGCCGGCCACGAAACCGATCAGGGCGATGCACGCAAGTGCGGTCAGGGGATGGGCTTGGGTCATGCGCCACAGCATGATGGGCATCAGCACGGTCATGAACAGGCCGAAGTGCAGGTTGTCGGGAAAGGGACCCATCATGCGGCCGTCGCTTCCCATGGGCACACCGAGCAGGTCGCGTCCGAAGAGGTACTGGATGAAGCCATCGGCGAGCCAGATCGTCAGTACGATGGCCAGCCAGCGCTGCAGCCAGGCGTGGTCATCTTCCGTTGTGAGCCCCTGCATCAGGGTCAGACCGACGATGAAAAACAGGACCAGCACCAAGGCCACGCTCGCAGTGCCAACCGGATTGAATGAACCGGGGAGTGAAATCAGGACGGGCAGCAGCAATAGAGCGAAGACGCTCGCAAGGCGTCGAGCAGCGATGCTGTTCAGGTCGATGCGTTTCTGGAACAGCAGCCAGATGCCCAGGAGCAGGAGCAGCACCGAAGGCGGGCGCGCACCGCCCGTGAAAGGCTGCATAACGACCAGCATGAGCCCGAGGAATCGGGCTGCCAGTTCAGGCGTGATCGATCGGATGAAGCTCGTCATAGACTTTCAGGGTGTGGCTGAGCATGCGCTCAAGCGTGAAGGGTTGTTCGGCAGGGATGTCGGGTGGATTCTCGAGCCAGCGGAGGGCCGTCGCTGCAGCCTCCTGGATGCGCCCGACGGGAACGCCCCCTTCGGGCAGAATGGCTAGCAGCTGCTCGCGCACGCCGCCGTGATTGTACCCAATGACGGGAACGCCGAGGCTCAGGGCTTCGACAGTGGTGCGCCCGAATGCCTCGGGTTCACGCGACAGGGAAAAGACGATGCGCGAGATCGCCATGATCTCGCGCAGGTCGCTGCGGTGCCCGACAAAGCTGATCCGGTCGGCGACACCAAGGGCCTCGGCCTTGCTGCGCAGCTCGGCCAGAAAATGGTCCTTGCGGTCTTTGGTTTCGCCGACGATGAGGCCATGCGCATCGGGCGCGGCGTTTTTGATCTGGGCGAGCAGTTCGATGAAATCCTCCTGGCCTTTCCAGCGCGTGATCCGGGCCGGCAGGGTCAGGAGTCGCTTGTCCTGCGTCTCGGGGTGCTGGGCGTACCAGTCGTCGAGCCAGGCCTGCGGCGGGCGATACCGGTAGGGGAATGCTGCCGGATCAACGCCGCGATAGATCAGGCGAAGCTTGTGCGGATCGGTTTTCGGGTAATTCGTGAGGACGTAATCGCGAATCATCTCGGAGATGACGATGACGCGCTCGCCTTTGGTCATGACCGCGCTGTAGGCGCTCACCGAATACGGGCCGTGCACCGTGGTGACGAAGCGCGGCCGCGTCGCCGGGTCCATGCCGCGCCAGGCGAGGTACACGATCCACGCCGGCACGCGCGAACGGGCGTGCACGATGTCGACCTGCTGCTCGACGAGGAAGCGCCGCAGCTTGCCGACGAGCAGCAGCGTCTTCAATGACTTCCTGCCGATCGGCCATTCGAAGTGCTCGGCGCCGCTTGCGACCAGTGCTTCGACCAGGCGTCCGCCGCCCGACATCACCAGCGCGCGGTGTCCGCGTTCGACCAGCGCCTGCGCCACTTCGAGCGTGCCGCGCTCGACGCCGCCGGATTGCAGCGCCGGGAGCACCTGCAGCACGGTCAGCTTGCGGTCTTCACCCATTGCAGGATCCATGCGGCGCAGCGGTCGGCCTCGGCGAGCGGCTGCGGGTTGGGGTGGAGCGTGCCGTGGGCGCACCAGGCGATGAAGCGGGTGACGCGCTCGCCGTCGGCGAGTTCGGCGATCGCCCAGCCGACGCGGCTCTTGGGATTCACCGGCAGGTCGAACACGCCGACTTCCGCCCCGGCGGTGAGCGCCTCGTACACCATCGACGCGCTGTCGGGCGTGACCCAGGCGGTGCCGCAGCCGGCGAGCTGCTGCGGCAGCCAGTCGGGGCCGGTGGCGGTGTGCGGCACCACCGTCAGATTGGGTTCGGCGGGCAGGCCGGTCAGGAATTCAGCCGGCGTGCGGCGCGAGGTGGTCAGCGTCCACTGCACCGCGGGCGTGCGTGCGAGCACGCTCCGGATCTGCACCTGGATCGCGTCGCCGTCCCACTGGAAATGCGGCGATTCGCCGCCGATCAGCATCAGGCCGCGCTGCGGATCGCGCGCGGCGGGGCGGATGCGGTTGAGCGCACCCTCGGTGACGAGGGTGTGCGCGTCGGGTGCGAGTCCGTCGTGGCGCGGCACGATGCACAGGTCGAAGCAGCGCCGCGGCAGGCTCGGCTTCATCAGCACCACGGCGCGGCCGCCGCGGGCGCGACGGGCCGCGAGCAGGGTGAGGTGGGTGCCGTGGCCGGCGCCAATCACCAGATCGGGCGCGGGCAGCGCGGCGCCCGGCATGCGCTTCAGCAGCCCGGCCAGCGTCGCGCGCCAGGCGGGCAGGGCGGGGAAGGTGTGAATGTCGGTGGGCGTCGCCCGCGCCAGCGCTTCGGCGAGCCCCAGCGACTGGTTCACGTGCCCTGGCTTGCCGTCGCTGACGACCCAGGCGACGAGCGGACGCGTGCCCGCGCTCACAGCGTTTCCGTCCAGCGCCGCGCGAACGCCGCCTGCCAGCGGTAGGGCGCGGGGTCGAGCGCGGGCGGGCGACCGTCGATCAAGTCGGCGAGCAATTCGGCCGCCGCCGGGGCCATGGTCACGCCGTAGCGGTAGTGGCCGGTGTTGACATAGACGTTGCCGAAGTCTGGATGGCGGTCGATGACCGGGATATTGGCCGGCGCACCCGGGCGCAGGCCGGCCCAGTGCTGCACCGGTGCGGCGCCGGCCAGCGCCGGCAGCAGCTCGGCGGCCTCGGCGTGCAAACGCTGCCGCGTGGCGGCGTCGGTCGACTTGTCGAACCACGCGTCCTCGAGCGTGCTGCCGACGAGGATATGGCCGTCGCGACGCGGGATGATATAGAGGCCGCGCCGATACAGGATGGCGTCGAGCGCGCCCAGTGCCAGCTTGAACAGCAGCATCTGGCCGCGGATCGGGCGGATGTTCGGCGGCGGCGCGAGCCCCGCCAGCCCCAGCCCCGACCAGGCGCCGGCCGCCAGCACCACATGCTCGGCCGGCAGCGATTCGGTCTCGGTTTGTACGGCGGCCACGCGCTCGCCGTGGGTGAGTACCCCGGTCGCCGCGCAGTGCTCGCGTATCGTGCCGCCTGCCTGAAGCACGGCCGCGCGCAGCGCGGCGACCAGGCGCGGATTGCGCACCTGCGCGATCTCCGGCAGCCACAGGTGAGCGTCCTGCCGCTGCAGGACCAGGCCGTGGGTGCTGCACCAGGCGAAGGCCTGCTCCGGCGCGTCGGCGTCGAACACGCGCATGCCGCAGCGCCAGTATTCGGTTTCGCGGCCCGAAGCGGCCTCCACCTCGGCCACCCAGCGCGGGTAGGCGGCCATCGCGCGCAGCGCCAGTGCTGATACCGCTTCGTCGTAGTTCCACGGCAAAAGCGGAGACAGAATGCCGCCCCCCGCCCACGAGGATTCGCGCCCCACCTCGCCGCGCTCCAGCACGGTCACCGCGCGGCCGCGCTGGAGCAGGGCAAGTGCCGTGCTCAGGCCCGAGACGCCTGCGCCGACGACGATCACGGCGCGGGTCGGCGAAGGCTTATCCACAGGCAGGACCTACGACTAAAGTCGTATGGCGCGGCGCGTCCCCGTGATCCAAGCTGGAAAGCTTGATCAAGCCGGACAAAGGGGAGGGCGGCGACATGGAAAACAAGGGATTCACGCTGGTCGAACTGCTGGTTGTGCTGGCGGTGGGCTCGATTCTATTGGCGATTGCCGTTCCGGGCTACGCCTATCTGGCGAATGCCAGCCGCCTGACCACGGCCACCAACGATCTCGTCGCAGCCATGCATCTTGCCCGATCCGAAGCGGTCAAGCGAGGCATGCGCGTCACCGTCTGCAAGACGCGCGACGCCATGGCAGCTGCGCCAGCCTGCAACGCCACGGCCAATTGGCAGGATGGGTGGTTGGTGTTTGTCGATGCGGGCACGCCGGGGGTGGTCGACCCAGGTGATACGCTGCTGTGGTTGCAAGGGCCGGTGCCGGGCGGGCTTGTCATTTCTTCCACCAATTACAGCCGCTATATCAGCTATCTGCCCAGCGGCGTGAGCCGGGGGTCAAACGGGCTCGCCAATGGCAGCCTCGAGATTTGCAAGGACGGTGTTCAGCGCGAGATCATCGTCAATCGCACAGGCCGCGCGAGGCTCGAAAGCAGCAGCTGTTAAGCATGTCTGAAAAAACCGTCACTCCAGCGGGGGGTAGCGTGGGGCGACGGCTGACGCAGGGGGTTTTTGATTTGCCGGGCTCAAGATGGGCCCGATTCATGACGTTAAGCCGAGTGAGTCCCAGAGTGGCCCAGGGTGGCAGTATTGGATAACACGGGCCAGCCGTCACCCCGGAGAAAGCCGGGGGCGAGAGGCTGGGTTCAGCGGGATTCGGCATGCGCAGGAAGGGCGAATAGGGACTTGTTCGGGAGCGCACCTGAAGGTCCGGCCGCTCATTAACCCAATTCCGCCATTCGTCCTGTGGGGCTGGACACAACCGGCCTGGCTTGCATACGGTGCAAACGTGAAAAAAGAAAACGCGATTTCCATGATGGACAACCCGACCGCTGCGCGCGGTTTCACCCTCATTGAGCTTGCGGTCGTGCTGGCCGTGCTGGCGATCGTGATGAGAATCGCCGTTCCGGCCATGCAGGGCATGATGAACAGCAGCCAAATCACCACGACCACGAATAACCTGGTTTCCGCCCTGGCGCTTGCCCGGTCTGAGGCGGTCAAGCGCGCCACCCGG
Source organism: Pseudomonadota bacterium (assembly GCA_041694715.1). Taxonomy (GTDB): domain Bacteria; phylum Pseudomonadota; class Gammaproteobacteria; order Burkholderiales; family Thiobacillaceae; genus Thiobacillus. The sequence continues at coordinate 74,111 of JBGFSF010000035.1, read as the reverse complement.
GTGACGGTCGCTTCGGCTGATTGGACCACAGGGTGGCAAGTGTTTGTCGACCAGGGGACCGTTGGTTCCTCCGCTGGCGACCTGGAGTTGCGGGTACAGCAGTCAGCCGCCAATGCCCCGCCGACGGTGGTGCCTGGCGCCAACTTCAGCAACTACATCAGCTACCTGCCCTCGGGCATCAGCCAGGGCAATGGCGGCGCGAGCAACGGCAGTATTGTGGTGAGCAAGGCAGGCATATCGCGGACTATTTGCATCAGCACGACCGGCCGGGTCAGCGTCATCGCGTCAGGAGCGTGTTCATGAAATCATTGAATTCTCCTTGCATCGCAGGTTTGCGGCGCCAGCGCGGCGTGTCGCTGCTCGAGGTGTTGATTTCCATCGTCATATTGTCTGTCGGCCTCCTGGGCTACGCAGGGCTGCAGACGATATCGATGAAAAACAACACCAGTGCCCTCCACCGCAGCCAGGCGACCATCCTTGCCTATGACATCATCGATCGCATACGCGCAAACAGACCTAATTACGCCAACTACATCGTCGCGCTGGGCGCGGTCGGCACTTATCCCGACGTGATCTCCTGGAAGAACAATGTGGCGGCCACCCTGCCGGATGGCAAAGCCGAGGTAAAAATCGAGCTTGCGACCAACATTGTAGAGATCACCATCCAGTGGGACGACAACCGCGACGGCACGGATCCCATCCAGTTCATTACCAGGACGGCCCTGTGATGCGCGCACCTCAAATTCCCCCCGTTCCGGCGCAGAAGGGCCTCTCCCTGGTCGAACTCATGATCGCCCTGGTCCTGGGCCTGCTGATTCTGGCGGCAATCGGAACCGTCTTCCTGAGCAGCCGCCAGGCCTACAGCACGCAGGAGGCCATGGCGCGCATGCAGGAAAACGCACGCTATGCCTTCGAACTGATGACGGTGGACATCCGCCAGGCGGGCTATACCGACTGCGCCCCCCAGAGCAAAACCTATTCCTCACTCAATGGCGCCGACTGGTTCAACAGCCTGGCCGGCCAGCCGCTCTTCGGCTACGAGTCCGGCGCCGGTCTGCCCGCCGACGTGACGAACGCGCTCGCCAACACCGATGCGCTGAAAATTCTGCGGGCGGACAACAGTGGCGACTACCGTATCGTTTCGCATGATCCCGCGTCTGCGCAGTTCCAGTTGGCGGCAAACCACGATCTCAAGGAAGGTGAAATCCTGACGGTGGTGGACGCGAACTGCAGCAAGGCCGTGGTTTTCCAGCAGTCGAACGTCAATAACAACAACACGATTGATGTCGTCGTCCACAACACGGGCGTGGGGGCGCCCGGCAACAGCACCAAATGCCTGGATGACCCGGCGGGGGCGATTTGCACAGGCCCTCCCGCCGGTTACCCCGCGCTTACGCCCAATTCCCGGATCATGCGCATGAGCGGCAATATCTACTACCTTCGCAACAATCCGGCGGGCGAGCCTGCGCTGTACCGCAAGCGCGCGAATACCAACCCCGAGGAACTGGTCGAAGGCGTGGAAAACCTACAGATCACCTTTGGCGAGGATACGAGCCAGGTGACCGTGGCGACCTGCCCGGAGGACCGCTGTTCGGCCGATGTCTATGTCGATGCGGACGCCGTCGCCAACTGGAATCGCGTCGTGAGCGTACGGCTCACGCTGTCCATGCGCACCCCATCAACCCGCGCAGGCGTGGGCGGCGACGGCCGCATCCGCCAGACGTTCACCACCACCATCGCGGTGAGGAATCGGCTATGAAATCGTTCCCATCCATGCCTCCGCGTTCCCGGCAGCAGGGTGTCACGCTCATCGTTGCCCTCATTTTCCTTGCCATGCTGATGCTGCTGGGCGTGACGGTTGCCAAAACCAGCAGTCTCGAGGAGCGCATGGCGGGCAACACGCGCGACCGGGATCTGGCCTTGCAGGCGGCCGAGGCGGCGCTCAAGGACGCCGAGGCGGATTTGTCGGGTTTTCTCGCTGCCGCCACGCCTTTCGATGGCAGCACGGCGGGGCTCATCGCCTTCGATGCGGCCAACGCCAACCATGCGGAGTACTGGGATGCTTACGACTGGGATAACGCCTCCCAGCTTGCAGACGCCGATCTGGGCGGGGTTGCCGAGCAGCCCCGCTACGTGATCGAGCGTTTGCCCGATGTCGTGACCACCCAGCGCTTCCGCATCACCGCCCGCGGCATTGGATCCGGCGCCAGCACGGTCGTGATCCTGCAGGCTGGGTACGAGCGCACCCCTTGAACGGACTTATGGAGCGAATCATGAACACGAGCTCAATCATGCGAAAGGCACTTGCCTTGCTGTTGGTCGCAGCCAGCCTGGGCTGGGTGGCGGCGCCTGTCCGTTCGGCCCCCCTCAGTATCTCCGATCTCCCGCTGTTCCTGACCGCAAACATCGCGCCCAACGTCGTGCTGACGCTGGACGATTCGGGCAGCATGGCGCGCGCGTTCACGCCGGATCTGTGTGGCAACCCCAATGCAATTTGCGACAACAATCCGGACTCGCGACTCGATCACCGTTATCTGAAGTCCTCGCACTTCAACCCGATCTATTACAACCCGAACATAAACTACACGGCGCCAAAGAATGCGAACGGCAATGCCTTGACCACCACGTTCGCAAACGCCTGGGTCAACGGATATGTAAACAGCCTGCCGGATATTTCCCCGGATTCCTTCAATCTGGCTTCGGAATACCGTCCGACCGCGGGCTTGCGCCTGACCACGGGAACCAAAAGCCATGAGTTCATGCGGCATTTCTCGAGCGATGTGCGTTGTAGTGGCGGCGGTACCAAGTATTGCCAGTACAACAGCAATGTCGGCGGCAGTGGTTCAGCGAACTGGGTCGGTATGGGCGGAGCATCTTGCACGTCGGACGCCCAATGCCAACTCAGGCAGATGCCGGCGTACTACTATGTGTTCGACGAATCGAACAACCAGTGCACCGGCACAGCGGCCCAGAAGAAGGTCGACAACGATTGCTATGACATCCGGATCGTCAGCGCCACCTCCGGCGCGGACCGGAACGGCGACGGCGTCATCAGTGCCGCCGAAGCGGACGAACGGCAGAACTTTGCCAACTGGTATTCCTTCTACCGCACCCGCAGTCTGGCGACGATCGCCTCGGCTTCGCTGGCTTTCGCCGAATTCGACGATACGACCCGTCTGGCCTGGCAGGGGCTCAATTCGTGCCGCGGTTCCACCAGTTCGCTGGTTGATTCCAATTGCGATGCGTGGTCGGGAAATCTGGGGTTCAGCAATGCCATCAAGCCCTTCGCGGGCACGCACAAGCAGAATTTCTATACCTGGCTGTTCAGGCAGAACACCAATAGCAGCACGCCCCTGCGCGAGGCAATGGTGCGCGCCGGCAGCTATTTCAGCACCACCGGCGAGAACTCGCCCTATGACAACGACTTGCTGACCAGCGGGACGGTGACTGCGACGAGCGGCCAATTGTCCTGCCGCAAGAATTTCCACATTCTCATGACCGACGGGATCTGGAACGATTCCACGCCAGCCGGCGTATCGGATGTGGACAGCAGTCTGGCCGCGCCTTACAGGGGCACCACTGAGGCCAGCCTGGCCGACGTGGCCTACAAGTATTGGTCGACCGACCTGACTGCGCTCGCGAACAACCTGCTGCCCTATATCGTGGAAGCGGGGCTTGAACCCGGGCAATCGAACAATCCCCGAAACGACCCCGCGACCTGGCAGCACATGGTCAATTTCACCGTGGGTCTGGGTCTGACGCCCTTCCTCGACAGCGTGGGGTTGATCTATGCAGGCAGCACCTACTCCGGCAGCTACCCCAGCATCGCGGCGGGCACCACCGCCTGGCCGAGCATCGCGAGCGACGGCGGCAAGGTGGCCGACCTTTGGCATGCCGCGATCAACAGCCGCGGCCAGTTCTTCAGCGCCGATACGCCGGAAACCATGGTTGCTGCGTTCGGTGCGGTGAGAAACGCGATTCAGGCGGCCACCCCGTCTGCCGCTGCGCTTGCCGCCAACTCGACCAGCATCCAGACCGGCGCGCTGGTCTATCAGGCCACTTTCGACAGCAGCGACTGGAGCGGGGATCTGGTCGCCTACCCGGTGCTTGCCGGCGGCGTCGTCGGCGCTGCGAGTTGGAATGCGGCTTCGAAACTGCCCCTCCCGGGCGCCCGCACTATTTTTACCTTCAATGGCAGCAATTCGACGAATTTCAGTTGGGACAGCCTTAGCGCTGCCCAGCAGACCGCGTTGAATACCCTCGGCGGGGTCGAGGATAACCTTGGCGAGGCGCGAGTCGACTGGCTGCGTGGTGGGCAATCGCAGGAGGTCGTCGTCACGAACGGTGTGGTCACGAGCGGCACATTCCGTCAACGCGACAGCGTGCTTGGAGACATCATCAATTCGGATCCCGCCTTCGCGCACCGCGATGATTTTGGTTACGCGAACATGGGTGGCGGAGCGACCGAGGCGGCCACCTATCAAGCTTATGTCAATGGCAAGTCAACTCGCACTCCTGCGGTATTCGTGGGGGGGAATGACGGCATGCTGCACGCTTTCCGCGCGGATACGGGGAATGCGGATTCTGGCGTGGAGTTGTTCGCCTATGTGCCGAATGGCGTGTACGACAAGCTCAGTAGACTCACCGCGCCCGACTACGTGCATGAGTATTACGTTGACGGTGGCCCGACGGTTGGCGATGCTTTCCTGTCGACTGGGTGGACCACGGTGCTGGTGGGCGGCCTCGGCGGTGGCGGCAAGTCGATCTATGCGCTGAATGTGAGCAACGTGGCCAGCCCATCGGCGGCCATGGTGATGTGGGAATATACCGACACGGACATGGGTTTGACTTACAGCAAACCACAGATTGCCCGCCTGAACAACGGCCAGTGGGTGGCGGTATTCGGCAATGGATACAACAGCGCCAGTGAACGCGCTTATCTATATGTGGTGAATCTGGAGTCGGGAGCGCTGGTCGCCAAGATCGCGGCCGGCACTGCGACGTCGAATGGCCTGTCTTCGCCCACGCTCCATGATGCGGACGGTGACCTGATTATGGATTTTGCGTACGCAGGGGATCTGCAGGGTAATCTGTGGAAGTTCGATCTGACCTCTTTTGCGGATCAGTCAACGCCGCACTTCATTGCCCGCAACGCCAGCAACCAGGTCCAGCCGATTACGGCGGCGCCCACCATCGGCAGTCATCCGGATGGCGGCGTGATGGTGTACTTTGGCACGGGGCAATATCTGCAGAGCGTCGATGTGATGAATACCAATGTCCAGACTTTCTATGGTATCCGGGACAATGGCACAGCCATCTTGACGACCGATCGCAGCGAGCTGCAACAGCAAACCATTGATGCGCAGACAACCGAGTTTGGCGTGGAAGTGCGGCAGACCTCAGACAATTCAGTCGACTGGGTGGCCAGGCAAGGCTGGTATATGGATCTGGATCATCCTACTCCGGTCGGCGAGCGTGTCGTGACCCAGGCCTTGCTGCGCTATGGACGTGCCATCTTCCTGACTTTGATTCCCTCTGCCGATGCCTGCAGGGCGGGCGGGGAGAGCTGGTTGATGGAGTTGGATGCGATCACGGGTGGGCGGACGGCAACTTCGAGTTTCGATTTCAACAATGACGACCAGTTCGACAGTGACGATGAGTTAGCGAGCGGCGAGGTGGCCAGCGGCGTCAAGACCTCGGTGGGCATTACCAAGCCGCCCGCCTGGTTCAAAGGTGAAGACGGCAAGGATTTCAAGGTGATGACCGGCACGACAGGGGGGATTCAGTCTTTGGGCAACAAGGGCGAAGACGTTCCGCCTGGAGACAATTCGCTCAGACGTACCTATTGGCGGCAGATTCAGTGAGACAGCGGGAGAACGCGATGTACATGGATAAACGGCCAGGCGGGTTTACATTGATCGAACTCATGGTTGCGGTGGCCATCATTGGGATATTGGCTTCGATCGCCTACCCGAACTATATGGAATATGTTCGCAATGGAAATCGGGCCGATGCGCAGGCCTTGATGCTGGAAAACGCACAGTTCATGGAGCGCCGCTTTACCACTTGCGGCTCCTACGCGGCGGTCGCCGGCGCGGCAGCGCCCTGCAACGCTGCGCCAGATTTGCCGAAGCAGCAGTCCCCTGAGAATGGCACGGCGCGGTATTCGATCACGCTGAATCCCAATCCGACTGCGACGACTTTTACCGTTCGGGCTCAGCCTGCCGGAAGCTATGCAGATGCCAAATGCGGCACGATGACCATCAACCAGACCGGGGCAAAAACGGAATCAGGCACGGGGTCGTTGGGGGATTGCTGGAAAAGCTGACTAGCTGCCCAAGCCCTTCGGCAAGGCGAATGCAACGCTTTCCTGGGCGCCGTCGAGATTTTCCACTGTACGGATCCCGATGGCATTGAGCCTCTCGATCACCTCGCGTACCAGAACCTCCGGCGCCGACGCGCCGGCAGTTACGCCAACCCGCGTCTTGCCTGCCACCCACTGCGGATCGATCTCGCCGGCGTTGTCGACCATGTAGGCCGGCACGCCCAGGTTCGCCGCGACTTCGCGCAACCGGTTTGAATTCGAGCTCGTAGGCGAGCCGACGACGATCACCACGTCGCACTGCGGCGCCAGGGCCTTCACCGCGTCCTGGCGATTCTGCGTGGCGTAGCAGATGTCGTCCTTTTTCGGTCCGACGATGGCCGGGAAGCGCGCGCGCAGGGCGTCGACCACGCGTGCGGCGTCGTCGACCGACAGCGTGGTCTGCGTCACGTAGGCGAGCTTGTCGGGGTCGGTGACTGTCAGCGTGGCGACGTCTTCCGGCGTTTCGACGAGATACATGCCGCCTTGCGACTGCCCCAGCGTGCCCTCGACCTCGGGGTGGCCCTTGTGGCCGATCATCACGATCTCGAAGCCCTTGTCGCGCATCTTGGCGACTTCGACGTGGACCTTGGTGACGAGCGGGCAGGTGGCGTCGAACACGTTCAGCCCGCGCGCGGCGGCTTCGGCGCGCACCGCCTGCGACACGCCGTGCGCGCTGAAGATCACCGTGGCGCCGGCCGGCACCTCGGCGAGTTCCTCGACGAAGATCGCGCCCTTGGCCTTGAGGTCGTTGACGACGTAGGTGTTGTGCACGACTTCGTGGCGCACGTAGATCGGCGCGCCGAACTTTTCCAGTGCGCGCTCGACGATGGCGATGGCGCGGTCGACGCCGGCGCAGAAGCCGCGGGGATTGGCGAGCAGGATGGTGGACGTCATGGCGCCTCGCTTTGGAGAATGCTTTCCACTTCGACCTCGAACTCGATTGAAAGGTCGGCGAGCGGGTGGTTGAAATCGACTTTCACGCTGTCGTCGCCGATCTCGAGGACGTGGCCGGCGAACGTCTGGCCATTGGGCATGGCGAATTCGACCAGCTGGTCGACCTCGAAGGCCATGCCGGCCGGCAGGTCGGATTTCGGCAGCGTCTGGATTAGTTCGGACTGGCTGAAGCCGAAGGCCTGCTCGGGATCGAGCAGGAAGACGTGGCGTTCGCCGGGCACGAGGTCGACCAGCCATTGCTCCAGCATCGGCGCCAGCGTGCCGTCGCCGAGGGTGACGGTGTCGCCTTCCGGCTCGCCGAAGTTCGAGATGAGATCGTCGCCGCCGCGCGGGCGCAGCGCATAGCGGAGCTTGAGGGTGTCGCCGGGGGCGACCATACGGGCGCTCATGGCGCGTCCTTCGACGCGGCCGGCTTGTGGCCGCGCAGGCTGTCCCACACCAGCATCGCGGCGCCGACCGAGATCGCCATGTCGGCGACGTTGAACGCAGGCCAGGCGAAGCCCTTGTAGTGGAAATACAGGAAGTCGACGACGTAGCCGAGCACCACGCGGTCGATGACGTTGCCGAGCGCGCCGCCGAGCACCAGCGCGAGCGGCAACGCGAGCGGTTCGTCGCCGTGGCGGTGGAGCAGGCGGACGATGACGACCGTGGCGATGACGCCGATCGCGATGAAGAACCAGCGCTGCCAGCCGCCGGCGTCCGCCAGGAAGCTGAACGCCGCGCCGGTGTTGTGCACCAGCACCAGCGAGAAGAAGGGCAGCACGGGAATGGCTTCCAGATAGTCGAGGCTCGCCGACACCCACCATTTGGTCAGATGGTCGACGACGATGATGGCGAAGGCGAGGCCGAGCCACTTGCGCATCGTCGGGGTGAAGAAATTACGCATGGCTGCGCGCTTCCCCCATGCCGAAGAGGTTGCTGACGCAGCGGCCGCACAGGCCCGGATGCTCGGGGTGGGCGTCGACGTCGGCGCGGTAGTGCCAGCAGCGGTCGCATTTCTGTGCCGTGCTCGGCGTCACTTCGACGCGGTCGCTGTCGGCGGGCAGCACGCGTGCCTGCGAGGTGATCAGCACGAAGCGCAGGTCGTCGCCCAAGGGCGCGAGCAGCGCATGGGTCTCCGGACTGGCGTGGAAGCTCACCTCGGCCTGCAGCGACGAGCCGATGCCGCCGGCGACGCGCACCAATTCCAGTTCCTTCGACACCATCGCGCGCACCGCGCGGATGCGGGTCCAACGGTCGAGGCGTTTCTCCTCGCCGGCCTGCTCTGGCAGATCGTGCCAGGTATGCAGGAAGACCGAGCTGTTTTCGCCGGCCAGCTGTTCCCACACTTCCTCGCCGGTGAACGACAGGATCGGCGCCATCCAGCGCACGAGCGCGTGGGTGAGGTGATGCAGCGCGTTCTGCGCCGCGCGGCGCGCACGGCTGTCGGCGCCGCTCGTGTAGAGGCGGTCCTTGAGGATGTCGAGATAGAAGCCGCCGAGGTCTTCCGAGCAGAAGGTCTGCAGCTTCTGCACGATGAAGTGGAATTCGTAGGCGTCGTAGTGCGCCTGGATTTCTCCCTGCAATTGCCGCGTGAGCGCGAGCGCGTAGCGGTCGATTTCCAGCCAGTCGTCGACAGGCATCGCATGCTGCTGCGGATCGAAGTCGGACAGGTTGGCGAGCAGGAACTTCAGGGTATTGCGGATGCGGCGGTAGCTCTCGACCACGCGCTTCAGGATCTCGTCCGAGATCGACAGCTCGCCGGAGTAATCCGTGGTCGCCACCCACAGGCGCAGGATGTCGGCACCGTACTGGTCCATCACCTTCTGCGGCGCGATGACATTGCCCTTCGACTTGCTCATCTTGTGGCCTTTGCCGTCGACGACGAAGCCGTGGGTGAGCAGCGCGTCGTAGGGCGCGCGGCCGTCGGTCGCGCAGCCGGTGAGCAAGGAAGACTGGAACCAGCCGCGATGCTGGTCGGAGCCTTCCAGATAGAGATCCGCCGGATGCGCGAGCTCGGGGCGCTGCTTCAGTACGCAGGCGTGGGTGACACCCGAATCGAACCAGACGTCGAGCGTGTGGCCGGTCTTGTCGTAGTGCGCGGCGTCGGCGCCCAGCAGCTCGGCGGGGTCGAGCGCGAACCAGGCCTCGATGCCCTGCTGCTCGACGCGCTGCGCGACGATCTCCAGCAGTTCCGGCGTCTTCGGATGCAGTTCGCCGGTTTCCTTGTGGGTGAAGAAGGGCATCGGCACGCCCCAGTTGCGCTGGCGCGAGACGCACCAGTCGGGGCGATTTTTGATCATCGCCTCCAGCCGCGCACGCCCCCAGGACGGAAAGAACTGCGTCGCGTCGACTGCCTTCATCGCCTGCTCGCGCAACGTCCCCCCCTGACCCCCGACCCCTGAATCCTGACCCCTGGAATCCATGCCGATGAACCACTGTCGCGTCGCGCGGAAAATGATCGGCGTCTTGTGGCGCCAGCAGTGCGGGTAGCTGTGTTGCAGCTTCTCGTGCGCCAGCAGGTTGCCGTTTGATTGCAGCGTCTCGACGATCAGCGGATTGGCCTGCCAGATGCTCATGCCGCCGACCAGCGGTACGCTGGCGTAGAAGCGGCCGTCGTCGCCGACCGGGTTGTCGACCTTCAAGCCGTAGCGGCTGCCGACGACGTAGTCGTCGAGACCGTGGCCCGGCGCTGTGTGTACGGCGCCCGTGCCGGCGTCGGCGGTCACGTGGTCGCCGACGATCACCGGCACCTGGCGCTCCTGGAACGGGTGCCACAGCAGCACACCCTCGAGCGCCTGGCCGGTGGTATGGGCGAGCACTTCCGCGCCTTCACACAAGCCATATCGATTCAACGCCGCTTCGCGCAGGCTTTCGGCAAGAATCAGCAGGCCCTTGGCGGTACGCACCAGCGCGTACTGGAATTCGGGATGCAGCGACACCGCCTGGTTGGCCGGCAGCGTCCACGGCGTCGTGGTCCAGATGACGACCTGGATCGGGCCGTCGATCGCGGCGAGGTCGAAGCGTTTGGCGAGGTCGGCATGGTCGGCCACGGCGAAGCCGACGTCGATCGCCGGCGAGGTCTTGTCCTCGTACTCGACCTCGGCCTCGGCGAGTGCCGAGCCGCAGTCGACGCACCAGTGAACGGGTTTGGCGCCCTGATACAGATACCCCGCCTGCTGGATCCGGCCCAGCACGCGCAGCTGCTCGGCCTCGAACGAAAAATCCATCGTGCGGTAGGGATGGTCCCAGTCGCCCAAGACGCCCAGGCGGATGAAGTCGGCCTTCTGCCGCTCGATCTGTTCCGCGGCGTAGGCGCGGCACAGTTCGCGGAATTTCGAAGGCGGAATGTCCTTGCCGTGGGTCTTCTCGACCTGTAGTTCGATCGGCAGGCCGTGGCAGTCCCAGCCCGGCACGTAGGGCGCGTCGAAGCCGCTCAAGGTCTTCGATTTGACGATGATGTCCTTGAGGATCTTGTTCACCGCGTGGCCGATGTGGATGTCGCCGTTGGCGTAGGGCGGGCCGTCGTGCAGGATGAACTTGGGCCGGCCGGCGGCGGCCTTGCGGATTGCTTCGTAGCGCTGCTTCTCCTGCCAGCTTTTCACCCAGCCGGGCTCGCGCTTGGCGAGGTCGCCGCGCATGGGGAAGGGGGTGTCGGGCAGGTTGAGCGTGTGCTTGTAGTCGGGCATGGTCTGGAATCAGGCGCGGCGCTGCGCCAGGAATTGTTTGGCGTTGTCGACGTCGCGGCGGATCTGCGCAACGAGCGTGTCGAGGTTGGGGTACTTCTCCTCGTCGCGCAGCTTGTGCAGGAAATCCACGCGCACGCGGCGGCCGTAGATCTCGGCCTGGAAATCGAACAGGTGCACTTCGAGCACCGGCACGGCGTCGGCCCCCTTCACCGTGGGGCGGCGGCCGAGGCTCGCCACGCCTTGCAGCGGCGCGCCGTTGAGGCCATAGAGCTCGACCGCGAAAATGCCCATCAGTGGCGGGCGGTTGTGCTTGAGCTGGATGTTCGCGGTGGGAAAGCCGATGTCGCGCCCCAGCTTGTCGCCGTGCACCACACGCCCGGAGATGCTGTAGGGGCGGCCCAGGAGGCGCGCGGCGTGTTCGAGCTCGCCGGCAGCGAGCGCCTGGCGCACTGCGGTCGACGACGAGCGCTCGCCGGCGACCTCGACCGTGGGCAGGAATTCCGCATCGAAGCCCAGCGACTGGCCGGATTGTTCGAGCAGCGCGAAGTCCCCCGCGCGTTTGGCGCCATAGCGGAAATCGTCGCCCACCAGTACGTAGCGCGCCTCCAGCGTGCGCCCCAGCACCTGCTCGATGAAGGCCGCGGGCGACAGCGCCGAAAACGCCCGGTCAAAGCGGAATACGTGGAAACGCTCGATTCCCAGCCGCGCCAGATGCTCGGCCTTCTCGCGCAGGCTGGAGAGCCGCGCCGGCGCCTGCTCGGGCGCGAAGAACTCGCGCGGATGCGGCTCGAAGCTCAGCACGCAGCTCGGCAGGCCGCGCGTCTTCGCCACGTCCTTCAGACGCGCGAGCATGGCCTGATGGCCCAGATGTAGGCCGTCGAAATTGCCGATGGTGACCGCGTGGGGGCTGCCGAGCGGACGAAAACCGTGGGTGATGCGCATGGAGCGATGCGAAAGGGAATGCGGCGCGAAAAGCGCTTATTCTAGCCGATTCAAGCGTTTACTCCGCGGCGCGGCGCACGAACTGGCGCGGCCGGAAGCCCATCGCGCCGAGCGCGGCGAAATACAGCGCAGCGCCGCCAACGACCAGCAGCCCTAGTCGCAGCACGCGGTCGGCGAAGCCGGCGTCCAGCCACCATTGCGTCGACCCCATGCCATAGAAGAGCAGCGCGCCCATCAGCACGACAGCGACGAGCACGCGCAGGAAATAGCCGGTCCAGCCGGGCTGCGGCGAGTAGATGGCGTGCTTTTTCAGCAGATGCAGCAGCAGGCCGGCGTTGAGGCAGGCACCCAGCCCGATCGCCAGCGCAAGCCCCGCGTGGCCCAGCGGGAAGATGAAGGCGAGGTTCATCAACTGGGTGGCGACGAGGGTGACGATGGCGATCTTCACCGGCGTGCGGATGTTCTGCCGGGCGTAGAAGCCGGGCGCCAGCACCTTGACCAGGATGATGCCGACCAGGCCCACGCTGTAGGCGACCAGCGCGCGCTGGGTCATCGCCACGTCGTGCGCGGTGAAGGCGCCATATTGAAACAGCGTGCTGATGAGCGGCACCGCCAGTACCGCCAGCGCCACCGCGGCCGGCAGCGCCAACAGCAGCGTGAGACGCAGGCCCCAGTCGAGCAGCTTCGAATAGTCGGCTGGCGAGTCGTCGGCGTAGTGCTTGGCCAGGCTCGGCAGCAGGATGGTGCCGAGTGCCACCCCCAGCATGCCGGCGGGGAATTCCATCAGGCGGTCGGCGTAGTAGAGCCAGGACACGCTGCCGGAAACCAGGAAGGACGCGAAGATGGTGTTGATCAAGAGGCTGATCTGCGCGACCGACACGCCCAGCGTCGCCGGCGCCATCAGCTTGAGAACGCGCGCAAGACCGGGGTCGTCGAAGCGCCGGGTCGGACGCGGCAGCATGCGGATTTTCAGCAGGTGCGGCAGCATCCACGCCAGCTGCAGCACGCCGCCGAGTGCCACGCCCCAGGCCAGCGCCAGGATCGGCGGATCGAAATACGGCGCCAGCCACAGCGCCGCGGCGATCATGGCGACGTTGAGCAGCACCGGCGCGAACGCCGGCACCGAGAACTTGCTGTGCGTGTTGAGGATGCCGGCGGCGAGCGCGACCAGCGAAATGAACACGATGTAGGGGAAGGTGATGCGCAGCAGTTCGACCGTCAGCGCGAATTTCTCCGGATCGGCGCGAAAGCCCGGGGCGCTGACATAGGCGATCCAGGGGGCGCCGACGATGCCCAGCAGGGCGATCGCGACCAGGGCGAGGGTCAGCGCCGAGCCGACCTGGTTGACCAGCACCTGGGTCGCGTCGTGGCCCTGACGGTTCTTGTATTCGGCGAGAATCGGCACAAAGGCCTGCGAGAACGCGCCTTCGGCGAACAGGCGCCGCAGCAGGTTGGGAATCTTGAAAGCCACGAAGAAGGCGTCGGTCAGCATGCCGGCGCCGAACACGCGGGCGATGATGGCGTCGCGTACGAAGCCCAGGATGCGGGAAAGCAGGGTCATGCTGCTGACGGCAGCGAGGGCTTTGAGAAGATTCATGGGCGGCGACGTTTTCGCGCATTCTGCGGGTCGGGGACGGCGTCCGCAACCGCGCACGAAAAGCTTGATTTGCGGCGGGGATTTCCCTTACAATCGCCGGCTTTGGTGAATCCGGCCACGGTGGTCGGGCGCTTACAGATCAATTTGCCCCGCTGCGAGCGTGGGCTTGAAGGAGCAGAAACATGGCGAACTCCGCCCAGGCGCGCAAGCGCGCACGTCAGGCCAGCGCCCAGCGCGACCACAACATGAGCCAGCGCTCGGAATACCGCACGGCCGTCAAGAAAGTCCGCAAGGCGATCGAAGCCGGCGACAAGGCCGCCGCCCAGCAGACCTTCCAGGCCTCGATGAGCCTGATCGACAGCATCGCTGACAAGAACATCATCCACAAGAACAAGGCCGCCCGTCACAAGAGCCGCCTGTCTGCCGCCGTCAAGGCCATGGCCTGAGTTCTGAGGCCCGCCCAATAAAAAACGCCGCGATCTGCGGCGTTTTTTATTGCCTGTTCGAAGCGCTCAGTCGGCGTTTTCGGTCTGCAGCTCGTTGCTTTGCGCGAAGGCCAGCAGGAAGCGCCAGGCGTTGGGGTCGGCGTCGCGCAGCTTCTTGTCCACCGACACGCAGCGCACCCCATTGAGCGTCACCGGCTGCACATAGGGCGAGTAGTTGGTGCGGCTGTTGGGGTCGATTACCGCGAAGGCGCCCGCCAGGCGGTCGGCCCAGTCGCTCGGCCGAAACGGCGCGCCTCGGGTGGTGAGGCCCCGGATGATGAGGGGAGCGTGGGCGGAAGCGTCGTTCATGGATGAATCGGCGGCGGAAGAAGTTGGCGGATTCTAGCACGCCGGCTGCGGCGGCCGGTTCGGCGACGCTTGCGCTGGCGGGGCAATTTGAAGATACTGCGACTGTTTTACCCGACCAAATCGGTCAACAATTGTGCGTCGTATTTTCAGGCTGAGGAGAGAGAATGATGAAAAACCCGTTGGATTCCCTGTGGGGCACGGTGATCGCCGGTGTCGTGCTGACAATCGTGCTGTACGTGTTCGCCAATAACTTTCTGATCGGGGGGCTCTGATCATGGAATACTCGATGGGCATTTTCCGCTGGATCCATTTCATGGCCGGCGTGATGTGGATCGGCCTGCTTTACTACTTCAACTTCGTGCAGGTCGCTGCGCTCAAGGCGGCCACCGCCGACGGCACCGCGGCCGGCATTTCCAAGCACGTGGCGCCGCGCGCGCTGCTGTTCTTCCGCTGGTCGGCCGTCGTCACCTGGCTCGCCGGCGCGGCGCTCCTGGGCCCGCGCTTCGTGCCCGCGTTCACCCTGCAGCCCGAGGCCGCCTTCATCGGCATCGGCGCCTGGCTCGGCACCATCATGATCTTCAACGTCTGGGTGCTGATCTGGCCGAACCAGAAGAAAATCCTCGGCATGGTCTCGGCCAGCGACGAGGAGAAGAACAAGGCGCGCCGCGTGGCCTTCCTGGCGTCCCGCACCAACACCATGCTGTCGATTCCCATGCTGTTCTTCATGGGCGCCGGGGTGCACGGCTTCTGATAGCCCAAAGCCCGCGCGCGGTGTAAACTCGCGCATGTGATACGGCGGCCTAGGCCGCCGTATTGCTTTAACGAACTGAACGCGCAAGCAAGATGGGTTGAAAGCCATGTCCGAACATCTGATGAACACCTACGCCCGCCAGCCCGTCGCCTTCGTGCGCGGCGAGGGGGCCTACCTGTGGGACGAATCCGGCAAACGCTATCTCGACGCCGTCGCCGGCGTGGCAGTGAACGGGCTGGGCCATGCGCACCCGAAGCTGGTCAAGGCGATCGCCGACCAGGCCGCCGCGGTCATCCACACCTCGAACCTGTATCGCGTGCCGCGCCAGGAAGAACTGGCCGACCGGTTGTGCGCACTGTCGGGCATGGACCGCGTCTTCTTCTGCAACTCCGGCTGCGAGGCCAACGAGGCGGCGATCAAGCTCGCGCGTCTGTACGGCCACAACAAGGGCATCGAGGTGCCGACCATCATCGTGATGGAAAAGGCCTTTCACGGCCGCACCATGGCGACGCTGACCGCCACCGGCAGCCGCAAGATCCAGGCCGGCTTCGAGCCGCTGCTCTCGGGCTTCGCGCGGGTGCCGTTCAACGACCTCGATGCGATCCGCCACGTGGCCGAGCACAACAAGAGCGTGGTCGCGGTGCTGGTCGAAGTGGTGCAGGGCGAGGGTGGCATCAACATCCTGCCCGCCGACGTCCTGATGGAGCTGCGCGCGATCTGCGATGCGCACGGCTGGCTGCTGATGCTCGATGAAGTGCAGACCGGCATCGGCCGCACCGGCACCTGGTTCGGCTTCCAGCATTCGGGCGTGGTGCCCGACGTCATGGCGCTCGCCAAGGGCCTCGGCTCCGGCGTGCCGATCGGCGCCTGCCTCGCGCGCGGTGCGGCGGCCGAGGTATTCCAGCCGGGCAACCACGGCTCGACCTTCGGCGGCAACCCGCTCGCCTGCGCCGCCGCGCTGGCGACGCTCGACGCAATCGAATCGGAAAACCTGCTGGAGAACGCGCGGGTGCGCGGCGAGGCGATCCGCGCCGGCCTGCGCGAGGCGCTCGCCGGCGTGCACGGCGTGGTCGAGATCCGCGGCGAGGGCATGATGATCGGCGTCGAGCTCGACCGGCCCTGCGGCGAGCTGGTCGGCGTGGCGCGCGACGCCGGGGTGCTGATCAACGTCACCTCCGACAAGGTGATCCGCCTGGTGCCGCCACTGATCTACGGCGCGGCCGAGGTCGACGCGCTGGTCGGCGCGGTGTCCGGCATCGTCAGGAATTACCTGCAGCAGGCGGCGTGATGCTCAAGCATTTCCTGCAATTCAAGGACCTCACGCGCGACGAGCACTTGTATCTGTTCGAGCGCGCGCGGGTCATCAAGAGCCGCTTCAAGCGCTACCAGCCTTATCACCCGCTGGTCGACCGCACGCTGGCGATGATTTTCGAGAAGAGCTCGACGCGCACGCGCCTCTCTTTCGAGGCCGGCATGCACCAGCTCGGTGGCTCGGCGATCTATCTCAACACCCGCGACACCCAGCTTGGGCGCGGCGAACCGGTCGAGGACGCCGGCGAGGTGATCTCGCGCATGGTCGACATCGTGATGATCCGCACCTTCGAGCAGGAGATCATCGAGCGCTTCGCCAGCCACTCGCGCGTGCCGGTGATCAACGGGCTCACCAACGAATACCACCCGTGCCAGATCCTCGCCGACATCTTCACCTACATCGAGCACCGCGGCTCGATCCAGGGCAAGACCGTGGCGTGGATCGGCGACTCCAACAACATGTGCAACACCTGGCTGCAGGCGGCCGAGGTGCTGGGTTTCAACGTCCACGTGTCGACCCCGCCCGGCTATGAGGTCGAGCCCGAGCGCGCCAACCTCTACGGCACCGACCACTTCGAGAGCTTTGCCGACCCGATGGACGCCTGCCGCGGCGCCGACCTCGTCACCACCGACGTGTGGACCAGCATGGGCTGGGAAGCCGAGAACGACGAGCGCGTGAAGGCCTTCGCCGACTGGCAGGTCGACGCCGACATGATGAAGGTCGCCAAGTCCGACGCGCTCTTCATGCACTGCCTGCCCGCGCACCGCGGCGAGGAGGTCACCGCCGAGGTGATCGACGGCCCGCAGTCGGTCGTGTGGGACGAGGCAGAGAACCGCCTGCACGTGCAGAAGGCCTTGATGGAGTACCTGCTGCTCGGCAAGGTCGAAAGCTGACACCTGGCCCCTAATCCCCAACTCCAAGCCCCTAGACAAATGAACATCGCCTATTTCAAGGACATGGATTCGCTGTACATCGAAATCAGTCCCGAGAACCCCGCCCAGGCCTGGGAAGCGCACGAAGGCATCGTGCTCAATCTGTCTGAGGACGGCCGCGTCGTCGGCATCGAGATCGAGAAGGCGAGCCAGACGACCAATCTCGACATCCTGAAGATCGGCGGCTTCCCCGGCCAGGTCGAAGTCATCGACCCGAACCAATCCGGCTCCACCCATTAAATTCATCGAGCATCATGAGCGACATCAAGAAAGTAGTGCTGGCGTATTCCGGCGGCCTCGACACCTCGGTCATCCTGAAATGGCTGCAGGACACCTATCAATGTGAAGTCATCACCTTCACCGCCGACCTCGGCCAGGGCGAGGAGCTCGAACCGGCGCGCCAGAAGGCGCTGAAGTTCGGCATCAAGCCCGAGTCGATCTACATCGACGACCTGCGCGAGGAATTCGTGCGCGACTTCGTCTTCCCGATGTTCCGCGCCAACACCGTGTACGAGGGCGAATACCTGCTCGGCACCTCGATCGCCCGGCCGCTGATCGCCAAGCGCCTGATCGAGATCGTCAACGCCACCGGCGCCGACGCGATCTGCCACGGCGCCACCGGCAAGGGCAACGACCAGGTGCGCTTCGAGCTCGGCGCCTACGCGCTGAAGCCCGACGTCAAGGTGATCGCCCCCTGGCGCGAGTGGGATCTTTTGAGCCGCGAGAAGCTGCTCGCCTACGCCGAGTCGCACGGCATCCCCATCGACATGAAGCACCGCCAGGGCGGCTCGCCGTATTCGATGGACGCCAACCTGCTGCACATCTCCTACGAAGGCCGCCACCTCGAAGACCCGAATGCCGAAGCCGAAGAGGACATGTGGCGCTGGACGGTGTCGCCGGAAAAGGCGCCCGACGCGGCCGAGTACATCGAACTGACCTACGCCCGCGGTGACGTCGTCGCGATCGACGGCCAGGCGATGCGCGCCCACGAAGTGCTCGCGAAGCTCAACGCACTTGGCGGCAAGCACGGCATCGGCCGCCTCGACCTGGTGGAAAACCGCTACGTCGGCATGAAGTCGCGCGGCTGCTACGAAACTCCCGGCGGCACCATCCTGCTGAAAGCCCACCGTGCGATCGAGTCGATCACGCTCGACCGCGAAGTCGCGCACCTGAAAGACGACCTGATGCCGCGCTACGCCAGCCTGATCTACAACGGCTACTGGTGGTCGCCGGAACGGAAAGCCCTGCAGGTGCTGATCGACCACACCCAGCAGCACGTCAACGGCACGGTGCGCTTGAAGCTCTACAAGGGCAACGTCATCGTCGTCGGCCGCGATTCCAAGACCGATTCGCTGTTCGACTCGACCATCGCCACCTTCGAGGACGACGCTGGCGCCTACGACCAGAAGGACGCGGGCGGCTTCATCAAGCTCAACGCGCTGCGCATGCGCATCGCCGCCAAACTCGACGCACGGAGAAAATAAGCATGTCCATGTTCGACAATATCAGTGTCATTAAGAAGGCCAACGTCTACTTCGACGGCAAGTGCGTCTCGCACACCGTGCAGTTCCCCGACGGCAGCAAGAAGTCGGTCGGCGTGATCCTGCCGTCGACGCTCACCTTCAACACCGGCGCGCCCGAGGTCATGGAAGGCGTCGCCGGCTCCTGCCGCGTGCGGCTCGCCGGCGAAACCGAGTGGAAGACCTACCACGCAGGCGAATCCTTCGATGTCCCCGCCAATTCGAGCTTCGACATCGAGGTGATGGGCGACCCCTACCACTACGTCTGCCACTTCGGTTGAGTGCGCAGCGCCGGCTTCACGCGTAACAGGCCATGACTACCATCACCGTCGTCAGGAAGGACAGCCGCATCGCGATCGCGTCCGACACGCTGACGAAGTGGGGCAGCGGCAAGGAATCGTCCGAGTATGTCGCCAACCACGAGAAGATCATCCGCGTCGGCGACAGCTACGTTGCGATCACCGGTTCGGCGACCTTCAAGCTGATTCTCGCCGACTATTTCGACTCGCTGGAGGAAGTGCCGCCGCTCGACTCGGTGGCGAGCATCTTCAGCGTGTGGAACGCCCTGCATGGCGTGCTGAAGGAGCAGTATTACCTGCAGACCGGCGAAGACAAGGAGGAAGACCTCGAGTCTTCGCGCATGGACGTGCTGATTGCGAACCCGCACGGCATCTTCGGCGTCGCGGCGCACCGCACTGTGCAGGAGTTCTCGAAGTTCTACGCCTACGGCAGCGGCAGCCCCTACGCGCTGGGGGCCATGTACGCCGCCTACCGCGCGCCCTCGCTCGACGCCGAGGCGGTCGCCCGCCTGGGGGTCGCGGCGGCGGCCGAGTTCCACGACGAGTCGGGCCTGCCGGTGCAGTCGTTTGTCATCGAACTTGAGGAATGAACCATGCCGAGTTTTGACATCGTCTCCGAGGTCGACAAGCAGGAAGTGCGCAACGCGGTCGACCAGGTCAACAAGGAAGTCTCGACGCGCTTCGATTTCAAGGGCTCCGACGCGCGCGTCGAGCAGGCCGAATACGTGCTCACGGTCTACGCCGACACCGAATTCCAGCTCGACCAGGTGCAGGAGATCCTGGCGCAGAAGCTCGCCAAGCGCGGCGTCGACGTGAAGTGCCTGGACATCGGCAACGTCGAGAAAGTGTCGGGCAACAAGGTCAAGCGCAGCGTGACGGTGAAGACCGGCGTCGAGACCGAGCTGGCGAAGAAGATCGTCAAGCTCGTCAAGGACAGCAAGCTCAAGGTGCAGGCGAGCATCCAGGGCGACAGCGTGCGGGTGTCGGGCGCCAAGCGCGACACCCTGCAGGAAGCCATCGCGCTGGTGAAGAAGTCCATCACCGACTTTCCGCTGCAATTCCAGAATTTCCGCGACTGATCCCTTTCCGGAATCCGCCATGACTTTGTCGTCTTCGCCTTGCCGTACTATTTGTACTGTCCGCGGCGCGACTGCGCGTCCGGCCTGATTCTGGAAAGGAATATCCGACCATGGCCAAGGTTCTGATTCCCCTGGCGGACGGCTGCGAGGAGCTCGAAGCCGTCACGATCATCGATCTGCTGCGCCGCGCCGGCATTGCGGTGACGACGGCGGGGCTCAAGCCCGGCATCGTCAAGGCGAGCCGCGGCGTGCAGCTGGTGCCCGACGTCACCCTCGACGTCGCGTTGCAGGACCGCTACGACATGGTCGTGCTGCCGGGCGGCATGCCCGGGGCGACCCACCTCAAGGACGATCCGCGCATCCTCGGCCTGGTGAGGCAGATGGCGGCGGACGGCCGCTACACCGCCGCGATCTGCGCCGCGCCGATGGTGCTGGCGGAGGCCGGCGTGCTTGCCGGCAAGCACGCGACGAGCTACCCCGGCTTTCTCGACGGCCTGCCCGGCGTGAAGGTGAGCGCCGAGGCGGTGGTGCAGGACGGCACGGTGCTGACCTCGCGCGGCCCCGGCACCGCGATGGACTTCGCCCTGGCGCTGATCGAGGCGCTGGCCGGCCGCGCCAAACGCGACGAGGTCGAAGCCGGGCTGGTCAGGCCTTAGCCCACCGGCCGACGTCGTTTATCATTGCGCCATTCCATACGCTGACCCCGGAGACTTCCATGCAGATTCGCGAGATCCTCACCCTGAAGAGCGACGACATCCACAGCATCGCCCCCACCGACACGGTCGAAGCCGCGGTGGGCAAGCTGGTCGGCCTGGGCGTGGGCTCGCTGGTGGTGATGCAGGGCGGCGAAATGATGGGGCTGCTGACCGAGCGCGACATCGTGAAAGGCATGGTCAAGCACGGCTGCGACCTCAAGGACACGCCGGTCAGCCAGGTCATGGTGACCGAACCGGTGGTGGCCAGCGCCGACGACTCGGTCGACTACGCGCGCGACGTCATGACCAAGTCGCACATCGGCCACCTGCCCATCCTCGACGGCAACACGCTGCTCGGCATCATTTCCTTCCACGACGTGGCGCGCGCCTGTCTCAAGGAAGCCAACTTCGAGAACAGCCTCCTGAAGCGCTACATCAAGCACTGGCCCGAGTAAGCCCGGCGAACGCTGGGTGTACTTCACAAGGAGGACGCTGAGGACACGGAGGCTTTCCTTTGCGTCCTCTGCGTCCTCCCTGTTCAAACCGCTTTCTCGCGCGAAACCTCAACGGATCGACTCGATGTCGAAACGCTTGTCCTGGATCTGCGGGACGATCAGCGCATAGCCCTGCTGCTGCCAGTGCGCGAGTTCGGTGATGGCGTTGGGGACGACCTCGATGAAATCCTGAAAGTCCTCGATCCGGTAGCCGAAGTCGGCCATCGCCTGGCCGCAGACCTTGAACGACACGCCCAGGCCCGCGTAATAACGCATGCGGTCGACGGCTTCCTGGTACTTCGCCGCGTTGTGCTTCGCCACGGTGACGATTTCGGTGCCGTGGATCACCACCACGACCCGGTTGTCTTCCGGGGGGTGATCGTAGGGCGGCGACTGCAGCGTATTCACCAGCGAGCGCACCCAGAACAGGGCGCTGCCGATCTTCTGCGGGTCGTCGAAATAGAAGTCGAACAATACCCGCGCAGGCGCGTAGGGCGTGGCCACGGGCTTGCCGGCGCCGAGGACCGGCGCGGACAGCCCCAGGCACAGCATCACTGCCATCAGGGTTTTCATGGTCTCTCTCCGGTGAAGCGTTTGTCTTTTTATAGGCGCTGGGCGGCGTTCTGCTGCAGCCGGCGCAAGGTCTGGAACAGCTTCAGCCGGGCCGGATCGATGGCACCGGCCTCGACTGCCTCGCGCACCCGGCAGCCGGGTTCGTGCTCGTGGGCGCAGTCGCGGAAGCGGCACTGGCCGAGATAGGGGCGGAACTCGACGAAGGCGCGTGCCAGCGCCGCGGCGTCGAGATGCTGCAGCGCGAATTCCTGCAGGCCGGGCGAATCGATCACCGCCGAGTCGGCGTCGAGCCGGTGCAGGCGGGTGTGCGTGGTGGTGTGGCGGCCGCTGTCGAGCGCTTCCGAATACTCGGCGGTTTCCGCTTCGGCCCCCGGGAACAGGGCGTTGACGAGGGTCGACTTGCCCATGCCGGACTGCCCGATCAGCAGCGTCGTGTGGCCGTGCAGGGCGGGGCGCAGCGGTGCGACGTCGGTCAGCGCCGAGAGTTCGACCAGCGGGTAGCCGATGCGCACCAGCGGAGCCAGCCGTTCGCGCGCCGCCGCGGTTTCCGGCAGGTCGGCCTTGTTGAGCACGAGTAGGCCGGCGATGCCCTGGTCCTCGGCGGCGAGCAGGCAGCGCTGCACCAGTTCCGGCGAGAAGCTCGGTCGCGCCGCGACCACCACCGCCAATTGGGTGACGTTGGCGGCGATCGCCTTGGTCTTGAAGGCGTCGGAGCGATACAGCAGGCTGCTGCGCGGCAGCACCGCCTCGATCACGCCGGCGTCGCCGTCGCTCCGCACCTCGACGCGGTCGCCGCACACCGCCTGCAGATGGCGGCCGCGCACCTGACAGGGCAGGACACCGGCGGCGGTCTCGACCAGGAAGCGGCGGCTGAAGGCGGCGACGACCTGGCCGGTAAGCACGGCGGCGGCGCCGGATTGGGCCGGCTTCAAATCTCGAACAGCATGTCCACCTTGGCGGCGCAGATGAAATCGTTCTCCGACAGGCCGCCGATGGCGTGGGTCCAGAATTCCACCTTCACCGTGTTGTAGCCGACGATCAGGTAGGGGTGATGGTCCTCGCGGTGCGACACCCACATCACCGCGTTGGTGAAGGCCTGCGCCTGGTAGTGGTCCTTGAACTTGTATTCCTTGACGATCTTCACGCCGTCGCGCTGCCAGCCGGCGAGGCCTTTCAGCAGCGGCGCGATCTGCGCGTCGGTCAGCGGCGCCACGCCGCCTTCGCAGGGGGCGCACTTCTTGCGGACGAGTTCTTCGACGACAGTGGTCATGATGGCTCCTTACTTGAACTTGTAGTACTGACGGTTGAGGTAGGCGCCGACGTGCGCCTCGTCCTCCGGGAACCAGCCGGCGCCCGTGTTGGCGTTGCACCCCGAGATCCGGGCGGCCAGCTGCTGCGCCGTCCGGGTCTTGCGGTCGGCGCGCGTATAGATTCCGCTGCCGTCGCCGCCAAACTGACTGGCGTGGCAACTGATGCAGGTCTTGTCGTGCAGCGCCTTGCCAGCCTTCGGGTCGCCCTGGGCGAACGGGGCCGCCTGGGCGGCCGTGGCGAATGCAAGCGCGGCGAGAAAGAGCGTCAGGAATCGCATGGCGGGTCTCCTGGAACAGGGCCTTGAATTATGGCGCAAGTCACACCTTCTTCCACCCTCCGGCGTGCAGGGTCTGGGTCTATGCGAGAATGCGGGCTCTTCAATCCAGGACATCCCCCATGGCGCTCAATCCCACGCACCTGCTCTGGCTGGACATGGAAATGACCGGCCTGTCGCCCGACACCGACCGTATCATCGAACTCGCCATCGTCGTCACCGACGCCGACCTCAACACCGTCGCCGAGGGGCCGGTGCTGGTCGTGCACCAGCCGGACGCGGTGATGAACGCGATGGACAGCTGGAACAAGGGCACCCACGGCAAGTCGGGGCTGATCGACCGCGTCAAGGCCTCGCAGCTCGACGAGGCCGAGGCCGAGGCGCAGATGCTCGAATTCGTGAAGCAGCACGTGCCCGAGCGCACCTCGCCGATGTGCGGCAACTCGATCTGCCAGGATCGCCGCTTCCTCGCGCGCTACATGCCGAAACTGGAAGCCTTCTTCCATTACCGCAACCTCGACGTCAGCACGCTCAAGGAACTGGCCAAGCGCTGGCGTCCGGGGCTGGCCGAAGAATTCAAGAAATCCAACAAGCACGAAGCCCTGGCCGACATCTACGAGTCGATCGACGAGCTGCGCTTTTATCGCGAGCGCTTCATCCGCGACGCCTGAACCGGCGCGCGGGCGCAAAAAAACCGGCCCCTCGCAGGGCCGGCGGAGACAACGCAACGGTTGGTGCGTTCGCGGCGTGTCCGGCACGCCGCGGAGCGGGCGTCAGGGCTTCAGGTAGACGTAGCCTTCCTGGGCCTGCAGTTTGGCGACTTCGGCGACGCCGGAGGGCACCACGGTCGCTTCCTGGACCACGGCGCTGTTATCGAGCTTGCGGGCCTTCAGGGTATTGGCGCAGACGTTGAACTTGACGCCCTTGGCCGACAGGCCGGCGATCTGCGCCATGTAGTCGCCCTTGTCGTCCTTGGCGTCGTTGAGCAGGAAGTCGATGCCCTTGCCGTGGGTCACGATGACGATCTTGGCATCCGGAGAGGCGTTCAGGTGGTTGTTCACGTTGTTCATGGCGGCGCGGGCGACGGCGGCGTCGTTGACGTGGTAGACGACCTTCTCCTCGGCGGCCTGGGCGGCCATCGGGGCGGTGGCCAGCATCGCGGCGGCGATCATGGGGGTGAAGAAGCGCTTCATGGTGGGTCTCCTCTTGGATGATTAGGGTTAAGCGGGCTCGATCAAGCCGACTTGAGTATAAGACGGACGAGCTGGCATGCTTATTCCATTTCTTTCCATAAAAAATTCTGGAATAAAGCTACCAGCCATTCCGTCCTAGAAAACATGAGCCTGATCAGCCATTTCCTGTTTGGGTCTGCCCGCACCGGCATCGAGGCCCTGCGCCCCGTGCTCTATCGCATTGCCTACGCCTGGTGCCACGACCCGGCCCTGGCCGACGACCTGGTGCAGGAGACCCTGTCCAAGGCGCTGGCCCGGCGCGCGCAGCTGCGCGATGAAGGCGCGCTGAAGGCCTGGACGGTCTCGATCATGAACCATTGCTGGCTCGATCATCTGCGCAGCCGCCGCGAGTTCGACGATGTCGAGGCGCTGCAGGACGAGCTCGAGTCGAATGCCGAATCGCCCGAAGTCTGCTGCAGCCGCGAACAGGTCATCGCCTGCGTGCGGGCGGCGGTGGCGCGCCTGCCGATGGGGCAGCGCCAAGTGTTGACCCTGGTCGATCTGGAGGAATTCGGCTACGCCGAGGTGGCGGACATTCTGGGCATTCCGGTCGGCACGGTGATGAGCCGGCTGTCGCGGGCGCGGGCGAGCCTGAAGCGCATGCTGGACCAGGCGGCCAGGCAGCATGGCGCGCAGCCCGCGTTGAGGAGGGTAAAGTGATGAACCATGCCGCAATTTCTGATGAAACCTTGCACGCCTTTATCGACGGGCAACTGGACGTCGCCGATAGCGAGGCCCTGATCGCGCGCTTGCGCGGCGACTCGGCTCTGGCGCAGCGCGTATGCGGCCTGCGCAGTCTGCAAAGCATGGTGCGGCTGGCCTACGCCGAACCGCCCCGGGCGGCGGCGAGCCCGGCGCGGTCGTCGGCGGGCCGGCCGGTCATGCAGCGCTGCGCCGTCGCCTGCCTGGTGCTGCTGGTCGGCCTGACCGGCGGCTGGGTGCTGCGTGGCCTCGACGCCCAGACCGCGGAACCGCAACCGAAGCTGCTGAATGGCTTCCAGGCGGTGAGCCTGGCGCAGACGCCCGACCCCGACCGCGTCATGCTGCACCTCGACAGCGACGACCCGGCCCGCATGGAAACCGCACTCGACCGCGCCGAGGCGCTGCTCGACGAAGCGGATCGGCAGGGGCGCGTGATCGAGTTGGAAATCGTCACCAACAGCCACGGCATCAACCTGATCCGCGCGGGCGTCAGCCCGCATGCCGCGCGCATCGAGCGCATGGCGCGGCGCCATGCCAACCTGCATCTGGTGGCGTGCAGCCAGACCATCGCCCGCTACACCGGCCAGGGGCATAAAGTCGAATTGCTGCCGGTCGCGCGTTCGGCGCCGACCGCGATCGGCGAAATCGTCACCCGTCTGCAGCAAGGCTGGACCTATGTCCGGGTCTAGGCGCAGGGCGGCTTTGGCCGCCCTGCTGCTGGGCCTGACCCTGCCGCTCAGCGTCGCCGCCGCTGCGCTGACCAACACACTTGCCCACCATCCTTCGCCCTATCTCGCCCTGCACGGCAGCGACCCGGTCGCCTGGCAGGCGTGGAACGCCGACACCGTCGCCCGCGCCAAGCGGGAAAACAAGCTGCTCTTCGTCTCGGTCGGTTACTTCGCCTGCCACTGGTGTCACGTCATGCAGCGCGAGAGCTTCAAGCACGCGCAAATCGCCGCGCACCTCAACCGCGACTACATTCCGGTCAAGGTCGACCGCGAAATCAACAGCGGTCTCGACGAAGCCCTGCAGACGTTTTCGGCGCAGGTGAACGGTACGGCGGGCTGGCCGCTGAACGCTTTCGTCACCCCGGAAGGCTATCCCCTGTTCGTCGTGCTGTATGCGCCGCCGGATGATTTTCGCAAGCAGCTCGAACTGCTCAGCCAGCGCTGGGCCGCTGACCGCGCAGGGCTACGCGCCCTGGCACGCCGCGCGGCGCCGCCGCCTGCGCAGGCGCCGGTCGCCGCGCCGCTCACCGCCGAACGCGCGGCGCACGCCTGGCAGCAGTTCATCGCCGGTGTCTGGAAGGAAGCCGATCCCCTGCATGGCGGCTTCGGCCAGATCAGCAAATTCCCCATGGCGCCGCAACTGCACGCGCTGCTCGAGCGCCAGGCGCGGCAGCCCGATCCCAAGCTGGCCGAATTCCTGCGCCAGACCTTCGACCAGATGGCCAGCCGCGGCCTGCGCGACCATGTCGGCGGCGGATTCTTCCGCTACACCGTCGACCCCGAATGGGACACGCCGCATTTCGAGAAGATGCTCTACGACAACGCGCATCTCGCGGCCCTCTACCTGCGCGCGGCGACCGTGCTGCGGCAGCCGCGCTACCGCGAGATCGCGCGCTCCACGCTCGACTTCATGCGCGCCGAGCTGCTCGACGCGAGCGGCGGCTTCTACACGAGCACCTCGGCGGTCGATGACAAGGGACGAGAGGGCGCGACCTATCTGTGGGAGCCGGACGAACTGAAACGGCGCCTGTCGCCGGCGGCCTACGCGGCGGCGCGGCGCGTCTGGCGCCTCGATCAGCCGCGCGAGCTCGAGGACGGCTATCTGCCGGCCGAATACCGCACGCCGACCGCCGACGAGCGGCGCCTGCTGGCCGAGGCGCTGAAAGTGCTGCGGCCGCTGCGGCGGGCGCGCAGCCTGCCCAAGGACGACAAGCTCAACGCGGGGCTTAACGGCCTCGCGCTGTCGGCCTTCAGCCAGGCTGCGGCGATCGATCCGGCCTACCGTCGGCAAGCCGACCGCCTGCAGGCTTTCCTACTCGCTCAGCTGGCGCGCGACGGCAGGCTTGTGAAGGCGCGTGCGCGCGGCCAGGTGCTGCCGCACGCCGAGCTCGAGGACTACGCCTACGTGGTGCAGGGCCTGCTCGACCATGCCGACGCCACCGGCAACGCGCAATCGCGTGCGCGTGCGCGCCAGCTGGCGCAGCATGCGTGGAAAACCTTCTGGAGTGAAAAAGGCTGGAAACACGAGGCGTCGCCGCTGCTGGCGACGCTGCAGCCCGAGCCGGCGCTCGCCGACGGCGCGCTGTATTCGCCGTCCGACGTGCTGATCCACGCCACGCTGCGCATCCGGGATGCGTCGCTGCAGCGCCTGGCGCGCGACGCGGCTGGCTGGCGCGTGCCGGCGATGGAGCGGGACGCGTATCTCTACCCGACGCGGGTGCGGGTGCTGCAGCAGGTGGCGGGCGAGGCTTCCTAGGGCTGCTGTTCCGGCGCCTGCGCGCGCTGCATCGGCCGCCGCCCGACGCGCACCGTCAGGTCGAGCGACTGCTGCTTGCGCGCCACCGTCAGGCGGGCGTCGGCGCCGGGCTTGAGGTCGGCGATCAGGTTCAGTAGCGTGGCCGAGTTGGACACCTTCTGGCCGTTCACCGCGAGCAGGATGTCGCCCGGGCGCACGCCGCCGGCGTCGGCCGGGCCGCCCTTCAATACGCCCGCGATGAGGGCGCCTTCGATCTGCTTGAGGCTGAACGATTCGGCGAGCTCGGGCGTCAGGTCCTGCACCTCGACGCCGACCCAGCCGCGCGTCACGCTGCCGGTCTGGATGATCTGTTCCATCACTTGGCGCGCGATGCTGACCGGGATCGCGAAACCGATGCCCTGCGAGCCGCCGGTGCGCGAGTAGATCGCGCTGTTGATCCCGACCAGGTTGCCGGCCGCATCGACCAGCGCGCCACCCGAGTTGCCCGGGTTGATCGCGGCGTCGGTCTGGATGAAGTTCTCGAAGGTGTTGATGCCCAGATGCGTGCGGCCGAGCGCGCTGACGATGCCGGCGGTCACGGTCTGGCCGACGCCGAAGGGGTTGCCCACCGCGAGCACCCAGTCGCCGACCTTGAGGCTGTCGGGCTGGGCGAAGGTGATCGCCGGCAGGTTGCCGTTATCGATCTTCAGCACGGCGAGGTCGGTCTCGGGGTCGGCGCCGACCACGCGCGCCGGAACGGTCTGGCCGTCGGCCAGCGCGATCTGGATCTCGTCGGCCGCCTCGATCACGTGGTGGTTGGTGAGGATGTAGCCGTTGGCGGTGACGATCACCCCCGAGCCGAGGTTGGACACCTCGCGCGGCGGGGCGTCGAGACGGTCGCCGAAGAAATAGCGGAAGATCGGGTCGTCGAGCGCGGGGTGGGGCGCGCGCCGCACCTTCTGCTGGGTGAAGACGTTGACCACCGAGGGGATGACCTTCTGCGCCGCCGGCGCGAAGGAGTCGGCTGACTTGGCCGGCGCGGCGGCGGGCGCCGCCTGCTGGATCGTCAGGCTGGCGGGTTGCGACGGCCACTTCAGCAGATCGGGTTTGAACAGCGTGATCACCAGCAGCACCGCGAGCGCGATCGTCGTGGATTGGGCGAAGAGCAGCCAGATTTTGCGCATGTCGATTAAATTCATGGACTTGGCGTGTTTCGCCACGCGGCGATTATAGCCGAGGCGCGCGCGGCGTTTGCGTCGGCCGCGCGTCGGGCTTCCGGAGCGCCGGGCAAATTGGTTAGAATGTACCCTTTATTCGAAACACCTTCAGGGTAGGGAATCATGAGCCAGGAAGTCGAAGGGCCTCAAGTGGATGTACGTAAACGAAAATTCCTGATTGCGGCGACCAGCGCCGTCGGCGGCGTTGCCGTGGCCGGCGTCGCGATTCCGCTGGTGGTCAGCATGCAGCCGAGCGCGCGGGCACGCGCGGCCGGCGCGCCGGTCGAAGTCGACATCAGCAAGATCGAGCCGGGCATGCTGCTCACCGTCGAATGGCGCGGCAAGCCGGTGTGGATCGTCAACCGCACGCCGGAAATGCTGGGCCTGCTGGGCAAGCACGACGACCAGCTCGCCGATCCCAAGAGCGACATGCCGCAGCAGCCCGATTACTGCAAGAATCCCAACCGCTCGCTCAAGCCTGAATACCTGGTGGCCGTCGGCATCTGCACCCACCTGGGCTGCTCGCCGACCTACCGCAAGGACATCGGTGCGGCGGACCTGGGCGCGGACTGGCCGGGCGGCTTCTTCTGTCCCTGCCACGGTTCGCGCTTCGACCTCGCGGGCCGCGTCTACAAGGGCGTTCCGGCGCCCACCAACCTGGTGATTCCGCCGCACCAGTTCGTCGACGACGCCAAGCTGCTCGTCGGTGTGGACACGCAACAAAAAGACCATCGCCTGCAAGGAAGCTAATCACCATGTCAGCTATGCAAAAACTGATGGGCTGGATCGACGATCGCTTCCCGCTCACCGCGACCTACAAGGCGCACCTCTCCGAGTACTACGCGCCCAAGAACTTCAACTTCTGGTACTTCTTCGGCTCGCTGGCGCTGCTGGTGCTGGTGATCCAGATCGTCACCGGCATCTTCCTCACCATGAACTACAAGCCGGACTCGGAACTCGCCTTCCTGTCCGTCGAGTACATCATGCGCGACGTCGAATGGGGCTGGCTGATCCGCTACATGCACTCCACCGGCGCGTCGATGTTCTTCGTCGTCGTTTATCTGCACATGTTCCGCGGCCTGATGTACGGCTCCTACCGCAAGCCGCGCGAGCTGATCTGGATCTTCGGCGTGCTCATCTACCTCATGCTGATGGCCGAAGCCTTCCTCGGCTACCTGCTGCCCTGGGGTCAGATGTCCTACTGGGGCGCCCAGGTGATCGTCAACCTCTTCGCCGCCGTGCCCTTCATCGGTGAAGACCTGTCGATCTGGATCCGCGGCGATTACGTGATCTCCGACGCCACGCTGAACCGCTTCTTCGCCTTCCACGTCATCGCGCTGCCGCTGGTGCTGATCGCGCTGGTCGCCGTGCACCTGGTCGCGCTGCACGAAGTCGGTTCGAACAACCCCGACGGCGTCGAGATCAAGAAGCACAAGGACGCCAACGGCAAGCCGCTCGACGGCATTCCTTTCCACCCGTACTACACGGTGAAGGACATCGTCGGCGTCATCGTCTTCCTCATGGTGTTCTCGGCGATCGTGTTTTTCGCGCCGGCGATGGGCGGCTACTTCCTCGAAGCGGCCAACTTCGTCCCGGCCGACCCGCTGAAGACGCCCGAGCACATCGCGCCGCTGTGGTACTTCACCCCGTTCTACGCGATCCTGCGCGCGGTGCCGCCGATGTTCGGCTCGCAGTTCCCCGGCGTCGTCGCCATGGGTCTGTCGATCGTGCTGCTGTTCTTCCTGCCGTGGCTCGACCGCAGCAAGGTGAAATCGATCCGCTACCGCGGCCCGATCTACAAGATCATGCTGGCGCTGTTCATCGTGTCCTTCGTCGGTCTCGGCTACCTCGGCCTGCTGCCGGCGACCCCGATCGCGACGATCTTCGCCCAGGTGTTCTCGGTCATCTACTTCCTGTTCTTCCTGTTGATGCCCTGGTACACCTCGATTGACAAAACCAAACCCGAACCGGAAAGGGTGACTGGCTAAATGAAACGCTTGAAGACTCTTCTTTTCCTGCTGGCGGCAGCACCCGCCCTGGCCCTGGCCGCCGGTCCCAGCGTCCCGCTGGACAAGGCGCCGGTCAACCTCTCCGACAAGGAGTCGTTGCAGCGTGGCGCCCGCATGTTCGTGAACTACTGCCTGAACTGCCACAGCGCCACCGCCATGCGCTACACCCGTCTCGAGGACCTGGGCCTCACCGAGGACCAGATCAAGGCAAACCTCATGTTCGCCGCCGAGAAGCCGGGCGAGACCATGAAGGTCGGCATGACCAAGACCGACGGCAAGGCCTTCTTCGGCGCCACCCCGCCGGATCTTTCGGTGATCGCCCGCTCGCGCGGTGCCGACTGGCTCTACACCTACCTGCGCGGCTTCTACCGTGACGACACCCGTGCCACGGGCTGGAACAACACGGTGTTCGACAAGGTCGGCATGCCGCACGTGATGTGGAACCTGCAGGGTGAAATGGTCCCGGTCATGAAGAAGGTCGGCGAGCATGAAGTCGTCGATCGTCTGGTGCTGGCGAAACCCGGCAGCGTGACGCTCGCCGAGTACGATTCGATGGTCGGCGATCTCGTCAACTACCTGGTGTGGATGGGCGAGCCGGCGCAGGTCCAGCGCAAGCAGCTCGGCGTGATCGTGCTGATCTTCCTGTCGATCTTCTTTGTGGTGGCCTACTACCTGAAGAAAGAATACTGGAAAGACGTTCACTGAACCCTGCAATACACCGTCTCGCCAACAGCCGGGCTAGTGTCCGGCTGTTGGCGTTTTAAGCCTTTAATGCACGCAACACGCTAGGGAGCCCCGCCATGATGACCCTGTATTCCGGAAGTACCGATCCGTACAGCCATCGCTGCCGCATCGTCCTCTTCGAGAAGGACATGGACTTCGAGATCATCGACGTCGACATGCACAACAAGCCGGAGGAAATCGCCAGCATCAGCCCCAGCGGCAAGATGCCGGTGCTGGTCGAACGCGATCTCGTGCTCACCGAGTCCAACATCATCAACGAGTACATCGACGAGCGTTTCCCGCACCCGCAGCTGATGCCGCCGGACCCGGTGATGCGCGCCCGCGCCCGCCTGGTGCTGTTCAACTTCGAGCACGACCTGTTCACCCACGTGAACACGCTGGAGCACAGCCTCGGCAAATCGTCCGACAAGGCGCGCCAGGAAATCCGCGACAGCCTGTCGCAGCTGACGCCCATCCTCACCAAACAGAAATACCTGATGAACGACGAGTTCTCCATGCTCGACGTCGCGATCGCGCCGCTGCTGTGGCGCCTCGAGCACTACGGCATCGAGCTGCCCAAGGTCGCCGCGCCGGTGCTCAAATACCGCGAGCGCCTGTTCAGCCGCCCGGCGTTCATCAACGCGCTGACGCCCACCGAAAAGGCGTTGCGCAAGTAAGGCCGGCGAGACGAAGGACGGCGCACGTGGCCGAGCGTTCCACCAAACCCTACCTCATCCGCGCGCTTTACGAATGGTGCGCGGATTCCGGCTACACGCCGCAGCTCCTGGTGGCGGTCGACGGCCGCACGCGGGTGCCGCCCGGCTACGTCAAGGACGGCCAGATCGTGCTCAACATCAGCGCCGGCGCCACCCGCAACCTCACCCTCGACAACGACTGGATCCAGTTCTCCGCGCGCTTCGGCGGGGTGTCGCACGAGATCGCGATTCCGGTCGACCGCGTCGCCGCGATCTTCGCGCGCGAAAACGGCCAGGGTCTGCACTTCGAACCGGCCGAAGCGCCCGATTCAGCGGAAGCGGCGCCCGCGGCGGGCACGGACGAACCGCCCACCCCGCCCAAGGGCCGGCCGTCGCTCAAGGTCGTCAAGTAAGCCGCGCGGGCTCGCTATAATCCGTCGCGTGTTTTCGCCGCTTTAGCTCAGTTGGTAGAGCAACCGCCTTGTAAGCGGTAGGTCGTCAGTTCGAATCCGACAAGCGGCACCAATGTGGAAAGCCCGTCCCGAACGTCAGTTCGGGGCGGGCTTTTCTTTAGGTGCGATCGTTCCGATCAGTCCAGGCTATTCGATGCCCAGGCGCTCCAGCCGGTAGCGCAGGCTGCGGAAGGTGACGCCGAGCAGGCGCGCGGCGGCGGTCTTGTTGTAGCGCGTCTGTTCCAGCGCTTCGAGGATGGCGGCGCGCTCGACCTGGTCGAGGTAATCCTGCAGGGGATACTTGCTGCCCGGGGTGGCTTCGGCGCCGGGCAGGGCGGGGGCGAGGTTGAGGTCGGCTACGGTGATGCGGCCGTCCTCGCATAACGCCAGCGCGCGCTCGAGCGTGTTTTCGAGTTCGCGCACGTTGCCGGGGAAGGCGTAGGCGCTCAGCGCCTGTTCGGCGTCGCGGTCGAGCTTGACCTCGGCGCCGCCCAGCTTGTCGAGCAGCGCGCGCGCGAGTTCGGGAATGTCCTCGACGCGGTCGCGCAGGCTGGGCATGGCGAGGTCGATGACGTTGAGGCGGTAGTAGAGGTCCTGGCGGAAGCGGCCGGCCTGCACCCATTCGGCGAGGTGCTGGTGGGTTGCGCTGATGATGCGCACGTCGACCGGTTCCTCGGCGGTGGCGCCGACCTTGCGCACCTTCTTTTCCTGCAGCACGCGCAAGAGTTTCACCTGCATCGACAGCGGCAGGTCGGCCACCTCGTCGAGGAAGAGCGTGCCGCCGTCGGCGGCCTGGAAGAAGCCGCCGCGGTCGGCGTCCGCCCCGGTGAAGGCGCCCTTGCGGTAGCCGAAGAACTCGCTCTCCATCAGCGTTTCGGGAATCGCGCCGCAGTTGACCGCGACGAAGGGCTTGTCGGCGCGGTTGCCGAGGCGGTGGATCAGGCGCGCGGCGAGTTCCTTGCCGCTGCCGGATTCACCCGAGATGTGCACCGGCGCCTGGGTGCGCGCGAGCTTGGCGATGCGCTCGCGAACCTCCTGCATGGCGGCCGACTGGCCGATGAGTTCGCGGGCGGGGCCGCCGCCCTGCGCGCGCTCCGGAATCTTCAACGCGGATTTCACCAGCGCGCGCAGCTGGTCGAGCGCGACCGGCTTGGCGAGATAGTCGAACGCGCCCGCCTTGAGCGCGGCCACCGCGTTGCCGGCGTTGCCGTAGGCGGTGATGACGGCGACCGGGATCGGCGTCGGCAGGGTGCTGGCCGCTTCGATGACGTCCAGGCCTTCGCCGTCGCCGAGCCGCATGTCGGTCAGGCACAGGTCGTATGCGGTCTGCGCGAGCTTGCAGCGCGCCTCGGCCACGCTCGCGGCGCGGTCGGTCTCCAGGCCCATTTTCACCAGGGTGAGTTCCATCAGGTCGAGCAGGTCGGGTTCGTCGTCGACCAGCAGCACGCGCGGCGAGGCGGTCATGCGAGCCCTCCGGTCTGGATGTTCAGGCGGAAGCACGCGCCCGTCGGCGTCGGCACGTGGGTCAGCGCGGCGCGGTTGGATTCGGCGAGTTCGCGCGCGAGAAAAAGGCCGAGCCCGGTGCCCTGCGCCTCGGTGGTGGAAAAGGGTTCGAACAGCTTGCCGAGCTGGCTGGGCGAGACGCCCGGGCCGTCGTCGGCGAGGTCGAGCTGGACGCCGTCGTGCAGGGCGCGCGCCTCGAAGCGGATGCTGCCCGCTTGCCTGCGGCTGTAACGCCAGGCGTTGCGCAGCAGGTTCCACAGGATCTGGCGCAGATGGTCGGGATCGAAGCGGAAGCGGAGGGCGTCGGGCATGCTGACTATGACGGCCTCGGACGGGATTTCTTCAGTGTGACGGACCTCGTCGATCAGCGCCGCCAACTGTGCGGCGTCGAATTCGACCGGGTTCAGCCGGTCGCGGCGGTTCAGCGTGAGCACCTCTTCCACCAGCCGGTCGAGGCGCTGCGCGTTGCTGTCGATGATCGCGGCCAGCTTCTTCTGCGCGGGGTCGTGCGCGTCCTCGCCCAGCAATTGCGCGGCGTGACTGATCGCGGAGAGCGGGTTGCGGATTTCGTGCGCGATGTTGGCGGTGAGCCGGCCCAGGGCCGCGAGCTTGAGCCGCTGCGCCGCCTGCTCGGCCTGGCGCTGGTCTTCCAGCACCAGCACCCGGCTTTCGTCCGGCGTCGCCAGCGGGATGCAGCGCACCCGCAGGCGCGCGTGCGGCAGTTCGAGCGTGGCGGCGTTGCCGGGCCGCACTTCGGGTGCCAGGCGTGCCAGCTCGGGGGCCAGCGCCTCCAGCCGGGTGAAGCCGGGCTTCACCAGCACGCCGGTGTTGAGCAGTGCCAGCGCGCGCGGGCTGGCGTGGCGCACCACGCCGTCGCCGCGCACCGCCAGCAGGCCGTCGGGGGAATTCTCGATCGCCAGCGCGTTGATGCGGTTGAGCAGCGCCAGCTCCTCGGCCTGCTGGCGGGCCAGCCGTTCCGACCGCAGCGCGCGCCGGGTCAGCGCGTGCGCCAGCCAGCCGATGGTGAAGTAGCCGGCGCACAGGAGGCCGGCGAGGAAGAAGCTGTCCACCCCGCGCTGTCCGGTCAGCACGCTGAAGCCGTGCTGCAGCAGCACGGCGATCGAGGCGAGCGCGGCATACAGCAGCGTCAGGCGCCCGCTGCCGACCAGTCCGCCGGACGCGATCGAGATCACCAGCAGCAGGCCGAGGCCGCCGGCCAGGGATTCGCTGGTGCCCATCAGCAGGATGACGAACACGATGTCGGCGAGGATGTGCGCCGTGAGCTGGATCTGGAAGCCGGGCCAGCGCGCGCGGATGCCCAGCACGAACAGGGCCGTGACGACCAGGTAGACGAAGGCGTAGCTCTGGAAGCGGGCGCCCGCCCCCTGCGCGAACAGGTCGGACGCGGAGAACAGAAGGCCCGTGAACACCAGCGCGAGCGCCAGCGTCAGGCGATAGAGGTTGAAATAGTCGAGGCTGCGCCAGTGCGACGCGAAATAGCCGGGGCTGTCGGGACGGGGCAGGGGCGCCGCCGGGGTGCTCATTTCTTGCCGAGTTGCTGGTGCTCCGGAGTGCAGAAGAAGTCGCCGCCGGAGTAAATGGCCTCGCTGCGCGGCAGGTTCACCCCGCAGTGCGCGCATTTCACCATGTCTTCCACGGTCTGTCCGCGTGCCGGCGCCTGGGGCTTGTTGAGCGAGCGCTGGTAGGCGCGGATCACCGCCCACACCACGAACCCGACCACGATCAGCAACAGATATTTCACGACGCTCTCCCGAAAGGAGCGCCAGCATAGCACGTCATCCCAGCGCGACGGCGGGTCCGGATGCGCTGGCGCGACACGTGTCGGCAAACTTTACGGGGCGGGCGGGAAGGCCTGCGCGCAGGGGCCGAGGCAGAGAGGGGGTGTTTGATAATCCTTGTAAAAACAGATACTTGTTGTTTTTATTCCCCGCCCGGGCGCGCATCTTGCTAGGTCGTTTCTACCAGAATTTACCGGTTCAAATAGATGATGCAACTCAACTCGATCCTGCTGGGCCTCGGCCTGCTGGCGTCCGCCGGCCTGGCGCAGGCTGCGCCCATCACCCTGTACGGCGACCGCTTCAGCGTGACCTACGACGACACCCAGACCGGGCTGTTCGGCGCCGGCGCGCTGTCGGGCTCGCTCGACACCTTCTTTTTCCAGCCTACCGCCTTCAGCACGTTTTCCGCCGGCGGCACGACCCAGGCATCGTCCTCGCTGCAGTTCACAATCACCGTCGACGCCGGGTACAGCCTGGCCGGCCTGGGGCTGAGCGAGTGGGGCGGCTATTTCCTGTCCGGCGGCGGCTCGGTCGCGGCGTCGGCCAACGCGCAGCTGGTGAACCTGGGTACGCTGGCCGCGTCGAACCTGGCCCTTGCGCCCGGTGTTCCGCTCAATCAGGCCGGCGGCACCGTCAACTGGTCGATGTCGGGCCTGCTGGCGCCGGCCGCCGGCGCGGGCGACAGCTTCCAGGTGACGTTCGACAGCCTGCTGACCAGCAGCCCGGTCAACGGCATCGGCTTCATCCAGGCCAACTACACCGGCTTCCGCGTCATCACCCAGCCGGCCGCGGTGCCCGAGCCGTCGAGCGTGGCCTTGCTGGCGGCCGGCTCGGCCGCCCTTTTCGGGCTGGCCGCGCTGCGCAACCGGCGGCGCGCCTGATCCGCGCATCGGACCCGACACACAATATATAAGGAGGAGCAGGAGACAATGAGCATCAACACGAAAGCCGCACTGGCGGTACTGGGCCTGTCCGGCGCACTCATGGCCGGCGCCGCGTCGGCGGCCACGCTTGCGGGCAACAACGTCAGCTTCAGCTTCGACGCGAACGCGCTGGGTCTGTTCGGCACCGCCTCGGTGGACGGCGACAGCCTGGTGTTTTCGCCGGCAAACTTCCTGGCCTCCGGCGCCGCGCCCAGCGCCACCCAGACGGTCAACATCACCGTCACGGCCAACCCCGGCTATTTCCTGTCGGCCTTCAGCCTCGCCGAAGAGGGCGAATACAGGCTGCCGAGCCTGTCCGACATGGTCTGGCTGCAGGGCAACCTGACCGCGCTCGACATCGAGGGCAACACCAGCCTGTCCGTCGCTTCCAACATCGTCGGCCCCACCTTCGTCGGCGGCACGTCGGGCAGCTGGCAGGGCGGCGCGGCCGTCGTGCTGCCGGCCAGCGGTTGGGGCGGCGCAGACGGTCTGGTCACCAGCGTCAGCCTCACCATCAACAATTACCTCTTCGCCATGGGCGGCGGGCAGATCTGGAAAGAGGCCATCACCGTCGAAGCCGTCGCCACCCCGGTTCCCGAGGCGGACACCGTGCTCATGATGCTTGCCGGCCTGGGGCTGGTCGGGCTCATGGCCAGCCGCCGCTCCCACCTGGCCGACTGACGTTTTTTCCCCGCAGCATGGTGCGGCCCTTCGGGGCCGCTTTTTTTTTTGTGTGTGCCGCATGGGCGGACCGTCGGCTTTGTGGTGGGGAAAGCCGGCTCCAGCGGGCCTGTCGGCATTCTTTACACAAATGAACCATGCCTAGGGTCCGAAACAACCATTCCCGTGAAATGCCCGTCCGAACAAAGGCTTGAGCGCGTTTTTCGGCATGGTACGGACTGTGCTTTCCAGGCTTGGAGGCCCTGCAACCAGGCGGCGCCGCGTTCCAGGGCTCGGCGAACGACCCCACCAACGGCCGTTTGACCCCTTGGCGGCAGTGACCCCGATAGGAATGGAGGTTCCGAATTGCTTAAACATCGCAAGACCCTGGTGTCCGCCGCGGCGGTGATGCTGGCCAGCCTGGCCGCCCAGCCGGCCTTCGCCACGACCTACTGCGGCGCCCACCCCAGCAATGGCACGCTCGCCAAGGCTGACATGGAGTTCAACGGCCTCAATGCCAGCGACTGCTACGGCGTGGCGTCCGGCAATGACAACGCGGCAGCGATCAACGGCCTGACGGCCTGGCAAGATCCCATCGGCGACTGGGCCCTGCTCGCCAAGACCGACCCTGATTCCGGCGTTGGCGCCAACACCCTGTCCGGCATCGACTTCACCCTCAGCGCCAGCGGCGACACGGCCGGCACCTGGACCCTGAGCGCCTTCGACAGCAACGGCCCGGCCTACGCCAACCTGCCGACGTTCATGGATTTCGTCGCCGTGCTCAAGGCCAGCAACGGCTTCGCCGCCTATTTCTTCGACGACGTCGAGGTCGGCGCCGTCAACGACGGCATCTGGACCATCGCCTTCACCAACCGCGGCGGCCAGACTCCCGACCTGTCGCATCTGAGCCTGTACACCCGGGTCGGCCTCGACGGCGGCATTCCGCCCATTCCCGAGGCGCAGACCTACGCCATGATGCTCGCCGGTCTCGGCCTCGTCGGCTGGGCCACGCGCCGGCGCCGAACGAATGCTTGAATGCCTCGCGTCCCCCGGCAGCTTGCGGCCCTTCGGGGCCGTTTTATTGAGGGGAACGGGGTGTCCGCACGAAAAGATGGCACAAACGTGTGGATAAGTAGTACATTGCACCCATTCCTCGGCGCCCCGGCCGCTGCGTGGCTGGGCGTACAGGCGGCCCCACAGGACAATAACAAGCGCATCGCGCCGATGCGCACGGAGACATGACTCAGCACAACCAGTGGCTGTTCCGGCAGCAGCTTTCCGTCGTATCGCTCACCAAGATCCTGCTCGACCCCTTCGTCGCCGTCGGGGTGCTGGTCGGTTGCGCCGTCTGGTTCGGCGAACCGTTCCGCGGGCCGTACCCCATCCTCGCGCTGATCGTCTTCACGCTGACCTTCCCCGGCAAATGGCCCGAAGTCACCCTGCGCGCCTTCTGGAACGAGGAGGTCATGCCCTGGTTCTTCCTCGCCGGCCTCATCCTCCTGTTCGGCTACTCCAGCGGCTACCTCGACTGGTTCCCCCCCGACCTCGTGCTCGCCTGGGTGCTCGTCACCCCCGTCGCCATGTACGTCGCCCACCGCATCGTCAGGAAACTGCTGCCGCGCCTGCTGCTGCTCGAAGGCGGGCGCCGCCGCGCCATCATCGTCGGCGCCGGGCATCTGGGCACTGAGCTGCGCGGCCGTTTCACCGGCGACCGCGCCCTGGGGGTCGACGTCGCCGGCTTCTTCGACGACCGCAGCCTCGACCGCACCGAGCTCGTCGACCCCAAACGCCTGCTCGGCAAGCTCGACGACATTCCCGCCTACGTCAACCGCCACGGCATCGACCTCGTCTACATCACCCTGCCCATGGCCTCGCAGCCGCGTACCCTGAGCCTGCTCGACGCCCTGCGCGACACCACCGCCTCGGTCTACTTCGTGCCGGACATCTTCGTTTCCGACCTCATCCAGGCGCGCGTCGACCACATCCACGGCATGCCCGTCGTCGCGCTGACCGAAACCCCCACGCTCGGCGTGTCCGGCATCGGCAAGCGCATCAGCGACCTCGTCATCGCCAGCCTCATCCTGCTGCTGATCTGGCCGCTGCTCCTCGTGCTGGCGGTCGGCGTCAAGCTCAGCTCGCCCGGCCCGGTCATCTTCAAACAGCGCCGCTACGGGCTCGACGGCCAGGAAATCCTCGTCTACAAGTTCCGCTCCATGCGCGTGTGTGACGACGGCGCCGTCATCAAGCAGGCCGGCCGCTGCGACCCACGCATTACCAAGTTCGGCGCCTTCATCCGCCGCACCTCGCTGGACGAGCTGCCGCAGTTCATCAACGTCCTGCAGGGGCGCATGAGCGTCGTCGGCCCGCGGCCGCACGCCGTCGCCCACAACGAGCAGTACCGCAAGCTCATCAAGGGCTACATGCTGCGCCACAAGGTCAAGCCTGGTATCACGGGCTGGGCCCAGGTCAACGGTCTGCGCGGCGAGACCGAAACCCTCGACAAGATGCGCGC
Organism: Pseudomonadota bacterium; assembly: GCA_041694715.1. GTDB lineage: Bacteria > Pseudomonadota > Gammaproteobacteria > Burkholderiales > Thiobacillaceae > Thiobacillus. The sequence continues at coordinate 33,662 of JBGFSF010000035.1, read as the reverse complement.
GCGCATCCAGTACGACATCGACTACATGCGCAACTGGTCGCTGGTGTTCGATCTCATGATCATCGGCAAGACGCTGGCCGTGGTCTGGCGCGACCAGAACGCCTACTGAAGCCGCTCGCGCAACTGCTCGGGCCACGGCAGCGATCGGGGGCAGCGGGGAATCCTGCAGCGCGTGAACCCGACCGCCGGGCCTCATGGCGGGGGAGCGGTCCGTGACCGAGCATGCGGCGCATTCGCAGGGCACGATAAGAAAAATCGCATTAGATAGTTCTTAAATACCGGTAACTTATAACAATATAAATAAAATATATTAAAGCGGCGCTTGTCGATAAAATTTACACTCATTAAAATAACTGGTACGTAATAACCATCGCTTTGAAATAAAAGAACTATTTGTTGATGGGGGTGGTAATGAAGCTGATTTTCAGGCTGATTTTGGCTGTCGGCAGGCGGGTTTGGGGGTCAAAAGTGTCGGATTTTTTTACAGCAATGGTTTTCTAGTACCAGTCGCGGTAGTACATAAGGCTCATCATCAACATAACTGATTGATCGGGCACAACTAAATAAAAAGTTAACAAAGTTGGTATGCCGGTTGCTAAGCACCTGTCGCCGCGAAGCATGTAAACGGGGCGTGAAGTTCAACCCCGAGAAGCTGTGTGGTGTAGTTCGATCGACACTTACCAACAGAGAGGAGAAACACCGAATGAACCTTCAAATGACGAAAATTGCCGCTGCTGTAGCGCTGTCTGCTGCAGCAATGTCTGCTCAGGCTGTTGACTTTACTTCCATGACCGTAACGGGTGGTACCTTCACGATGGCTGGCGTCGGCCCCAACCCGTTTATTGTTGCCAATCTGACCCCGGGTCTGGATCTTCTGGCTGGCAACAATCAACAGATCAATACCGGCGGCGCGTTGTTCAACTTCGGGTTCTTCGGCCCGGTCAACGCCTTCTTGTCGGATGGAAGCTACATGCCGTTTGGCTCTGCTGCGGCAGGTGGTAGTGCGACTGCCCCCTCGGCCAGTGGCACCCTCGGCGGCAACATCACTGTCGATCTGTCGGCTTGGACTGCTAACTGGAACGGTAACAACTTTGGTCAGGGCGGTATCGCTACCGGTACCGTTGATGCAGCAGGTAACTACTCGATCTCTTGGTCTTCGACGGTCATCGGTGGCAGCTTCAATGGTCAAACTGGCTCCTGGACCATGACCGGTGTTGCTGCCGTGCCCGAGGCTTCGACCTACGGCATGATGCTGGCCGGTCTGGGTCTGGTGGGCTTCGCGGTGCGTCGCCGCAAGCTGATGGCCTAAGCAAATTCACGGGCACACAAACTGTGCCCGTGTTTTTTATTAGGGGGTAAAAAAATTACGGCGGAACACCCGCCGTAATTTTTGTGCTTGTCGGACAGGTATTGGGATGGTGGCAGATGTTTGCGAAGTCTGTGCAATTTGGGTCGGGTGCTGGTGAATATTTAGATCAAAAAATTACGGGGGCTGCGGTGAAGAGAAAAATTTGTAGGCTTGCGACGCGCGGAGGAAATATGCGTTTTGTTTTGAAGCACGCGGCTTTGGTTGCGGCTTGTATGGCGGCGTTTCCCGTTCACGCTACCAATGGCTATTTCCTGCCGGGCTTTGGCATCCGCTCGCAAGGCATGGGTGGTGTCGGTATTGCGTATGGACGGGATTCATTGTCAACCGCGGCCAACCCCGCAAATGCGGTTAAGACTGGTATGCGGGGTGATTTGGGTTTTGCTGTTTTCAATCCTGAGCGTTCTGCGCGAGTGGGGCAAGCAGATGGTAGCCCGTCGCCGTTCGGCTTCTCGGGCGGCTCTGAGAGTGATGCGAAATACTTCATCATGCCTGAGATGGGGTTCAGCATGCCGCTGGACGACAAGTTGCACGTTGCACTAGCGGTTGTCGGTAATGGGGGTATGAATACGACATATTCCGAAAACTTCTTCTCGTTTGATAACCTCTTCGACGCAAACCCTCCGTATCCAGCACGTGATGAGAAACTGGGCGTGGACATGATGCAGGTTCTCATTCCAATTACTGTCGCCTATAAGGTTAACGAGAATCACGCTATCGGTGCGTCGTTGGTTTTGGCCGAAACGCGCTTCAGAGCCTATGGGTTGCAAGCATTCCAGTTGTTCGATCAGAACGTTGCCATTACTGCTGATCCTAATAACTTAACTAACCGCGGCTTCGATTACAGCTACGGCGCGGGCATCAGGCTTGGTTGGCTAGGTGATTTCCTGGATGACAGGCTCACGATTGGCGTGACCTATGCATCTCGTACCTACATGACGAAATTCGATAAATATCGAGGCCTGTTTGCTGAGCAGGGTGATTTTGACATCCCGGAAAATTACGGCGTAGGTATATCAATCAAGCCTGCCAAAAATTTGGTTGTTGCTGCTGATGTGATGCGCATCAATTACAGCAAAATTGCCTCGGTGGGCAATCCGGGCATGGGTTCCCCGCTGGCTTTTGGGGGTATTCCGTCGATCGCCGATCCCACAAAAGAGTTGGGTAACGATAATGGCATGGGTTTCGGTTGGACAGACCAGACAGTTTATAAGCTGGGCGTCCAATATGGAGTTAATAACCGTTTATTGGTCCGTGCGGGTTACAACTATGGCAAGAGCCCGATTCCTGACAGTCAAGTCACATTCAACTTGTTAGCTCCTGCGACTGTGGAGAAGCATTATTCCTTGGGCTTCACCTATCGGGCCAATGAAAACCTCGAAGTAACGGGTACCTATATGTATGCGGCCTCCAACAGTCAATCCCGTTGCGGCCAAAATATTGTGGACTGTGCTTCCTTCAACATGCACCAAAACGTCTTCGGCCTGACCCTCGGCTGGGTGATTGATCCGGGGGTTGGCGCTCTTGAAGAGTATGGCACCGACAACTGGGACGGCATCAACTTCGACGGCTGGTACGCTGGCCTGGGCGTGGGGCAATCCAACTACCGCGATTTCCCCGCCGCTTCGGAGAACCCCCGTAGCGAAGGCTGGAAGGTGTACGGCGGCTATCAGTTCAACAAGTACGTTGGTCTTGAAGGCGGCTACGTCAACCTGAACGACATGCGCGCCATCAATGGGGCCGTCGTCACAACTGTTGCCACCGAAGCCTGGGCCCTGGGCGCGGTATTGAGCTACCCGGTCACCGACAAGATTTCGGTAATGGGCAAGTTCGGCTACGCCTACATGCAGGGCGATACTCGCACGAAGAATGGCGCGGCGTTGACTGTCCGCACCAGCCAGGACGGCTACGAGCCGAACTACGGCGTGGGCGTGAGCTACAAGGTGTTCGACAACATGAATCTGCGTGCCGAGTGGGAGCGCTTCGACCGCAGCAACATGGATATCGACCTGGTCACGGCGGGTCTGCAGCTGAAGTTCTGATCGATGGTATGAGTGGTGCGGCCGGGGAGTTCTCCCCGGCCTTCTCATGAATGGGTGGCCCAAGCGCCAGACCCATAAATTCAATTGAATGCGTTATCAAAAAGTTTTCAGGCGAAAGTTGGCCTGGCACGCATCGTGCCTTGGTTATTTTGTAATGGGTGTTGGGTAACATTCGTACCACAAAATTTCCAATAACAGGATAGAGGTAGACAACATGCAGGTTAACAACAAGCTGGTATTGCCGCTGCTGATCGCAGCGCTCGTGGCGGGCTGCGGCGACAAGAAGGACGAGGCGGCCGAGGCGGGCGACAAGCCCGCGAGCCAGGTGGTCGCCAAGGTCAACGGCACTGAGCTCACGGTGCACCAGGTCAATTTCGCGCTGCAGCGCATCCCCAATCTGAGCCCGGAGCAGTCCAGGGCGGCCTCGCTGCAGGTGGTGCGCAATCTGGTGGACCAGGAATTGGCGCTGCAGCAGGCGATGGCCGACAAGCTCGACCGCGACCCCACCGTGGTGCAAGCAATCGACGCGGCGCGCCGGCAGATCCTGGCCGAGGCCTGGATAGGGCGCAAGGTCGGGGCGCCGGTCGAGCCGACCGAGGCCGAGGTGCTGGAATACTTCAATGCGCATCCCGAGCTGTTCGCAGAGCGCAAGCTGTATCGCCTGCAGGAAGTGGCGATCAAGGTGCCGGAAGACCAGCGCGAGGCTGTGCGTGCGCAGTTGGCGGCGTCGAAGTCGCTCAACGAATTCGGCGAGTGGCTGAAGGCGCAGAACCTGGAAGTGAAGGCCGTGCAGGGCGTGAAGCCGGCCGAGCAGCTGCCGCTGGCGATGCTGCCGCAGCTTTCCAAGATGCCGAAAGGCCAGGCTGCGGCGGTGAACACCCCGGATGGTTTGCTGGTGGTGATCGTGGCCGACACCCAGACCCAGCCGGTAACGCTGGAGCAGGCGAAGCCGGCAATCGTCGCCCGCCTGCAGGGCGAGGCGCGGCAGAAGGCGATCCAGGCGCAGGTCGATGCGTTGAAGGCTGCCGCCCAGATCGAATACCTGGGCGAGTTCGCTGACGCCGGCAAGGAGCCCGCTGCTGCTGCAGAGGCGCCGGCTGCGCCGGCTGCGCCGGCCGAGAAGGCCGCCGAGCCCACCACGTCAGATGCGGACGCCGAGGCGATAAGCAAGGGCGTGTCGGGCCTGAAGTAAAGGGCAGATACAGGAAGCAAGGGACAAGCCAAGCTGAGCGCGGGCGGGCGTGTGACGCCCGCTTCGACAGCTTGAACCTTGCGTCTTGAATCTGGTTTGCGATGCTGACCTCCCCCATTTTCGTCCGCAGCCTGCCGTTCGGGCTGTATATCGTCTTCCTCGCGATCGAGGGTCTGCTGCCTGACTGGGCGCCGGGCTTCGACGTGCGCTGGCTGTACCCGGCGAAGGTCGGCTTCGTCGCGTTGGCGCTCGCGGTGCTGTGGCGCTACTACACCGAACTCGAAACCTGGTGGCTGTCGGCCGGGCAGGTGCTGCTGTCGGTCGTCGTCGGCCTCGTCGTGCTCGGCCTGTGGGTAACCCTCGACGCCGGCTGGATGCTGATGGGCGAGGTGGGCGAAGGCTTCAACCCGACCGACGAGGCCGGCCGCATCGACTGGATGCTGGTGGCCTTTCGCATCGCCGGCGCCGCGCTGGTGGTGCCGCTGATGGAAGAGCTGTTCTGGCGTTCCTTCATCCAGCGCTGGGCGCAGCAGAGCGATTTCCTCGCGCTCGACCCGGCGAAGATCGGCCTGAAGGCGCTGCTGATCGCCAGCGCGCTGTTTGCCACCGCGCACCTGCAGTGGTTTGCCGGCCTCATCGCCGGTCTCGCCTACGGCTGGCTCTACATCCGCACGCGCAACCTGTGGGCGCCCATCCTCGCGCACGCCGTCACCAACGGCGGCCTGGGTGTGTACGTGGTGGTGACTGGGCAATGGAGCTTTTGGTGAGCTGGCGCGTGGCAGCCCTGTGTGAGTGTCGGGCCCAGGCCCGATGGGCCGCCGTGCTCGCATCGGCCGCCTTGTGCGCGCTGCCGGCGCAGGCCAAGGAGGGCGACACCTTCCGGCCCTTCGTGTCCTACACGCAGTTCTGGGACGACAACCTGTACCGGCTGGCTGAGAGTGAGTTCGGCCTGGTGGCGGACAAGTCCGACCGCTACGGTGTGCTCTCTGCCGGGCTCGACGTCGACTGGCGCCCCGCGCGCCAGCAGGTGGAGGCACGCGTGAGCAAGAGCCAGGTGCGCTTCGACCGCAACACGCGGCTCGACTACGACGGCTCGGACTATCAGCTCAAGTGGAACTGGCGGCTGGGCAACCACTGGTCTGGCCGCATCGGCGCGACCGAACAAGTGACGCAGAGCAGCTTCAGCGATCTGGTGAACTCGCTGGTCAACAACGAGATCACCCGCGAGGACCGCTTTGTCGAGGCCAACTGGCAGTTTCATCCGCGCTGGTCGGTCGGCGTGGGGGCGGCGACGGCCTCGTCGACCAACAGCGCGCCGCAGCAGGCGCCGCTCGACTACGAGGAAACCCGCTACACCGCCACGCTGGGTTACCGTACGCCCAAGGGCAGTGCCTTGCGCCTGCAGGTACGGCACGTGGACGGCGAATATCCCCGGCGCACGGTCTTTTTCCTCGACCGCGCCTACACCCAGGACGAGATCAACCTGTTGGGCGACTGGAGCGTGAGCGGCAAGCTCGTCACACGCGCCCGCGTCGGCTATGTGCAACGTCAGAATGACACCGTGTCGCAGCGCGATTTCGCCGGCGTGACCGGACGGCTGTCGGCGGACTACCTGCCAACCGGCAAGACGCTGCTGAACGCCGCCGTGTTCCGCGAGATCGCCAACTCCGACGACGCCAACGCAAGCTACCAGCTCAGCACCGGTGCGAGCCTGGGCGCGGCCTGGCAGGCCACGTCCAAGCTCACCCTGCGGGCATCGGCGCAGGCAGAAAACCGCCGCTTCGAAGGCGACACCGGCTTGTTCCCCGGTCTGCCGCAGCGCGATGAAGACACCGTGAGCGGCAGCGTGTCGCTGAGCTATGCGCCGCAGCGTTGGGCCACCGTCGACGTCGGCGTGCAGGCGGGCGAGCGCCAATCGAACGTGCCGTTCTACGCCGCCAACGCCTACCGCTTTCGCGCGGTGTTCGTGAGCATGCGTCTGGATTTCTGAGGGAACGGGTATGGATATTGCATTGAAGAACGCGCTTGCGGCGGTGCTGCGGCGGATTGGAAACGGAGAACCCACAATGAAAAAATTCTGGCGGAGTGTGTGGCTGGTGTGCGTGTGCCTTCTGGCGGCACCGGCCTGGGCCGCGGACAGCGATTACCGTATGGGCACGGGCGACGTGCTGCGCATCACCGTGTACGGCCAGCCCGACCTCACCACCGAGGCGCGGGTGAGCGAGGCGGGCAGCATCACTTTCCCGCTCATTGGCGAAGTGAAGATGTCAGGCGTGACCCCGGCCCAGGGCCAGGCCGACATTGCCCAGCGCCTGGTCAAGGGCGGCTTCATCCTCGACCCCTTCGTCACCGTGAACGTGGTGCAGTACCGCGGCCAGCAGATTTCGGTGCTGGGCCGGGTGAACCGGCCGGGCAAGTACAACCTGGAGCGCGCGAGCCGCGTGACCGATGCCCTGGCGCTTGCCGGCGGCGTGATCGTCGACGGCGCCGACAGCGTCACGCTAATTCGCGAGCGCGACGGCAAGACCGAGTACCGCGAGATCGATCTCGTCGCGCTGTTCCGGGCCGGCGGCGAAGCCACCAACGAACGCGTGCAGGACGGCGACATCCTCAACGTGGCGCGTCAGCCGGTGTTCTACATCTACGGCGAAGTGCAGCGCCCGGGCGCCTTCCGCCTGGAGCAGGGCATGAGCGTGGTGCAGGCACTGTCGATGGGCGGCGGCGTCACGGCGCGCGGCACACAGCGCGGCATCCGCATCCTGCGCCGCGACGACGGCGGCGCGATGAAGGAGATCGAGGTCAGGCTCGACGACCCGGTGAAGAAAGACGACGTGATCTACGTCAAGGAAAGCCTGTTTTAAAGGAGTCGGGCAATGACTTTCACGCAATTCCTGCTGGTCCTCAATGCGCGCAAATGGATCATTCTTGGCGTGCTGGCGGTGACCATAGCTGTGACCGCGGGGGTCAGCCTGTGGCTGCCCAAGGAATACACGGCGACAACGACACTCATCGTCGATTCCAAGAGCAAGGACCCGCTCACTGGGCAGATGCTGCCGGCGCAGATGTTCCCTGGCTACATGGCTACTCAGATCGACGTTATTAATAGCAGTCAGGTGGCAGGTCGGGTGGTGCGCGATCTGAAACTGGCTGACAACCCTGCTACCCGCGAACAATTCATGCAGGCCACTGAAGGCAGGGGAACCATAGAGGACTGGCTAGGAAGCTTGCTGTTGCAAAAACTCCATGCCGAACCTTCACGCGAGTCCAGCATTATTTCCATCGGTTTTACCGGCTCGGACCCACGCTTTGCGGCCATCGTCGCCAATGCCTTCGCCAAGGCCTACATCGACACCAACCTCGACCTGCGCGTAGCGCCGGCCAAGCAGACTGCGGCTTGGTTCGACCAGCAAATCACCCAGTTGCGCAGCAATCTCGATCAGGCCCAGCAGAAATTGACGGCTTATCAGCGTGAAAAAGGGCTGGTCGAATCCGAAGAGCGGCTTGACGTGGAAACGCGCCGGATGGCCGATCTGGCAAGTCAGATGGTGGCGGCACAGTCGGCTGCGTTTGACGCAAGTTCACGTACGCGCGACAGCGCCAGCATGCCGGAGGTCATCAACAACCCTGTGGTGCAAAACCTCAAAGCGCAACTTGCGCACGGAGAGGGCAAGCTGGCAGAGTTGCGTAATCGCGTGGGCATTAACCATCCTGATTTTCTGCGCATGCAGGCAGAAGTCACTAGTTATAAAAGTCAGCTGTCTGCTGAGCTCAACACCGCAACGCGCGGTGTTGGGGCCAGTGCCGGCGCAGCGCGCCAGCGTCACAGTGAACTCGTAGCCGCCTTCGAGCGGCAAAAAGCCAAAGTGCTGGAGTTGAAACAACAGCGTGAGGAAGCAATGCTACTTGCGCGCGACGTCGAAAATGCCCAGCGTGTCTACGATTCCGCCTTGCAGCGCTATGGCCAGACCCGTATGGAGTCGCAAAGCACGCAGACCGACATCGCCGTGCTGAATCCGGCCACGCCACCGCTGCAGCCGTCCAAGCCGCGCGTCATTCTCAATGTTTTGCTGTCGCTGTTCCTGGGAACCCTGCTCGGCGTGGGCGTCGGCTTCATGCTCGAACTGGTCGACCGGCGCGTGCGCTCCGGCCAGGACATCGTTGCCGCGCTCGGCATCCCGGTGCTGGCCGAGGTGAAGAAACCTGGCCGGCTGGAGGCGATCGTGCAGCGCATGGTGCGGCGCTTCCGCCCGGCGGCTGCCTGAGCCGTCGCAACCCTTTCTTTATGAGGTCAGCCATGAATTCACTTTCCAGCATCCGCGAACAGGACGTCATCGCCCGTGCGGCGGCGAGCATCGGCGCCGAGGCCAACATCGGCAAGCTGCTGCAGAACGCCGGCAAGCTCAAGCCGCAGGACATGGAACGCGTGCTGCACCTGCAGCAGAAGGAAGGCCTGCGCTTCGGCGAGGCGGCGCAGAAGCTGGGTTTGGTGAGCGAGGACGACATCCGCCAGGCGCTGTCGCAGCAGTTCGACTACCCCTGCATTCCCGCCGACGAGGCCGACCTCAGCCCCGAGCTGACGGTGGCCACCGCGCCCTACGGCAAGGAAGCCGAGGCGCTGCGTTCGGCGCGCTCCGAGCTGCTGCTGCGCTGGTTCAAGGATGGCCGCAAGGCGCTGGCGATCGGCAGCGCGCGTGCGAACGAGGGGGCGAGTTACCTCGCTGCCAACCTTGCCGTGCTGTTCGCGCAGATGGGGCGCAGGGTGCTGCTGGTCGACGCCAACCTGCGGCAGCCGCGTCAGCTCGGCATGTTCAATCTCGGGAAGGGCATGGGGCTGTCCGATGTGCTGGCCGAGCGCGTGCCGTCGCTGCAGGTGCACAGCGTGAAGGCCTTCCCGACGCTGAGCGTCCTGCCTGCCGGTTCGCTGCCACCCAACCCCGCAGAGTTGCTCGCGCGGCCGGCGTTCGGCGCGCTGCTCTCGCGCATGGAAGCGGACTACGAAATCATCCTCGTCGACACCGCACCGTCGCAGCTGGGCGCCGACTTCCAGCTGGTCGCCGCGCGTGTTGGCGGCATGCTGATCGCCACCCGCCGCAACGTTGGCCGCGTGGCGCCGCTGGCCGAACTGAAAGACAAGATCGCACTGACCGGCGCCGAAGTGGTCGGCGCGGTGGTGCTGGGGTGACCGCATGAATACGCTCGCTCCCCGCGCCTCGCTCGCCGACGCGCTCGCTCCCTTCAAGACCTGGTGGCCGGTGGTACTCGGCCTGCTGGTGCTGTACGTGCCGACCTACTGGATGCTCGCACATGGCCTGTGGAATTCGGATGACTACGCTCACGGCCCCATCGTTCTTGCCGTCACGCTGTTTCTGATTTGGCAGCAGCGTGCTGTGTTCATGACGGGGACACCCTCGGCCCCCGCGCGCGGCCAGGCCATCGCTGGCTGGGTGTTGTTGGTCGTGGGTCTCTTGGCCTACGCGCTCGGCCGCTCGCAGGATATCCTGCTGTTCGAAGTAGGCTCACAGATTCCGGTCATCCTAGGCGCGCTGCTGATCACCTTGGGCATCAGGGCCGCGCGTGCGTTGTGGTTCGCGCTGTTCTTCCTGCTTTTCATGATCCCGCTGCCCGGCTTTTTCGTCGATGCGGTGACTGGCCCGCTCAAGCAGTATATTTCGGTCATCGCCGAGCAGATGCTCTACGCTGCCGGCTACCCCATCGCGCGCAGCGGCGTCACCCTTACCGTGGGGCAGTATCAGTTGCTGGTGGCCGACGCCTGCTCCGGCCTGCACTCCATGTTCAGCCTGACGGCCATGGGCCTGCTCTACCTGTACCTGATGCAGCACACCAGCGTTGCGCGCAACGCGATCATCATGGCCGCGATCATCCCCATTGCCTTCGCCGCCAACATCGTGCGCGTGATGGTGCTGATCCTGGTGACCTACCACCTGGGCGACGAGGCGGGACAGGGCTTCCTGCATGGCTTCGCCGGCATCATGCTGTTCGTCATCGGCCTGCTGTTCCTGTTCCTGCTCGACGGCGTGCTGGGTTTTTTCTTCCCCAACCGGCCGCGTGCCCGCACCTGATCCGGAGACGTCCATGAAATTCCTCAGCTTCAGACATGTGTTGATCGGCCTGTTCATGTTCGCCGGCGCGGGGCTAGCGCTGGCGTTGAAGCCCACCGTCATGGTTGCGCAGGGCAGCCCTGAAGTAAATCTGGAGGCGCTCATTCCCAAGTCGTTCGGTGATTGGCGAATCGATGAAACCATCGTTCCCCTGATCGCAAATCCCGAACAAGAGGCGTTGCTGAGCAAGATATACAGCCAGACCTTGACTCGGACCTACGTCAATTCGAGCAATGAGCGAATCATGCTTTCCATTGCGTACGGGGGCAATCAAAGCGACAACATGGCCGTGCACAAACCAGAAGTGTGTTATCCGGCTCAGGGATTCCATATCGTCAAAAACCCATCCATTGCCGCTTTTGCCATTGATGAAGCCAACAGCATCCCGGTCAAACGTCTGGTTGCGCAGCAAGGCCGCCGCGTCGAACCGATCACCTACTGGACTACTGTGGGGGGGCAGGTAGAAGTTCATGGCCTCAAATGGAAAATCCAGCAACTCAAATTCGGCCTGACCGGTAAAATCCCAGACGGTTTACTGTTCAGGGTCTCCAGCATCCAGGTGGATGACGCCAAGGCTTATCAGGCCCAGGACGATTTCACGCGTGCCCTGCTCAAGGCGATGGATCCGAAAGGGCGAGCGCGCATTGTTGGCAACCAGGGCACTTGAGCCGGTTTCAGACCGATGGGCTGAGTGTGGCTAAGAATTAATTTACGACCATGACCAAGAAAGCACTCATCACCGGCGTTACCGGCCAGGACGGCGCCTACCTCGCGGAATTCCTGCTCGGCAAGGGCTACGAAGTGCACGGCATCAAGCGCCGCACCTCGCTGTTCAACACCGACCGCATCGACCATCTCTACCAGGATCCGCACGAGACCAACCGCAAGTTCATCCTGCACCACGGCGACCTCACTGATTCGTCGAGCCTCATCCGCATCATCCAGCAGGTGCAGCCCGACGAGATCTACAACCTTGCCGCGCAAAGCCACGTCGCGGTGAGCTTCGAAGAACCCGAGTACACCGCCAACTCCGATGCCCTCGGCGCGCTGCGCATTCTCGAAGCCATCCGCATCCTCGGCCTGGAAAAGAAAACCCGCTTCTACCAGGCCAGCACCTCCGAACTCTTCGGCCTGGTGCAGGAAATCCCGCAGAAGGAAACCACGCCCTTCTATCCGCGCAGCCCCTATGCCTGCGCCAAGCTCTACGCCTACTGGATCACCGTCAACTACCGCGAGGCCTACGGCATGTATGCCTGCAACGGCATCCTCTTCAACCACGAGTCCCCGATCCGCGGCGAGACCTTCGTCACCCGCAAGATCACCCGGGCGCTCGCGCGCATCAAGCTCGGGCTGCAGGATTGTTTGTTCCTCGGCAACATGGACGCCAAGCGCGACTGGGGTCACGCCAAGGACTACGTCGAAATGCAGTGGCTGATGCTGCAGCAGGACAATCCCGAGGATTTCGTGATCGCCACCGGCGTGCAGTACTCGGTCAGGGACTTCGTCAACGCCGCCGCGAAAGAACTCGGCATGCAGATCCGCTGGGAAGGGCAGGGCGTCGACGAGAAGGGCTATGACGCCAGCGGCAAGTGCATCGTCGCCGTCGACCCGCGCTACTTCCGCCCCACCGAAGTCGAAACCCTGCTCGGCGACCCCAGCAAGGCCAAGTCCAAGCTCGGCTGGACGCCGAGAATCACGTTCGATGAACTCGTTGCCGAAATGGTGCGCGAAGACCTGAAAGCCGCCGAGCGCGACGAACTGGTGAAGAAGCATGGCTACAAGGCGATGGACTACCACGAGTAGCTCCATGGATAAGAACGCGAAGATCTACATTGCTGGCCATCGTGGCTTGGTAGGCACCGCCCTTATGCGCAACCTGCGCGACAAGGGCTATGCGAACTTTCTGACCCGCACGCATGCGGAGCTCGATCTCACCAGTCAGGCTGCCGTCGAGGCTTTCTTCGAACTGGAGAAACCCGACTACGTGTTTCTCGCCGCGGCGAAAGTCGGCGGCATCCACGCCAACAACACCTACCCGGCAGAATTCATCCGCGACAACCTCGCGATCCAGACCAACATCATCCACGCGGCCTACAAGAACCAGGTCAAGCGCCTGCTGTTCCTGGGTTCGAGCTGCATCTACCCCAAGCTCGCGCCGCAGCCGATGAAGGAAGAACACCTGCTGACCAGCGAACTGGAGCCAACCAACCGCCCGTATGCACTGGCGAAAATTGCCGGCATCGAGATGTGCTGGGCCTACAACCGCCAGTACAAGACGCAGTATCTGGCGGTGATGCCGACCAATCTCTATGGCCCGGGCGACAACTATCACCCCGAGAATTCCCACGTCATTCCCGCGCTGATTCGCCGCTTCCACGAAGCCAAGCGCGCCAACGCGCCGAGCGTCACCGTGTGGGGCACCGGCACGCCCCGGCGCGAATTCCTCTACAGCGACGACATGGCCGACGCCTGCGTGTACCTGATGAGCCTGCCGGATGAACAGTTCGTACCGCTCTTGGGACAGGACCGCAACGACGGCCTGGCGCCGCTGGTGAACATCGGCGTGGGGCATGATCTCGCCATCCGCGAACTCGCCGAAACCGTGGCGGCGACCGTGGGCTACGAAGGCAGGCTCGAGTTCGACGCAACTAAACCCGACGGCACCCCGCGCAAGCTGATGAATGTCGACCGGCTCAATGCGATGGGCTGGAAGGCGAGGACCGACATGCGCGATGGACTTGCAAAAGCCTATGCGGATTTTCTGGACCAGGCAAGTTGCGTGCCCGGGCAGTCCGCGGCAGGTGGCCGGTGAGTCTGTCTCGATGCATTTTCCGACTGCGATCAGATCGATGAATCCGACACGAGGCGCGCCATGACCCTGCCTGTGTATTTGACGATCCTCGGCGTGATCGCCTTTACGGCCGCGGTCGTCGGCATTCTCGGCCTGTTTGTCGTGTCGCGCGGCGTATCGCGCTTCGGCACCCGCGGCTTGATCAACGTGGTGTTCTGGGTGATCGTTCTTGCGGTCACAGCGCGCATCATGGGTTCTGCCCGCGAATATTTGCAGGAAGTCAGCGTGACACTGACGGAATATGCGGGTGTCATGCCATGGGTGATCTGGTATCTGCGGTTCTCCAGCCTGGCGCTGGTGGGCGTGGCCGTCATGGCCATTCTCATGTTCTGGGGCAAGCGCCACCAGTTGCGTGGCGGTACGCTGCTGGTCGTGGGACTGGTATCGGTATTCCTGGCCAGTTTTGCCAGTTCGGTGCTGGGGACCAAGCCGACCTTCATTCACCAGACGCTCTATACGCTGCTGGTCATGCTGGCGATTGCGCTTGCGCCACCGATCGAGCCGGAAAGGGTGGCTGTCTACGCCAAGCGTGTACTGGCCTTTATCGTTTATGGATCTTTGCTGCTGGCTGTGGTAGACCCTGCCCACTACGTGCAAACCGGCTATTCGGGCATCATCCCAGGTTTCAATGTCCGCTTGCATGGATTGGCGCAGCATGCAAATGCATTGGGACCGCTCGCCTTGTTGTACTTGGTGCTGGCCTACTGGGTGCCTGGCAAGCGTCCTTGGCATCTGCTGGGCAATCTGGCTGCGCTGGCGGTGCTGATCCTGGCCCAGTCGAAAACTGCCTGGATAAGCGGCATTTTCATTTTTCTCGTATTGCTCGTTTTTCGGTTGGGAAAGCAGGCTGACCAGGAGCTGAAATCGGCTCAGGTTGGCTGGGTCACGGCGCTCGGTGGCGGGCTGTTCATGGCCATGCTGGCATCGAGCCTGGCTTTTTTCGTGACGGCGAATCCGCTGGATACGCTTTCCCGTCTTTTGACCGCAGACAGCGAACTCACCACCCTGACCGGGCGGACCGGGATATGGGAAATCACGCTGGAAACCTGGCGCCGTTCGCCCTGGTTTGGTTATGGGCCCGCACTCTGGGACTTGGAATTCCGCATTACGCACCACAGTGCGCTGGCCGCATGGCATGCCCATAACCAGTTCATCCAGGCGCTCGGCGAAAGAGGCCTCTTTGGCCTCGCCGCCATGTTGCTGTACGTCGGCGCGATGCTGGGCTACGGCATCCGATTCGCGGCCGAAACCCGTGGGGTTTCGCTTGCCCTGGTGCTGCTCATGTTGATTCGCGCGATCACCGAAATCCCCTTCAAGATTTCGGTGTTGCTGGATGTGTCTTTCCTGGTGCATCTCGTGGTGTTCACCGTATTGATCATGCTGGCGCGCCGCGCTGCCGTGCCGGCGCCTGCGCGGGCGCCCACCCAGCAGGCGGTGGGTTCGCCGCAACCCACCTGAGCGGCCGACATGGCACAGAGAGGGTCGGCCGGTCTCGGCGCGCGCAGCATCTCGGCCTTTGCGTGGGGCGGCGGCGGCGCGTTTCTGCGGCTGTTCCTGCAAGTGGCCACCCAGGTCGTGCTGGCGCGCGTGCTGGGGCCCGAGCAATACGGCTTGTTTGCCATGGGTGTGCTGGTGATGAGCTTTTCCGCATTCTTCTCCGATATCGGGCTCGCCTATGGCCTGATCCAGCGCAAGCAGCTGGACGCAACGCATGTCCGCTTCGTTTTCACCTGGCAACTGGTTCTGGGGCTGGCCGTCGCCGCGCTATTGGCGGCTTTGTCGGGCGTGCTGGCCGATTTCTTTCGCGAACCGAGGGTAGCGCCGCTCATGCTGGCGCTGGCGCCTCTAGCGTTTCTGCAGGCGGCCAGCGCGGTGTCGCTCAATCTGCTGAAGCGCGAGCTGGACTTCAAGTCGCTGCAGATCGCCCAGACGATCGCCTACTTCGTGGGCTACGTCTGCCTGGGCATTCCGCTGGCCCTGGCCGGAGCGCAGGTGTGGGCGCTGGTTGTGGCGTGGGCGGTGCAGAGCCTGCTCTCGCTGGCGCTGATGTATCGGGCCGCCCGGCACCCGCTGCGGCCGCTGCTCTGGCACGCGGATGCCCGCAACATGGGGCATTTCGGCGGGACCGTGCTGCTCACCAACCTGACCAACTGGATGATCGGCAACATCGATCGCGCCGTGGTGGCACGTGCGCTGCCCAGCGCTTCGATGGGTTTGTATGCCAATGCCTATAACCTGGTCAACACCCCGTCCAACACGATACTGGGGTTCATGCAGCCGGTGATGTATTCGGCCTGCGCCAAGGTTCAGGATGACCCCCACCGCATCCGCCGGGCCTATCTGATGCTGATGGCAGGGATCTCGCTGGCCATCATGCCAGTTTTTTTCACCATGGCCGCGGTGGCCGATACGCTGGTGCTGGCCTTGTACGGCGAGCGCTGGGCGGGCGCCTCCGCGGTGCTGGGCCCGATTGCGCTGGCCATGCCGCTGGCTCTGCTGTGGGGTATTACGACCCCGGTGTTGTGGAATTCCGGGCGGGCGACGCTCGAATTCAAATTGCAGATTCCGCTGGCGATGCTGTGGCTCGCCGGCGCATTGCTCGCGGTGCAGCACTCGCTGGCCGCGCTCGCATGGACCGTGCTCGGCTTTTTCCTGCTGCGCGCCCTGCTGTTCAATTGGGTTGCGGCGCGCGTCATCGGGGTCGGCTTGGCGGATTGCGCGCGCGCGCTGCGCGGCGGGCTCGCCTTGAGCGCCCTGACGGCGGGTGCGGCCTGGCTCGCGGATGCGCTGCTGAGCGCGTGGCAGGTACAGGCGTGGGCCCGTCTGCCGGGCGTGATGGTCCTGTGCGCCCTGGTCGTGCTGATGGCCTTGCGCTGGCTCCCCGGCCTGCTCGCGGCATCGCTCGGCGAATTGCTGGAACGGGGGCTTGCGCGCTTGCCCGCGCCGGCGCTGGGGCCGGCGCGCTGGGTACTGGCCGCCCAGTTGGGCCCTAGGCTGGATCGGGCGGATTCGTGATGGCACCGTCCATGCCAAAAATTTCCGTCGTCGTTCCCCTGTACAACAAGGAGGCCTACCTGCGCCGCGCGGTTGAGTCGGCGCTGTCTCAGGGGCCGGCGGTATACGAGGTGATCGTGGTGGACGATGGCTCGACCGATAACGGGCCGGCGCAATTGGCGCTGCTGGATGACGCGAGGCTGCGCCTCATTCGCCAGCCGAACGGCGGCGTTTCGAGCGCAAGGAATACCGGCATCGAGGCTGCTACGGGCGAATTCGTCGCCTTTCTCGATGCGGATGACGCCTGGCTGCCCGGCTTCGTCGACGAACTGCTGGCCCTGATGCAGGCATTTCCTCAGGCCGCCGTGTATGCCACTTCGTATGTCCGGGTATGGCTGGATGGGCGGCGGCAGGAAGCTTACCTGCCGGAAGCGCTGAAAAGAACTTCAAGGCAACGGGTGGCAGATCCTTTTACTGCCTGGTCGCGCGCGGCTATTTTTTTTACGTCATCCATGTGCGCCAGCCGGGACGTGTTGCAGAAGAAAAGTATCCGTTTCCCGGTTGGTGAGAGCTTGGGTGAAGATCAGGAGGTGATCTTTCGGCTGATGGAATGCGGCGATCTGGCATTTTCTCCGAGGCCGTTGGTGGAGTACACCCAGGAGGTTCTCAATAGTCTTTCAAGTTCTGTGCCCAAGGGTGTACTGCCCTGTTATGCCCGTTTGCTGCACCGAACAGCACAGGTAGATTATCCAGCTCAGCATCGCCTGGGTGCCCGACGTGTAGTCGCTGTCAATTACCTGAACGTGGCGCGCACGCTGATGGAAAACGGCAAGCGGGCCGAAGCGGCTGCGCTGGTGTTGACCCGCGCAGCGATGCGCCATCCGACCTACTGGCTGCGGACTGCCCTGCGATTGATGTTGCCGGCAGGAAAAACGCTATGAGCAAACGTCTGTCGCTGGTCATGGCCACGCTGGGACGCACGGTCGAGATCGACCGATGCGTGGACAGCCTCGCCGCCCAGACTTGCATGGATTTCGAACTGATCGTGGTGGACCAGAATCCGGATGATCGATTGGTGCCGGTGGTTGCGCGTGCGCGCGAACTCGGCCTGGATTGCCTGCATCTGCGCCAGAGCGAACCCAATCTGTGCAAGGCGCGCAATGCCGGCCTGGCCCGGGCGTCGGGCGACGTAGTCGGGTTCCCCGACGACGATTGCTGGTATGAGACAGACGTCGTTGAGCGCGTGCTGAACCGTTTTCAATCTCAGGCGGATCTTCAGGGACTGGTGATCCGCTGGCACGAAACTGGCGAGTACCCGGCGGGCCGATTGAGTTTCGAAGAGTTCGGCCAGTTTCGCGGCGCCCGCGCGAGCAGCATCACGCTGTTTTTCCGGAATGACTGCCTCCGCAAGGCCGGGGGGTTCGATGCGGCATTGGGCCTGCACAGTTGGTATGGCGCGGGCGAAGAAACCGATTTGATGTTGCGCCTGCTGGGGGTAGGGGTGGTGATCGAGCATGCCCCCGAAATCGTGGTGCATCACGCAGTGCTCAACCCCGCCAGCTTGCCGTACCGCCAGATGTTCCGCCGGGCACGCAGGCGCGCACGTGGAACGGGAGCCTTGTATGTGCGGCACAGCTTGCCGCGCTGGGTGATTGTCAGAGGCTTGATGGGGCCTTTGTGGCGTGCCTGCCTGAACATTGCGCGCCCGGCTAAGGCCGCGCACGAGTTGGGATTGGGCGTGGGGATTTTCGAGGGCTACGTGGGCTGGTTGCTGGGGTACCGGGACAAGGGGGGCGCAGGCTTGTGACGAGTTTTTCTGATTCGGGCGGCGTGGCAGACCAAGCCGGTTTTTCCCGCCGCGCGATGCTGCTGGGCTTGGCGGGGGCAGGCTGTCTGGCCGGGTTGACGGCGATGGGCATGGGCGGGGGAATGGCCGGCAGGCAGATCAAGCCTCCCGCGGGCGCCATTCCGCGTAGTTATTTCGGTTTGCACATGCACCGTGCCGATGCCGGCACGCCCTGGCCGCCGGTTGGGTTCGGGAGCTGGCGCTTGTGGGATGCCTACACGACCTGGCCGATGCTGGAGCCGCAACGCGGGGCCTGGGATTTCACGCGGCTGGACAAGTACGTGGCGATGGCCGCGCTGACGGGGGTGGATATCCTGCTGCCCTTTGGGTTGTCGCCCGCCTGGGCGTCCGCTCGCCCCGATGAGCCTTCTGCCTACAAGCCGGGCAATGCCGCGGAGCCGAAGCGTCTGGACGACTGGCGGAATTATGTTCGGACGGTGGCTGAACGCTACAAGGGCAGGATTCGCTACTACGAGTTGTGGAACGAGCCCAACCTGCGCAACTTTTACACGGGCAGCGTGGAGAGCATGCTGGAGCTGGCGCGCGAGACCTACGCCATTCTGAAACAGGTCGACAGCCGCAATCTGCTCGCGGCGCCGGCCGTCACCGAAGGCGGCAAGCAGCTCGAATGGCTGGACCGTTATCTGGCACTGGGCGGCGGCCAGTTCATGGATATCCTGTCGCACCATTTTTATGTGCCGCGCGCGGCGCCCGAGCAGATGCTGCCGATGGTGGCGGATGTACGGAAGATCATGGCCCGGCATGGGGTGGCCTACAAGCCCTTGTGGAATACCGAGTCAGGATGGTGGATGGAGAATGGCGACGGCACGGATTCCCGGCCGGCGCCGTTTACGACCTGGAAGCAGCTCGGCCTTGCGGACGCGGCGGCCTATGTGTCGCGTGCCCTGATCCTCGGCTGGGCAGTCGGAATGGAACGCTTCTACTGGTTTGCCTGGGACAATCACAGCATGGGCCTGATCGAGCCGACGACGAAGGCCTTGAAGCCCGCCGGGCATGCATTTGCCCGCACGCGCGTGTGGCTTCAGGGGGCGGTCATGACAGGGTGCGAGATGTCCGACGACGTGTGGGTGTGTACGCTGAACCCGCCTGACGGCGGCAAGGCGAGGATCGTCTGGCTGGAAAATGGCGCCCCAAGGCCGTGGCGCCCGCCTGTCGATTGGGCGGTCGGCGAAGTGACGACGCTCGACGGTCTTCGCAGCAAGCTGGAGGGGGCCCCGGCGGCGCTTCAGTTAAGCCAGACGCCCCTCTACCTGCGCTGAGATACAGACAAAAAAATAAAAGGAGAGGTGATGGAGGACATCGAACAAAGTTATCTGCGCCAGGCGGAGTCTGAGCAACAGATGAAGCTGCCGAGCCGCTATACGCGCCCCGACTCCGTCGATAACTGGCGCCATACCCGGATGCTCGATCTGACCCGGCCGATCTGGGCGTCGCGCCCGGACAGCCAGTGGATCACGGTCGGCGACGGCCGCTATGGCTCCGACGCGGCCTACCTGCATTCGCACGGCGTCAGCGTCGTTGCGACCAGCCTGACCGACGAGCGGCTGAAATATGCGCACGAGCAAGGCCATATTCCGGCGTTTCAGGCGGAAAACGCGGAGCACATTTCCTTGCAGGACAACGCGGTGGACTTTGTGCTCTGCAAGGAGGCCTACCATCATTTTCCGCGCCCGCCCGTGGCGCTCTATGAAATGCTCCGTGTGGCGCGCGTGGCGGTGGTGCTGATCGAGCCGCTGGACAATCCGAGGTTGCTGGACGGGGTGAAGCGCTTGCTGAAACGCATCATTCGCGGCGACCGGGAGATGCAGTTCGAGCCCAGCGGAAATTTTCTCTATCGGCTGAACATCCGGGAACTAGGAAAGCTGATGACAGCGATGGGCGGCCAGACGATGGCTTTTAAAGGCATCAATGACTTTTTTCATGCGCGCCTGGGTAGCCACGATGCACATGGCTTCAATGCGGGTGCCGTACTCACCCGACTGGGTATCGCACTCCAGAATATTCTGAGCGCGATGGGCTTGCTGGGCTACGGCTTGGGGTGCGTGGTGGTGTTCAAACGCGGTGCCGGGGACGATGTGCTCGCGTCACTGCACAGTGCGGGGTTCCAGCGTGTGAATTTGCCGCGCAATCCTTATGTCGGGCAGCATGACTAAGGTTTGCATTGCCCAGCGCCGGCTGACGCATTATCGGATTCCGCTTTTCGAAACTTTGCGTACGGCGCTCGTCGGCCGCGGGATTAAGCTGGACCTTTTGGTGGGACGCGGCACGTCAGCCGAAGAAAAGAAGAGTGATGTCGGCGAACTGTCCTGGGCCCGATCCATCCCCACGCATTATATGGCGGGGGGAAAACTGTGTTGGCAACCCGTCGGGCGCTACGTCGCGGGGGCTGATCTCGTCATCGTCACGCAGGAAAATAAGCTCCTGCAAAACCATCTGCTGATGGCACTGCCACGACGATTCAAGCTGGCCTTCTGGGGGCATGGCGCTAACCTGCAAAGTGGTCGTCCGGACGGCTTCAAGGAGCGCTTCAAGCGCTGGACTACCAATCGGGTCGACTGGTGGTTCGCCTACACGCAAATGAGCGAGGGCCTGGTGAGGGCAGCCGGTTTTCCCGGTGATCGCATCACGCTGTTGAACAACGCAGTGGATACGTCCGAGTTGCGCCGCCTGCGGCAATCGGTTACTGCCGAGGAAGTGCGGGCGTTGCGCACAGCGCTGGGTTTGAGTGCGGGGCCGGTGGGCGTATTCGTCGGTTCGCTCTACGCCGACAAGCGGCTGGATTTCCTGTTCGAGGCAGCCTCCGCGATCCGGGTGCAGGTACCGGATTTTCATTTGCTGATTGTTGGCGAAGGGCCGGAGCGCGCGAAGGTTGAGGCGTGGTGCGCGGTGCGTCCATGGGCACGCTGGGTGGGTGCGAAATTCGGACGCGACAAGGTGGCACATCTGGCCGTAGCGCAGATCATGATGAACCCTGGCCTGGTGGGCCTGGGCATACTCGACAGCTTCGTGTGCGGCGTACCGATGCTGACGACGGATTGCGGGATTCACAGCCCGGAAATCGCCTACCTCGAAAACGGGGTGAACGGGCTGATGACTTCAAACGACCCCCAGAGTTATGGGGGTGCCTGCGTGCGACTGCTGCAAGACCCGGCCGAATTGAACCGGCTGCGTGCGGGTTGCGAGGCAAGTGCAAGCGAATACACCGTCGAGAACATGGCGCAGCGTTTCGCCGACGGCATCGAGCGTTGTCTCAATGCGCCGCGCTATCCGGGACGGGGCGTATGACGGCCCGTCGCGTGCTCGTCGTCCACAATGCTTACCAGCACCGCGGTGGTGAGGACACCGTGGTCGAGGCGGAAACCGCACTGCTGCGTGCCCATGGGCACGCGGTGGAAATCTACTTCCGCAGCAACGACGACGTGCGCGACATGTCGGCCTCAGCGCTGGCCCGCCAGACCGTATGGTCGTCGCGTACGGTTCGCGACCTGGAAACCCTGTTGCAGCGATTCCGGCCCGACGTGATTCATGTCCACAACACCTTTCCGCTGGTTTCGCCCTCGCTCTATTGGACGGCGGCACGTGCAGGCATTCCGGTGGTCCAGACCCTGCACAACTTTCGCCTGCTGTGCCTGAACGCGCTCTTTCTGCGCGAAGACAAGGTGTGCGAGGACTGCATGGGCCGCCTGCCCTGGCGTGGCGTGGCGCGTGCCTGCTACCGCGGTTCGCGCGCGGCCTCGGTGGCCCTGGCAAGCATGCTGACGCTGCACCGCGCGCTCGGCACGTATCGCAGCAAGGTGACGCGCTATATCGCGCTGAACGAGTTCTGCCGCGGCAAGTTCATCGAAGGCGGTTTGCCGGCCGAGCGGGTCGTGGTGAAGCCGAATTTCGTCGATTTCCCTTCTCCCGAGCCCGGTCCGCGCACTGGCCTGCTGTTCGTCGGCCGCCTGTCGTCCGAGAAAGGCATTGCGACGCTTGCGGCGGCGGTGACCGCGCTGACAGGTGCGTCGCTGCGCGTGGCGGGCGACGGGCCCGAGGCTACGCTGCTCGACGGCGTGCCCGGGGTGACGCGCCTCGGCAGCCTGCCGGGCGACGCGGTGCGCGCGGAAATGAGCCGGGCTGCGGCGCTGGTGGTGCCCAGCATCTGGTACGAGAACTTTCCGCGCACGATCGTCGAGGCGTTTGCCTGCGGGCTGCCAGTCATCGCCAGCCGCCTCGGCGCGCTGGCGGATATCGTGACGGACGGCGAGACCGGTTTGCTGTTCGAGCCGGGCGACCCGCGCGATCTGGCTGCGAAGCTCGCTTGGGTGCAGGCGAATCCCGAACGCATGGCGGAGATGGGCCGGCGCGCGCGCGCGCAGTACGAGGCGGCGTTTTCGGCCGAGGTGAATTACCGGCGCCTGATCGCGATCTACGCGGATGCGGTGGCCGAAGTGGAACGGGAAGGCAGGCCATGAACGCGCGTCGAACCGGCAACGTGCTCGGCGCGCAGATCGACGCGCTGTCGTGGGACGTCGCGATTGATCGCCTGCTTGGCTGGGCGCGTGCGCGCGAATCGCGCTACGTGACGATCTGCAACGTGCACGTGGTGGTGAGCGCGTCGCGCGACGCGGCGTATCGCGACATCATCAACGGGTCGGACATGGCCACGCCCGACGGCGCGCCGGTGGCGTGGATGCTGCGGCGGCAGGGGTTTGCCGGGCAGCCGCGCATCAGCGGGCCGGACCTGATGTGGGCGCTGTGCGAGCGCGCGGCGGCCGAGGGACTGCCGGTTTACTGCTACGGCAGCACCGAACCGACGCTGGCCCTGCTCGAAGCGCGCCTGCGCGCGGCGTTTCCGTCGCTCTCGATGACGATGGAGTCGCCGCCTTTCCGCGCGCTTTCCGCGGAGGAGGACACGGCGGCGGTGGCCCGTATCAACGCCAGCGGCGCGGGGATCGTGTTCGTCGGCCTGGGCTGCCCGAAGCAGGAACGCTGGATGGCGGAACATCGCGGCCGCGATGCCCTTGATGGAAGCCCCTTACGGGTCAAGGCCGTGATGATCGGCGTTGGCGCAGCCTTCGATTTCCACGCCGGCACGGTGCGGCGCGCGCCGGCGTGGATGCGCGAGCACGGTCTGGAATGGCTGCACCGTTTGTTGAGCGAACCGCGCCGGCTGTGGAAACGGTATCTGGTGACGAACACGCTCTTCATCATGGGCGCGGCGCGGCAGTTGCTCCTTAAGTAGATGCAAGTTGCATGGGGCAAATTTGGGGGCTGAACTTGCCCCTTGTTCATTGCTTCTTGCAAAATATATCCGTATCAGTATATTCATCGAATGAAGCCAATCCGATTTCTTGGCAATTCGCTCAAAAGCCTGCGGGATTTTCCTGAGGATGCCAGACAGGATGCGGGCTATCAGCTTGATAAGGTGCAACGCGGGGAACAACCGGATGACTTCAAGCCGATGCCATCGATAGGCAAAGGGGTTGAGGAAATCAGGGTGTGGGACGACGCGGGTACCTATCGGGTGGTTTATACGGCCCGCATGGCAGATGCCGTGATCGTGCTTCATGCTTTTCAGAAGAAAACTCAGGCGACGTCGAAGCGTGACCTGGAAATTGCCAGAGAGCGTTTCGCGCAATTGATGAAAGGCCGCAAATGAGTAAGTCAGAAACGTATGGCAGTGTGTGGGATGCCCTTGCGGATACGCCCGAACAGGCGGCAAATTTGCGCGCCAGGGCTGAGCTGATGCAGAAAATCGCGCAGATCGTGCAAGAAAGTGGTTGGACTCAGGCTGAGGCGGCTGCACGCTGTGGTGTGACCCAGCCGCGTATGAATGATCTTTTGCGGGGCCGGGTGTCGCGTTTTTCGCTGGATGCCTTGGTGAATATCGCTACTGCGATAGGCCGCCGGGTACATGTTGAGTTGGAAGCAGCCTGATATTTCAAGACGCAGCACGGAGGCGGGGCTTGCTTCTTTTCTCGTGGCAACAGAAAGCAAGCTCGCGCGTCTGACACCCGTGGGGCAAGGAAGACCGAATCTCCCCGGTTTAGGATCGGAAAACCGGGACGCGAAAGGCGTTTTCTGGGAACAAAAGAACAAATGGGAGGAAACGAATTGAAAGTCTTGCTGACCGGCGGCGCCGGCTATATCGGTTCGCACACGGCGGTGGAATGCCTGGCGGCGGGCCACGAGGTGGTGGTGTTCGACAACCTGTCGAACAGCAGTCCGAAGTCGCTCGAACGGGTGGCGCAGATCGCCGGCCGGCCGGTGGCGTTCGTCGAGGGCGACATCCGCGACCGCGCGGCGCTGGCGCGCCTGTTCGCCGACCATGCGATCGACGCAGTGGTGCATTTCGCCGGCTTGAAGGCGGTGGGCGAGTCGGTCGAGCAGCCGCTGCGCTACTACGACAACAACATCGCCGGCAGCATTGCGCTGTTCGAGACGATGGCGGCGGCCGGGGTGAAGTCGGTGGTGTTCTCGTCGTCGGCCACGGTGTACGGCGACCCGGCGCGCGTGCCGATCACCGAGGATTTCCCGCTGTCGGCGACCAATCCCTACGGCTGGTCCAAGCTTTTCATCGAGACCATGCTGCGCGACGTGGCGCACGCGGATGCGGGCTGGAAAGTCGCGTTGCTGCGTTACTTCAACCCGGTGGGGGCGCACGCGTCGGGACTCATCGGCGAAGACCCGCGCGGCATTCCCAACAACCTCATGCCCTACATCGCGCAGGTGGCGGTGGGACGGCGCGCGCAGCTCAGCGTGTTCGGCGGCGACTACCCGACGCCCGACGGCACCGGCGTGCGCGACTACATCCACGTGGTCGACCTCGCGCGCGGGCACGTGGCGGCGCTGAACAAGCTCGCGGGACTCGCGGGCGTGCACACCTGGAATCTGGGCACCGGCCGTGGGGTGAGCGTGCTGGAGATGGTGCGCGCCTTCGAAGCGGCGAGCGGCCGGCCGGTGCCGTACCAGATCGTCGAGCGCCGTGCCGGCGACGTGGCGCAGTGCTGGGCCGACCCTGCGCGCGCCGCCGCGGATCTGGGCTGGCGCGCGGAATACGACCTTGCACGCATGTGCGCCGACGCCTGGCGCTGGCAGTCGGGCAATCCCGAGGGTTACGTCTGAGGAAAAGGGGGCAGGATTCAGGGGCCAGGGCGCTTGTGCGCCGGGGCTTCCGTGCTGAATCTTGGATCGCTCAGACCGGCGGCCAGCGGCCGAACACCCCTCGCCCGCGAAAATACTGCACCGCCAGCCACCCGCCGAACAGGCCGCCCAGATGCGCGAAGTGCGCGATGCCGGCGCCGGTGTTGGTCACCCCGAGAATAAGTTCGATCGTGCCGTAGAGCAGCACGAAGGTGCGGGTGCGGATCTGGATGAAGGGCAGGAAGATGAAGCTGACGACGCGGTTGGGAAAATACAGCGCGTAGGCGAGCAACAGGCCGAATACCCCGCCGGACGCACCGACGACCGGGCCGCTCGCCTGCAGGAAATAGCCGCTCACCACGATCTGCGTCATGCCCGCGACGATTACGCTCAGCAGGAAGGTGAGCAGGTAGCGCAGGTCGTTCCAGCGCCGCTCCAGCTCGGCGCCGAACATCCACAGCGCGAACAGGTTGAACCCCAGGTGCAACGGCGAGCCGTGCAGGAAGGCGTAGGTGACGAGCTGCCACACGTGGAAGCTGCTGCCCGAGCCTGGCGGCCACAGCCCGAAGGCATGGACCAGGTCCGGCCCGGTCGCGATCATCAGCGCGTAGACCGCGAGGTTCAGCAGGATGAGGGCGAGGGTGATCGGGGGCATGGGGTTTTAGGGGCTAGGAGCTAGGGGCTAGGATTTAGGGGTCGGGGGTCAGGGGGCAGGATGAAAGTATCGCACTCCATGAATTGATAAAACGCGGCGAAGCCGCACAAAACCCCCTAGCCCCTAAATCCTAGCCCCTAGCCCCTACCTAGCCCCTACTTCAAACCGCCTCCCAATGCTGCAGCTTCAACTGCAGCGAGCACGCCCCGTTGAACTCGTTGGGCATCAGCGCGTACACCGCGCGGATGCGCGGCGGCAGCGGGTCGGAGTGGAAGAAGCGCATCGCCTCGAAGCTCGCGCCGTCGCGGGCGAGCCGCAGCTTCAGATGCTTTTCGCCGACGACGCGCTGGCCGAGCACGTCGAAGGTGGCGGTGAAGAGCGGCGCAGGAAAGGCCTGTCCCCATACCGCCTGGTCGAGTTCGACGGCGAGTTCGTAGCGGTGCGCGGCGAGCTCGAGTTCGCCGTCGGTCTCGATCGTGCCGTGCAGGTCGGCGGGGTCGACGAGTTCCCTCACCACGGCCTCGAACGCGGCGCTGAAATCCTCGTGGCGCTCAGCGGCGAGGGTGAGCCCGGCCGCCATGGCGTGGCCGCCGAACTTGAGGATGAGCCCGGGGTGGCGCTTGTCGACGAGGTCGAGTGCGTCGCGCAGGTGCAGGCCGGGGATCGAGCGGCCCGAGCCCTTGAGTTCGCCATTGTCGGCGCGCGCGAACACGACGGTGGGGCGGTGGAACTTGTCCTTGAGGCGCGAGGCGAGGATGCCGATCACGCCGGCGTGCCAGCCGGGCTGGTAGGCGGTGAGGCTCACGCTGTCGGCGGGGCGGAAGTCGGCGAGGATCGCCAGCGCTTCTTCCAGCATGTCGGCTTCGACGTCGCGCCGCGCGCGGTTGAGGTCGTCGAGCCGTTGTGCCAGCAGCAGCGCGGCGGCAGGCGTGTCGGCGAGCAGGCATTCGATGCCGAGCGCCATGTCGTCGATGCGGCCGGCGGCGTTGAGCCGCGGCCCGAGCATGAAGCCGAGGTCGAACACGGTGGCGCGTGCGGGGTCGCGGCCCGCCACGCGGAACAGCGCGCTGACGCCGGGCGACGCTCGGCCTGCGCGCATGCGCGCGAGCCCCTGCGCGACCAGGGTGCGGTTGTTGGCGTCGAGCTTCACGACGTCGGCGACGGTGCCGAGTGCGACGAGGTCGAGCAGTTCGCGCAGATCGGGTTCGGGTTTTTCTGCATAGGTGCCGCGCCGGCGCAGTTCGGCGCGCAGCGCCAGCAACACGTAGAACATCACGCCGACGCCGGCGAGATTTTTGGAAGCGAAGCTGCAGCCGGGCTGGTTGGGGTTGACGATGCAGGCGGCGTCCGGCAGCGCATCGCCGGGCAGGTGGTGGTCGGTGACCAGCACGGGAATGCCGCGCGCGTTCGCCGCCGCCACGCCGTCGACCGCGGCGATGCCGTTGTCGACGGTGACGAGCAGGTCGGGCTGGCGCGCGGCGGCGAGTTCGACGATGGCGGGGGAAAGCCCGTAGCCGTGTTCGATGCGGTTGGGCACGATGAAGTCGACGTGTGCGCCGAGCAGGCGCAGGCCGCGCACGGCGACCGCGCAGGCCGTGGCGCCATCGGCATCGTAGTCGGCGACGATGAGCAGGCGTTTCTTCCCGGCGATGGCGTCGGCGAGCAGCGCGGCGGCGCGGTCGCTGTGCAGCAGGCCGTCGGGCGGCAGCAGCTGCGGCAGGCGATGCGCGACCTCGTCGGGATGGGCGACGCCACGCGCCGCGTAGAGCCGTGCCCAGGTGGGATCGAGACCGGCCTGTTCGAGCGCGGCGACGGTGTCGGCGGGGCAGGGGCGGGTGGCGATGTGCGGCATGGCGGCATTGTAGAGCCCACGGCGCCGCGTCCGCGCATCAGGGAATCAGAATCTGCTGAAAGGGGAGTTTTGCAAGCGCGGCCGCCGCGCTAGTATCCAGACATGAGCCATTTGCTGCCCTTATCCCGTGTTGCCAGGCTGGTCAATCAGTCGCGTCACGCCCTGCAGGCGATGATCCGCGAGGGCAGACTCGCGACCTTCGACGGCATGATCGAGCTCGACGAGCTGCTGCGCGCCTTTCCCGAGGTGAAGTGGGACGACGATCCCGAATTCCGCCGGGTCACCGAAATCAAGGACCAGGCCTTCGCCCGCCGGATTCGCGAGCGCGCGCTGCCGGACAAGGAGGTGCTCGTCGCGCGCCTCAACGAGCTGGGCGACGAGTACGCGGCGGCGAAAGCCCTGCTGCTGCACTACGGCACGGTGATGCGGTGGCTCGACGAGAAGATTGAGGAACTCGACGACGGCGCGAGCGCCGAAACCCACCATGCGCTGCACACCGTGCGCGCCTTCCTGCTGCGCAATCTGGCCGAGGTGCCGGACGAGGCGCTGCAGGCACGCGCCGCGATCGCCGCTGAAAGGAAACTCAAGATCATGTCTGCCCACGTGACCATCCAGCCCAGCGGGCACGAATTCTTCGTCGAAGGCGCCGACAGCCTGCTCGACGCCGCGCTGCGCAACGGCGTGTCGCTCAACTACGGCTGCAGCAACGGCAACTGCGGCGACTGCAAGGCGCGCGTCGTGTCGGGCGAGGTGAAGAAGATTCGCGCCCACGACTACGTGCTGAAGGACGCGGAGAAGGACGCCGGCATGATCCTGCTGTGTGCGTATGCGCCGGTGAACGACGTGGTGATCGAAGCGAACGTGGCGGGCGCGCGCGATATCCCCGTGCAGCAACTGTCAGCCAAGGTCAAAACGGTCGAGGTGTTCAATCCGCAGGTAGCCGCGCTGCATATCCTCGCGCCGCGTAGCCAGCGTTTGCGCTTCCTCGGCGGACAAAGCATACAACTCGGTTTTGCAGGTGCCAGTGGGCGCTATGCGATCGCCAGCTGCCCGTGCGAGGACCGCCACATCGAGGTCCAGGTGCCGCGCCGCCCCGGCGACGCCTTTGCGGAAGCACTGTTCACCGCCATCAAGGCCAACGACACTGTGGCAGTGGAGGGGCCCTACGGCGAATTCGTGCTCGACGAGGATTCGCCGCGGCCGGTGATCTTTCTCGCCTTCGGCCCCGGCTTCGCGCCGATCAAGAGTCTGGTGCAGCACGCCATGTCGCTGGAGCTTGCCGAGTCGATGGATCTGCACTGGGTCGCCGACGACGCCGGACATTACCAGGACAATCTTTGCCGTGCGTGGACCGACGCGCTCGACAACTTCAACTACGTGCCGCACGCGGCGCCCGCGGATCTCGACGCGCTGCTCGCCGGCATCGCACAGGATTATCCCGACCTGCACCGCTTCGACGTCTACGCGTCGGGCACGGCGGCGCAACTCGAACGCGCGCGCGAACATTGCCTCGGCGCGGGCCTGCCCGAGGCGCGCTGGTTTGCGGAAGCGCTGGACGACTGAATGCTGCGGGCCTGGCTGTATCTGTGGGCCTTGCCGGCGACGCTGCTCGGCCTGCTGATCGTGCTGCTGGCCCGCGCGACCGGCGGTGCGTCACGGCGCGTGGACGGCGTGCTGGAAGCGGCAGGCGGCTGGCCGGCGCGGCTGCTGCGCCGCGGCTTTCCCTTCAGCGGCGCGGTGGCGGCGATTACGCTCGGGCATGTGGTGCTGGGCGTGACCGACGCCGCGCTGGAGGCGACGCGCGCGCACGAACGCGCTCACGTGCGGCAGTTCGAGCGCTGGGGCGTTCTGATGCTGGTGCTGTATCCGCTGGCGGGCCTGGCGGCCTGGCTGCGCGGCGGCCATCCCTACCGCGACAACGTGTTCGAACGCGAGGCGCGCGCGGCCGAGTCGGCGCCGGCGCGGGCTCAGTCGATGGGACGGTGAGACTCGTCGGCGGGGTCGCCCGTGTCGGGGTCGATCCAGTCGGTGATGCCGATTTCGTCTTCGGCTTCCTCGATGCTTTCGCCGGGTTCGTAGTCGCTCTCGGCGTTGTACTCCATGTCCTGCACCGCTTCGAGCAGCGTGTTGAAGGGGCCGTATTCCTCGCTGGTCTCGGCGTCCACCCAGTAAAAGCCGTCCGGCCGCTCGATGATGCGGGTGTGGTCGTAGTCGGCCGGCGTCTCGGGGATTTCGGGGATGAGATGCTTCATTGCGTGCCCTCCGTTCATTCGAACTATAGGCAGGCCGCAGGCGCTCGGCAAGCTCAGGCCAGGCCGGGCATCAGCAGGAGTCCGGCGACACCGCCGAACAGGATCGCGAGGTGCGCCCAGCTCCACAGGCGGTAGTGACGCACCAGCGCGGCCACGTCGCGGTTGGCGACGATGAAGGGGCGTCCGTGCGACGGCTTGCGCAGCAGGTGGATGCCGTCGCTCAAACGGATGTCGAGGTGCGCGCGGTCGACTGCGTCGGACGCAGCCTTGCGCGCGGCTTCCCATTCTTCCAGGCTGATTTCGCCGTCGCGGTCGGCGTCGAAGCGCGCCAGCAGCGCCTGCTTGTCGGCTTTCCATTCGGCGAGCAGCGACGCGAGGTCGGCGCGCTTGTCGAGGACGGCGCTGGGGCCGCCGAGCGTGATGTGCTCGCCGATGGCGTAGATCGTCTCGCCTTCGATCAACGTCCATTCGGTCTTGCGGTAGCCGCCGGCGGTGGACACCTGTTTGCGCGAGGTGAGGATTTCCGCGCCTTCGGGGTCGACCAGCAGTTGCCCGCTGCCGTCATGCACGCCGAAGGTCTCGTGCGACACGCCGGACTCGACGTGTTCCCAGCGATCGCCGTTGCGGCGCTCGACGCGGTAGCGGAACCACAGGCAGGGCAGGCCGCTGATCGGGCTGAGCAGGGGCGCGCCGGGCGGCTGCCGGCCGCGTCCGATGATTTCCACATAACCCTGCGGCGCCGAGGCGATGCGCGAGGTCGGTGTGTCGGCGACGGTGCGGTAGCGCTTGAGGTTGGCGTGCCAGGCCCAGAAACTCGTCAGCCCGACCAGGGTGAAGCTGACGGACCAGCCCAGCGGTGTTCCGACCTTGAAGCCGAACAGCAGGATGACGAGGTTGCCGCCGGTGAGCAGAAAGTTGGCGAAGTCGTGGCGCCAGCCAGCGATCAGGCCGGTGCCGAGCATCAACTGGAGAACAGCTGCTTGAGGTCGACGTCCTTCTTCTCTTCGGCGGCGAAGCGCAGCAGGGGGAACTGGCGGAAGCCGAACAGGCGCGCGACGATGGTGTCGGGGAACTGCTCGACGCGCACGTTGTTGATGTTCACCGAGTCGTTGTAGAACTCGCGGCGGTCGGCGATGGCGTTCTCCAGGCCGGTGATGCGCGCCTGCAGATGCTGGAAGGTCTCATTGGCCTTCAGTTCCGGATAGGCCTCGGCGACGGCGAAGAGGTTGCCCAGGCCCAGGCGCAGCGCGCCCTCGGCCTGTCCCAGCGCGGGAATGTCGTGCGATGCGCGGGCGCTCGACACCTGGTTCCGTGCCTGCATCACCTTCTCCAGCGTTTCCTGCTCGAATTGCATGTACTGCTTGCAGGTTTCCACCAGCTTGGGCAGTTCGTCGTGGCGCTGCTTGAGCAACACATCGATGTTCGACCAGGCGCGGCTGACGTTGTGCTTCAGCGTCACCAACTGGTTGTAGAGGAAGATGACGAAGACCGCGATCACCCCGAGGACGAGAAAGAACACCAGCAGACCGGACATGGAACGCTCCTGAATAAGGGTCGCAAAATTAGCGGATGCGCGGAAAGCGAACTTGAGGCGGCGCGGCTAGAGGCGGGCCGCGAGGATCGCGGCGAGGTCGGCATCGTCCAGCGTGACCGGGTTGGTCTTCATGCTGCTGCCGCGGCTGTTGGCGACGATGCGCGGAATGTCGGCCGCAGTCACGCCGTAATCCGCGAGGCGCGGCAACTGCAGCGCGTGCGTCCAGGCCGTCAGGGTGTCGACCAGCGCCTTCTGCGCCGCCGCCTGGGGCAACGGTCCCTGGCGTGCGAGCAGCCGGCCGACCTGGGCGTATTTTTCCAGCGCCGGGTGTTCCGGGGCCCGTGCCCGCATCACCTCGATGTTGACGCGCGTCGCCTCCGCCACCAGCGTGCCGCAAACGACCCCGTGCGGAATCGGGAAGAACGCGCCGAGCGGCGCGGCCAGCCCGTGTACCGAGCCGAGGCCGACCTGCGCCAGGGTGATGCCGGACACGAGCGCGGCATACGCCATGCGCTCGCGCGCGGTGGCGTCGTCGGCGTTCGCGTACAAGGCGAGCAGGCCGTCGCGCGCCGCCTTCATGCCGCCCCAGGCCAGCGAATCAGTCAGGGGCGCGGCGCGGCTCGACACGTAGGACTCCAGCAGTTGCGTGAAGGCGTCCATGCCGTTGGCCGCGATCACTGACGGCGGGCACGTCGCCAGCAGGTCGGGATCGACCAGCGCGACCTCGGCCACCAGTTGCTCGTCGCGGAACGACTTCTTGAAACCGCCTTCGCCCTGCACGCTCAGCACCGCGTTCTTGGTCGCTTCCGAGCCCGTGCCCGCCGTGGTCGGCACTGCGATGAATGGCGTGGCGGGACCGGCATAGGGCAATTCCGGGCCCACGCCTTCGAGATGGTCCATCACCGAATTGCCCGGCTTCAGCAGGCCGGCGATCGCCTTGGCGGCGTCCAGCGCGCTGCCGCCGCCGATGCCGACGACGACGTCGATCGCTTCCGCACGCAGGCTGCGCACCGCCTCGTCGACCAGCGACGGCGACGGTTCCCCGGCGACCGCAAGATGCTGCCAGCGCATTCCCTGTTTCTGCAGTCCCTCTGTCACCCCTGGCCAGAACGGCGAGTGCTGGAATGATCCGCCGCCGGTCACGATCAGCGCGTGGGCGCCGTGGCGACGCGCGAGCGCCGGCAGGCGGGCGAGCACGCCGGAGCCGAATTCGATGCGCGGCAGGCGCGCTAGGGAGAAAGCGGATAGGTGCACGGTCGGCCCTCGAAAAAATCTCGTCCGGCATGGTAGCGAGTTTGCCATTTCGCTGTCTGCACAAAGTTTGTGCAGAGAAGGCGGCAGTGCAGCCATGCGCCGGGCGTTCGCGCGGCACCGGATCGCCGCCCACGTTTGGCTATACGCTTGAAAATACGGCGTTTGTCGGGAGTCCGCAGCCTTTGTGAGTTGGAAAATCCCGACAAGTGTTGACGCGAAGAAACAGGCTTTGCTATAGTTCCGCTTCTCGATTGACGCAGTTTCATTTGCGACAGGCGCGGGGTGGAGCAGTCTGGCAGCTCGTCGGGCTCATAACCCGAAGGTCGTAGGTTCAAATCCTGCCCCCGCAACCATTTCGAGATTGGGTGTTGACGTTTTGTGTGAACAACGTAGAATGCGCACCTCTTCGAAACGGCGCCGGTAGTGTTCTGGTGTTGCAATCGATTGATCTTTAACAATTTACAGCCGATAGGTGTGGGTGTTTTTGCGGTGGCTGTCCTGGTTTAGGCTGGGGTAGCGACTAGCATAGATGCTCACACTTGAATGAAGTAATTCGTTT
>JBGFSF010000005.1:0-7523 GCA_041694715.1 Pseudomonadota bacterium | reverse complement strand
AAGATCTTCGAGCGTCCTCGGATACCCGGGGGATCCCACCGGCGCGGCTGAGCGGTAGCTACGCAGCGCAGCTCGAATCTCGTCGCCTACCGCCAGCAGCTCCAACTCCGCGTCGCGCCGCTGTGCGAGCGCGCCGAGCTGCGCTGTCGCAGCCGTGATGACGCCGAGGATTGCGACCCAGACAAGCAGACCCAGATAAGTGAAGCCACCGCAGCCGGACCGAGCGCAGATGGGTGACCGGTCCGCGTCAGAGGTCGGCGAAAGTCTTGCCGTCGCGCGCCAGGCCCGGTGCTGAGCTGCGAACGTCATAGACGCGTCCCTTTTCGTCGCCTTTCGGGGCGATGATCGTCCAACCGTCTTGCCTTTCCGTGATCGGATCGGTCGGAATCGCGCGAAGGTACCTTCGCTCTACGAGCTCTTCGAGGCTCTCCGGATAGCGACCCGTGTCGGCATAGAACTTGTCGATCGTATCGCGCATCGTGTGCAGGTTTTCCCTGAGCACCGTCTCCCTGGACACGGCGACGCTCTGAAAGTAGCGCGGAAGGGCCAAGGTTGCGAGCAACGCGACGATGGCGAGAACGACCACCAGTTCGATCAGGGTAAAGCCGCTTCTGCGCATGGCGCGCCCCCTACCAATGGCGATAGGCAACACCGTTGAGGCCTACCTTGTTCGAACGCGAATACACGTCATACACATCGTCCCCCTCTCTTGGATCATTCGCTTCGCTCGCATAGGACCGCTTCCCCCAGGTGTCCTCCGGCCGCGCGTCCCGGTCGGGGAACATTGGATCGCGAGGCAGCCGACGGATGAAATAGATTTTTGCCCGCTTAGGACTGCTTTGATCCTCGACGCCTTCCACGAGCACGGCGAGGCGCTCGGGGTATCCCGATGCCTTTGCGTTTCGAACAATGCGCCCCTCGTCGGAGGCCCGCTTGTACGCGTCGATGGCCGCCCGGATTTCGCGCAGCGAGCGCCTCAATTCCTGTTCTTTCGTCCGCTGGACCACGACCTGCGCCGCCGGCAGGGCAAGAGTCGCCAGCACGCTGAGAATGGCCAGCGTGACCACGAGTTCGATCAGCGTGAAGCCCCGCATACCGGCTAAGGCGAGATCCGCAGCAGGTGCGGTGCCGGCATCGGCACGAGCACGGATCGCCCAAGCGGGCCTACCGCGTTGACATTGTCGACCTGCACGCGCGCATCGCCCGGCGCAATTGCGCGCATGCTCAGCGTCGCCACGGTGCCCCACGACGTCGCGCCTGTCGTTCCCTGGCGCGCGATCGCGACGACGACCTGGCCGTTGCGCTCCATGCGGCTCGAGAAGGTCGTGACGGCACCGCCTTCGCGCATGAACTCGCCTTTGGTTACGCCGGTGATCTCGATGACCTTCGGGTCGTAGCTGACGACGAACGGCAGTCCGACGATGGGCACGTCGGACTGCATCGTCAGCGACAGCGCGAAGGTCGCGCCGACCCGCGCGTTCGACGGGCCGAGCCAGCTCATCGGGGCGTTCGCCAGCATCGACCCGGACGTTGGCGCCGTCGCACCAGCGCCGACGTTCGCCAGCGCAGAGCCCGGCGTGCCCGCTGGTTCCGAACTCGGAGGTTTCGGCGCGCCGTCCGCTGGTCGGGGCGGCGCCTCCTGCACGTCGGTCCGTAGCGGGTCGACACCGCCCTGATCGACAGGTCGCCCGCGCAGACTGGATTCGGTGCCCGCCTCGAATTGCGCCATCGCCGCGTCGGGGCGCTGAATGTTTCGCACGAGGCGAGGCGTTATCGAAAGGACGATTTCCGTCTTCGCGTCGTCGTCGGATTGCGCGCCGAACAGGCGTCCGAGAACCGGGATGCGACCAAGCCCGGGGATGCGGTTTGCCGACGTGCGTTCGTCGTCCTGGATCAGTCCCGCGAGTATCTGATTCTCTCCGTCGCGCAGCCGCAGGGAGGTCGAGGCCGAGCGGGTCCCGAGCTGATACGCGAGCGTTCCCGAGCGCGTCTGAATCTGGCTCACGATGTTGCTGACCTCGAGCGCGATCTTGATCACGATCTCGCCGTCCGGGTGAACGGACGGCTCGACCTCGAGCTTCAGGCCCGCATCGATGTACGTGACTGTCTCCGAAACGAATCCGGTCGCCGTGGACGTCGCCGTGATGGTCGGCAGCCGGTCGCCGATGAGGACTTTTGCCTTCTCGCGATTGCGCGCGCGGATACGCGGGTTGGCGAGCAGATTCGAGCTTGTGATCTGCTGGCGCGCCTGCACGATCGTCGGCTCGACGACCACGCCGACACTCTGCGAATTCAGGTTCAGCAGGTCATTGAGTGTCAGGGTGTTGGTCGTGGAGCCATTGCCGGCGGTTTGCCGGCCAAGCGGCGACAGCGATGCCTGACCCGGCCAGCGGATGCCAAGCTCGAACAATTTGGACCGCTTCAGTTCCAGGACCTCCACCTCCAGCATGACTTCCGGTTCCGGGGCGTCGTGCAGGTAGACCAGGCGCTCGGCCAGCCTGACCGCCTCGGGGCTGTCGCGCACGACAATCATGTTGAGCTTCTCGTCGACGATGACGTCGCGGCTCCGGACTATCGTGCGGATCGTGTTGGCAACCTGCTTCGCGTCTGCCGTGCCGAGCAGGAAACTTCGCACCACGAGTTGCTGGTACTCGCGCAGTTTCGCCGGTGTGCTTGGATAGATGACGATCGTATTGGCGTCGACGATGCGCTGCTCGAGCTGGTTGGTCAGCAACAGCAGGTTGATCACGGACTCGACGGTCGTGTTCCTCAGCAGAACCGTGCTACGCATATCCGGCCGCACATCGCGATCGAAGACGAAGTTCAAGCCCGACATGCGCGCCAGGACGTCGAACACCTGCCTGACCGGTGCGTCCCGGAACTCAATGGTCACCAGCTTGCGCATCGCCGCGGCCAGTTGAGGCGCCGGTCCCGGCCGTTGCGACTCGTCGGTGATCCTGCGCTGGAGCCCGCGCGCACCGGCGTGA
Source organism: Pseudomonadota bacterium (assembly GCA_041694715.1). Lineage (GTDB taxonomy): Bacteria > Pseudomonadota > Gammaproteobacteria > Burkholderiales > Thiobacillaceae > Thiobacillus. The sequence goes on along the minus strand of JBGFSF010000005.1, from coordinate 4,536 downwards.
TCCGGCTGTTCCGTCAGGATCTGCCGGATGCGGGAAGAAACGGTATCGAGGTCCCCACGCGCATGCGCATCCTCCGCCAGTCGCAGCCAGTCAGCGTGGCGTCGCTGGCGCTCGACGCTTGCCAGCCCTTCGCGCGCTCGAGCATTGTTGACATCGAATTCCATGACTCGCCTGAACAGGCGCTGCGCTTCGGTCCAATTGCCGCGTGCGGCGGCGTTGCCCGCTTGTTCGAGCAGGTCGCGGATCACGCGATCCCGAGCGGTCATGTACGCCACAGCGATACGTCCTCCAAGGCGGCGAACGGCAGTTCCGCGAGTACCACTTCGCTGAAACGCTGAATGGCGGCGAATCTCCCGCCTACCGGGAACGTCGCCTCGTATCTGAAGAACTGTCCGGCACCGTTGTACGAGTGGCGGTAGTCGCCTTCGACCAGGGTCACGCCGCTGCGCCGAGCGGCTGCGAACACTGTCTGCAGGTGCGTGTCGAACTCGACGCGACGACCCAGTACCCGCTCGAATCTCTCCAAGCGTTCGCCCGGCTCCATGGATCGCGAGCCGGCAAGCGCGGAGCTGGAGGCACGCAGGCCCGCTGCGCGCGTCTCGGCCTCCAGGGCCTGTGCGCGAGCGCCGAGTACCACCAGGTGCCACGCGGCAGTACCGGAGACGATCGCGAACGCGATGAGCGCGGCCACCGTGCTGGCTCCGGAGCGAGCGACAAATACCTCGAAGGCAAGGCGAACTCGCATTACTGCGCCACCCAGCGGACTTCAATCCAGAACCGGACAGGAGCGCCCGCGCTTGTAGTCCGAACTTCATGCCTGGTGAGGAATGCGGATGCCACGCTGCCCTGCTCCGAGAGACGCCGCTGAAGGCGGAGCATCGCCTCGGCCGAGTTGGCCTCACCGGTCAACCGCATCAGCCCGGCGCCGGCATCCGGCTCCAGTGCGAGAAGCGCGACATCGGCAGACATCGCGGTGTCCACCGCGCTCAGCATCGAATTCCACGGCAAATTGAGGCGTCGAATCGCTTCATTGACCGCACGTGCGCGCCCGGCGAGCTCGGCGCTTGATGCAAGGCGTTCGCGCGAGGTGGAAGCGCGCGCATCGCGAAGCCGCAACGTCCCCAGCTCATCTTCTTGCCGAGCCACCTGCGCCGTCAGGTCTCTCGCCAGGTAGAACCACGCAACGGCGACGGCGACGGTCAGCACGAGCAGAAGTGCAGCCAACGGCGTCACACGCCATCGGCGCGTCGCGAAGTTGATGGCAAGACGCGGACTCATGCCAGGCCCGGGCTCACGAGTGCCGCCGTCAGCCCTGTGTAGCGGCCGGACAGCCGTGACCAATCCCCTGGCAGCTTCTCGGGCGAGACGGTATCCAGCACCAGCGGTCTTTCGACTGCGTGGCCGCTGCTGACAGCCAGTTGCGACAGCCAGGACTCGAGCGAGCGTTTGGCATCGACATGACCGCACCTGACCAATCGGATCGCGCCGCGGTCGAACAAGCCCGCGGCAACGTAGCCTCCTGTGCGAACGAGAACCCAGCCCGAGTGGCGCCGACAGTCGGGCTCCGAGTTCACGACATGCACGAACAGCGGAACGATGGAGCGGATCGACGCGCCCGCGCTCCGCGCTGCCTGCAGCAAGGCTCGGCCAACGGCGCGCGGAATGCCGCAACAGAGGAACGGCGCGAACGCGCGCCAATCCGCGGCCAGTTCGAGATCCACTCCCGCGGCGCCGTACAAGTCCGACATGCGTGCCGATGCCACCGCGCGCAACTCGTCAAGGGAGGCCGTACCTTTCGGCGGGACCACGACGCAATAGCGCACGGCGCGGTCGTGAACGACGACATCCACCGATCCCCTGCCGGCAAAGAGCGGCTCGAGAGCGTGCGCCACCTGCTCGTCGGCCGAGCTCCAGTCGATCCGTGCCTGGCCGAGAGGCGGCTCGGCGCTGCGACTGCCGACGGCGGCTGCGCCGTTCGGCGTGACGACGAGGACGGACCGACTACGCATGAAGCGTCACGCGCTTGAGCTCGTCGACGGTCGTTTCGCCGGCAAGGACCAGGTCGATACAGGCTTCGCGAAGCGTGCGCGTTCCCTCTGCGCGAGCAGCTTCCCTGATCAGGCGAGCGGGCTTCCGATCGACGATCAGCTCGCGCAGGTCCTCGGTGAGGCGCAGTATCTCTGCGATCGCCTTCCGACCGCGGTAGCCGGTACCGCGGCAATCGCCACAACCGGTGCCCCGTCGCAGCCCGGTTCTGCTGGCAGCCGAGCCGGCCTCGCCCAGTACCGCGAGCTCCGCTTCATCGGGCCGATGCGGAACGCCGCAACGCCGGCAAACGATCCGCACCAGCCGCTGCGCCCAGATTCCGTTCAACGCCGATGCAAAGGCATAAGGATCGATGTTCATGTGCGCGAAGCGACTGAACACATCGAACACGTTGTTCGCGTGCACGGTGGTGAGCACCAGGTGACCGGTCAGCGAAGCCTGGACCGCGATCCTGGATGTCGGACCGCAGGGCAAGCACGGTCTCTGCAGGCCAGCCGGCGTGCGCTTCGAGCCATATGGACAGGTCGAGATCGAACGCGTCCGGCGTCACGGCCAACAGCCGGCCATCGCCCGGTGTGCGCAACAAAACGGCCGTACGGGCCATGGCATTGACGAGCGACAACCGATCGAACGCGGGCTCGCAACGGCTCATTTCCGCGTAGTCGACGACACGCATCCCGAGCCGGGTCCCGACTGCAGCCACAACGTGTCGCGGCGATTGCGCCGATTCGCTTTCCAGCTCGTCGAAGATGCTGCGACCGGTAGCGGCCGATCGCTTGCGCGCCGACGCGATATGGTCGTCGCTCAAAACGAAACCCGCGGCGGGATGGTCTGCATTCATTGCAGGCTTCCTGCGAGTTCGAATATCGGCATGTATAGGAGCACCACGATCGAGCCGACGACGATACCAATGGCCGCCATGAGCAGCGGCTCGGCGGCGCGCGTAAAGCGTTCGATGAATCGGGTCACTTCACCGTCGTAGAACCGCGCGGTACGCGCGAGCATGTCGCCGAGGTTGCCTGCCTGCTCACCGGCGCGAAAGAGCCTCAGCGCTACGCTATCGGCGAGATCCTCGCCCGCCATCGCCGCAGAGAACTGCTCGCCCGCGGCAACGCGTGCGCCGGCGCGCGTGAGGCGGGTGCGCGTTCGGCTACCCACGGTTGCCTGCGCCATGGCCAGCGCGCGCACCAGCGGTATGCCTCCCTGAAGCAGAAGCCCTGTCGTGAGGTACAGACGGGACAACTCGTACTGCTGGGCGCGGTTGCGAATGCCTGGAATCCGGGCCAGGACACCGGCGACGCCCACTCGGTCCCGAGCGAAGCGCCATGCCAGTACAGCGCTGATGAGCGCTGCGGCCAGAGCACCCAGCACCCATCCCATGTGCCCATGAATCAGGCGACCGAGTTCCAGCAGCAGCCCCGTGAGCAGAGACATCTGGCGACCGCTGTCGGCATATACCGCCGCAAAGCGCGGGACGACGTAGCCGAGCAGGAAGAGCGTCACGGCCGTACCGACGACAAGCAGGATCGCTGGGTAGACGGCTGCTGTGACGATCTTGCCGCGGAAGGCGGCCATGCGCGTCTCGAAATCCACGAAGCGCGCCAGCGCGGAAGGCAGGTCCGAAGTGGTCTCGGCCGCCTGGACGAGCCCGACAAACAAGGGCGGAAAGAACGCGGGCTGCGCAGCGAGTGCGGCCGAGAATCGCTCGCCGCCGCGCAGAGCTCGCACCAGCGCGGCCAATACGTCGCGGGTTCCTCCGGGGGTCGTCTTCTCCTCCATCGATTCGAGGGCCTCCACGAGTGAGAGGCCCGCCTCGATCAATGCAAGTAGCTCCTGCGCGAACAGGATGAGCGAGAAGTTGCCGGCTCGGGCGCGGCGCGCAACGCGCCTGGCGGGCCGCACCGAAAGAACGCGACCGGCCCGCTCGCGGGCGGCCGTGCTCGCCTGCTCTTCGTCCGATGCATCGACAACGATCGTCGCAATGCGATGGTCGGCCGACAGCGCGCGTACTTCGTAAAGCATTCGTCGTCCCCGCTGCTACGGCGCTTCACCGGCTACTGGTTGCCGATGTCGGCGTTTTCACCGGTGCCGCCGGAAACACCGTCTTTCCCGAAGCTCACGACATCGAAGTCGCCCCGGGTACCAGGCGAGCGATAGACGTACGGACGGCCCCAAGGATCGTTCGGCACGGCTTTCCTGAGGTACGGACCGGTCCACTTGGTGCTGGCTATGTTCGACGGCCGCACCATCAGCGCACCCAGTCCTTCGTCGGAGGTCGGATACCGACCCGTATCAAGCCGGAACTGATCCAGCGCCTTTTCGAACGCTTCTATCTGCGCGCGGGCGACCGCGGTTTCCGACTTGCCGATACGACGGCCGGCGCGTGATGGCCACGCCCAACCTGCGCGAGGGGCTGATCAGCGTGATCGACATCAACGGCTGGAAGTTGCTGCGCCAGATCGAGACCAACGGGCCGGGGTTCTTCCTGCG
>JBGFSF010000029.1:2500-33024 GCA_041694715.1 Pseudomonadota bacterium | reverse complement strand
TCGGCGGGGCGGTGCTGCTTCTCGGCCTGCTCGGCGGGCTGCTGATCGGCCGCGGGGTGGCGCGGCGCGCGGCGGCGATGGAGGCGGCGCTGGCCGCGGTGCAGGCGGGCGATCTCGGCCGGCGGCTCGCTGTGCGGCCGGCCGGGGACGAGTTCGACCGTCTGGCGGCACGCATCAATGCGACGCTCGACCGTTTGCAGGCCCTGATGGCGGCGCTGCGCGAGGTGACGGACGACATCGCCCACGACCTCCGCACGCCGCTGACGCGGCTGCGCCAGCGCCTCGATGCCGCGGCGGCGGCGCCGAGCGCGGAGGCCATCGCCGCGGCCCAGGCGGAGGCGGACGGGCTGCTCGAGATCTTCGCCGCGCTGCTGCGCATCGCGCAGGTGGAATCGGGCACGCAGCGGGCGGGCTTCACGCGGGTGGACCTTTCGGCCATCGCGGAATCGGTCGCCGAGGTCTATGCGCCGGCGGCGGAGGAGCGCGGCCAGCGGCTTGCGGCCGAGATCGCCCCGGGCGTGACGATCGAGGGCGACCCCGCGCTGCTGACGCAGATGCTCGCGAACATCGTCGAGAACGCCGTGCGGCACGGGCGCGAGGGCGGTCGCATCGCCATCGCCCTGACGCCGCGCGAGCTGTCGGTGACGGATGACGGGCCGGGCATCCCCGAGGCGGAGAGGGAGCGCGTGTTCCGCCGCTTCCACCGGCTGGATGCGGCGCGCTCCACGCCGGGCAGCGGTCTTGGCCTTGCGCTGGTGTGGGCGGTGGCCACGCTGCATGGCATGGCGGTGATGCTGGAGGATGCGGGGCCGGGGCTGCGCGTGCGCGTGGCCCTGCCGGCTACAGCAGGCGCAGAATCTCGGTGAAGCGGGAGGCCTGCGCCATGCTGCGCGACACGGGTGAGGCGGCGCGACCGCCGCGGGCTGCCTCGCGCACTTCGCTCGGTGTCCGGCCGAACGCGCGCCGGAAGGCGCGGCTGAAGGTGGAGGCGTCGTAGAAGCCGTGTTCCTCGGCGATGCGGATGATGTCACGCGTTTCGTCCGGTTGCGACAGCGCGCGATAGGCCGCGCGCAGCCGCGCCTCCTGCACATACGCGGCGACGCCGCCGAGGGGCTCGAAGAGCCGGTAGAGCTGCGAGCGGGAGATCCCGGCGAGCGCCGAGAGGCGCCGCGGCCCGAGGGTGGGCGAGCGGAGGTTCTCGGTGATCAGGGCCTTCACCTGGGCGAGGCGGCCGCGCTCGATCTGCTCGCGAGCCGTCGCCAGCGTTTCGGGGCGTGGCGCGAGGCAGGCCGCGACCATGGCGCGCGTCGCCTCCGCCGCCCGCGGCAGGTCGGCCTCCGTCATGTGCGGGAGCTGCTTGGCAAGGGCCTCGAGATAGGATGCGAACAGCGAAGCCATCGGGCCTTCGAGCGGCCGCCCCGCCGCGGCGTCGATGGCCGGGGCGAGGGTGCCCAGCGCATCCCGCGCGACGATCAGGGTGAGCCAATCCACCGCCTCGCGCCGTCCTTCGAAGGGCTGATGCAGGGAGAAGAGGTGTGGCACGCGGGCGGGCAGGTGCACCTCGCCCACTGCCGTGCGGAGGCTTTGCGTGCCCGTCCGGGCCACGCCGATGATCCAGTGGTCGAGGGAGTCGCGGCGGATGTGCCGCGCGCTGCGGCTGTAGGACGCCTCGTCGGCAACGACGCGGCTGACCGCCATGGCGCCGAGTTTCCAGACGCGGTGCTCTGCGCGATAGCCGGCCGCAGCGGGGCGGGTCTCGTGCATCTCGACCAGATCGCTGCACTGATCCCGCCAGGCGCCGAACTGCGCTGCGGCGGGAAGGCCCTCGGTGGAGAAGACGACCGGGCGCAACAGCGCTGGCGCGGCTGCGGCTTCGCCACTCTCGGGGCTGCGGTGCTGGTGCCGGGCAGACGTCATTCGTGCTCCCCAGAGAGGCCTTCCGACCGATAGTCGCAGCCGCGGTCCCGGCCGGAGGCCACAGCGCGCCTACCGTCTGCAATCACCAATCTGGCGCCTGCTGGTGGCACTCCCGCGGTGCCCCATACGTGGCAGACCTCTCTGGAACGAGCGGCTCAGGGGCGGGACGCTGCGCCGATCCCAGGCCGACCGGGCGCGGCTAACCTCACGATCAACAGCATACAAGGTTGTTTGAGCGCGTCGCAACGCGCGTGCGCGCCGTGATCGTGCCGCGTTTGGCCGCGAAGGCGGGGGGATGTCGGGTCATGCATGACCGGCTTCACATGGACGAGGCCCTCGGACCGCCGACGGTTTCGACGGGCCATCTGCCGCCCGGCGAGGCCGTCGCCGCGCTGGTGCAGGAGGCGTATGCGCGCTACCGCGGCGTGAGCGAGGGCAAGGTCGCCGACTACATCCCCGCGCTTGCCAAGGCTGCTCCTGACTGGTTCGGCATCTGCGTGGCGGGCGTGGGCGGGCAGCTTCATGAGGCAGGCGAAGCCGGGCATGCATTCTCGATCCAATCCATCTCGAAGCCTTTCGTCTTCGCGCTCGTGTGCCAGGCGCTGGGCGGCGGCCGGGCGCGCGCCGCGGTGGGCGTGAATGCGACGGGCCTGCCCTTCAACTCGGTGATGGCAATCGAACTGAACGCCGACCGCACCATGAACCCGATGGTCAATGCCGGCGCGATCGCGACGACGAGCCTCGCCCCCGGCGCCAATGCCGAGGAACGCTGGCGCTTCATCCGCGAGGGATTGTCGCGCTTCGCGGGGCGCGAGCTGCAGATGGACGAGGAGGTCTATGCCTCCGAGGCCGCGACCAACCAGCGCAACCAGGGCATCGCGCGGCTGCTGCACGGCTATGGGCGGATGTATTCCGACCCGGACGAGGCGACCGACATCTACACGCGGCAATGCGCGCTGAGCGTGACGGCAAGGGATCTGGCGGTGATGGGCGCGACGCTTGCCGATGGCGGCGTGAACCCGGTGACCAGGGAGAAGGTCGTGGACGCCGAACGCTGCAAGCGCGTGCTCGCGGTGATGGCGACCGCCGGGCTCTACGAGCAGTCTGGCGACTGGCTCTACGAGATCGGGCTGCCGGGAAAGAGCGGCGTGGCGGGCGGGATCGTGACCATCGCGCCGGGCAAGGGCGGACTCGGCGTGTTCTCCCCGCCGCTCGACGCCGCGGGGAACAGCGTGCGCGGCCAGCTCGTGACGCGCTTCCTGTCCGAACGGCTGGGGCTGAACCTCTTTGCCTCGCGGCCCGAGGCCTGAGGTGCATGAAGGAGACGCGAGGATGAGCAGCGCCACGACCGCAGCGCCCGAGGAGGCCCGCGAATCCTGGGTGCCGATGATCGCCATCGCGCTCGGGCAGATGCTGATGTCCTTCAACGTGGCCGCGCTTCCCGTTTCGCTTTCCGGCATGGTGGCGAGCTTCGGCGTGCCGCCCACCACCGTCGCCACCGGCATCGTGATGTACTCCCTCGCGGTGGCCGGCTTCGTGATGCTGGGCGCGAAGCTGGTGCAGCGGTTCGGCTCGACCCAGGTGTTCCGCGTCGTGATCGCGGTCTTTGCGGTGGCGCAGGTGATGATGGTGATTGCCTGGGCCGCGCCGATGATGCTTGCCGCGCAACTCTTCGCCGGGCTGGCCGCTGCGGTGATCGTGCCGGCGCTGGTGGCGCTGATCGCCCACCACTACCGGGGGCCGCAGCAGGCCACGGCGGTGGGTGCGCTGGGCTCGGCCCGTGCCGCGGCCGGCGTGGCGGCGTTCCTGATCGGCGGAATGCTGGGCACCTTCATCGGCTGGAGGCCGGTCTTCGGCATCCTGGTCGTTGCCGCGGGCGTGGTGCTGTGGCTGTCCTTCAAGCTGAAGCCGGAGGCGGCGCGGCCGGATGTGAAGATCGATCTGGTGGGCGTCGTGCTCGCGGCGGCAGCGATCATCCTGGTGGTGTTCGGCTTCAACAACCTCAATCGCTGGGGCCTCGGCATCGCGCGGCCGGCTGCGCCCTTCGACATCTTCGGCATGTCGCCGGCGCCGCTGATGATCGTGACCGGGGCGATCCTGCTCCAGGTCTTCATCGGGTGGTGCCGGCGGGTCGCAGAACGCGGCGGGACGCCACTGCTCGACCTGCGCGTGATCACCTCGGGCGAGGAGCGCGCGGCCGTCTATGCGATGTTCACAGTGGTCGGGCTCGAGGCCATGCTGAACTTCTCGGTGCCGCTCTACATCCAGATCGTGCAGGGGCGCACGCCGATCGAGACCGCGATCGCCATGATGCCCTTCAACCTGACAGTGTTCTTCACCGCCATGCTGGTAGTGAAGCTCTACGACAAGGTGAGCCCCCGAAACATCGCACGCGGCGGCTTCGCGCTCTGCATCCTGGGCCTTCTGTGGCTTGCCTGGGTGGTGCGCAACGACTGGTCGGCCATCCCGGTCATGTTCGGGCTGATCACCTTCGGCATCGGGCAGGGGGCGCTGGTGACGCTGGTGTTCAACGTGCTCGTGACGGCCGCACCGAAGGAACTCGCCGGGGATGTGGGTTCGCTCCGCGGCACGACGCAGAACCTTGCCGCGGGCGTCGGGACGGCTGTGGCAGGCGCGCTGCTGGTCGGGCTGCTGTCGGCGGGCATCCTCTACCGCGTCGCGGAGAACCCGCAACTGCCGCCTGGCGTTCTGTCGCAGATCGACATGGACAGCATCAACTTCGTCTCTAACGACCGCCTGCTCGCCATCATGGAGCGGACCGGCGCGGCGCCCGAGCAGGTGGCCGAAGCGGTGCGGGTGAACACGGAGGCACGGCTGCAGGCGCTCAAGATCGGCCTGCTGATCATGGCTGCGGTCGCGGCGCTGGCCATGATCCCGGCGAGCCGCCTGCCGGCCTATCGTCCCGGGGAAATCCCTGCCGGGCGCGCGCCGGCGCCGCCGGCGAAGCGCGAGGAGGAGGCGCCCGCGTGAGCCTGCCGCGGCTGATCATGCTCTCGCTCGGCGGCACCATCACCATGGTGCCGCAGGCGGGAGGAGGCATCACGCCGAAACTCGGCGCGGCCGAGCTCGTCGCCTCCATCCCGGAACTGGCGACGGTGGCGGAGATCGAGGCGGACAGCCCCGCGCGGCTGCCGAGCCCGTCGCTGACGCCCGATCACCTTGTCGCGGTGGCCCGGCGCATCGAGGATGCCTTCGCCGCCGGTGCGGACGGAGCCGTCGTCATCCAGGGCACCGATACGATAGAGGAATCGGCCTTCCTGCTCGATGTTCTGGTGGCGAGCGACAAGCCTATCGTCATCACTGGCGCGATGCGCGGCGCCGATGCGCCCGGTGCGGACGGGCCGGCCAACCTTCTCGCGGCGGCGCGCGTGGCGGCGAGCCCGGAGGCGCGGGGTCTCGGCACGCTGGCCGTGCTGAACTACGACATCCATGCGGCGCGGTTCGTGCAGAAATCCCACACCACGCTGCCTTCGGCCTTTGCCTCGCCGATGGCGGGCCCGATCGGTGCGGTCGCTGAGGGGCGGCCGATGTTCTTCGCGCGCCTCGCGCGGATGCCATGCCTGGGCACCGCCGCCGGCCCGCCGCCGCCGGTGGCGCTGATCCGCTGCGCGATGGGTGATGACGGCCGGCTGCTCGGAGCGCTGCCTGGGCTCGGCTACGCCGGGGCCGTGATCGAGGGCATGGGCGCAGGCCATGTGCCTGCCGCTGCGGCCGAGGCCGTGGGCGCCTTGGCCGCGCAGATGCCGGTCGTGCTCGCCTCGCGATCGGTCGCGGGGCCGGTGTTCACGAAGACCTATGGCTATCCCGGCGGGGAGATCGATCTGATCAGGCGCGGCGCGATTCCCGCCGGAATCCTCAGCGGGCTGAAGGCGAGGCTGGTCTTGGGCCTCGCCTTGCGCGACGATGGCGGCCGCGTGGCGGCCGAGGCGGCGTTGGCCCCATATCGCTGATCTCGAAAGCCCCCTGCCTATCGGCGCCGTCCGCCAAGCAGGCCGCCGATGCCGCGCACGACATCCTGCGCCGTTCCTTGCAACTCGCGCGGGACGAGCGGGATCGGCGCGGGCGCGGATTCGGGGACTGGGCCGCTGCGGCCCAGCCGCGCGAGGCGAAGCGCGCCGGCGCAATCGCCGCCCGGCGGCGCGTTGCCCGCCGCGCCACGAAGGTATTCGATGGTGCTGCTGCGCCAGAGGCGGTTCGCCACCGTGTCGCCGATGACCCTAGCCACGGCAGCGCCCGGCTCCACACCGAGGCGCGGCTGAGCGAGCGTTCCGCCGACGGTCACCGGCGCGCGCACCGTGACGCCCATGACCCGTATGTCGGGCAGCAGCCGCGCAGCGAGCGTCTCTTCGCGCAGATTGAGCGCGAGCGTGCCGTCGATCCGGCCGAATCCGCCCTCCATCAGCAGCGCCTCGCTGCGCGCGAGGCCGTCCTCCGCAGTGAGACGGATGGCAAGGCAGCGCAGCGCGAGGCCATCCGCGGGCGTGCCGCCCGGCAGCAGGGCGCGCGCAAGCTCGGGGCCGATGCGGAGCGCGGTGGCGCCGGTGAAGCGACCGCCGACCATCGCGATCCCGACTTCGCCTGTCAGTGTCGCTGCCAGGGCCCGTGTGGTGGCGCCGCGGGCGGCAAGATCGAGCGCCAGTTCGGCCTGGCCGTCGAACCCGAGCGGCACGCCGAAGGCACGGCGCATCGCCGCGAGGTCGAGCCCGCGCCCGCGACTGTCGATCCGCATGACGATGCGTGGCGGATCGGCTGCCGATTCCACCAGCAGCCTTCCGGCAAGCGCGCCACCGGGCATGGTTGCGGCCAGGGGCTCGGCGAGCAGACGGCCCTGTTCCAGGGTGATGGTGGCGTTGGCGTCGCGCCAGCTGATGCCAGCCATCACGAGGCTCGTCGCCGCGAGCGACACGCGCGCATCGAAGTCGCGCAGGGTTGCGAGCGGCAGCGTGATCTCCGGGATCGCACGGACGGAGGCGCGTGAGCGTGCGGCGGCACTGCTGCCTGCGAGTCGATCGAGGTCGAGGTGGCGCGCGGCCAGCGCTCCGGTCACGGCCAGGCGTGGTGCGAAGGCGATGGCGAGGTCGCCCGTCGCCTGCTCGATTCCCGCGGCGCTGAGAGAGAGGCGGTCGAGTCGCAGGTCGCGGGTGAACAGTCCGGAGAGCTGCGCTTCGGCGTCTATGTCGCGCAGCCGCGGCAATGGTGTGCCGAAGAGCGGACCCAGGGCGGCAAGATCGGGCGCTGCGAGGCGGGCGGCCAGGACCGCCTCGCCGATCGGGATGCCGGGGGCGATGGCGCCGGACACGGCAAGGCGGGCGCGGCCGGCGGTCAGCAGCGCCTCCACGGGCAGCGGCTCATTGGTCGCGGCCTCGAGCAGCCGGCGCGGCGAGGGCAGGCTTGCCGTCAGGCCGATATCGGCGTCAGCGCGTCTTCCCTGCACGGAGAGCATGGCCGGCAGGCCGAGGTCGCCAGCGCGCAGCTCGGCGCGCGTGATCTCGAGGCCGGGAAGCCAGGCTGAGGCGCTGAAGGGCGAGAGCCGGAGTGTGAGATCGCTGACGGAGGGCCAGGGTTCGCCAGGGCCGAGCCGGGCAGCGAGATGCTCGATGGCCAGCGACGGTATCGGATGCCCTGCGCGTGCAGCAAGACGCTGCGCGGCGTCACGGGAGGCAGCGGCCTCAAGTCGGAGCGACCAGCCGGGATTCGCCGTCGCTCTCGGCACCGCGCCCCTGAGTGCGAGCCGCAGGCCGCGTCCACGGATCGCGGCGTCGATCGGCAGGATCTCGTCAGCCTCGGGGCCGATGCGTGCGGTGATGTCCAGCGCCTCGCCGTCCAGCGCGATGCGGCCCCGCATGGCGAGAGGTTCGCCCGGACCGTCGCGCTCGAGATCGAGGGAGGCGATCGTCACCTCGCGCACCGGTCCCGACGGGATGAGGAGACGCGAGGACTCGATCCGGATCTCGTCTATGGCGATGCCGCCACCCGTGCCACCTCCCGCGCCGAAGATCCAGTTCGGACGCCCGTCGGCGCCGCGTTCAAGGATAATCTCGGCGTCGCTCAGTCGCAGGCTTGCGAGATCCACGCGTCCCGTGAGCAGCGGGGCCATGGCGAGCGTGACCTCCAGCCGGCCGATGCGTGCGAATTCGGGCTGCGAGCCGCCCTCGACATTGGCGATTCGTGCACCCGTCAGTGTGATGCGCGGGCGCAGGGAGACGCGGATGGCGATCGCGTCATGCGAGACGGCGCGCGCCAGGGCACGCTCCAGCGCCGCATCCACACGATCCGTGAAGACACCGCGAGCGAGCGCGACCTGCAGCGCGAGGATGACACCGGCGGGCAGTGCGACGAGCGTGACCGCAACCAACAGCGCGATACGCCGCCCGCGGGTCACGACACCACCATGACGAGGCCAAGCGCAATCGTCACGCCGAGCAGGGCAAGACCGGCAATGGGCCAAGCCCGCAGCGAAACCTCGGCGCGCTTGAGCATGGGGCCGATCGGCGCGGTGCAGGCCAGGGCCCGGCGCGCAGCAACGATGATGTCGCCCTCTGGTGCTTCCGGCAGACGCGCGCCCCAGCGTGCGAGCACGCCCAGCAGCATCAGTCCGGCGAGCACCGGCCACAGTGCCTTCAGCAGCGACTCTGAACTCAGCGTGGATGCGTAATGGCCGCCGGCCGGCGCGAAGAGCAGCCAGGGCAGGGCGACTGCCGCGGTCGCGAGGCCGAGCCATGGGATCAGGGGCGGAAGAGGCGGGCGTGCGGCGGCTTCCTCCGCAATGGTTGCGGCGAGGCGTCGCGTGAAATGCAGCATGAGCAATGTCGAGCCCGCCGCCGAGAGGGCCGCGAGCGTGCCCGCAACACCGCTGCCGAGCTGTGCCTTCACCGCCTCCTTGGCCAGCCATCCGCCGGTGAGCGGCATGCCGCCGAAGCCGAGGGCCAACATGGTGGTCGGGCCGAGCACGAGCCAGCGGGCCGGGCCGCCGCATTTTCCCGTGATCCCGGTCGCGAGGAACAGCGCGCCCTTCGCCAGCACATGGTGCAGCGCATAAAAGGCCGCGGCGGCCGGGGTGGCGGCGATGCCACCCACCACGCCCGTACCGATGACGGCCGCCACAACTCCCATCTGGCTGACGCTGGAATAGGCCAGAATCGTCTTGGGATTGCGCTGCGTGATGCCGAAGACGACGCCCCAGAAGGCGGTCAGGAAGCCGATGGCAGCGACGGCGATTCCCCACTCGCCAGGTGTCGCCTCGATCGGCAGGAAGCGGAGCAGGCCCATGATGCCGGCCTTGATGATGGCGCCGCTGAGCACGGCAGAGGCCGCCGTGGGCGCGGCAGGATGAGCCAGCGGCAGCCAGACATGCAGAGGCACCAGCCCCGCCTTGAGCCCGAAACCGAGCAGGAGCAGTGCGATGACGACACCACGCAGCGGCCCATCGGCAAGCGGCGGCAGCACATCGGCGATGGCAAGGCTGTTGCCCGGCGCGCCTGCAGCGAGCAGGGCGAAGGCGGCGAGAAGCGCGGCCTCCCCGATCACGGTCAGCAGGATGTAGGTGGCGCCCGCACGCCATGCGCGCGAGGTGCGGTCGTGGATGACGAGGCCCCAGGCGGGCAGGCTGGCGAGCGCATAGACGAGGTAGAAGGAGACGAGATCGGCGGCAACGAATACGCCGAGGCGCCCCGAGAGCAGCGTGATGTCGAGCGTGCCGGCACTTCCGTAGATCAGCGCGACGCCGAGCAGATAGAGCATCGAGCCGAGCAATGCGAACATCAGGTAGCGCAGCGCGGCCTCGATAGTCTCGCGCTTGCCCTCGAGGCAGACGAGGGGCATCGCGGCAAAGGTCAGCAACTCGAGCGCGACGTAAAGGGTGAAAAGGTCGTTCGCGACGACGGCGAGATTGATCCCGCCCCAGAGCGCGAGAAGCAGCGGCCAGAAGGCGAAGGCGGTTCGGGTCTCGGGCGCGCCGGTCCGAATGCCGAAGCCGTCGCGCGCGAAGAGCGCGACCGCGGCAATGACGATGGCGGCAGCAAGGAGCATGGCGGTGGCCAGGCCATCGGCTCGGAAGGCGAGGCCGAGCGGCGGCGACCAGTGGCCGAGCAGGTGTATCGCCGGCGCGCCTGAGGATTGGACCGCGATGGCGGTTCCGAGCGCGAGTAGGAAGCCCGGCAGCAGCAGGGTGATTGTCATTCGTTCGGCGCCGCGAGCACCGAGCGGCAAGGCGACTACCATCGCGAGAACCGGCAGCATCACCGCCAGCATCGGCAGAAAGCCCCAGCCGGTGGCCGGCAGAGGCGGCATCAGCGCCGGTCCTCGTCCTCGTTGCCGGCGAGGCGAAGCACGAGCGCGACGGCGAGCGTCGTCGCTGCGAAGGCGACCACCAGGCCCGTGAGGATGACCGCCTGCGGCACCGGGTCTGCCGCGAAGCCAGCGCCGCCTCCGCGCCGCGCCACCACGCCGAAAATGAGGAACACGCCGCTGCCCAGCAGATTGAAGCAGACGATCCGCATCAGGGGCTGGGTGCGAACGAGCATGCCGAAGAGGCCGATCCCGACCACCGCCGCGCCGAGAAGCCCGAAGAGCATAGCGCTCATGGCGGCGTGTCCCGCGAGGGCGCCCCCATGACCAGAAGGGCCAGAGCGGCGGCGACGGAGGCGGCCAGCACGAATTCGACGATCAGGATGGTCGGCTTCACCAGCCCTTCGGGGTAGGCGAGGAAGGCGCCCTCCACGGCGAGGCCGGCGAGGCCGATGGCGATGAACAGAGTGGGGCCCGCAGCGATGGTCGCGCGCAGGGGCCAGGATGCGGTCGGCGGCACGCGCGCGAGACCCGCAAGCCAGACAAGCACGCCCATCGCCGCAAGGATCGCAGCGGCCTGGAACTTGCCGCCCGGGGCATCAGCACCGACCCACAGGATATGCACCGCGACCACGATGCCGATGGGCGGCAGAAGGCGTGCCAGCAGCGCGAGCGGCCCGTCCGTGACGGCGGGCCAGGGCGCGCGCGGCGTTCCGCGCCAGGTCGCGTCGGGCGAGAGGGACCATACGCCGATGACGGCGAGGACGAGGACCGAGGCTTCGAGCAGCGTGTCGAGGCCGCGGAAGACCATCAACACGCCGGTCACGGGGTTGCCGAGCTCGGTTGCGGCAAGGTTGGCTGAGACCTCCGCGGCAAGGCTGGGCGCAGGCTCCGGCAGGGCAAGGACCGCGTAGCCCAGCCCAGCGGTGATGCAGGCGCAGCCGAGGCCGATGATGATCGTCGTAGCCCGGCCGGGAGCGTCGGTGGTCCGCTCGTCGCTCCCTTTGGCCAGTCGATGTCGGGCGGCGAGCAGCAGCACGCCGGAGAGCCCAGCGCCGATCGCCGCCTCCGTCAGCGCGACATCCAGCGCGTCCAGCCGCACCCATGCCAACGCGAGCAGCAGCCCGTGCGCGATGAACAGCGCGATGGCTGTGAACACGCTGCGCGCCCGGATGACACCCAGCGCGAGAGTGAGGCTTCCGGAGGCGAGCAGCACGTCCACCGCGAGGCCGGCGATCATGCCTCGGGCTCCGCGCGGCGCGTGAGTGCGGCGAGCATCGGGCCTGCGGCTGCGCTCGCCACCAGCACCAGCGCCCAGACCGCGAGCAGCCGCAGCATGTTGGCGAGGCCGCCGGCCTGCGGCAGCAGGCCGAGCACGACGAGGCCAAGACCGAGATGGTCCGCCTTCGTGAGCGCATGCAGGCGGGTTGCGGTGTCGGGAAAACGCAGCATGCCGGCGGTGCCGGCCGCGAAGAAGCCGATGCCGGCGAGGATTGCGAGGATGGTGAACGCATCGGCAAGCAGGCTCATGGCGGCTCGTCCGCCCCGGCGGCACGGGAAGGGGCAGTGCGCACCATCGCGACGATGGCGAAGGCGGCTAGCAGGGCAAGGATCAGCGCCATGTCGAGCAAGGCCTGCTGTCCGGTCGCGATGCCCGCGAGGAGCAGGGCGCCGATGCTGCCTGTGCCGACGAGTTGCGCCGCCATGATGCGATCAGCAAGGCTTGGCCCTCGCACCACGCGAAGCAAGCCCAACAGCGTGGTGAGCAGAACCGCGGCGGCAGTGGCGATCAGGCCCTCAGTCATCGAGACGAAAGGCACGTGCAAAACGCGCCTCCTCCTCGGCCAGGGATTCGAGAACGCCGGCGGCGCCGTTCAGGGTATGAACGACAAGGCCGCCCGAGGCATCCGGCCCGGCCGGCAAGGTGCCCGGCAGCAGGCTGGCATAGGCGAGGAAGGCATCCCGGGCGCGGCCGGGCGGCAGGCGCGGGTCATAGATGACCTTGCTTGGCGTGGGGGATACCCGGGGGTCGAGGGCGAGGCGTGCGACCTGAAGCCCAGCGCGCAAGGCGGCCCAAGGAAAGCGCAGCAACAGGACCATGCAGGCGTGGGGACGCAGCCGGAGTCGCGATGGCGGCAGCAGGGACAGGCTTGCCCAGGTGGCGAGCCCCGCCGCCACGAAGCCGACGGGCAGATCCGTCCAGCCATGGCCGGCGAGCACGATCCAGAGTGCGGCGAGCATCGTGAAGCGGAGGATCGCTGCCGCTGCCATCTTATGCCTCGGCGGGCTTCGCGGGCGGCCTGCCGCCGAACACCGTGACGTAGAGCGCCGGCAGGAAGACCAGCGTCAGCAGCGTCGCGACCATCAGCCCGCCCATGATGGCGAAGGCCATCGGCCCCCAGAACACCGTCGGCGCGATCGGGATCAGCCCGAGCACGGTCGAGAGCGCGGTCAGCAGCATCGGCCGCAGGCGCGAGGACGCCGCGGCGATGACGGCGTTCCAGACGTCATGCCCGGCCTCGCGGTCGCTCTCGATCTGCATGATCAGGATGATGGCGTTCTTCGCGATCATGCCGAGCAGCGAGAGGATGCCGAGGATGGCGACGAAGCCGAGCGGCCGGCCGAAGGCGAGCAGCGCCAGCACCACGCCGATGATGCCGAGCGGCAGCAGCGCCAGCACCAGGGCGAAGCGCCGGAAGGATTTCAGCTGGAACATCAGCAGAGTGAACATCAGCAGCAGCATCACCGGCACCACGGCGATCACGCTGGCCTGGCTGGTCGCACTCTCCTCCGCGATGCCGCCGAGATCCACCCGGTAGGGCGCCTCGAGCCGCGCGTTGAGTGCGGCGATGCCGGCATCGAGCTGCGCCACCACCGTGTCGGGCAGCACGCCCGGGTTGACGTCGGCGCGCACGGTCAGCGTCGGCACGCGGTCGCGCCGCCAAATCAGCGGGTATTCCTGGCCGTAGTCGAAGGTCGCGAACTGCGTGATCGGCACGGTCCGCCCGCCGGGAAGCGGCACCTGGATGGCGCGCAGCGTATCGAGCGACAGGCGCTGCTCGGCCGTGGCGCGCGCGATCACCGGGATCAGGTAGATGTC
Organism: Pseudomonadota bacterium; assembly: GCA_041694715.1. Taxonomy (GTDB): domain Bacteria; phylum Pseudomonadota; class Gammaproteobacteria; order Burkholderiales; family Thiobacillaceae; genus Thiobacillus. Next base: position 19,700 of record JBGFSF010000029.1, on the reverse strand, counting down.
GTCGCGCAGCTGCGTCACCGTGGTGCCGGTGACCGCCGCGTTGATCGCCGCCGCCACCTGCGCCGAGGACAGGCCGAGCAGGCGCGCCTGGTCCTGGTCCACCCGCACGCGCATTTGCCGCGCGGGTTCCATCCAGTCGAAATGGACATGGCGCGCGCCCCGGGCGGCGGCGATCAGCGCCGCGACCTCCTGCGCGATGTCGCGTACGCGCTCCACGTCGGGGCCGCTCACGCGGTATTGCAGCGGCCAGCCGACCGGCGGGCCGAGCTCGAGCGGATAGACGCGCGAGACCGCGGCGGGGAAGTCCTCGGCCAGCAGCGACTCGAGCCTTCGGTGCAGGCGTTCGCGCCCCGGCAGGTCCTTGGCCACCACCACCGCCTGGGAGAAGAAAGGCAGCGCCAGCTGCACGTTCAGCGGCAGGTAGAAGCGGATCGCGCCGCGCCCGACATAGGTGGACCACCGCGCCACGTCCGGGTCGGCCGCGAGCGCGGCATCAAGGCGCCGCGCCACCTGCTCGGAGGCGAAGATCGAGGCGTTCTGCGGCAACGTCACCTCGACCAGCAGTTCCGTGCGGTCGGAGGAAGGGAAGAACTGCCGCGGCACGAAGGGCATGGCGAGCACCGCCACGACGAACATCGCGAGGGTGAAGGCGATGGTCACCCACTTGAACCGCATGGCGAGCGAGAGGAAGGCGGTGTAGCCGCGCAGCACCGCGCCGGGCCTCTCCGGTTCCGCCGAGACCTTCGGCGCCTTCAGGATCGCCACGCCCAGCAGCGGCGCGAAGAGGACGGCGACGAACCACGAGACGATCAGCGCGACGCCCACCACCGCGAAGATCGAGAAGGTGTACTCGCCGGCCGAGGATTTCGCGAAGCCGATCGGCACGAAGCCCGCGATGGTGACCAGCGTGCCGATCAGCATCGAGGAGGCGAGGGTGGAATAGGCGAAGGTCGCCGCCTTCTCCTTGGTGTCGCCGGCCGCCAGGCGCCGGATCATGGCGTCGATGGTGGTCATGGCGTCGTCCACCAGCAGCGTCAGCGCGATGATCAGCGCGCCGAGCGAGATGCGCTGCAGGTCGATCCCCGCCAGCAGCATCAGCGGGAAGACGATGGCGAGCGTGAGCGGGATGGACATGGCCACGATGGCGCCGGCGCGCACGCCCAGCGCGACGAAGGAGACCGCCATGATGATCAGGATCGCCTGCCACAGGCTGCCCATGAAGTCGCCGATGGCCTCGTCCACCGTCTGCGCCTGGTCGGCGACCAGGATGGGCTCGATGCCGACCGGCAGTTCCGCGCGGATGCGCGCCATCTCGGCGCTGATGTTGCGCCCGAGTGCGAGGATGTCGCCTGATTCGCGCATCGCCACTGCCAGGCCGATGGCCGGCTGCCCGTTCACGCGGAACATCGGCTGCGGCGGGTCGGCGGTGCCGCGTCGCACCTGCGCGAGGTCGCCCAGGCGGAAGATCCGGTCGCCGATGACGAAGTTGACGGCGAGGATGTCGGCCTCGGTCTCGAAGGCGCCGGAGACGCGCAGCAGCAGGCGTTCCTGGCCGGTCTCGATCACGCCCGCGGGGCGCACCAGGTTCTGCGCCTGCAACGCCGCGACCAGCGCGCCGTAGTTGAGGCCGAGGCCCGCCAGGCGCTCGGTCGAGAACTCGATGAAGATGCGCTCGTCCTGCGCGCCCAGGATCTCGACCTTCGAGACGTCGCGCACGCGCAGCAGGCGGGAGCGCGCGCCCTCGACGAAGTCGCGCAGCTCGCGCTGGCTGAAGCCGTCGGCGGTGAAGCCGTAGATGATGCCGAAGGTGTCGCCGAAATCGTCGTTGAAGAAGGGGCCGACCACGCCCTGGGGCAGTGTGTGGCGCATGTCGGCGACGCGCCGGCGCACCTGGTACCACATGTCGGGCACCATCGCGGGCGGCGTCGAGCCCTTGAGCTCCACGAAGATCGTGGTCTGCCCCGCCACGGTGTAGGAGCGCAGCCGGTCGAGGTTGGGCGTCTCCTGCAGCGTGCGTTCTAGCCGCTCCGTCACCTGGAGCATCGTCTCCTCGATCGTCGCACCCGGCCAGCCGGCGGCGACGATCATGGTGCGGAAGGTGAAGGCCGGATCCTCGTTGCGGCCGAGCTTGACGAAGGCGAAGGCGCCGGCGACCAGCGCCACGATCATGAAGTAGACGACGAGCGAGCGGCTCTTGATCGACCACTCCGAGAGGTTGGGACCGATCATCGCGCCGCTCCCCGCAGGCGCGGCGTCATCTTCCCGCCCCCAGCAGGCGCACCTTCTGCCCCGGGCGCAACGCCTGCACGCCGGCCGTGACGATCACCTCGCCGGGCTCGAGCCCCTGCCCCACCACGGCATGCCCGGCATCGTGGCGCACCAGTTCGACGGTGCGCAGCGCCACCGTCTGCGCCTGCGGGTCCACCACCCAGACGGCGGGCTGGCGCTCGGTGCGCACCAGCGCCGAGGCCGGGATGGCGAAGCCCGCGCTGGCGCCGAGCGTCATCCGCCCGGTCACGGTGGAACCGAGGCGCATCGCCGAGGGTGGGTTCGACAGGCCGACGCGCACCTGGAAGGTACCGGTCACGGCATCGGCGCGCGGCGCCACCTCGCGCACGCGGCCGGTGGTGCGTACGCTGGGGTCGGTGGTCAGAAAAACCTCGATAATGGGATTGGCCGGGGCCTGATCCTTCAGCGTGGGCGGCACGTCGAACACGGCGTCGCGGCCCTCGTCGCGTGCGATCTGCACGATCATCCGGCCCGGTTGCACCACCTCGCCGGGCTCGGCGCCGCGCGCGGTGACGCGGCCATCCACGTCGCTGACCAGCTCGGTGTAGGAAAGCCGCGTCTCGGCGATGCCGACCTGCGCGGCGGCGGCGTCGACGGCGGCCTGCGCGGTCTGGCGTGCCTGCGCGGCCTGGTCGTACCGCACGCGCGTGGTCCAGCCGTCGCGCAGCAGCTCCGATTGCCGCCAGTAATTGTTGGCCGCCTCGTTGAGCTGCGCGCGCGCGGCCGCAAGCTGGGCACGGGCGGCGCGCAGGTTGTTCTCCTCGTTGTCCCGGTTCAGACGCGCGACGACCTGCCCGGCACGGACCACGTCACCCACATTCACGAGGCGCTCGATCATGCGCCCGTCGATGCGGAAGGCAAGGTTGACCTCGGTTTCGGCCTGTATGGTGCCGGTCAGAGAAACCACCTCCCCGCCGGCGCTGCGCTCCACCGTGGCGACCCGAACCGGCCGGATCTCGGGCGGTGCGGGTGGCGGGCCGCCATCGCAGGCGGCAAGGCCGATGGCCAGCAACGCCGGCCCTAGGCGTCGCGCCGCAACGGGCCGGATGGAAAGCCGAGGGTTCATGGGACGCACCAGTGTCCTGGCCAGGGTTGGGCCGATCCGGCAGGACAGCATGGCCTGTGCGGAGCGTGCGAGGGAAGGGCTTGATCGAGCATGTCGGGGGCGGTCCATGACCGGGGCATGATGGACGCCTTCGCCGATCCTTGGCACGCCTGCACGAGGAGCGAAGGTTGGCGGGGCGTCCCTGCCCTGCGCCTGGTGTCCTGCGGCGCTGTCATGGCGCAGTCGGGCCCGGTAGGCCTTCCTGAATGCGCGAAAGCACATAGGGAAAGAACGGATTCGACGTCACCCGGGAGAGCGAGTCCAGGCCTATGACGAGCACCCCGCGCTCGCCGCGCACCGCAATCGCCCCGAGTTGCACGCCGAAATCCTCGGCTGGGTCGGGCTCGGCGCCGTAGAGGCCATCGGCGGGCGGGAAGGGCAGCGCGACATGCGAGAGCGAGAAAACCTCCCGCGGCCACGCGCTGTCGAGCGGCAGGACGCTTTCTGCCGATGCGCCGGCGGGCACGCGCCTCGCCACCGCCTGCAGCGAGCCCGGCGAGGCATTGCCGACCACGGTCACGCCATAGGCGCGCGGCGGGGCCGGCAGGATGCGGTCCAGCGCCGACTGGGCGCCGGCAGCGAACAGCGCACCGAACCGTGCACTGCGGTTGACGTCGAACAGGACGATCTCGCTCCCGTTCGCGGGCAGGCGGGAATGGAGCGCGGCGAGCACGGCAGGGGTGGAGACGGTGGCATCCACGACCGACTGGAAGGTCAGGATGGGCGGCAGGGCGTCGAGCCTGCCGGCGAGGGCCAGCCGGTCCAGCCGTTGCTGGAGCGCCGCTGTCAGGCGGTGCGTCTGGCGTGCCGCGTTGACCGGGAAGGAGTTGTACTTGAACGGGTTGAATTCGGGCTGGATGTCGAGCCATGCGGTCTTGGCGAAGCGCGGAAGGAAAGCCGGCAGGCCGGCAAGGCCCGCGAACCGCGCGAAAGTAGTCACCCCGATCATCGGCGAAAGCAGCACGACGCGCTCGGCCCGCGGCAGGCGCGGATCCTCGATCGCTTCAAGTGCGTGCATGACGGCGAGCGCTCCGCCGTTGGAATAGCCGACGAGGTGCAACGGCCCCTCGGCGACGCGCCTGCGTGCCTCCCGCACCGCGAGGCGCGTCGCGGCCATCCAGTCCTCCCACGTCGCGGTGACGAGGCCGGCGGGGACGGTGCCGTGCCCCGGCATGCGGATGGCGAGTGCGAGGAAGCCTTGGTCGCGATAGGCCTGCGCGACATGCCGCATGCTGAACGGCGCATCGGTGAGCCCGTGCAGCAATACCGCGACACCGCGCGGCGGCCCCTCGGGCTCGAGAATGAAAGAGCGGTTCCAGTTCTGCGCGAAGCGCGGGGGGTGCATCGGGCTGCCGGCGTAGTAGCGGTTGACCGGCACGCGATCCTCGGGGGCGAGGCGTGCGGTGACCTCGCGGCGCACGGATTCGAGGATCGCGTCCTCGGCCGCCACGTAGCGGCGCCAGTCGGCCGCCTCCAGCACCTCGCGCGGGAGTTCCTCGGGCACGAAGGTGTGCCATGGGCCGAGCGGTGGCCCACGCTGCAGGTCGTAGATCCGCAGCGCGAGGCCGAGCACCAGGACCGCCAGCCCGGTGAGGCCGGCTCGCAGGCCCCACCGCCGCACAGCGCGGATCACTGTGACCATCCCCCGGATCCCCACGCATGGGGCCTTGCGCAGCGGGACGCCGCACCGGAGGCTCGGAGCCTCCCAACCCCAGCACGCATCGGGACAGCATGACCCAGGACCACGGAACCCGCATCATGATCGGCCTGATCGCGGCCGTGCTCGTCGGGGCGGCGCTGCAGACGGGCCAGGCGATCTTCGGGCCCGTCGTCTTCGCGCTGTTCGTCATCGCGCTGGTCTGGCCGGTGCAGCACGCGGTGCAGGAGAGGCTGCCGCAGGGACTTGCGCTGGTGGTGACGGTGCTCGTTACCCTGGTGGTGGTCGCGGTGCTGGCGCTGTCCATCGCCTGGGCATTCGGGCGCGTGGCCGAATGGGTCGTTGCCAATGCCGCGCGGCTGCAGCGCCTCTACATGTCGAAGATCGAGTGGTTCGAACTGCGCGGCTTCGATGCGGCCAGCGCGCTTGCCGAGCAGTTCGACGTGCGTTGGCTGGTGCGCATTGCCCAGGGCGTGCTGGCGCAGATCCAGGTGATCATCAGCTTCGCGGTCGTTACCTCGGTGTTCGTGATCCTCGGCCTGCTCGAGGTGGAACAGGCCGCCGCGCAGCTCGCGAAGATGAAGGAGAAGCCCGCGGCGCAGCGGGTGCTGGCGGGCCTCGCTCGAGCTTCGGCCAAGCTGCGCGCCTACATGATGGTGCGCAGCTTCGCTTCGGTGCTGACGGGCGTGCTCGTCTATGCCTTCGCACGCTGGATGGGTCTCGACCTCGCGGTGGAATGGGGCGTGATCGCCTTCGTGCTGAACTACATCCCGTTCATCGGGCCGCTGATCGCGACGGTCTTTCCCGCGGCGGTCGGACTGTTGCAGTTCGAATCCTGGCAGGCGGTGGTGACCATCTTCGCGGTGCTGCAGGTGATCCAGTTCCTCATCGGCTCCTATCTGGAGCCGCGGCTGACGGGCAAGCAGCTTGCCGTCTCGCCCTTTATGGTTCTGGCGGCGGTGTTCCTCGGCGCCTTCCTCTGGGGCATTCCGGGCGCCTTCATCGGCGTGCCGGTGCTGATCGCGGCGCTGACGCTGTGCGAGGAGTTCGAGGGCAGTCGCTGGGTGGCGAAGCTGCTCTCGGGGCGGGCGCCGGACGAAGGCTGACCGGCCGGACTCCATCAGAAGGATCCGACCAGCCCGCCGACAAGGATGACGGCGACCAGCGCGACCATCGAACCGCCGATGCCGACCACGACGATATCGCCGTAGCTCTCCCGGTGCGTGCAGCCGCAGACCGCGAGCAGCGTAATGATCGCCCCGTTGTGCGGCAGGATGTCGAGCGTACCGGCGCCGATGACTGCGATGCGATGCAGCAGGCCGGGGTCGAGCGACTTCTCGGCCGCGATCGCCATGAAGGTCGGCCCCAGGGCTTCGAGCGCTATGGTGAGGCCGCCCGAGGCGGAGCCGGTGAGGGCAGCCAGCACGTTGGTCGCGACGGCGAGGGAGACGAGCGGCCCGCCGCCGATGCTGAGCACCCAGTCGCGCACCTCGTCGAAGGCCGGCATGGCCGCGACGACCGAGCCGAAGCCGACGAGGCTCGCCACGCTGAAGATCGGCAGCACGGCGGCGTTGGCACCGGCATCCATGGTCGCGCGCAGGGAGGGGATGCGCCACGCACTGAAGGCCAGCAGCGTGACGATGGCTGCGGCAAGCGCGGTGGCCACCGCCCAGACGCCGGCGACGGCCGAGAGGGTCGTGCCGCCCCAGCGCGGCTCGGCGAGGAAGCCGGCATCCACCCGAGGCAGGATCACGAAGGACATCAGGAGGTTGACGACGACCACCACGACGAGAGGGGCGGCCGCCGCGACGATGTTCGGACGATCCGGCGCGGGGGTGCTGCGCTGGATCTCGGCCGGGTCGAAGCCGTTGGCGGTCACCGCACGCTCGCGCACCACCGGATCGCCGGCGGCGGCATTGGCGGCCGGCCCGCGGTCATCCCCGAAGCCCTCGCCCCGCGCGCGCGCGATCGCCTCGGCGCGGCCTAGCCACCACAGGCCGATGCCGAGCATGATGGACGAGGCCATGATGCCGAGGCCCGGGGCGGCGAAGGGCGTGGTGCCGAAGAAGGGCATCGGGATCGTGTTCGGGATGGCCGGCGTGCCCGGCAGGGCCGACATGGTGAAGGTGGATGAGCCGACGATGATCGCGGCCGGCATCAGCCGGCGCGGGATGTCGGCCTGGCGGAACAGCGCCGTTGCCATCGGCGCCAGCACGAAATAGGCGACGAAGAGGCTGACGCCGCCATAGGTCACTATGGCCCCCGCCAGCACGACCGCGAGCACCGCGCGCTCCGCGCCGAGCTTTTCGGTCAGGTATTCGGCGATGGCGGTGACCGAGCCGCTGTCCTCCATCAGCTTGCCGAACAGCGCACCGAGCAGGAAGATAGGGAAGAACTGCGCGACGAAGCGCCCGGCGCTGCCCATGAAGGTCTGCGTCCAGTGCGCGAGCAGAGGTTCGCCGGCGAGGGCCGCAGCGATGAGCGCCGCAGCCGGGGCGAGCAGCAGCACGGACCACCCGCGATAGGCGAGCCAGACGAGGAGCGCGAGTCCCGCGAGGATCCCGACCAGTCCCATGGCGTCACCTCGGGTCAAGAAGATGTTCGATCGGCAGCGTGGAGCGGTGGCCGAGCGCCTCCCCGTTCCTGGCGAGGAACTCATCCGCCGCGCGGCGCCCCTCATCGCGCAGCATGGTCAGGAAATCCCATTCGGCGTTCAGCTTCGAGGAGGCGCCGAGTCCAAGCAGCAGGTCGCTGCGGATCAGGTGCACGCGCATCTGCGCCCAATGCGCGTTCTTCTCATTGCCCGGATCGGCGACGTCGCGCAGCAGCGCGATCATCGCGAGTTCCTTGAGCAGCACCGCGTTGAAGGCGACCTCGTTCAGGCGGTTGAGGATGTCGCGGGCGGATTTCGGCACGCCGGGCCGCTCCACCGGGTTGATGCCGACGATGATGGTGTCGTTGGACACGCATTCGTTGATCAGCGGCGTCATGGTCGGGTTGCCGGAATAGCCGCCGTCCCAATAGGCCTGCCCGTCAATCTCGACCGCCTGGAACATCAGCGGCAGGCAGGCCGAGGCCAGCAGCGCCGCGGGCGAGAGGTCGGCGTTGCGGAACACCCGCGGGCGGCCCGTATGCACGTTGGTGGCGGTGATGAACAGCTTGATGGGAGAGGCGGTGAGCCGCTCGAAATCCACCACCTCGTCAAGAATGCCGGCGAGCGGGTTGGGCATCCCGAAATCGAGGTCGTAGGGCGAGAAGACCCGCGTCGCGAGGTCCATCGCGAGATAGGCCGGTGAATTGTCCAGCGTCCAGCGACCCAGCAGCACGTCGAGCGGGCCGCGCCGAAGCGGGCTCAGCGCCGCCGCCTCGGAGACCTTGCGCCAGAAGGTCGCGAGCGCGGCGCGCGCGCCCTCCGCCCCGCCCTGCAGGTGGCCGTGGGCGAGCACGGCGGCGTTCATCGCTCCGGCCGACGTCCCGGAGATTCCTTCGATCTCCAGCCAGTCCTCCTCGAGCAGCCGGTCGAGCACACCCCAGGTGAACGCTCCGTGGCTGCCCCCGCCTTGCAGGGCGAGATCGATCAGCAGTCGGTCGCGGCGCGGCGCTGCGGCGGGTCGGCGGGCCATGCAGTGGGCTCCCGTGGTGATGCGTCAGAACCCGGCCCCCCGGGAAACCGGATGACCGAGGCCGGGCGTCTCACGGCGTGACGCCGATCGCCCTCGTGGTGTGCAGTGCACAATAGACGCACCCTAGACCGCATCGCGGTGCGAAGAAACCATGAAGACTCGGCACCCGCGGGCGTCGCGCGCAGCGGCGGGACGCGGCGCACAGCACGCGCATGGGCAGCATGTTGCGGCGCTACGGAGGCCCCCCCTACCGTTCCGTCCAAGGTCGCCGTTCGGGGGATGGAGGGGGATGTGCAACGAGATCTCGGCGGCCTCTCGCCTGCGCGGCGTGATGCTCGGCGGAACGAGCGCCCTTGGGATGCTGGCCGCGATCGGCTCCGCCGTCCTGACGGCGCCTGCCCATGCGCAGTCCGGGGCCGGCGATGCGGCGACGATCGCCGAACTGCGCCGCCAACTCGACGAGATGCGCCGGCGGCTCGAGGAGCTGGAGTCGCGTGTCGCGCCGCCGGCGCAGACGGCGCGGCGCCCGGCGGCGGCTGTCGTGCCCGCGCCGGCCCGCCGCAGCCAGCCGGGAGCGGCGCCGGACTGCAGCCTCCGGCCGCGACGGGCGCGCAATCTCGCCTGCCCGGCGTGATCTCGGCGGGCCTCGACGCCGTCTCCTCCTATGGCGCGACGGTCGCCCACCGCCGCTTCTGGACGGACACGCTGCGCAGCAGCTTCTCCTACGCCTATGCCCGCAACGACTTCCCCGACTACGTCTCGGGCTTCACGCCGGGCTCCGCTCCGGCGACAGCGCTGAACCGGGAGATGCAGCAGGTCTTCGTCAACCTGATCTGGAGCCCCTTCGCCGAGGTCAGGAACGGGGTGAACGGCAGCGGCTGGCTCGATCTGGGCTTCGAATACGTGTTCACGCGGCGGGACCTCGAGGGCGGTGCGCTGGCGGCCGGTCCGGGCAGCGTCGGGCACGGCATCGCGAACCGCATCCTGTTCGCGGCGATCGCACGGTTCTGATGGCGCCGGCTGGCGCCTGCTGGCAAGAAGGCCGGAGCGATACTGCGCCGCGGCGGACCCGCGTCCCCAAGCATGAGGCCGACGTGACCCGAACCGAATCCCTCCGCCTCGCGCCTGCGGGACGCCGTCTGGCGCTCGCGATGATCGGCGTTCTGGGGCTTGCAGGCTGCGGCGCCATCGCGCGGCTGGACGCGCCGCCTGGCCGCGTGGCCGAGATGATCCAGCCGCTCGGCATTGAGAACGCCCGCTTCTGGTTCGATTCGAACCCCGAAGCCTTCCTTCGCGAGGCACGGCTTGCCGAAAGCCGACAGGTGGCGGGCTTGCCGGGCGGGCGCCGAGGGCGATTGCCTTCCTCGCACATGCTTGCGCTGTCGGGCGGCGGCGACAACGGCGCCTACGGCGCGGGGCTGCTGGTCGGCTGGACGGAATCGGGGCGGCGGCCGACCTTCGATCTCGTCACCGGCATCTCGGCGGGTGCGCTGATCGCGCCCTTCGCCTTTCTCGGCCCCGCCTATGATACGCAACTCGCCGAGGTGTTCACGGAGGTCGCGCCGCGCGACCTGGTGCTGATGCGCGGTCGCCTCCGGGCCGTGCTGTTCGGAGAGGCGCTCGCCGACACCGCGCCGCTCTACCGCATCATCGAGCGGCATGTGAACGAGGCGATGCTCTCGGCCATTGCCGCCGAATACGCGAAGGGCCGGCTGCTGATGATCGGCACGGTCAACCTCGATCTCGGCCGGCCGGTATTCTGGAACATCGGCGCCATCGCGGCGAGCGGCCACCCCGATGCGCTGGGGCTGTTCCGCCGCATCCTGCTCGCCTCTGCTGCCATCCCCGGCGCCTTTCCGCCGGTACTTTTCGACATCCAGCACGAGGGGCGGAACTACCAGGAACTGCACGTGGATGGCGGCGCGTCGCTGCAGATGTTCCTCTATCCCGTGCTGCAGGACGGCAGCGCGCCGTTCGCTCGGCGCGAACGGACGGCCTGGCTGGTGCGCAACGGCAGGCTGGACGTGGAATGGGCGACGACCGACCGCGCCATCCTCTCGATCACGGGCCGTGCGGCCTCGACGCTGCTGCACTACAGCGCGATCAACGACATCGTGCGGATCAATCTTGTCTCGCAGCGCGACGGTGTCGGATTCCGGCTCGCCTATATCGGCCCGGACTTCCGTGCGGGTCGGGCAGAGCCCTTCGACACCGCTTACATGCGGGCACTTTTCGCCTATGGACGGGAGCATGGACGGTCGGGCCAGCACTGGATCTCGATGCTGCGGCCCATCGGCTCGATCGAGCCCGTGCCGCCTCCCCGTTGAGCAAGGACGGGACGCGACGCCAAGGGCGGGAACGCGCGGCGGATGCGGCCCGCGGCCGAAGCCGTCTAGTGTTCCCGTATCCGTCCGAATCGGCCGGAGCGTGGGTGGCTGCGCCGCTCAGGGGAGGAGAACGCATCATGGGCCGAACACCCCAGGTGTTGCGTGCGGACGCCGTGACTTTGCGACGGCCCGCCCCCCATCCCGCCAAGACCTGACGATTCCGCACGAGGACTTCCATGGACAAGCTAGACGCCGTGCTGGCCCGCATCGACGCCAATGCCGATGCGGCACTGGAGCGCCTGTTCGCCGTCCTGCGCATCAAGTCCATCTCGACCGACCCCGCCTATGCCGCCGAGTGCAAGGCCTGCGCGGAATGGCACGCGAGGGATCTCGCCTCGATCGGCTTTCAGGCGGAGGCGCGGGCGACGCCCGGGCACCCAATCGTCGTCGCGCATGATCGCGGCGTGGCCGGCCCCTCGGCGCTCTTCTACGGCCATTACGACGTTCAGCCCGTGGACCCGCTGGACCTTTGGGAGCACGATCCCTTCGAGCCGAAGCTCGAAACACGGCCGGATGGCACCAAGGTGATCCGCGCGCGCGGCGCGGCCGACGACAAGGGCCAGCTCATGACCTTCGTCGAGGCCTGCCGTGCCTGGAAGGAAGTCGCGGGCGCCCTGCCCATCCGCGTGACCATGATTCTGGAAGGCGAGGAGGAATCCGGCGGACCGAGCCTTCCCGGATTCCTCGAGGCCAATGCCGCGGAGCTCAAGGCGGATATCGGCCTCATCTGCGACACCAACATGTGGGATCCGGCCACGCCCGCCATCCAGACGATGCTGCGCGGGCTGGTGGGCGAGGAGTTCATCGTCACCGCCGCCGACCGCGATCTGCATTCGGGCTTCTACGGCTCGGCCGCGGCGAACCCGAACCACATCGTCGCGCGCATCCTGGCCGATCTGCGCGATGCCGATGGCCGCGTGACGCTGCCCGGCTTCTACGATGGCGTGCCGGAACTCGACCCGGCGCTGAAGTCCCAGTGGGACGCGCTGCCCTTCGACCCCAGGGCTTTCCTGGGCGCGGTCGGCCTCTCGGTGCCGGCGGGCGAGAAGGGGCGCTCGGTGCTCGAGATGACCTGGTCGCGCCCCACCGCCGAGGTCAACGGCATGGGCGGCGGATACCAGGGCGACGGGTTCAAGACCGTGATCCCGTCCAAGGCGTCGGCGAAGGTGTCCTTCCGGCTGGTCTTCGACCAGGATCCGCACAAGATCCGCGAAGCCTTCCGCGCCTTCGTGCGCGCCCGCGTGCCCTCGGACTGCAAGGTGGAGTTCATCGAGCACGGCGCCGGGCGGGCGATACGCTTCCCGATCGACGCGCCCGCCTTCGGAAAGGCGCGCGATGCGCTCACCGCGGAATGGGGGAGGGAGGCCTTCTTCATCGGCGGGGGCGGCTCCATCCCCGTGACGCACATGCTCAAGACCTCGCTCGGCATGGATGTGATCCTCGCAGGCTTCGGCCTGGAGGACGACCGCATCCACAGCCCGAACGAGAAGTACGACCTGAAGTCCTTCCACAAGGGGATGCGGTCCTGGGCGCGCATCCTGCACGCCCTGTCGAAGTGAGAACCGCGCCATGAGCGAGGCCGCAGCCCCGAAGACGGCGATGCAGAAGATCCTCGACACGGTGGAGCGTGTGGGCAACCGCGTGCCGCACCCGGTGATGATCTTCGTCTATCTGATGGGCTTCGTGATCCTGCTCTCGGCGGTGCTCCAGCTCATCGGCGCGCATGTGACCTACCACGCCTATGACCCGGCCACGAGCGAGATCCGCACCATGCGGACGGAGGCACGCAGCCTTCTCACCGTCGAAGGCATCCGGTTCATGTTCACCGGCGTCGTGCAGAACCTGATGAACTTCAACGCGGTGGGCGTCATCATCGTGGCGATGGTCGGCGTCGGCGTCGCGGAGGAATCGGGGCTCGTCAAGGCGCTGATCCGCAAGCTCGTGATCATCGCGCCGGGATGGGCGCTGACCTACATCCTGACCTTCGTCGGCATCGTCTCGTCCATCGCCGCGGACGCGGGATACCTGGTGCTGATCCCATTGGCCGCGGCGGCCTTCATATCGGTCGGGCGGCACCCGCTGGCCGGCCTTGCAGTTGGCTTCGCGTCGGTCGCCTCGGCCTTCCTGGTCAATGTGTTGATCGTGCCGACCGATGGCATCCTCACCGAGATCACCAACGACGCCATCCGGCTGGTGAACGCGAACGCCTCGATCGACCTTGCGGCGAATGTCTGGTTCTCCATCGGCTCGGTGGTGCTGCTCACCGTGCTGATCGCGCTCGTGACCGAGCGCGTCATCGAACCGCGCCTCGGCCCCTATACCGGCGACTACCAGGTACCGGGCGAGACGGGGCTCTCCGAGGACGAGTATCGCGGGCTTCGCTATGCGGGCTACGGCTTCCTGGCCGTCACCGCCTTCTTGCTGGCGCTGACGCTGCCGCCCGGTGCACCGCTGCGGCACCCGGAGACGGGGGCCATCATCGGCGACTCGCCCTTCATGACCAGCCTGATCGTCACCATCGCGCTGATCTTTCTGGTCTGCGGCGCGGCCTACGGGTTCGGTGCCCGGACCATGAAGCAGACCAATGACGTGATCAACGCCATGCAGAAGGCGATCGGTTCTCTGGCCGGGCTGATCCTGCTCCTGCTGGTGATCAGCCAGTTCATCGCCTTCTTCAACTTCTCCAACATGGCGACGCTCGCGGCGGTGTCGCTCGCGCGCATTCTGCAGGAGTTGAACCTCGATGCGCTGTGGCTCCTGGTCGGCTTCATCGTCGTGACCTTCATCCTCGACCTGATCATCACCGGGGCGGTGGCGAAGTGGGCGATCTTCGCGCCCATCTTCGTGCCCCTCCTGATGCAGCTCGGGGTGGAGCCTGAGGCGGTGCTGGCGGCCTACCGCGTGGGCGACAGCCCGATCAACTCGATCACACCGTTGAATGCCTATTTCGCGATGATCGTGACCTTCGCGATCAAGTACCAGAAGGATGCCGGCATCGGCACGGTCATCGCGCTGATGCTCCCCTATGTCGCGATCATGTGCGTGATCTGGACCATGTTCCTGGCTGGGTGGCACCTGATGGGCCTGCCCTGGGGCCTCTGACGGATGGGGGCCAACGCGACGGTAGGGGGCGACGCGGCACTTCCCATGGTGCATGATCATGCCTCGTTCCCGCGCTTCGCAGCGGAGTTCCTGCGTGTTGTCCCGCCGTCTGCTTCCTGCCCTGCCGGCCCTGCTGCTCGCCGTCCCGGCCCGCGCGCAGCAGCGCGCGAGACGGGACCCGAACCCCGATGCCTCGATCGAGATCGAGCAGGTGCGGGTCGGCGTGCTGGCGGTTGGGGCCTCGGTCGGCGGCGGGCGGCTGCGCTTCCGCGGCGAGGAGCATCGCTTCACCGTCCGGGGCATCGAGTTCGGCAGCGTGGGTGTCGCCACCCTGTCGGCGCGGGGCGAAGTGTTCGGTCTGCGTCGGCTCGAGGATTTCCCCGGCCGCTACGCCGAGCAGGTCAACCCGCGCTACCGTGGGGACGGGGCGGCGGGCCCGGAGACGCGCTGGCTGCGCAATGCCGCCGGCGTCGAACTGCGGCTGCGCACGGAGCGCGCCGGCGGGCAACTACGCTTCAACGAGGCTGGCGTCACCATCGAGCTGCGCTGAGCGGACCGAGCGCGTGATGGACGGCTTCCTCGTCGCCGTCCTCCTCTCGAGCTGGCTGTTCGGTTTCTCGACGATGCTGAGCATCATCAACCCGTTCGGCATCACCTTCGTCTTCCATGACATGACGCGCTGGCTGACGGCACGGGAACGCTCACGCCTTGCTCGCCAGATCGGGATCAATGCCTTCATCGTCATGGTGGTGGCTATGTTCCTGGGCTCGCGCGTGCTGTCGTTCTTCGGCATTTCGCTGGAGGCGCTGCGCATCGGCGGCGGCCTCGCGGTCGCGGCCGCGGGCTGGACCATGCTCCGTGCCGAGCCCGGCACGTCCGCCGCACCGAAGGCGATGGATACGGCGCCGATCGAGCGCATGGCGTTCTTCCCGCTGACCCTGCCGCTGACGACGGGACCGGGCTCGATCGCTGCGGCCATCGCCCTCGGCGCCGAGCGCAGCAGCGCGGCCCAGGACGTGTTGCTGGTCAGTGCGCTGTCGGCCGTCATGGTGGCAGCCTCCGTCGCCGCCTGCGTCTGGATCGCCTATGCCAATGCCGAGGCGATCGCGCGTCGGATCGGGCCGCAGGGCACGATCATCGCGACCAAGCTCACCGCCTTCCTCCTGTTGTGCATCGGCGTCCAGATCATGCTGACCGGCGTGACGGACGCGCTTCGCCCGCTGATCGCCGCCCGGAGTGGTTGAGGCAGCGAGATCAGGGATGAACACCGACCTTCTCCTCGTTCTGGGCCTGCTGGGCGCAGCCATCGTGATGTTCGTCATCAACAGGCCACGCATGGACGCGGTCGGCCTGCTGATGATGGCGATGCTGCCCTTCACGGGCGTTCTGACCATGAACGAGGCCATCGCCGGCTTTGCCGATCCCGCCGTGGTGCTGCTCGCGCTGTTGTTTGTGGTCGGCGAGGGTCTGGTCCGTACCGGCACCGCGCAGCGCATCGGCGACATGCTCAATGCGCGCGCCGGCGGGAATGAGACCTTGCTGCTTGTGCTGCTGATGGTGGCGTGTGCAGGACTTGGCTCCTTCATGAGCGGCACGGCGGTCGTGGCCATCTTCATCCCGATCGCGCTGCGGATCTGCCAGACCACAGGGGCTGCACCGTCCAGCCTGATGATGCCGCTTTCCGTCGCCGCCCTGATCAGCGGCATGATGACGCTGGTCGCCACGGCTCCGAACCTGGTCGTGAGCGCCGAGTTGGTGCGCCAGGGCCATGAAGGGTTCTCCTTCTTCGCCTTCACGCCTTTCGGCCTGCCGATCCTCGTGCTCGCCATCGGGTACATGCTGTTCGCACGGCGCCTGCTGCCGGACCGGCGCCCCCCTGGCACCGACAGCCACCGGCCGCCCAGCCTGCGGGATTGGGTGCAAACCTATGCCCTGGCCGGGCGGGCCTTCCGCGTGCGGATCCTGCCCGGTTCGCCGCTGGTAGGGCGGCGCCTCGAGCAGCTCGAACTCCGGAAGGAGGGCATCAACATCCTCGCCATCGAACGCCAGGCGCGCTTCGATACCGAGATCATCCGGCCCGACGGGACGACGGAACTTCGCGCGGGCGACCTGGTGCTGATCGATGCGCGATCGGCACCCGAGCGTGCGCAGCAATTGCGCGAGGAACTGCGCGTCGATGTGCTGCCCCTGGAAGGCAGCGACTATTTCTTCGATCGCAGCCAGCAGATCGGGATGGTCGAGGCGATCGTGCCTCCGGACTCGCCCTTGGTCGGCACGACGGTGCTTGACGCGCGCATCCGGGCCGAACACCGTTTGACGGTGATCGGTCTCCGGCATGGCAGCAAGCCCGTCGCCGAAGGGCTGCTCGAGGAGCAGCTGCGCGCTGGTGATACGCTGCTTCTGACCGGGTTCTGGTCCGACATCGCCAAGCAGGAGGCCGACAGCCGTGGCCTTGTCGTACTGAACATGCCGGCGGAATGGGCGGAGGTCTTGCCGGCAGCGGGTCGCGCACCGGCGGCCGTCGCCATCCTCGCGCTGACGGTCGGGCTCATGATCAGCGGCTGGGTGACGAACGTGCATGCGGCGCTGATCGGCTGCCTGCTGATGGGCGTCTTTCGCTGCGTGGACCTGCCAAGCGCCTACAGCGCGATTTCGTGGAAGAGCCTTGTCCTGATTGTCGGGATGCTGCCCTTCTCGCTTGCGCTTCAGCGCACGGGTGGCGTGGACCTCGCCGCGGATGCTGTGGTTGCGCTCGCGGGAGCCGCATCCCCGAGGGTGCTGCTCGGCGTGATCTTCGTGATCACCGCGATGCTCGGGCTGTTCATCTCCAACACCGCGACGGCGGTGCTGATGGCGCCGGTTGCACTCGCCATCGCGAAGGAGATCGGCGTCTCGCCCTATCCCTTCGCCATGACGGTTGCGCTCGCGGCCTCGGCGGCCTTCATGACGCCGGTGTCGTCGCCGGTGAACACGCTCGTGGTCGGGCCAGGCGGCTATACGTTTGGGGATTTCGTGAAGATCGGCGTGCCCTTCACCG
>JBGFSF010000052.1:0-7744 GCA_041694715.1 Pseudomonadota bacterium | reverse complement strand
GCGATCGCGCCGGCGCCGTTGCCGAACTGCTCGAACGCCGCCGTCATCGCGAAGATGGCTTCGCGCATCGTGACGAGCTGCGCGACGTCCGCGTCGCTGATCAGCCGCATACGCCCTCCTTTGCGTCGGCCGTCAGCTTACGACAGTCGTCGCGGTGTCTCGCGACAACGGGCGCCGGCGGGCTGCGATGAAGAAGGGGCGCCACTGCCGATCAGGGCAGCGGGTATTCCTGCTCCGAGTCGCGCTCCTCCAGCGCTCGATGTTGAGCCGCATGGTTCTGGTCCCACCAGTGCAGCAGCTTCTCGATGTCGCCGCCGAACTTCTCGGTGCGCAGGCCTTCGATGACGACGCCGCAGACTTCCGCCTGATAGCGCGTCATGGTCGCGCGCCTGGCCGCGTAGTCGCACTTCCAGAACGCCTGCTCGAGTCCGGAAGGGGGGCTCCGGGGCGTCGTCGATGCGGCCGGCGCCGCGGCAGGCAGCGGCTCTGCGGCCGGGGCGGCGGCCGTGCGCTGCGTACGCCACCACGCAAGCAAGGCATCGAAGTCGCCCTTGAAGCTCGCCTGAAGCAGGGTCTCGTACGCCATCGAGCACATGACGGTGTCGCCGAAGGTCATGCCCCGCTCGATGGCCTCGTCCTCGCAGCGCATGTACAGCACCTTCAACTCGGGCTCGGGAAGCTGCATGAACCGGCCGACGATCCGCTCGCGCTGGGCGAGAACGTCGAGTACCGACGCCGGTGCTTCCGCACGTGCCGGGCCGCTTGCGGCGATCGCGATGAGGCCTGCGCATCCGGCGTGCTTCAGGATTCGCGAAAAACGGGCTTGGCTGTAGGTCGTTGCAGGCATAGGCTTTTCCTCCGTGGGTGAACCAGCGGGTCGCTGGTGTTTGACTGCGGAGTGAACCTTAGGCAGCCAAGGCGTGCGGGTATGTGCGTTTACGCACGCGAAGTCGCGGTGGTCGTCGGGGCCGCGGACGCGTGCGCAATGACCGGGGCATTTCGATGACTGGCAGTGAAGCGTCGGTGCTTGGCTTGCGCCGGGTCGTTCTGCTCGACGGGCTGTCCGACGCCGCGCTCGCCGCGCTCGCGCGCGAATGCGCGTGGCGCAATTACGCCGCCGGCCAGCGCATCATTTCGCGCGATGCGGACGATCGCAACGTCCACCTCGTCATCGCCGGCCGCGTGCGCGCGACCACGTATTCGCGCTCCGGCCGGCAGGTCACCTTCCGCGATCAGGAGGCGGGCGACTTTCTCGGCGAAGTCGCCGCCATCGACGGCATGCCGCGTTCGGCCGACGTCATCGCGCTCGAGAGCACGCTCGTCGCGTCGATGACACCGACGATGTTCGCACGCCTGCTGCAGGAGCAGCCGCTGGTCGCGGAAGTACGCGGAGTCGCCTGAGATGTCGCGCAACGGGCCGAAGTTGGGCGATCATTGCCGGCGTCGGACGACGGCGGAACGATCATGAGCCCCGAGTCCAAGGCGATGTCCTGGTGGGATGCGGCGCGCTTCCACGCGCTGGTCACGCTGCCTGCAGCGCTGCTCGGGCTCGTGGCGCCGAACCGGTTCGTCCTGGCCTGGTTCGCGCGGTGGGATCCGGCGCGATTCGCCGCGCGCTTCGTCGCCGGTCTGCAGCGCAAATACCGCTGCGGGCGTCTGTGGTTGTGGTTTCCGTTCGCGCGAACGCTGCTCGTGCTGGACCGCGAAAGCATCGACGCGGTGTTGAAGTCGCGGGACAACGCCGCCGACCCCCGGCTCAAGAAAGCGGCGCTGTCGCGCTTCGTTCCCGACGCGCTCGTCATTTCGAGCGGCGAAGCCTGGGCGGACCGCAGGCGGTTCAACGAACAGGTCCTGGGCTTCGCGCCGCCGCTGCCCGACGCGCAGACGTTCAAGGACATCGCGTTCGGCGCCGCGGCGCAATGGACATCCGAGCGGGAGTTCCGTGCGTGTTGGTCGGACCTCGAGCGGCTTGCGCTGCGGATTTCGCACGAGGTGCTGCTCGGAGCCGGCCAGGTGCAGCCCGACCTGGCGGCGCAACTGGCGCGCATGGCCACCGCCGCCAATGTCCTGCTCGGGCGCCGGCGCGACTTTGCAGCCTTCTACGCTCAGCTCGAACGCCTGCTGCAGCGGCAGCGGACGGCGCCGAGCGGCGCGCAGCCGACGAACGCCGATGCCGCGCCGGCCGCCTGCTTGCTGCGTCGGGCCGCCCGGTTGCAGGACGACGGCCGCACGACATCGTCGACCTGCGTGCCGAGCCAGGTCGGCTTCTGGTTCTTCGTCCTCAAGGACGCCATCGAATTGCACGTGGCGCGCACCTTGGCGCTGATCGCGATCCATCCCGACATACAGGATCGGGTTCGTCGCGATGTTCCTGCTCAAGACGACGCTCGCCGCGCTGCTGGAGCGCTTCCGGTTCGAGCTCGTGCGGCCGTCATTGCGGCCGGGCCGCATTCCCTACGCGTTCGATCATTTCGGCATCGAACTGCGTGCGCTCGCCGAAGGAGCACCATGAGCAACCGGCAGTCGCCCGAGCGCCGCCAACTCAGCGTGATGTTGTGCGATCTGGTAGGCTGGTCTTCCCTGACGCAGCGGCTCGACGCGGAGGAACTGGCCGAAGTGGTGCAGGCGTATCGCCGGCGCTGCGGCAGTCTCGTCGTGCGCCATGGCGGCATCGTGGCGCAGTACGTCGGGGCCTGCTTGCGTACTTCGGCTACCCGCGCGCCCACGAAGACTATGCGGAGCGCGCGATCCGGGCGGCCCTCGCGCTCGCGGCATCCGAGCCGGCGGGACCGGCCTCGCAAGTCCACATCGGCATTGCGACCGGCGTCGTCGTCATCGGCAACGTGCTGGATCCCGCAGCGCAGCCCTCGCCGCTCGACGTGGACACCGGCATTACGGCCGTCGGCGTTGAATCTCGCCGCTCGGCTGCAGACCCTGGCGGGACCGGACATGGTCGTGGTGTCCGACACGACGCGCCGGCTCGCCGGCGGCATCTTCGAGTACA
The DNA here is from genome assembly GCA_041694715.1 of Pseudomonadota bacterium. Classification (GTDB taxonomy): domain Bacteria; phylum Pseudomonadota; class Gammaproteobacteria; order Burkholderiales; family Thiobacillaceae; genus Thiobacillus. The sequence continues at coordinate 4,740 of JBGFSF010000052.1, read as the reverse complement.
AGGACCTCGGCTGGTTCGACCTGAAAGGCTTCGACCGGCCGATACAGGCCTGGCATGTCCTCGGCGAAAGCGCAGTGCGCAGCCGCTTCAAAGCGCTGCGCTCGGTGGCGCTGACGCCGCTCGTGGACCGCTAAGCCGAGTTGCAGGACTTGCGGCAACTGTGGGAGGGAGCGCGCCGCGGTCACGGCAAGGCGGTCTTGCTGTCGAGCGAACCCGGGATCGGCAAGTCCCGCCTCGTGGCGGCGTAAGCGATCAGGGAGATGACACGGCAGTCGAACGCGCGGTAGAAACCGCGCCGCCGTAGAGAACGAGCGCGGCGGTCGGCCCTTCAACCTGGCAGTTGTCACCGACGACGCCGCGCCCACACGTCGCTATGCACGCGTGCCGGGGCAGTATTTCACCGGCGGCACCCAGTCGTCCAGCGCTCTTCGGCATGAGTCGAAGAGCGCCGCTTGGAGCCGACTGCCCGCTTTTTCTTGTGCGCCCGTTGCCACGCCCAGGTTGCCCTGTGCAGCCGGTGCGATCGCGGCCAGATCTACTGCGGTGCCCAGTGCTCGCAACAGGCCCGGCGCCACTGCCAACGCGCGGCCGCCCGCCGCTATCAAGCCAGCCGCCGCGGCCGGCTGGCCCACGCCGCGCGGCAGAGCCGCTATCGCGCGCGCCGACAGAAAGTGACGCATCAGGGTTGCGTCCCGAGCACCGCTGCTGCTCTACTGGGGACCGATGAAGACGCGCACGCGCTTGCCGTCACCACTGCGCAGGTCGCGCGCCCGCATTGGCATTGCCAGCGCTGCGGGGTGCGTTGCGCGCCCTGGGTGCGCAGCGGCTTTGTGCGTCATCACTCGCCGCATCGAGCCAAGACTGATCCAGATCGCCGAGGCCCTGCCCCATGACCATTTCGCCTGATCTCGAAGCGCAGATCCTGCGCTACTACCACGTCGAGCGCTGGCGCATGAACACGATTGCCCGCCAACTGCACGTGCATCACGGCACCGTGGCGCGCGTGCTGCGGCAAGCGGGGTTGCCGCGCCCCTGGGTCCGCCGGCGCGGCCCAGCGCCATCGATCCATATCTGCCGTTCATTCTCGCGACGCTGCAGAAGTTCCCCACGCTCACCGCTGCCCGCCTGTACGCCATGGTGGTCGAACGCGGCTACCGCGGCGCACCCGATCACTTCCGCCATCTCGTGTCGCTGCACCGCCCGCGGCCGCCGGCCGAGGCCTACCTGCGGCTGCGCACGCTGCCCGGCGAACAGGCACCGGTCGACTGGGCGCACTTCGACAGTCTTTCGATCGGCCGCGCGCGCCGTGCGCTGATGGCCTTCGTGATGGTCCTGAGCTACTCCCGCTCGATCTACCTGCGCTTCTTCCTCGGCGCGCGGCTGGAGAACTTCCTGCGCGGCCACCTCGGCGCCTTTAGCGCATGGTCCGGCGTGCCGCGCGTGCTCCTGTACGACAACTTGAAGAGCGCCGTGCTTGAGCGCGTGGGCGAGGCGATCCGGTTTCATCCCGAACTGCTCGCGTTCGCCGCGCATCATCGCTTCGAACCGCGCCCGGTGGCGCTGCGCGCGCGGCAACGAGAAGGGGCGCGTGGAGCGCGCCATCCGCTATGCACGCGATGCCTTCTTTGCCGCGCGCACGTATCGCGATCTGGACGATCTGAACGCGCAGGCTGCGGCGTGGTGCGACGGCCAGGCCGCTGAGCGGCCGTGTCCCGATCAACCCACCCTGCGCGTGCGCGAAGCCTTTGCGCACGAGCAGCCGCAACTGCTCGCGTTGCCCGAGCACGCCTATCCCGTCATCGAGCGCGTCGAGGTCGCCGCCGCCAAGACCCCGTACGTGCGCTTTGATCTGAACGACTACTCGATCCCGCACACCCACGTGCGCCGGCCGCTGGTGGTGCTGGCCGACCCCGAGCGCGTGCGCGTGGTCGACGGTCCCACCGTCCTCGCCGAGCACCCGCGCAGCTACGACAAGGGTGCATGCATCGAGCAGCCGGCCCACATCGAGGCGCTGGTGGCGACCAAGCGTGCCGCGCGCCGGCACCGCGCCACGCACCGACTGGCGCACGCGGCGCCGGCGGCCACCACCTTGCTCGCGCGCGCTGCCAGCCGTGGCCATAACTTGGGCTCGATCACCGCGCAGCTCGGGCGCCTGCTGGATCGCTATGGCGCCGCCGAACTGCAGGCTGCCATCGAGGCCGCGCTCGCGCAGGACGTGCCGCATCCGAATGCGGTGCGGCTGGCGCTGGAGCGGCGCCGCCAGGAACGCAACGAACCGCCGCCCGTGGCGAGGGCCCTGCCCGCGCACGTGGCCGCGCGCGACGTCGCGGTGGCCCCGCACCGACTCGATACCTACGACCAACTGAGGGAGCCGCACCATGACGACGACTGATCTTCTGCACCAACGCGCCCAGGCCTTGCGCCTGCACGGGCTGCTCGCCCACTGGACCGAGGTGGCAGCCGCCCCGTGGCTCGCGCAGCTCATCGACTGGGAAGAGCAGGAGCGCGCCCGCCGCAGCCTGGAGCGGCGCCTGGCCGCCGCGCATATCGGCCAGTTCAAACCCCTGGTCGACTTCGACTGGGCTTGGCCCAAGCGCTGCGATCGGGCCGCCATCGAGGAGTTGATGACGCTGCAGTTCATGCAGGAGGCGAGCAATGTGGTCCTGGTCGGTCCCAACGGCATCGGCAAATCGACGCTCGCGCGCAACCTCGCGCATCAGGCGCTCGTGCACGGCCATACGGTGTTGTTCATCAGTGCTGGCCAGCTGCTCGGTGATCTGGCCGCACTGGACAGCGACTCGGCGCTGCGCCGGCGGCTGCGCCACTACGCGGCGGCCGACCTCTTGTGCATTGATGAAGTCGGCTATCTGTCGTACTCGAACCGCCACGCCGATTTGCTGTTCGAACTGACCAGCCGCCGCTACGGCCACAAGAGCACGTTGATCACGACCAACAAGCCGTTCTCGGAATGCAAAGACGTGTTCCCCAACGCCGCCTGCGTCGTCTCGCTGATCGACCGGCTGATCCACAACGCCGAGATCGTGCCGCTCGAAGGCGAGTCCTATCGCCTGAAGGAAGCGCGCGAGCGCGCCGAGAGCCGCGCACAGAAACGACGCACGGCCAAGCGGTGATACCCCACGAGTCCGTGCCCGCGGACTTGCCGATCGAGGACATCCAGATCGACATCGCGCTCGACTGGTCACCCGCACAAGCGCTGGCTGCGTACGAGTGGCTCCAGATCACGCGCGACCGCATCTGGTTGCTGTATGGCGAAGACATCGTGCGGCTCCTGCGCGACGACACCACGCCGACTGGCGCGCCTTCCGCCCGCGACAACGACCCGCCGTTCTGAGCTGACCGCCCCCGTCAGAACGTCCCCCACTTGATCTCGCCGCCATTTATCCGCGGATTTGCGCCGCCGTTAACACCCAGCCAGCGACAAAGTTCGCTGCCGAGCTGCCCCTTCGCGCCGAGCACGAGAACGCGCGTCACGGATAGACCTCGGCGTCCTGCAGCCGCGGCGCATCGCGGTCCTTGGCGGCAAGGATCGGGGATTCGCCGCGCAACCCCCAGTCGATCGCCAGCGCCGGATCATCCCAGGCGAGGCTGCGTTCGTGCTCCTTGAACCAGTAGTCCGTGGTCTTGTAGAGGAAGTCGGCGGACCCGCTGCGCACGAGAAACGCGTGCCCGAAGCCGGGCGGCACCCACAGTTGCCGCTTGTTCTCCGCGCTCAGAACGAGCGCCACCCATCGCCCGAAGTTCGGCGACGAACGCCGCAGGTCGACGACGACATCGAGCACCTCACCGGCGACCACGCGTACCAGCTTGCCTTGCGGCCGGTTGAGTTGGTAGTGAATGCCGCGCAGGACGTTGCGCGCCGAGCGCGAGTGGTTGTCCTGCACGAAGGGCAGATTCACTCCCGTGAGCTCGGCGAACGTCCGCGCATTCCAGCTTTCCATGAAGAACCCGCGTTCGTCGCCGAACACCGTGGGCTCCAGGACCAGCACGTCCGGCAGCGCGGTCGGGATGACGTTCACAGGAATTCGTGCAACCATCCCCGGCAAAGCTGGGGGCCTCTTCGACCGGCGCGTGATGAAGAACGGTTAGGCGTCGTGCCGACCCGAAACACTACGGGCGCTTCTCGCAGAAGGTGACCGCGTCCGTCAGTTCAGCGTCCGCCTCCGGCGTGAGGGAGTACGTCATTTCAAAGTCGCACGCAGCCGCGCAACGGCTTCCGGCCCGTTGACCCATGCGGTCTGGCCGGCGTCGATGAGCGCCTCACGTCGGTCGGCCTCCTCAGCCCACGCTTCTTCCCACTCGGCATCATGAGCCAAGCTGGCAAGCAGGCGGTCCAAGAGTCGCGCCCTCTCCGCCTTTGGCAGGCTCAGAGCTTCAGCTTCAAGAACATCAATGGGAATGGTCATTTCGGCACCTCGGCAAAGGAGCCCGGACAAGTGTAAGCATGCCACAACCAGCAGGGACTGAGCCCACGACATCGAACAGTTTCATAGCGATCGTGGAGCTTCCGATGCAGTCTTTCATCTGTTGCTCAGGCCGTGGGCGGCACGATCTTTTCTCTGAGCATGCGCTTCAGGTACTGGCCGTACTCGTTCTTGGCGAGCGGCGCGGCGAGCCGCTCGACCTGCTCGGCGTCGATCCATCTGAGCCGGTAGGCGATCTCCTCGGGGCAGGCGATCTTCAGTCCCTGGCGCTTCTCGATCGTCTCGATGAAGTGCGAGG
>JBGFSF010000038.1:0-35155 GCA_041694715.1 Pseudomonadota bacterium | reverse complement strand
CAGAAGACTGCCCGAATTGGCAATCGTTGTTCAAATCGACACCGCCCTTCGTCGCTTGGAAATCCTTATCAGTCATGGCTTTCAGAGATTCGGCCCTTCATTTAACCGGACAGCAGTGTTTTGCTTGCTTAGCCAAATTTTCCATTTTTTTATCTAAATTGCTTTGCTGCTCCGTGAAAGCAGTCAGGAATTGAACCCAGTACTTGATTGGAATTCCGGCAGCCTCTTCATCAAGCGTCGTCTTAGTGAATTCCGAAAGGAGGTCGGCTCTCGCGACACGACCAAAATTGCCGCCTTTGTCGTGTGAAGCCTTATCTGAAGACGCGTCGGTTTTTTGTGGGTAGGGGGTCTTATGGGGCGATAGAATTACTTGAGACTCAGCCCCGCCATCACCCCTTATCCAAGTCCAGTGATAATTCCTCATCTCGGCCGCATACCTCGCCTCCTCGATGAAGGGCGTCATCAACCTCGGTCGTCCCGACAACACATTGCTGAATATCCACGGCACGACCACCAGCAGGTCTTGCGGAGCACAAGCAAGAGGTGTGGCCTCAAAGCGGAACGACGGCTCTTTCTCCTTGGCAAGAGCAAACCACCCCTTGAGCTCGATACCCATTAATGGCTGGGAATTTGCCCCAGACCGATCGATCAACCTGACGTCTGGGAAACTCTGCGCATAGCGAACAAACGAATACGTTGGATAGCGCGAAACCGGATCCCAGACGCTACGCATGTCATTGAGCGTCTCGACAACGTGGCGCTCAATGGCAGACCCCAACGCACTATTCAAACCAAATAGGTCAGTTGCATCAACGCCAGATATTGATATATCCGGCTCAAACCCGTCTGGCAAAGCAGCCAGTGCTGTTTTAACCCCGTTGTAGAGATCCTGGTGCTGTGCTTTCCAATGGCTCTCTAGCCCATAGCGAGTTGGCTGCGAGGGTCTTGGTACCTTAGGCGGCTTGATTTTGTTGGGCATCAGTTTTTCCGTGCCATTCCTTTTTCAGCCTGAGGAGGGAGGCATCGTAGTAATCGGGATTGATTTCAGCCGCGAAAAATTCGCGACCATTACGCAGCGCCGCAACAGAGGCGGAACACAGTCCGCCGAATGGCTCCCAAACAATATCGCCTGGTTCCGTCGAGGCAATTACCTGTATATCCAACAATGCCAATGGCTTCTGATTAGCATGTAGGTATCCATTCTCTCCTTTGAAGCGCTCCGCTCCGTGCACCGCAGGCTCTTGCCACACATTGGTGAGGCCATGTGTATGAGTCCATTTCGCTCGCATACCTTCCCATGCTTCGGCGGTAAGTCGCGTCTTCCCATCGAGGGAGAAGTAGGGCCTGCCATTCTCAGGTTTGCCATTCATGGCGCAGAACTCGGCCATCCGAAGCATCGCTTCAGCTGGCGGGAAATACCACAGATGACATTGAGTCAGATACTTTCGCGTTGCCGCATTTCTCACACCACACGCTTCATTGGCTCTATACATCGGCAACCCGCTTCGCAACCACTCAGCACGAAGCCAATCCTTGATCGGCAAACGTGTCCCGTCAGCCAAAGGAAGCAACGCTTTTTTTGTGTAGCGGACGGCAACCTCCGTAACCACCGGCATGCCACGTATCGTTTTGGAGTTGCAGTTGCCCGCCACATGCGCAACCCCCTTATCCCAGACGCAGCACTCCTGGTATTCCCAGCCATGCGCCTCTAGGATGGGATGAACCAGCGCCCAGCCGATTTCCGAATTCCAAAACCAGAGCGTAGTGCTGGGCTTAGCCCTCTTTGCCCATTCAGCCACATGGGGTGCATACCATTCCGCCAATCCCCTTGTCGTAGCGGGCTCCCCCGGGAACTTGCCAAGACCATAAGGACCATCCGCGATGATCACGTCCGGCTGCGGCCAGTCGGCGCCAACCTTGAGCGAATCTCCGAAACACAGTTGCGATTTGCCGAACCGCACGGCCTGGCGCAACCGCTCCACACGAGGGCTCTGCGATAGCTTCCCCGTTTTGATGTTGTTTTTTCCCTGCATGTAACCTCCAGAATCGATCATAGATAACCAAAAGTATTCGCTCTTGTCCATCTCTTTTTGCCGAGATCAAGAACACTCAGACGCCGTGACATGCCTATCTAGCTGGCCTGGTGCCGTAGCCAGAACGTACCCACCTCAACCTACTTCCCATGCTTTCTCAGACTTCATGGGACTTTCATGAATCCTTGCGGGTGACGCAAGGCATTGATTGATAAAGGCTGGTAAGATGTGGCCTCGCCTGTTAATCCGCAGGTCCCTGGTTCGAGCCCAGGTCGGGGAGCCAGAACACAAAAAGCCAGCGCACACGCGCTGGCTTTTTTCTTGTGCGCCGCCCTGCCGCTGCCACACCCCGCCCACACCAATGCCCACAACGCAGCAAAGGCCTTCGCCGCCCGGCTTGTCGCCTCAGGCGGATGCCCTTATATTCCAGTCTGTGCTGCCTATAAAAATGACCTGTGCGGAGGCGCGGCACCCATTCAATAATTGAATATGGGAGTGAGACGGCATGCTGTCCGACAAGGTCATTCTGCTGGTGGAGGACAACCCCGATGACGAGGCGTTGACGCTCCGCGCCCTGCAGAAGAACAACATCCTCAACCAGGTGGTGGTGGCGCGCGACGGCGTCGAGGCGCTCGACTATCTCTTCGGCACCGGCGCCTATGCCGGGCGCGACACGCGCGACCAGCCGCAGATCGTGCTGCTCGACCTGAAGCTGCCGCGCGTGGACGGCCTGGAGGTGCTGCGCCGGATGCGCGCCGATCCGCGCACCGCAACGCAGCCGGTGGCGATCCTCACGACGTCGAACGAAGACCGCGACATCCTGTCGAGCTATCAGCTCGGTGCCAACAGCTACATCCGCAAGCCGGTCGACTTCGAGCAGTTCATCGAAGCCGTGCGCCAGCTCGGCATGTACTGGCTGGTGCTGAACGTGCCGCCGCCGAGCGGGAATTGAGCCGTGCCCCAGCCGCTGCGCCTGATCCTGGTTGAGGATTCCGAGAACGATGCGTTGCTGGTCCTGCGCGCGCTGACGCGCGGCGGCTTCGCGCCCGAACACGTGCGCGTGGATTCCGCGGCAACCCTGCGCGCGGCGCTCGAGGGCGGCGCCTGGGACGTGGTGATCACCGACCACAATCTGCCGGGCTTCAATTCCCGCGACGCCCTCGCCATCGTGCGCGAACACAATGCCGACCTGCCGGTGATCATCGTGTCGGGCAGCATCGGCGAGGACATCGCGGTGGCGGCGATGAAGGGTGGCGCCCACGACTACATCATGAAGGAGAACCTCGCCCGGCTGGCGCCGGCGATCGAGCGCGAGCTGCGCGACGCTGAGACGCGGCGCGCCCACCGGCAGGCGCGCGAGACCATCGAGCACATGGCCTACCACGACGCGCTGACCGGGCTGGCCAACCGCTTCGAATTCGAACACCAGCTGCGGCATGCGCTGGAAATCACGCCGCACGGCCACGTGCACGCCCTGCTCTACATCGACCTCGACCAGTTCAAGATCATCAACGACACCTGCGGCCACGTCGCCGGCGACGAGCTGCTGCGGCAGGTGGCGCTGCTGCTGAAGGCACCGATCCGCGGGGCCGACATCCTGGCCCGCCTCGGCGGCGACGAATTCGGCGTCTTGCTGCAGGACTGCCCGATCACGCACGCGAAGCGCATCGCCGAGCACATGCTGGACCTGATCCGCGATTTCCGCTTCAGCTGGCAAGGCCGGAACTTCAACATCGGCGCCAGCATCGGCATGGTGATGCTCGACCGCGCCGGCCTCACGCTCGCCGACGTGCTGCGCCAGGCCGACATGGCGTGCTACGCCGCCAAGGACAAGGGACGCAACCGCCTCCAGCTCTATCTGCCGGACGATGTGGAGCTGCGCCAGCGGCACGGCGAAATGGAATGGATAGGCCGCCTCAACCAGGCGCTCGAAGCCGATCATTTCATGCTGCACCATCAGCGCATCGTCGCGCTGAACGGCACGCCGCCGGTCGACTGCTGCGAATTCCTGCTGCGCTTGCGCGAGCCCGGCGGCAGCCGGCTGATCCTGCCCGGCACCTTCATTCCTGCGGCCGAGCGCTACGGGCTGATGCCCCAGCTCGACCGCTGGGTCGTCTCACGCTGCCTCGAGCACCTGACAAAATGCCGTGATGCAGGCCATCTGACCGGCCAGGAAATGGCCTTCATCAATCTTTCGGGCGTGACGCTCAACGACGAGCATTTTCTCGGTTTCGTGCGCGCCCAGCTGGAGCGCCACGCCATCCCGGCCACGCAGGTCTGCTTCGAGATCACCGAAACCGCTGCGATCGCCAACCTCAAGCACGCGCTCGCCTTCATCGACGGCGTGAAGTCGCTCGGCTGCCGCGTGGCGCTGGACGATTTCGGCGCCGGGCTGAGTTCGTTTTCGTATCTGAAGACGCTACCCGCCGACTATCTCAAGATCGACGGCAATTTCGTGCGCGACATGCTCGACGACCCGATGGATGCGGCCATCGTCGAAGCGGTGAACGACATCGGCCACGTGGCCGGACTGAAGACCATCGCCGAGTTCGTCGAGTCGGACGCGATCCGCGCGCGGCTGGCCGAGATCGGCGTGGACTATGCGCAGGGCTACGGCATCCACTGGCCGGAGCCCATTCCCGCGCGCTGATTGCGGTACCCCCCGGATCGCCCGCGGTCCGGCTTGCATGAGGAGACGACATGAACGATCCGTCCTTCACCCGCCCGCCGCCCGCACGGGGCATTGCCGATGCCGCGATGCCGCGCCTGCTCGAAACCACGCACCTGATCCCCTGGGAGTACGACCTCGTCGAGGGACGCTTCACCCGCATCGCCCCCTACATCGAGCCTCTGCTCGGCTATTCGGTCGAGTCCTGGCTGCAACCGGGATTCTGGCGGGCCCATCTGCATCCCGACGACCGCGAATGGGCGCCGGATTTCTACGACGCCACCACCGAACGCGGCGAAGACCACGAATGCGAGTACCGCATGCTGGCGGCGGATGGCCGCACCGTCTGGCTGCGCGACTACGCCCATGTCGTCGAGGGGCCGCAGGGCACCAGGCGCCTCGAAGGTTTCCTGCTCGACATCAGCGAGCAGCGGCAGGTGCAGGAGATGATGGAAGCGCTGGCGCGCACCGGCAGCAGCGACGACTCCGACACCTTCCTACAGGCCTGCGTGCGCAACCTGGCGCATGCCTACAACGCCCGCTTCGCCTTCGTCGGCCTGCTGAAGGAAAGCCGCCAGGACGTGATCACGCTCGCCGTGTGGGCCGGCGACGGCTACGCGCCGAATTTCGAATACAGCCTCGACGGCACGCCCTGCAAGGACGTGCTCGACCTGAAGAAGGAACTGGTTCCGCGCGACGCCGCGCAGCTCTATCCCGGCGACGCGATGCTGGTGCAGATGGGCATCGACAGTTATTTCGGCACCCCGCTGATCGACACGCGCGGCCGCATGATGGGCCTGATCTCGGTCATGGATACGCGACCGATGACGCTGACGCGCTGGACCGCGCCGATTCTCGGCGTGTTCGCCGCGCGCGTGGCGGCGGAGCTCGAACGCAAGGCTGCGCTCGACAGCCTGCGCGAACTCAACGCCACCCTCGAGCAGCGCGTCCACCAGCGCACCCTGGCGCTTGAAGCCGCCAACGACGAGCTGGAAGCCTTCGCCTATTCGGTGTCGCACGACCTGCGCGCGCCGCTGCGGGCCATCGACGGCTTCAGCCAGGCGCTGCTGGAGGACTACGGCGCGCGGCTGGACGACACCGGGCGCGATTACCTGGTCCGGGTACGTGCCGGCACCCGCAGCATGGGGCGGCTGATCGACGACCTGCTGAAGCTGTCGCGCATCACGCGCTCGCCGCTCGCGCCCGGCGCGATGGACCTTACCCGAACCGCGCGCGACATCGTCGCCGAGCTGCGACTGCGCGAGCCCGCGCGCGTCGTCGACGTCGAGGTCGCGCCCGGCCTGGCGGCCTGGGGCGACCCCGGACTGCTGCGCATCGCCCTGGAAAATCTGTTCGACAACGCCTGGAAGTACACCAGCCGGACGGAAGGCGCGCGCATCGCCTTCGGCCTCGTCGAGCACGCAGGCGAAACCGCGTTCTGCGTGCGCGACAACGGCGTCGGCTTCGACATGAAATTCGCCGAGCGGCTGTTCGGCGCCTTCCAGCGCCTGCACCGCGCCGACGAATTCGAAGGCACCGGCATCGGGCTCGCTACCGTGCGGCGCATCGTCCATCGTCACGGCGGCCGCATCTGGGCGCATGCCGAGCCTGGCGCCGGCGCCACCTTCTGCTTCACCTTGGGCGCGCCCGGCGACCCTTCCGAAAGGAGCCCCTCATGACGCTGCGCTTCGCGACCCTGCTCCTCGGCCTGTGCTGCCTCGCCTTCCCCGCACGCGCCGAACTCGTACTCGGCGTCCATCCCTTCAAGCCGGCGACCCAGCTCGCGGCGGCCTTCGCGCCGCTCGCAGCCTACCTGTCCGGCGCGCTCGGCCAGCCGGTCACACTGCGCGTTTCGCGCGACTATCCCGAGCACGTCGAAGCCGTCGGACGCGGCGAATTCGATATCGCCTATCTCGGGCCCAGCCTGTACGTAAAGCTGCGCGAGGCCTACGGTCCGCAGTCGCTGCTCGCGCGCCAGCAGATCGGCAACGCACCGGTGTTCCGCAGCAGGATCTTCGTGCGCGCGGACAGCCCGGTGAAGACCCTGGCCGACCTCGCCGGCAAGCGTTTCGCCTTCGGTTCAAAGAATTCGACCATGGGCCATTACGTGCCGCGCCACATGCTGCAGCAGGCCGACATCACGGTCGAGCGACTCGCGGGCCACAACTTCGTCAGCGACCACGTCAACGTAGCGCTGGGCGTGCTGGCCGGTGAATTCGACGCCGGCGCGGTGAAGGAAGACGTGTACTTCCAGTACGAGAAACGCGGGTTGCGGGCGATCGCCACCTCGGAAGATTTCTCGGACCACCTCCTGGTTGCCGGCCCGCGCCTGAGCGCCGCCCAGGTCGCGCGCCTGCGCCAGGCGCTGCTGCGCATGCACGCAACGCCCGGAGGACGCGCCGCCCTGCAGGCGATGACGCCGGGCGTCACCGCGCTGGTGCCGGTGCGCGACGGTGACTATGACAACCTGCGCGCGGTGTTGAAGGCGCTGCGGGAGATGGGCGTGCGCGAGTGAGCGCAGGAGACGCCCACCGCGCCGCCAACCGGCGCGCGCTGCTGATCTTCGTCGGCGCGCTGGCGCTGGTCGTGATCGCCACCGGCTTCGTCGTCGGCGCGCTGCAGGCGCGCTTCCTGCGCGAGGAGGCGCACACCCGGTTCGAGACCGAGCTCAGGCTGCTGGGCGAACTTGCCGTCGAACCCCTGTTGCGCGCCGACTACGCGGCAGTCGAACGCCTGATCCAGGCCTGGGTCGAGCGCCACCCGCACCCGCTGGCGATCCAGGCGATCGCGCCCAACGGCTTCGAACTCCTGCGCGCGCAGAACCGCGACGCGCCGCCGACCGCGCTGCAACTCGAACTGCCGGTCAGCTTCGCCGGCAAGCCGCTGCTGATCCTGCGCGCCGCGGCCGACGTCTCGGGGCGCGAAAGCATCGTCTCCGGCATCGCCCGCAATGCCGCCCTGCTGTCGGTGGCGCTGGTGACGCTGTTCGGCTGGGTGCTGTGGGGCACGCTGCAGCGCACCGCGATCCGCCCGCTGGAAACCGAGATCGCGGCCCGCGTCCGCCAGGAAAACGCGTTGCGGCAGCGCACGGCCGAACTCGAACACGCGATCCGCGAACTCGAGACCTTCAGCTATTCGGTCTCGCACGACCTGCGCGCGCCCTTGCGCGCCATCGACGGCTTCAGCGCGGTGATCGAGGAAGACTATGCCCGGCAGCTCGCGCCCCAGGGTCGCGAATACCTCGGGCGCATCCGTTCCGCCGCCCAGCGCATGGGGCTGCTGATCGACGACCTGCTGAGCCTGGCGCACACCAGCCATCAGGCGCTGCGTCCGGCCGACGTCGATCTCGGCGCGCTCGCCCGAGAATGCCTTGCCCGCCACGCGGAACGCGAGCCAGGGCGTCCGGTCGAGGTCCGCATCGCCGACGGCCTGCACGCACGCGTCGATCGCGCACTGATGACCGTGGCCCTCGAAAACCTGCTCGACAACGCCTGGAAATACACCGCACGCCGCCCGCACGCCGTCATCGAGTTCGGCGCGGAACAGCGCGACGGCGAGACGGTGTACCGCGTGCGCGACAACGGCACCGGCTTCGACATGCGCTACTACGACAAGCTGTTCCAGCCCTTCCACCGCCTGCACGGCAGCGATTTTCCCGGCAGCGGCATCGGCCTGGCGATCGTCCAGCGCGTCATCCAGCGGCACGGCGGCCACCTCTGGGCCGAATCCGAACCCGGCCACGGCGCGACCTTCCTGTTCACCCTGGGCACGCTGCCCGACGCGCCGGTCGAGCCCGATCCGGCCACGCCGCCTGCGGGGTCGTGATCCCCCTCCACGGCGTGCTGATCTGGCACCGCACGCACTGAAGCACGGACGCCTGACCGGGCCTATGATGAAAAAAGGGAGGATTCGTCATGGTGTTCGCCAACCGCACCCACGCCGCCGACCAACTCGCCGTGGCGCTCCAGGCCTATCGGGGCAGGCACCCGCTGATCCTCGCGATCCCGCGCGGCGCGGTGCCGATGGGCCAGCGCCTGGCCCAGGCGCTCGGCGGCGAACTCGACGTGGTGCTGGTGCGCAAGCTGCGCGCGCCCTTCAATCCGGAATTCGCGCTCGGTTCGATCGACGAGTCGGGCTGGGCCTACATCGCCGACTACGCCGAATCCGCCGGCGGCACGCCCGCCTATCTTGCGCAGGAAAAGGCGACGCAGCTCGCCACCCTGCGCGCGCGCCGCGCGCAGTACACGCCGCTCAGGCCGCCGATCGACCCGGCCGGGCGCATCGTCATCGTCGTCGACGACGGCTTGGCGACAGGGGCGACCATGATCTCCGCGCTGCACGCGCTGCGCGACCGGAAACCAGCGCGGCTGGTCTGCGCCGTACCCGTGGCGCCGCCGGACACGCTGGAGAAGATCCGGCCCTATGCCGACGAAGTGGTGTGCCTGGAAGCGCCGGACAATTTCCGCGCCGTGGGGCAGTTCTATGCGGAGTTTCCGCAGGTGGAAGACAGCGAGGTGATCGAGATTCTCAGACAGACCGGACAGGCTGCCGCCTGACTCAGCGCGGCTTGACCCGCACGCCGTCCCTGATCGTCTCGTCCGGGTGCGACACCAGCTTCGCCCCGGCGTCGAGCCCGGACAGCAGCTGCGTCCTGAGGCCGGCGCGCTCGCCGATCTTCACCGGCGTCAGGCGCGCGCGGCCGCCTTCGATGGCGAACACCGCCCAGCCCTCGCCCTGGCGGAACAGCGCGCTGGTCGGCAGTTGCAGCACGTCGTCGCCTTCCCACAGCACGAAGCGCGCCTCGACGCGGTAGCCGTCGCCGAGCCGCGCCCAGGCCTCGCGCGGCGCGGCGAAGTCGACGATCACGCGCACCCGCTGCTCCTCGACGCCGAGCGCGGAAATCTTGGTGAAGCCGCTCGGCTCGACGACGCGCACCGTGCCCGCCACCGCTTCGTCGCCGCCCCAGCGGTCGAGGACGACTTTCGAACCGGGCGCGATCTTCACCGCGTGGGTCGACAGCACCTCGACCTCGACCTCGAGGCTGGCCGGGTCGCCGATTTCCAGCAGCGGCTGGCCGGCGGCGACCGCGCCTTCGCTTTCGTGCAGGAGCTTCAGCACGTGGGCGGCGACCGGCGCGCGCACCTCGACCCGGCTCGCCGCGCCGCCGTTCCGCAGTTGCGACGCGCTCGCCAGCGCCGCGCGCGCCAGCTCCAGGTCGAAGCGCGCCACCCGCACCGCGTGCTGCGCGGCGGCTTCGCCGGCGCGCGCACGCGTCTCGCCGGTGCGCGCGGCATCGAGCGCCTGCGCGGAGATGAAGTTGGACTGCCTGAGCGATTCGGCGCGCGCGCGCTCCTGCTGTGCGAGCTCGGCGGCGGCGGCGGCGGCGCGCGCGTTGTCCTGCGCCACGGCGAGCGCGGCCTGGGCGGCGTTCACCTGGGCCTGCGCCTGCAGGCGGCTGCGCGGGTCGAGCGCCACCGAACGCGCCGGTTCGATCACCGCGATCACCTGCCCGGCGGCAACGGCGTCGCCCGCTTTCAAGGTGCTGCGGCGGACGAAGCCCGCCACCGGCGCCGACACCAGATAGCGCTCGCGCACGCGGGTCTTGCCTTCCTCCTCGACCGTCACCGCGAGCGGCGCGCGCGTCGCTTCGGCGACGTCGACCGGCACCGCGCGCGGCATGAAGCCGATCGCCAGCCCTGCTGCCACCAGCGCAGCGACCCCCAGCATTCCGATTTTTCCGCGCAGTTGCATCGCTCTTCTATTCGCGTGTCTTCAATACCGCCACCAGGTCGAGCCGGCCGAGGCGCCGCCACAGCAGGAGCCCCGACAGCACCGCCGAGACGAGGATGACGCTCGCGCCCATGGCGTAGTTCTGCGGCGTGAGCAGCAGCGGCAGCCGGTAGAGCTCGTTCTGGAAGGCGGCGACCAGGATGCCGACCAGGCCGACGCCGACCAGGAAGCTCACCGGAATCGCCACCAGCGTCAGCAGGGCCAGCTCTCCCAGCAGGATATAGGCGATCTCGCCGCGGGTGAAGCCCAGCACGCGCAGGCTGGCGAGTTCGCGGCCGCGCTCGGAAAGGCTGATGCGCGCGGCGTTGTAGACGACGCCGAAGCCGATCGCGCCGGCGAGCAGCGTCGCCACCAGGTTGTAGAACAGGATGAACTCGCCGATGGTCGCGTAGAAGCTCTGGATCGCCGACTGGTTGGCGACCATGCCGAGCACGCGCGGCCGGTCGTGCAGCTTCGCGTACACCTCGCCTTCGCGGCCCGGCTCGACCGCGAGATAGGCGCCGGTGACCGTGTGGCCCTCGCGCATCAGCGCGTTGAGCGAATCCTGTTGCATGTAGGCCGACACGCCAAGGAACTGCTTGGTGATGCCGAGCACCGGCACCTGGCGCACCGGACGGCTGCCTTCGAGGATTTCCACTGTCAGCAGGTCGCCCGGCTTCACGTGCAGGATCTCGTTCGCCAGGTGATCGGTGAGCACCACGCCGCCCGGCGGCACCGCCACCGGCTCGAGCGTGCTGTCGAGCGAGCGGTGCAACTGTCCTTCCGGCTGGATGCCGAAGACCGCGCCACGGTGACGGTAGGGACCGAAGCGCAGGATCGCCGGCACGTCGCGAAACCCTTCCACATGGTCGACGCCCGGCAGCGCGGCCAGCTCGTGCAGCGCACGCCCCGAGGTCGGCTCGATGAAACTCAAGGCCAGGTCCTCGCGCGCGGCGTGCCTGAACTGCACGTCGACGATGAAGTCGATCGCGCCGCGCTGGTAGTTGCCGACCATCATCAGCCCGCCGGCGCAGGCGATGCCGAGCACCGAGAGCAGCGCCTTCAGCGGCCGCCGCTCGATGTGGCGCAGGATCATGCGCGTCGGCGCGGCGAACCAGCGCGCGAGCCCCATGCGCTCGGCAAGCGTGGCGCGATAGACCTCGGGCGTCTCCGGCCGCATACCTTCGGCCGGCGGCAGCCGCACCGCGCGCGCCACCGACACCACGGTGCCGCCGACCGCCGCGACCGCGCCCACCGAGAAGGCGGCGAGGATCACGTCCGCCGGCAGCAGGTAGTCGAGATAGGGAAAGCGGAAGGTGGTTTCCCGATAGACGTGCGCCAGCCCCTGGCCGAACCAGGCGCCGAGCGCGATGCCGGCGGCCACCCCGAGCGCCGCCATCAACAGCACCAGTTTCACGTAGTGCAGGCCGATCGCCGCGTACGAATAGCCGAAGGCCTTGAGGATGGCGATCTGGTCACGCTGCAGCGCGATCAGCCGGCTCAGCACCACGTTCAGCAGGAAGGCGGCGACGCCGAGAAAGATGGCGGGGAAGATCGTCGCCATCGTCTGCAGCTGCTTCATTTCCTCGTCGAGGAAGCGGTTCGAGAACTGGTCCTTGCGGCCGTAGGCGCCGGTGCCGCCATAGGTCGCCAGCACCGCGTCGACGCGGTCGACCACGTCCTGCAGATTGGCGTCGCGCGCGAGCGTGAGACTCACGTGGTTGAACGCGCCTTCCATGTCGTAGGCGGCGGCGAGCGCGCTGCGCCCCATCCACAGCACACCGTAGCGCTTGAAGTCGGGAAACATCGAGCCGGGCGCGATCTGGTAGACGTATTCCGGCGAGACCGCGACGCCGACCACGGTGAGCGTCTTGCGCTTGCCGTGGATGATCGCGGCGAGCCGGTCGCCGGGCTGGAAGCCGTGCGCGTCGGCGAAGGTGTCGGAGAGCACCACTTCATCCGCGCTCCAGGGCTGCACGCTGCGGCCGCGCTTGAGGTGCAGGCCGTTGAGCACCGGCTCGCCGACGTCGGGCAGCGACAGCAGCTGGCCGGTGATGGGGTCGGAAAAACCCTCCACTTCCAGCTTCACCCCCGCCTTCACCCGCGTCTCCAGCCGCTCGACGCCGGGAATCGCGGCAATGCGCTCCGCCACGGGCTCGGGCGCGCGCTTCAGCGCGGCGAAGACCTCGGCGAAGCGGTACTCGGCGTAGAAGCGGTCGCGCGTCGTCGCCAGTGAATCGTAAGTGGAAAGCGACATCACCATGGTGGCGACGCCGCCCATGATCACCGCCGCGATCGCCAGCACCTGCCCGCGCAGGTGCCAGAGGTCGCGGAAGAGCTTGCGGTCGAGCGCCTTCATGGCAGGGCGGGCGTCACCAGCTGAGGTCGTGCGCCAATTTCTTCGTGGCGTTGGCGTGGATGTCGGCGATGCGCCCGTCGGACAGGCGGATTACGCGGTCGGCCATGTCGGCGATGCCGGCGTTGTGGGTGATCAGCACCGTCAGCGTACCCAGCTCGCGGTTGACCTTCTCCAGCACTTCGAGCACCACCACGCCGGTGGCGGAATCGAGCGCACCGGTCGGCTCGTCGCACAGCAGCACCGCCGGGTTCTTCGCCACCGCGCGCGCGATCGCCACGCGCTGCTGCTCGCCGCCCGAAAGCTGCGCGGGAAAGTGATTCAGACGATCGCCCAGCCCCACCAGCGCGAGCGCGTCCTCGGGCCGCATCGGCGACTCGGAAATCTCGGTCACCGCGGCGACGTTCTCGCGCGCCGTGAGGCTGGGAATGAGGTTGTAGAACTGGAACACGAAGCCGACGTGCTCGCGGCGGAAGCGCGTGAGCGCGGTCTCGCTGGCGCCGGTGAGCGCGTGGTCGAGGTAGCGCACCTCGCCGCCGGTCGGCGCGTCGAGCCCGCCGAGGATGTTGAGGAGTGTCGACTTGCCGCTGCCGGAGGGGCCCAGCAGCACGACGAGTTCGCCCTTGTAGAGCGTGAGGTCGATGCCGCGCAGCGCGTGCACCTCGACCTCGCCCATGCGGTAGACCTTGGTGAGGCCGCGGGCGACGAAGACGGGTTGGGAGGTGTCGGCCGGCATGAAGGGATGATGCCACGCAGCCCTGCGAGCGGCCAGCGTTCAACGTCGCGGAAGATACTCCGCGAACCACCCCGCCGCGCGCGTCGCCACCGCCTCCAGCGTGCCGGGCTCCTCGAACAGGTGCGTCGCGCCGGGCACGATGACGAGTTCCTTTTTGCAGCGCAGCCGGTCGTAGGCCTGCTGGTTGAGGTCGATCACGACGTCGTCGTAGCCGCCGACCAGCAGCAGCGTCGGCGCGGTCACCTTCGCCAACGCCTGCGCGCTGGCGAGGTCGGGCCGGCCGCTGCGCGAGACGACGGCGCGCGCCTGCGGCCCCAGCGCCGCGGCGGCTTCGAGCGCCGCCGCGGCGCCCGTGCTGGCGCCGAAGAAGCCGAGCGGCAATTCCTTCGTCGCATCCTGCTCGCCCACCCAGCGCGCAGCGTCGAGCAGGCGGCGGGTCAAGAGACCGATGTCGAAACGGCGTTCATAGTCGGTATCTTCCTCGGGGGTGAGCAGGTCCATCAGCAGCGTACCGACCTTCGCCGCGCGCAATACGCCGGCGACATAGTTGTTGCGCGGCGAATGGCGCGACGAGCCGCTGCCGTGGGCGAACAGCACCAGGCCAACCGCTTCGCCCGGCACTTCCAGCATGCCCTCGACGGTGGCGCGACCGGCGGGGATGTGGACGAGGCTGGCGTGGCTCATGCGCGATGCACCCGATGCAGGGCGACCGGGATGCGACGGTTGCCGA
The DNA here is from genome assembly GCA_041694715.1 of Pseudomonadota bacterium. GTDB lineage: Bacteria > Pseudomonadota > Gammaproteobacteria > Burkholderiales > Thiobacillaceae > Thiobacillus. Next base: position 20,863 of record JBGFSF010000038.1, on the reverse strand, counting down.
AAGGATGGGCAAAAACGCCGAAGCGGCCCGCGATCGCGCTGCCGCAGTGCGGGCAGTGGCCGTCGGGCGTGAGCTGGTAGTCGTCGATGCGGTACCAGTCGCGCACGATCAGCGGCTTGTGGCAGCCCGGGCAGAAGGTGGTGCCGCCGGTCGTGTCGTGCACGTTGCCGGTGTAGACGTAATGCAGCCCGGCCTTCAGCGCGATCTCGCGCGCACGCGTCAGCGTCGCAGGCGGTGTGGGCGGCACGTCCATCATTTTCCAGTCGGGATGGAAGGCGGAAAAATGCAGCGGCACGTCGGGGCCGAGCGCCTTCATCACCCACGCGGAAAGCGCCTCGATCTCGGCGTCGGAATCGTTATGGCCGGGGATCAGCAGCGTGGTGATCTCCAGCCACACGTCGGTCTCGTGCTTCAGATACACCAGCGTATCGAGCACCGGCTGCAGGTGGCCGCCGGTGAGCTTGACATAGAAGTCCTCGGTGAAGCCCTTGAGGTCGACGTTGGCCGCGTCCATCTTGGCGTAGAACGCGCGCCGAGGTTCCTCGGTCATGTATCCGGCCGTCACCGCCACCGTCTTGATGCCGTGCGCGCGGCAGGCGTCGGCGACGTCCATTGCGTACTCGGCGAAGATCACCGGGTCGTTGTAGGTGAAGGCCACGCTCCTGCAGCCCGCCTCTTCCGCCGCGCGGGCGATCTCGTCGGGCATCGCGCGGTCGACCAGGGTGTCGGTCTCGCGCGACTTGCTCATGTCCCAGTTCTGGCAGAACTTGCACGCGAGGTTGCAGCCGGCGGTGCCGAAGGAGAACACCGAGCTGCCCGGATAGAAATGGTTGAGCGGCTTCTTCTCGATGGGGTCGACGCAGAAGCCGGACGAGCGGCCGTAGGTGGCCAGCACCAGCTTGCCGCCTTCCATCTTGCGCACGAAGCACAGACCGCGCTGGCCTTCGTGCAGTTTGCAGTAGCGCGGGCAGAGGTCGCACTGGATGCGGCCGTCGGGCAGCACGTGCCACCAGCGCGCCGGATAATGCGATTCAGGAATCGACACGGGTGGCCTCCTTCTCCTTCCACTTGGCGACGGTGTAGCGCGACAGGCGCACGTCGTCGTGCCAGAAATCGGCGGGCAGCCCGGCCTTGCGCTTCAGATGCTCGAGGAAGTCGGCGGGGTCCGGCAACTGTTCCCACACCTGCGGCAGGAAGGTGCTGTGGTGGGGGCCGTATTCGAACACCACGCCGTCGACTTCCGGCCGCAGCGCGGCGCGCGCTTCGGCCTCGCCTTTCACGTCGAGCGCCTGCGCCGGCGACAGCAGCGACACCTCGACCAGGATGCCGTCGAATTCGTCGCGCGTGAGCGGCCAGAAGCGCGGGTCGTGGAAAGCCGCCGCCACCGCGTTCTCGCGCACGTCGAGGCCGAGCGGCCGGCGCGCTTCCAGGCTACCGATGCAGCCGCGCAGATCGCCGAAGCGGGTAAGCGTGACGAAGGTCGCGCCGGGTTTGGAGAGCCACGCCGCGTCGGCGGGCCTGGTCGCGGGCTCGCCGAGCTTGCCGGCGATTTCCGAGCGCGCCAGCGCAAGCAGGGTCTCGCCCTGTGCGTCCGCGTCCGGCTGGTCCGACGCCGCCTCGGGCACGAAGGCGAACGCCGCGTAGCCGACCACGCGCTCGGGGTCGCCTGCGGTATCGGCGGAATTGCGCAAGTCCAATTCGACCGGGCGCAGGCCGTGGCGCTTCGCCGCCTTCAGCAGCCCGTTCACCGGCGTCGCACCGCACGCCTGCTCGTGATTGAGATGCGGGTTCATGGCGAGGATCGCGTTCGCCGTGCCGCGGTCGACCTGACGTGCGAGCGACGCCGGCAGGAAATGCGACAGGTCGGAACTGATCACGATCAGCGTCTCGTCGCCGCCCCACACTGCCTCCAGCGCCTCGGCCACCTCGTCGGCGGTCGCCTCGCCCACCGCCAGCGGCAGCAGGCTGAAGTCGCCGAGCATGCGCTGCAGGAAAGGCAGTTGCACTTCCAGCGAATGCTCCATCTGGTGCGCAGCGGCGCTCGTCACCACCTGCGGCAGCGCGGCGAGCGCCTGCATGCCGGCGCGGTCGAGGGCAATCTCTCCGAGCGGCGTGGCGAAACGGTCCGCAGCGGGCAAGGCGAGGCCACGCACATACACGCGGTGCGTCGGCCCCAGCAGCACCACCCGGCGGATGCGCCCGCGCAACGCCGCGAGCAGCGCGTAGGCGCTGGCGGCGACGGGGCCGGAATAGACGTAGCCGGCGTGCGGCACGATGATCGCCTTCGGCGTTCGCGCGCGCCCCGTCGGCGCGTGCGCCAGCAGGCTGGACAGCGTGCGTTCGAGCACGACCGGATCGTCCGGATAGAACAGACCGGCGACGGCGGGAGGACGGATGACGGACATGGCGGGACCCCTCTCTAATCAGCTTAGTAGATGAGGGGGCGGTCGGCCGATTGCAAGCGGACGCGGGGTTCCGAGAATCGGGGCGGAGCCCCTCCCACAGGACCTGCCCGTTGTGGGGGGCCCGCCGCGGGCCGATGCGGGGGTGGCTGCAGACCACCGGGGGGAGCGCCCCTCCCACAGTGCGTCCCTCCCGCTATCGCGCCGCTGCCCCACCCACAAAGCGCCGCGCCCGCAAGACACCGGTACACTTGGCAAAAATCACTCATACGGGAGGCATGCGGTGTTATCCAGGCAAGCAAGCGGCGCGAGCGCGCTCCTGAAGGCCATCCTGCACGAATCGCCCGACGAGGTGCTGGTGTTCGACGCCGTCACCCTGCGCATCGTGCAGGCCAACCCCGCAGCCGTGCACAACCTGCAGCGCCCGCTGCGCTCGCTGAAGCAGCTGACCCCGCTCGACTGTCTGCCCGAGGCGGGCGCCTTGCGGCTGGCCGCGCAACTGGCCACGCTGGGCGACAAGCGTCAGCGCATCCGCTTCCAGAGCCAGATCCTCCGCCAGGACGGCAGCCTTTACCCGGCCGACATCCGCCTGTTCCGCTCGACCGCCGACGGCCGGCCGGTCGTCATCTGGATCGCCACCGATGCCAGCCAGCGCGAGGCGAGCCGGCAGGCGCTGGCGCATTCCGCCTCGGATCTGCGCGCCATCGTCGCCCACATTCCCGGCATGGCCTACCAGGTGCAGCGCGGACCCGGCGGCGAAACGGTGCTGCGCTATGTGAGCGCGCAGTCGGCGCAGCTGCTCGGCATCAAGCCGGCCGCCCTGCGCGCCGACCCCGCGCTGTTCTTCAAGCTCATCCTCGACGAGGACAAGGCCGACTACCAGGCGCGCCTGGCCGAGGCCGGCGGCGTCCACCTCACCTTCAACTGGGTCGGCCGCCTCCGCATGGAAGCCTGGAAGGACGTGAAATGGGTCAACCTGCGCGTGAGCCGCCGCGACACGCCCGACGGTCCGATCTGGGACGGCATCATGCTCAACGTCACCCACAGCAAGCAGGCCGAAGCGGAAATCCGCCAGTCGCGCGCCCAGCTCTCGGCGCTCGCCGCGCACGTGGAAACGGTGCGCGAACGCGAACGCCTGCACCTGGCGCGCGAAGTGCACGACGACCTCGGCGGCAACCTCACCGCGATCAAGATCGGCCTGTCGTGGCTGACGCGCCATCTGCCCGCCGACGCGCCCGAACTCGCCAGGCGCACCGCCTACCTCGACAACGTCGTCGACCAGACCATCGAGGCGACCCACCGCATCGCCACCAGCCTCCGGCCGCCCGCGCTCGATTTCGGCATCGTCTCGGCGATCGAGTGGATGCTCAAGCGCTTCCAGTCCTACACCGACATCGCCTGCGAGTTCAGCCCGCCCGCACAGCTGGTGACGCTCGCGCAGGACGCCGACATCGCGGTGTTCCGCATCGTCCAGGAAGCGTTGACCAACGTCGCCAAGCACGCCCAGGCCACTCGCGTGAAGGTGGCGATGACGGTCACCCGCACCGCGCTCAAGGTCACCATTACCGACAACGGCCGCGGCATCCGCCCTGGCGCGGAGAAGAACGGCCGCGACGGCTTCGGCGTGCTGGGCATGATCGAGCGCGCCACCGCGCTCGGCGGCGAGCTCGGCGTCGCGCCCGCCGGACGCCGCGGCACCCGCGTCAGCCTGCGCATCCCGCTGCCGCGCGCGCGCAAATAGCGGCATAATTTCCGCCATTCGTTGTTCTGGAACGCCCGTGCCCGCCCGCCCCCACCGCATTCTCATCGTCGACGACCACGCCATCGTGCGCGAAGGCCTGAAGCAGATCCTCGCCGAAGTCGACGACATCGAAGTCGCCGGCGAAGCCGATTGCTCCAGCGCGGCCCTGCGCACCGTCCGCCAGCAACCCTACGACATGGTGCTGATGGACATTTCCATGCCCGACCGCAGCGGCCTGGAAACGCTGGAACTGATGAAGAAGGAATACCCGGACCTGCCGGTGCTCATGCTCTCCATGCACCGCGAGACCCAGTACGCCGTGCGCGCGCTGAAGACCGGCGCCGCCGGCTACCTCAACAAGCAGAGCGCGCCCGCCCAGCTCATCGACGCCATCCGCATGGTCGCCGCCGGCAAGAAATACATCAGCGCCGAAGTCGCGCAGGAACTCGCCAGCCAGGTCAGCGGCGAACGCGACGTCGCCCCGCACGAGACCCTGTCCAACCGCGAATACCAGACCCTGTGCATGATCGCCTCCGGCCTGCCGGTGTCGGCCATCGCCGACAAGCTCGCGCTCTCGGTCAAGACCATCAGCATGTACCGCGCCCGCCTCTTGAAGAAGATGGGCATGAAGAACAACGCCGAGCTGACGCATTACGCGATCAAGCAGGGCTTGCTGGACTAGGGGCTAGAGGCTAGGGGCTAGGGGCTAGGGGCTAGGGGCTACTAATTTCGCGGCCTCCGGCCGCTCATTCCCTAACCCCTAAATCCTAGCCCCTAGATCCTGCCTCATCCCGGAATTGCCGGGATTTCCCCGCCTTAATCCGGTCTTCCCCCTCCCCTCCGGCGGGCTTACCATGCTGCTATCCCGAATCCCCGGCTTTTCCGCCCCATGGCAGAACCCACCGACAACAAGCTGAACATCGCCAATCCGACCGAAGTCGCACGCGAAGCCCTGCGTCGGCTCGCCATGCGGCGCATCGCGCCGACGCCGGACAACTATCAGACGCTGTACGACGAAATTGTCGGCAAGGCTGCCGGCCCCAGCGCGGCGGGCGTGCTGGCCGGGCTGGTCAAGGACCTATCAGCCCAGCACCCCGGGCTGTCGGCCCGGCTCGCAAGCCTTGGCAAGGCGGTGGACAAGGGGGACTGGCGGCAATGCAGCTACCTGCTCGCCGAAATCGCCCCGCAATTGAAGCAACCGCCGGCGCGGCCTGCGACTTCGCTGGTCGACGAACCCGGCGACGGCGACGCAGCCCTGCTGCGCGACCTGCTCGCCAAGACGCTGGAATTCGGCGTGGCTTCGCAGCTCGCGCACGACGACCGCCTGGAAGCCAAGACACTCAAGCTGGCGGAATCGCTGCGCGCCGCGCAGACGCCGGCCCAGCTGCGCGAGGCTGCGGCCGCGCTGAAATCGCTATGGGTCAGCGTCGAGCTGCAGGCCTCCGACGCGCGCGACCTGCGCGACGTGCTGAAACGCGTGCTGCTGCTGGTGGTGGAAAACATCGGCGAACTGCTCGACGACGACACCTGGCTGCGCGGCCAGCTCGACATGGTCGAGGAAATCCTCGCCGCCCCGCTGCGCGTCGTCACCCTGCAGGAAGCCGAAAAGCGCCTCAAGGAAGTCATCTACAAACAGAGCCTGGTAAAGCACAGCCTCAAGGAGGCCACTGCCACGCTCAAGTCCACCATGACCGCCTTCGTCGACAGCATGGGCCTCGCCGTGTCGGTCAACGACGAATACCAGAAGAAGGTCTCCGACCACGTCGACCGCATCCGCGAGACCGAGGACGTGCTCGAGCTCAATCGCATCTTCAAGGCGCTGCTCGCAGACACCTACGCCGCGCAGTCCGAAAGCCACCGCGCCCAGCGGCAGCTGGTCGAGCAGCGCGACACCGCGCTTGCCGCCGAGGCGCGCATCCAGCAGCTGGAGACCGAGCTGGCGCAGATGAGCACCCTGGTGCGCGAAGACCCCCTCACCCGCAGCCTCAACCGCCGCGGGCTCGACGAGGAGTTCGCCCGCGAGGCCTCGCGCGCCGACCGCTACAACGCACCCTTCTGCATCGCCGTGCTCGATATCGACAACTTCAAGGCGCTGAACGACCAGCGCGGCCACCAGACCGGCGACGAAGCGCTGGTGCATCTGGTCACGGTCGCCAAGGAGGAATTGCGGCTGACCGACCACGTCGCCCGTCTCGGCGGCGAGGAATTCCTCATCATGATGCCGAACACGCCGCTGGACGAGGCCGCCAAGATCGTCGCCCGCCTGCAGCGCCGGCTGACCAAGCGCTATTTCCTCACCAACAACGAGAAGCTGCTCATCACCTTCAGCGCCGGCGTCGCCGAACGCGCCGCGGGCGAGACGCAGGAAGCCCTCATCGCCCGCACCGACGCCGCCATGTACCAAGCCAAGCAGCAGGGCAAGAACCGCGTGGTGAAGGCCGCACCGGCGGCGGGGGCGGGGGAATGATGGGCGTCCTGCCCCCTGAAGGACATCAGGGCCGCTTGCCTATATTGAGTGGATACGCCTTGACCCGCACAGCCTCCATGGAAGCCTTCAACGCAACCGCGTCCGCCCGATCGGCGCATAGTGGAATTCAATCGAATCATGCACTTACCCCCGCATGGGCCGGGGTGAAGGCGCGTTCGCGGGCGCCCCTATCGGACCGTTTTTTCATTCCTGAAGGCCCCCTGAACTTTTTTAAATCATGTCCTTAACTTTCTCCAAACCCCGACGATTCCTCACACAACGGCGGTTCATGTAGCCCCAGTGGGCAAGCCGAACAAGGCAACAGCCGGAATCAACGACCCAAACAGTCCCTCGGGGCATAAAGGAGAAACATCATGCCAGCAGTCATCAACACCAACATCGCGTCGATTAATGCCCAGCGCAACCTGAGCATGTCGCAAACCAACCTGCAGACCTCCCTGCAGCGTTTGTCGTCCGGCCTGCGCATCAACAGCGCGAAAGACGACGCCGCCGGCCTCGCGATTTCCGAGCGCTTCACCACCCAGATCCGCGGTTTGAACCAGGCCGTCCGCAACGCCAACGACGGCATTTCGCTGGCGCAGACCGGCGAAGGCGCGCTGGCGGAAATGACCCAGAACCTGCAGCGCATCCGCGAACTCGCCGTGCAGTCGGCCAACGCCACCAACTCCGATTCCGACCGCCAGGCCCTGAACCTCGAAGTCCAGCAGCGCCTCGCGGAAATCGACCGCATCGCCAACCAGACCTCCTTCAACGGACGCAAGATCCTCGACGGCAGCTTCGGCAACGCCGCCTTCCAGGTCGGCGCCAACGTCGGCGAGACCATCAACGTCGGCCTGTCGACCAGCATGCGCCAGACCGATATCGGCGCAGTGGCCACCAGCACCTCGACCGGCGTGGACGCCGTCTTCAGCGGCACCCCCGCGACGCCGGCGACCCTGGCGCTCGGCGCATTCACTGCCAGCGTGGGTGGCGACGGCACCAGCACCTACACGCAAACCTTTGCGACGGGCGATGCCGGCGAGAGCTTGGCGGTCGCCGTGACTGGCTCGGCTGATGCCACTTCGGTCGCCGCTGCGTTCGTCGCCGCAGGCTTTGCCGCCGACGGCACGGGCACCGTGAGCGGCTACACGCTCAGCCTCGGCGCTGCGGCAAACATTTCCGCAGCGATCACCGCAGGCTCGCTGACCGTGCAGCGCGCGGACGGCGACAACTTCACCCACGTGGAAGCCTACGGCGGTCTGGCTTATGGTACGGCCCCCACCTTCGGTGCCGCTCCGGCCGCCGCCCTGGATGGCGTCGAAGCCGTAGCCGCCGCCTCCCTGACCCTCGCTGCCGGCGACCTCAGCATCCAGGTCGGCACCAACACCGCAGTCGAGATCACAGGCACATTCGCCACCGCCCAGGCGCTGGCCGATTCAGTCAATGAAAACGTGGATGGCGCGTTCGCCTCCGTAAACAGCTCGGGTGAGCTGGTGCTCGAGTCGGCCGAGGCTTTGACCCTCTCGGGCAGCAGCACCTACGGCCTGGCATCGGCCACGACCGCCGGCAGCCTGGACGGCGGCGACGTGCTGTCGGTGGCGAACTCGAACACGCTGATGCAGCGCATCGACTCCGCCCTGACCTCGGTCTCGACCCTGCGCAGCACCTTCGGCGCGATCCAGAACCGCTTCGAATCGACCATCACCAGCCTGTCGGCGACGTCGGAGAACCTGACCGCGTCCCGCAGCCGGATCCAGGACACGGACTTCGCGGCGGAAACCGCTGCGCTGACCCGCGGCCAGATCCTGCAGCAGGCCGGCGTGGCGATGCTGGCGCAAGCGAACCAGCTGCCGAACACGGTGCTCTCGCTGCTGCGGTAATGACGGACTCCCCGGCCGGGATAACCGGTCGGGGACTTGAACAAGGAGAGGCGAAATGCTTATCCAAAATTTGAGTAGCACGACCCAGGCTCCCTCGCCTGCAAGGCCTGCCGGCGACGGCGGGCCTGTCGTCGTTCTGCCGTCGCCGAACGTGCAGGCCGCGCCGGTCGCCGCCGAGCTGCCGCAAACCGCGGTCAGCCCGGTGGCCGACCCGCAGGCTTCGGCGGCGCAGCTGCGCGAGGCCCTGGCCTACGTCAACCGAGCGCTGCAGCAGTCGAACAAGAACCTCGAGTTCACCGTCGACAGCGAAACCGAACGTCCGATCGTGAAACTGGTCGATTCGGACACGGGCGAGGTGTTGCGGCAATTCCCCACCGAGGAAGCGCTGGCGATCTCGCGCGCAATCGACGACTTCCAGCAGGGTCTCCTGCTGAGAAAGCAGGCCTGAGGCAACATGTCCACGACGAACCTGGACGTCAACAGCATTGTCAGCCAGCTGATGCAGGTGGAGCGCCAGCCGCTCGCCAAATTCGCTGCGCGGGAGGCGAGCCAGCAGGCCCGCCTGACCGCCTACGGCAGCGTCAAAAGCGCTGTCTCCGCGTTTCAGACCGCGATCAACGGTTTGAACAGTGTTGCCCGCTTCCAGAGCCTGACGGCGACGCCTTCCGACAAGGCGTTCTTCACCGCCTCGGCGACGAGCATTGCGTCGCCAGGCACTTATTCCATCGAGGTGAGCGCGCTGGCGCAGGCGCAGCAGCTGGTGGCCGACGGCCAGGCAAGCAGCATCGCCGCCATCGGCAGCGGCGCGGCGACCACGCTCACCTTTGACTTTGGCACCGTGAGCGGCGGTACGCTGACTGACGGCGTCTACAGCGGCGCCAGCTTCACCTCCGCTGGCAAGGGCACCAAGACCGTCACCATCGACGCCAGCAACAATTCGCTGCAAGGCATCCGCGATGCGATCAACGCCGCCAAGATCGGCGTGAAGGCGAGCATCGTCAACGACGGCAGCGGCACGCCCTACCGCCTCACGCTCGCCGCCGACACACCCGGCGCGGCGAACAGCCTGAAGATCTCGGTCGCCGGCGACGCCACGCTCGGCGCCCTGCTCGCGCACGACCCCGCCGGCAGCCAGGCGCTGACCCAGACCCAGGCCGCGCAGAACGCGGCGCTCAAGGTCAACGGCATCGCGGTGAGCAAGGCGACCAACAGCGTTTCCGACGTCATTCCGGGCGTGACGCTGACCCTCGCCAAGACCACCGAGTCGGCACAGACGCTGACGGTGGCGCGCGACAGCAACGCCATCACCACGTCGATCAACAATTTCGTGAAGGCCTACAACGACCTGGCCGGCACGCTGAAAAACCTGACCGCCTACGACGCCGCCAATCAGAAGGCATCGATCCTCACCGGCGACGCCACCGTGCGTTCGCTGCAGAACCAGCTGCGCAGCATGCTCGGTTCGAGCGTAGCCGGGGTGCCGGGCGACCTCAAGACGCTCTCGAGCGTGGGCATTTCCTTCCAGCTCGACGGCACCCTGGCGGTCGACTCGGCCCGCCTGAACAAGGCGATCGAGAACAACTTCGACGAGATCGCCAGCCTGTTCACCTCGGTCGGCCGCGCTAGCGACAGCCTGGTGAGCTTCAGCAACGCCAGCAGCAGCGTGAAGCCGGGCACCTACGCGGTGGCCGTCACCCAGCTCGCCACCCAGGGCAGGACCGTGGGCGGCGCGGCGATCGCCGCCCCGCTCGACATCACCGCCGGGGTCAACGACACGCTGAGCCTGGAAGTCGACGGCGTCGCGGCGACCGTGACACTCGCCGCCGGCAACTACGCCAGCGTGGACGCGCTGCTCGCCGAACTGCAGGCCAAGGTCAACGGCGCCAGCGCGCTGTCGAGCCGCGGCATCGCGGTGGCCGTCACCGAGAACGCCGGCGTGCTCACGCTCACCTCGGGCAAGTACGGCTCGACCTCCAGCGTCAGCGTCACCGGCGGCAACGCCGCGTCGGCGCTGGGCCTCGACGCCGACACGCCGACCGCCGGCGTCGACGTGGCGGGCACCATCGGCGGCGTCGCCGCCAGCGGCTCCGGCCAGCTGCTGCGCGCCACCAGCGGCCCGGCCGCCGGGTTGGACCTGATCGTGAACGGTGGCGCCCTCGGCGACCGCGGCACGGTCAGCTACTCGCAGGGCTTCGCCACCACGCTCGGCAAATGGGCGACCGCCGCAACCAACACCGACAGCGCACTCAACGCGCGCACCGAAGGCATCAACAAGACCATCGAGGAAATCGGCAAGCGCCGCGCCGAACTCGAGGAGCGTCTGGTCGTGATCGAGAAGCGCCTGCGCGCGCAGTACACCGCGCTCGACGCGATGCTCAGCGGCATGAACAGCACCATGAACTTCCTGTCTGCCCAGCTGGCCAACCTGCCCGGCAGCCAGAACCAATAAGCAAGGAGACCGACGTGTATACCAACCTGCGCAGCGCCGCCAATGCCTATGCCAAGATGGCCCAGCAGCCCGGCACAGTCCCGGCCGAAGCCCCTGCCAGCGCACCCGTTCCGCCCACCGCCCGTGAACTGGCCGCCCCGGCAACGGCCCGCGGCGCCGCCAGCGCCTACGCCAGCGTGGGCCTGGAAACCGGCGTGGTCGCCGCCAGCCCGCACCAGCTCATCGTGATGCTGTACGAAGGCGCCGAAGTCGCGGTGCGCATGGCGATCCGCCACACCCAGGAAGGCGACAAGGCGAAAAAATCGGTCGCCGTGTCCAAGGCCTGCTCGATCATCACCGAAGGCCTGCGTGCCGCGCTCGACCTGCAGCAGGGCGGCGAAATCGCGCAACGCCTCGACGCGCTGTACGACTACATGAACCAGCGCCTGATGCTGACCCACGTGAACAGCGACATCGCGCCGCTCGAGGAAGTGCTGGGCCTGCTGCAGGAACTGCACGGCGCCTGGACGCAGATCGCCCCCGCTGCCCCGACCCCCACCCAACACGCCGCCTGAGCCCGGAGACCCTCATGACCAGCCACGAAATGCTCGCCGCCTACGCATCGCTCTCCGAGCTCACCGGCACCATGCTCGACGCTGCCCGCGAGGGCGAGTGGGACCGCCTGGTGACGCTGGAACAGCGTTGCCGCGGCTACGTCGGCAGCCTGCAGGAGGCCGAGCCGATGAAGCTCAGCCCCACCGACCTGCGCACCAAGGTCGCGATCATCCGCACCATCCTTCAGCACGACGCACAGATCCGCGCGCTGACCGAGCCGCGCATGCACGAACTCCAGCAGCGCCTTGCCATGACGCGCACCGCCCGCCACGGCCTCGACGCCTACGGCGCGCAGCGGGCCTGACGCCCCCCACTGAATGTTCCCGGTACAGGTTCTCGCCCGCATCCTCGATGTCCCGCCCAAGCTCGAAGGCCCGGGCAAGCCGCTGACCGGCCTCACCGCGGTCGAGCCTGTCCTCAATGCCACCCGGCGCGACCAGGCGGCGCCACGCGCCGCGTTCGAAAATTTCACCGTCGGCCAGACGCTCACCGGCAAGGTGGTCGCGCTGGACAAGGGCATTTCCATGGTGGAGATCGCCGGACAGACCGTGGCGATGCGCCTGCCCCACCCGGCCAACGTGGGCGATACGCTCACCCTGCGCTTCGCCGGCCACATGCCGCAGGCGGTGTTCATGCTGGAGCCGCCGGCCGCCCAGCCGACCGACGCGCCCAAACTCTCCCAGACCGCGCGTCTGCTATCCGACATCCTGCAGCAGCTGCCCGACCGCAACACCCCGCCCACGCTGACGCCCGCCGCGCCCCTGCTGGCACGCCCGACAGCCCAGGTGGGCGAGCTCGCACTGGCCCTGCGCACCGCGCTGGTGAGAAGCGGCCTGTTCTACGAATCGCACCTGGCCAACTGGGCGGTGGGGCTCGACGACGTCGACGGCCTGATGCAGGAACCGCAGAACCGGCTCGCCGCGCAGCCCCAGCCGGCCGACGCGCGCGGCCCCAATCCCCTGCACGTCTTGCTGTCGCAGCAGCTGCAGGTGCTGGAGTCGCCGCAATTCATCTGGCGCGGCGAGCTGTGGCCGGGCCAGCCGCTGGAGTGGCTGATGCGTCACGACGTCGACCCCGAACGCCAGGGCGCGGCGTCCGCGGAAGACGCCAGCGCTGCCGGCTGGACCTCGCAGCTGAAACTCGACCTGCCCGAGCTGGGCACGGTGACGGCGCACATCCGCCTCGATCCCGCGGGCGCCTTCAGCATCCGCGTCGTGCCCGAGAACGCCGACACCGAGCCCCTGCTGAAACAGGCCCAGGGCGCGTTCGCCGCGCAGATGGCGGCGGCCGGGTGCACGCTGCAGTCGCTCAGCGTGGAACGCGAACATGGCGAAACCGACGCTTGACACGCGGCGCGCCGCCGCGGCGATCGCCTATCGCGAAGGCGACAGCGCGCCGCGCGTCGTCGCTAAAGGTCGCGGATTAATTGCCGACAATATCATCGAGCGCGCACGCGCCAACGGCGTGTACGTGCACGAATCGCGCGAGCTGCTGGCGCTCCTGATGCAGATCGACCTCGACAGCCACATCCCGCCCCAGCTCTACATTGCCGTGGCGGAACTGCTGGCCTGGCTTTATCATCTCGACGAAGCGAAAAAACAGGGCTTGCCGCCCCCGACTGTCTGACACATGCTTGCTTCCGCACACGGCGGCCTCGGCGCCGACAACCACGACGAACTGATCGCACGCTGCACGCTGCATTCGCGCGCCGAGATCCTGTTCCAGCTGCGCGCGATCCAGAAGCGCAAGCTGCTGGTCAACCTCGACATCCAGGGCAGCCGCGAGATCGTCGTGACCTCGGTGCTGGCGGTGAACGAGACCAACAACAGCGTGATCCTGGACAGCGCGCGCGGCGACGCCCTCAACCAGAACCTGCTCTCCGGCAAAGGCGCCGAATTCATCACCCAGCTCGACGGCGTGTCGATTTCCTTCATGACCGGCCCGGTGACCCTGTGCACCTACGACAAGCTGCCGGCGCTGAAGATCGCCCTGCCCAAGTCGATGATCCGGCTGCAGCGGCGCGAACATTTTCGCGTACCGATGCCGATCGCCAACCCGGTCAAGTGCATCGTGCCGGCCTACACCGACGGCCACCCCGATCCCATCACCACCAGCATCGTCGACATCAGCTGCGGCGGCGTCGCCCTGACCGACGCCAGCGGCCGCATCGGCACCGAAACCGGCCAGATGTTCGAGAACTGCCGCCTGCTGCTACCCGAGCAGGATGCGCTCTTCACCACGCTGGAAGTGCGGAATTCGGCGCAGATCCGCCTGCAGAACGGCGCCTTCCAGACCCGCCTGGGCTGCCGTTTCGTCGACCTGTCCCCCGAATCGGTCAACCGCCTGCAGCGCTTCATCCTGGAAATCGAGCGCGCCCGACGCAACAACCTCTAGCCGGACCGGACCACCGGGCCTCAAGAAACGCGGGGTTTTGGCCGTCAATAGCGAAATCCGGGGCCCGGCCCCCAAGCCTCCACAAGGACTGTCCGACATGAAAACCATCCAGCAGGAAATCGACGAGCGCACCAACCTGACCAGCTCCAACAAGCTGGAGCTGCTGCTGTTCCGCCTCGGCGAGGATCCCCTGCTGCAGCGCAGCGAGCTATTCGGCATCAACGTCTTCAAGATCCGCGAAATCATCCCGATGCCCGCGATCACCGCCATGGCCGGCAGCTCGCCGCACAAGATGGGCGTGGTCGACCTGCGCGGCCAGATCATCCCGGTGATCGACCTCGCCGGCGTCGCCGGCTGCACGCCCAAGACCGGGCTCAACATCCTGCTCATCACCGAATTTGCCCGCACCACCCAGGCCTTCGCGGTCGAATCGGTCGAGGACATCGTGCGCCTCGACTGGCGCCAGGTGATGCCCGCCGAGAGCAATGCGTCGAACGGCATCGTCAGCAGCATCGCGCGCCTCGAGGGCGAGAACAGCGAACAGCTCGCCCAGGTGCTCGACGTCGAGACCATCCTGCGCCAGGTCATGCCGCCGGCCGAGCCGGAAGCCGAGACGGCCAACATCCAGACCAAGGTCGAACTGCGTCCCGGCACGGTAATCCTCGCCGCTGACGATTCCCTGAGCGCGCGCATCATGATCGAACAGGGGCTGGAGGCCATGGGCCTGCCCTACCTGATGTGCAAGAACGGCAAGGAGGCCTGGGAGCAGCTGCAAGGCATCGCCAGCAAGGAAGAAGCCGAAGGCAAGAGCGCGCAGGACCGCGTCGCCCTGGTGCTGACCGACCTCGAAATGCCCGAGATGGACGGCTTCACCCTCACCCGCAACATCAAGCAGAACCCGCGCTTCAGCGGCATTCCCGTGGTGATCCACTCCTCGCTGAGCGGCGCCACCAACGAAGCCCACGTCAACAAGGTAGGGGCCGACGCCTATGTGGCGAAGTTCGCCGCCGAGGAACTCGCCGCGGCGCTGCGCCAGGCGCTGCAGGGACGGTAATTAGGGGCTAGGGGCAGGATTTAGGGATTAGGGGGTTTTGTGCGGCTTCGCCGCATTGCATGAATTCATGGGGCCGCGGCGAAGCCGCACATTCCCTAGCCCCTAGAATCAAACCCCCATGCTCATGATTTCCTGATACGCCGACACGACCCGGTTGCGGACCTGGATGGTCGCCTGCATGGCGATGCTCGACTTCTGCAGGGCGATCATAGCGTCGGCGAGGCTGACGCTGCTGTCGCCCAGTTCGAAGCGCTGCGCGAGCTGCTGGGCCTGGAACTGGGCGCGGTTCACCCCGTCGAGGGAATTCTTGAGGATGGACGTGAACTCCCCCGGCGTGGCGACCGGGCGCGTCAGGCCGGCCGCCTCGTTCAGGGGTGCGGCGGCAGGGGTGGCGCGGGCGGCCGTGGCGCGCAACTGCGCCACCATGGCTTCTATCCGGCTGGTATCGATTCCTCCGATGCTCATCGCGTTCTCCTTGGCCCCGGGGCGGCCCCGGGCGGTTTTCCACGCTCGCACCTTAATCCGCCGGCGCGCAAGGCATAAGCCCGATAAGCGCCCAAAACCCCGGCTTATTCGGGCAATTGAAAATCCGCCGGCTGCCGATAATTCGATCACACAGCAGGAGTCTCATGGGAGGACACACGAGATGAATACGGCAATCGGCTGGGCGGCCCATGACGCCCGCGCAACAAGGACGGACTGACATGGCAGAAGCAGCAGGCGAGATCATGGTCCCCGGCACCCCGGCGCCGACGGGCAATCTCATCGACTACACGCGCACCACGGGCGGCCGCCGCATCATGCTGGCGCTCGGTGTGGCGGCGGCGGTCGCGGTCATGGCCGCGGTGTGGATGTGGGGCCAGCAACCCGACTACCGCGTGCTGTTCTCGAACTTCAGCGACCGCGACGGCGGCGCCATCGTCGCCCAGCTCGAACAGATGGGTGTGCCCTACAAGTACGCCGAAGGCGGCGGCGCGCTGCTGGTCCCGGCCGACCGCGTGCACGACGCCCGCCTCAAGCTCGCCGCGCAGGGGCTGCCCAAGGGCGGCAACGTCGGCTTCGAGCTGATGGAGAACCAGCGCCTCGGCTCCTCGCAATTCCTCGAACGGGTGAATTTCCAGCGCGCCATGGAAGGCGAACTGGCGCGCTCGATCGAGTCGGTGTCGGCGGTGCAGAGCGCGCGCGTGCACCTGGCGATGCCCAAGGACACGGTGTTCGTCTCGGAACAGAAGGCGCCGACCGCCTCGGTGCTGCTCAACCTCTATCCCGGCCGCGCGCTCGACCAGGCGCAGGTGAGCGCGATCGTGCATCTGGTCGCCAGCAGCGTGCCCGAACTGTCGACCAAGAACGTGACCGTGGTCGACCAGAACGGCAACCTGCTCTCCGACGCCGGCAAGGGCCCCGCCATCGCCGGCATGGACCCGGCGCAGATCAAGTACGTGCAGGATCTGCAGCAGAGCGTCGTGAAGCGCATCGAGTCGATCATCTCGCCGATCGTCGGCCCCAGCAACGTGCGCGCCGAAGCCACCGCGGACGTCGACTTCTCGCGCAGCGAACAGGCGGTCGAGAGCTACAAGCCGAACCAGACGCCCGAGGCGATGGCGATCCGCAGCCAGCAGACCAGCGAGGCCATCAACGGCAGCGGTGCGCCGGGCGGCGTGCCGGGCGCACTCTCGAACCAGCCGCCTGCCCCGGCTACGGCGCCGATCGTGTCGCAGAACGCGGCCGCGACGACCGAGGCTGGCACCACGCCGCCGACCAACGTGCGCAAGGACGCCACGGTCAACTATGAAGTCGACAAGACCATCCAGTACGTCCAGCAGGGCATGGGCGGCCTCAAGCGCCTGTCGGTGGCGGTGGTGGTCAACTATAAAAGGAACGTGGACGCGGAGGGCAAGGTGACGATGGTGCCGCTCACCGAGGCCGAGACGACCCAGATCACCAACCTGGTGAAGGAAGCCATGGGCTTCAACGCCGAGCGCGGCGATTCGGTCAACGTGGTCAACACGCCGTTCGCGTCGCAGGAAATCGAGCCGCCGCCCGAACTGCCGTTCTGGAAGCAGCCCGAATACGTGGAATACATCGAAATGGCCAAGGCCGCCGGCAAGTACCTGCTGATGGGCCTGGTGCTGCTGATCCTGTACCTGAAGGTGCTGAAGCCGATGATGAAGAAGCTGTCCGACCTCGCCAAGGCGCCGCCGCCGGCGCCCCCGCAGCTGCAACACGCCGGCATGCCGACCCGGCCGGGCCAGCGCAGCTACGAAGACAACCTGACGCGCGCGCAGGGCCTGGCGAGCCAGGATCCGCGCGCCGTCGCCAACATCGTCAAGACCTGGGTGGGCAGCAATGAGTGAGGCCAACGGCGTCACCAAGGGCGCGATCCTGATGCTGGCGCTGGGCGAGGAAGGTGCCGCCCAGGTCATGAAGTATCTCGGTCCGCGCGAGGTGCAGAAGCTGAGCGAGGCGATGACCTCGATGAAAACCATTCCGCAGACGGAGGTCGAGACCGTGCTCGACGACTTCAATACCGTTGTGGACCTGAATTACTCGCTCGGCACCGACTCCAACGACTATCTCCGTACGGTGCTCACCAAGGCGCTCGGCGATGACAAGGCCAACTCGCTGCTCAACCGCATTCTCGGCGGCGGCGGCGATGCCAGCGGCATCGAAAGCCTGAAGTGGATGGACGCCGAATCGGTCGCCGAACTGGTGCACAACGAGCATCCGCAGACGATCGCGACCATCCTCGTGCACCTCGAGCGCGACCAGGCCTGCGAGGTGCTGAACTGCTTCACCGAGCGGCTGCGCAACGACGTGCTGCTGCGCATCGCCACGCTGTCCGGCGTCCAGCCGACTGCGCTGCGCGAGTTGAACGACGTACTGACCAAACTGCTGTCGGGCAACGACGTGCTGAAGAAGCAGGCGATGGGCGGCACCCGCGCGGCGGCCGACATCCTCAACTTCATGAGCGGCGAGCAGGAACAGTCGGCGATGGAGTACCTGAAGAGCTACGACCCCGAGATGGCGCAGAAGATCATGGACGAGATGTTCGTGTTCGAGGACATCATCGACATCGACGACCGCGGCGTGCAGCTCCTGCTGCGCGAGGTGCAGTCCGACCAGCTCATCATCGCGCTCAAGGGCGCCTCCGAAGAGATGCGCGAGAAGGTGTTCAAGAACATGTCGCAGCGCGCCGCCGAAATGATGCGCGAGGACCTCGAGTCGAAAGGCCCGGTGCGCCTGTCCGAGGTCGAGGCGCAGCAGAAGGAAATCCTGGCGATCGTCCGCCGCCTCGCCGACGAGGGCCAGATCGTCCTCGGCGGCGGCGGCGAGGAAAAATTCGTCTAACCCCCCACAGCGAGCGAGCCGATCCCCATGTCCAGCGTCCTCTCCAGCGTCGACCCGCAAGCCTGCAAGCCCTGGGACTTCGCCAGCTTCGACGGCGACCCCAAGGCGGCCAAGGCCGCCAAGGGCACCGTCCCCGCGGGCGTCAAGCTGCCGACGATCGAGGAAATCACCGCGATCCAGGAGCAGGCACGCCAGGAGGGCTACCAGGCCGGCAAGGCCGAGGGCTACGCCCACGGCCAGCAGAAGGCCGCGCAGGAGGCGCAGCGGCTGCACGCGCTGACCGGCGCCTTCGCCGCCGAGGTCAACCAGGCCGACGCGCTGATCGCGCAGCAGGTGCTCGAGCTTTCGCTCGATCTCGCGCGCGCGATCCTGAAGACCGCGCTCGCCGTGCAGCCTGAACTGGTGCTGCCCATCGTGCGCGAGGCGGTGCGCTACCTGCCTTCGCTGCAGCAGCCCGCCCTGCTCTACCTGCACCCGGACGACGCCGCGCTGGTCGCCGAAAAAATGGGCGTCGAGCTCGACAAGACCGGCTGGCAGATCGCCCACGATCCGCAGCTCGAGCGCGGCGGCTGCCGCGTCGAGACCGCGAGCAACCAGATCGACGCCACCCTGCCCACCCGCTGGCAGCGCCTCACCGCGGCGCTCGGCAAGGAATCCGGCTGGCTGGAGCCCTGATGAACGCCACCCACCACAGCCATCGCTGGAAGGCCTACCTGCACGACTGCGGCGAGCTGATCTCGATCGTCGAGCCGATGCAGGTGTCGGGCCGCGTCACCCGCGTCGCCGGCCTGGTGATGGAAGCGGTCGGCCTGAAGCTCGCCGTCGGCAGCGCCTGCACCGTGCCGCTGCCCAACGGCGCGCAGCTCGAAGCCGAAGTCGTCGGCTTCGAAGGCGACCGCCTGTTCCTCATGCCGCAGAGCGAGGTCGAGGGCATCGTCCCCGGCTCGCGCGTGTTCCCGGTCGAAGTCACCGCCACCCTGCCCGGCCTCGGCCAGGTCAAGCATCCGCGCCGCCGCCCAAGCGACCGTACGCGTCACCTGCCGGTCGGAGAAGCCCTGCTCGGCCGCGTCGTCGACAGCAGCGGCCGTCCGCTCGACAGCCTCGGTCCGATCGAAACCTCGGCGTCCGCCCCGCTCAGCAAGCGCGCCGCCAACCCGCTCGGCCGCGCGCCGATCACCGACATCCTCGACGTCGGCGTGCGCGCGATCAACAGCATGCTCACCGTCGGTCGCGGCCAGCGCATGGGCCTGTTTGCCGGCTCCGGCGTCGGCAAGAGCGTGCTGCTCGGCATGATGGCGCGCTACACCTCGGCCGACGTCATCGTCGTCGGCCTGATCGGCGAACGCGGCCGCGAGGTCAAGGAATTCATCGAACAGATCCTCGGCGAGGAGAGCCTCGCGCGCGCCGTCGTCGTCGCCGCGCCGGCTGACACGCCGCCCCTGATGCGCCTGCAGGGCGCGTCCTACGCCACCGCGATCGCCGAGCATTTCCGCGACCAGGGCAAGAACGTGCTGCTGATCATGGATTCGCTGACGCGCTATGCCATGGCGCAGCGCGAGATCGCGCTCGCCATCGGCGAGCCGCCGGCGACCAAGGGTTATCCGCCCTCCGTGTTCGCCAAGCTGCCGGCGCTGGTCGAGCGTGCCGGCAACGGCAAGCCGGGCGGCGGCTCGATCACCGCCTTCTACACCGTGCTCACCGAAGGCGACGACCAGCAGGACCCGATCGCCGACTCGGCGCGCGCGATCCTCGACGGTCACATCGTGCTCGACCGCGCGCTCGCCGAATCCGGCCACTATCCCGCGATCGACATCGAGCAATCGATCAGCCGCGCGATGCACGTGATCACCTCGCCAGCGCACCAGGAGCTGTCGCGCCGGCTGAAGAAGCTGTATTCGCGCTACGCGCGCAGCCGCGACCTCATCAACGTCGGCGCCTACGCCGCCGGCACCGACCCGCTGCTCGACGAAGCCATCCGCCTGCAGGGCGCGATGGAAGCCTTCCTGCAGCAGAACATCAACGAACGCGCCAACGTCGAAGGCAGCCTCGCCGCCCTCGAAGCGCTGTTCCAGTGAACCGACGGGACTGAACCATGGCCACGACCTCCGCCCTCGCCACCCTGATCGAACTGGCGAACAAGGCATCCGACGAAGCTGCCAAACGGCTCGCCGCGGCGCTGCGCGCGCACGAGGACGCCAAGCAGAAGCTCGACCTGCTGCTGAACTACCGCGGCGACTACGCCGAGCGCTGCCAGGCCGGGCTCGCCGCCGGCATGGGCGCCGTGCAGTTCAACAACTACCAGGCCTTCATGCAGAAGCTCGACCAGGCGATCGCCGGCCAGGACAAGGTCGTCGTCGATGCCCTCAGGCGCGTCGACCAGGCGCGCGCCGCCTGGTGCGCCGCTGAACAGAAGAAAATGTCGTTCACCACGCTCAACGAGCGCGCGGTCAAGGAACAGAGCCGCCGCGACGCCGTCCGCGAACAGAAGCAGAGCGACGAATTCGCCAATCGCCGCAGCCAGCCCAAGCGCACTC
>JBGFSF010000028.1:0-8068 GCA_041694715.1 Pseudomonadota bacterium | reverse complement strand
CGATAGCTCAGTCGGTAGAGCGACGGACTGTTAATCCGCAGGTCCCTGGTTCGAGTCCAGGTCGGGGAGCCAGAAAATCAACGGGTTAGGTGAAGGCGCCCGAGCCGTTTGCTCGCCAGCAACCGGGCCGGGTCTACAACGGGTCTACTTCTCGGCCGGTACCCTGGGCTCGCCTCCGCAGGCGGGCCGGCTTCTTGCTCGAAGCGAAGCTCGCCCGAGACCCCCCCGGGGGATATACCCTTGGGCGCGAACGCGATGCGACGTGTTGGGGCGGGGCCCCACGAGATTTCTCAGCAAGTTTTCCGGCGCTTATCATCCAGCGTAGACAGGAGTAGACGCGATGGCACGCGGACGCAAGACCGGCGGCAGGACGGCCGGCACGCCGAACAAGCGAACGGCAGAGGTCGTTGAACGACTCGAGGCGCTGGGCTGCGACCCCATCGAAGGCATGGCGCGCCTGGCGATGGACGCAGCCAACGCGCCGGAGTTGCGCGGCCGCATGTTCAGCGAACTAGCGCAGTACGTCGCGCCGAAGCGCAAGGCCATCGAGCACAGCGCTGCCGACGGCGGCCACTTCGAATTCAGTTGGATGTCAGCGGAGAACTCGCTGCGCAGTCTGTCGAGTGAGGAGCTCATCGACAAGGTCTTGGAGCAGATTGCCGGCGGCGAGGTCGAGCCGGAAGCGGTGGTGCCGTTGATGGCGCAACTTCGCTCGCTGATGAGACTCCCGCACCGATAGTCGCGTCGCTCGATCAAGTCGATCGATCCTGCTCTGCGCGTTCCTTCGCCGCCGCGCGCGCCTCTTCTCTTGCGCGCGCCTCTTCTCTTGCTGACTCGATCGCTCTGCGAAACTGCCACTCGGGCGTCGCTTCCAATTCGCCGTCTAACTGGCGAAGTCTTTGTTCACGTGCTTCTTCTTCCATTCGTTTCTGCTCTGACGCACGCAGTTCACGGCGAACTTCCCCGAACTCCTTGATTACGCTTGGCGCGGCCAGAACGAGGACAAGAAGGCCAAGAAGCGCGCCGCCGGTCCATAGGTCGTCCGAGTGAAGTTCGATGCTTGATCCAAGCAAATACAGGCCGGCGGCGACGGCGGCGATCGCTGCTACCGCTACGAATGCGAAGAGAAGCAATAGCCCGAGCGCCACGATCTGTCTCAGAAAGACGAGGAGGATGAAACCGAGGACGATCCCAAGCGCGACTTGAATTATGAGCTCCATCTGCACCCTCTTTGAGATCAGAAACGAGAGCCAGGTCGGGACCACAATCGAACTGCAAACAACACTGCTCGTGGCCACTTGCCAGATTGGCTCAAGCAGCACTTCTCAACTTGTGAGATCGCCGTTACATCATGTGTGCTCTGCCGTACGCCTGACGTGTCGCCAGTTGACAAATGACTTCCGCTTGAGACTAAGCGCGCAGCCTGAAACCGCGTTCGATAGGAGAAGATCCAATCATGAGGCCGTACAAGTCAGCAGCAATTGTGGCCCTCGCTGCAGTTGCGACTGGCTGCATGAACATGCCAACTCCGCCGTCCCAAATTACAGGAGCGTACGTGTCGCCGCTCCGATATGAGGGAATTGATTGCGATCGCCTCTCGGTAGAGTTGTCATCATTGAGTCGACGTGAGAATCAGCCAGTGGCCGCGCAAGAACAGCGCATAAAGACGAGCGAAGTTCAGGCGATCTGGCTCGGCTATGGACTTGGTGACGGAATCGAAGCGAGCGAGTTGGCTAACGTTCGCGGCGAACGAGAGGCCGTTAGAACTGCGATGGAGAGGAAGAACTGCCGGTAGCGGTCAGACGGCGCACCGCCTTGCGCGGGTAGTACAGTTGCTGCCGAGTGACGTTGCGGCCCTCGCGAATCTCGCGGGCGACCCGAGACGATGGTCGGCCGCAGCGCGAGCATGTCGGCAGCGGTGGCGACCGCTCTCGCATGCTCAGTGCCGCTTGCGCGCGGCCGTGAAAAGTTCGCGCAGCACCCACGCCGACCAGTAGGGGTTGCCCTCGCAGTCCACCCCGAGCAGGCGCTCGTCGGCGATCGTCAGACCGAGTTCCCGCCGCGCCCGCTCGACGAGGGTCTCGGCGGTAGCGCGCACCTGACCGCGCAGGTCTTCGAGCGCGGCGGCTTCGGCATCTTCGCGCGAGCAGCCGCCGTCGAACTCCCGGATCGCGGCGCGCTCTTCGAGGAACTCGCGCAGGGCTTCGGGGTCGGCGGCACCGGGCAGCGCCGGGATTGACGGATCGCCGGCCGTGTCCGTTCTGGATTCGTCATTTTGTGGCGTAACTGGCGTAACTCGCGTACAAGCAAGCACTGGCGCGGGTTTCCGGGTTACGCCGGCCTCGCGCGGTGGCGTAACAGGCGTAACACCGCCGGCTTCCAGCCGGGATAACAGCGACTCAATCGTCATGCTCGCCTCGCAGTCGGTCGGCCGCGATCGCGTACACGCGCACAACACGCCCTCCGATCCGTTCGGGCCGGGCGCGCCGGGCATCCGCGCCACTCAAGGGCAGCACGCCCGCACGCTGCAAGGCGTTGAGCGCCGGCCGCAGATCGAAGCCGGCCAGCGCCTCGCGTAGCCCGGCGGCGGTGAACAAGTAGATGCGCGCGCCACCCTCGTCGCGCCACCAGCCGGCGCGGTTGATCCGCATGGCGTCGCTATTGCCGGCAGCCGCGTCGGAAAACCGGCTGTCGCCGTGCTTCTCGACGAACTCGGCTACCCGCTCGACGATCTGCCGTTGCTCGTCGTTGCCGGCGCCGCCGCGCAGCGTGCGCCAGGCGCGCAACGACTCGGCAGCCGCGTTGATTGCCGCGCTCTCCGGCCAGTCGGTGATCCCGTACTCGGTGGCCAGTTCGCCGGCCAGCGCCAGCAGCGCGAAGCGTGCCGCGGCGCGCTTGTCCTGTCCGTCGCGGCCGGCAGCGAAGGCCGGCAGCGCGCCTTGACTTGCTCCAGCAGCGCAGCGAAGTCGCGCGGGTCGCGCGTCAGTCGCTCCAGATAGGCGCGGCCGGCGTGCCCGTAGTGCGTCGCTGCGGCGCGCTTGAGTGCGTCCGACAGCGCCGCGCCGCTCGGCAATCCGTGCAGGTCGTCCCAGACGCCGTAGCGTTGCGACGCCGGCACGTCGAGCAGCCGCACCGATTGCCCGGCCTTCAGGCGTGTGCCACCCTCGGCGAGTGCCGTCGCCAGCGTGCGCTCGCCGCTCGACAACACCATGCATCGCCAGCGCGCCACGGCTCGCGCCGCACCGCTACGGCTCGCGCGCTGTTTGCCGCGGCCATTGGCCAGCGCGTAGACGATCGCGCCGACCTCTTGCGGCAGCGCCTCGCTGATTTCGTCGAGCGCCAGCAGTCCGTCATTCGACAGCGCGGCGGCGCCCTCCATGCCGTTCGCGGTCGCGCGCCAGGTGCGGCGCAGCCCCGGGCCGCCCCACACTGAACACGCGGCCTCGAGCAGCGTCGTCTTGCCGGTCGACGAATCGCCGACGAAGTGCAGCCCGCCACCTTCGGCGTTACACCGCGCGAGCAGAGGACCCGCGAAGGCCGCCGACAGCGCCAACACCAGCAGCGGATTGCCGACAGCGCGTGCCGCGACCTCGGCGCGCCAGCCGTCCAGGGTGCCGACACGCGCATGCTCGCCGTGCCAACGTTCGCCTGACTGGTAGATCACGCCGCCGGCACTTGCCCCGATCACGGCATCCGGCAGGACGTACGAGTCCCCGGCCCAGCCCAGCGACAGGACGCAGAGCACGCGCCGGCTCGGCGTTCGATCTTGCAGGTACCGACTCAGCAGCTTGTGCGTGCCCGGGTCGATATGCACACCCATCGCCAGCAACTCGCCGCGCAACTCGTCGCCGGCGGCGCGCAGCAGTTCCATCGGCATGGCCCACTCGCGCCACTGACCGACCGTGTTGCACAGCCTCAGCAGTCGCCCGAAGTTGTCCTGTTCGGCGTCGTGCGTGACGGCCTCGACGTACAGCGGCGAGCACACCCAGGTCGCGGCGAGCGCGGCTGCGCCCTCGATCTGCTCGTCGGCCTTGCGCGGCAACGCGAAGTACCAGACGCCGGGCCGGTACTTCCGGCCGCCGGCCTCCGCCCAGTCCTCGACAACGCAAAATCCCGGTTCCTTGGGTGGCAGCGTTACGCCTGTTACGCCACCCTCGGCATTCGCGTAACGGCCGAGAGCCGCGCCGTTGCTGGCTTGCACGCGAGTTTCGCGAGTTACGCCACGATTGAGCGAATCCTGCGCCGGCGTAGTGCTCGACGGCTCGGCCGCGCGCTGCGCCGCGATCAGATGATCGGTCTTGGCCAACCGGGCTCTCGCTCGGAGTATCGCGAGCCTCAGGCGCTCGGCGGGCGTCTGCCCGCGGCCATTGCCTCGCGGCATCACCGCTCGGCCCCGCGGTCGCAGAGCGAGCGCAGCCAGGCGTCGATCGCGTCACTCGGCCAGGCCACGGCGCGCGGGCCGATCTTTACCGGCGCCGACAGCCGCCCCTCGGCGACATCGCGATACAACGAACTCCGCGAGCGCCCGGTCAAGCGCTCCACCTCGGCCACTCGCAGCATGCGCCGCGCAGGTGTTGACGAACTCGAATCGTGTCTCATGGTATCCCTCATGAAGTTCTTGCCGCGATGTGCTGCGGCGTGAGGAATGTTGAACACGAACGCGACAACAGTCGCGCGCCCTCGCCGTAAGCGAAAATTCCGGGCCTTACGGCGATACCTTGTCGTTCGGGTTCTGGAATCCGAGCAGGGCCGCGTAGGCCCGGCGCACGCCTCTCATGTCGGCGTCGAAAGCCTGCTTGCCGAAGATTGCTGCGAGCCGGTCTTCGAAGGCCGCAAGAGTCTCCCGGCGGGCCGTGTGCTCATCCAGCTTCGGCGCGCGCTTTCTGCCGGTCGGCGCTTCGAGTTCATCCAACAGCTTGCGCAGCTCATGCACGGTGCTCCAATAGCTCGGCAGGGAATGCAGCCCTTCTTTGCCGGCCGCCATCAACACACGCGCCGCCTTCCGCGCCTCGATCTTCGTTCTCTTTGTGGGCGCCGGCCGCCAGTCCTTCGCGCTCAGGCGCCACAGTGAGCGCACGATGCACGAGAGCATTTGCGCCTCGGCCTGCGGCGCGCGCAGCGGCGAATCCAGCTTTGGCCTTGACGGATTGCGCGCCTTGGCGAACTCTTCGAGCACCGACCGAAATCCTGCGATGGTACGTAGGCGCCGGTAGGCCGGGTGCGCGTCGCGGTCAGCGATGAACTGCCGCGCGAGCACTTCTCGATGTTGCCGCTCGATCCGCTCGCGCTGGCGCCGACCATCAGTGGTACTCAACAGCCCGCACGAGAATTGAATGCTCGGGTTCGGCTGCTGCCGCAGCTTCTCATCGCGCAGCAGGTGCGACGGGTGCCATCCGCATCCGGTGCCGGGAAACGGCGACGCAAGACCCGCATCGGGCGCCGTCCAGTCGAACGGCCGGGAGAAAGGCGAGCGCTGAATCTCTCGCGCGTACTCGTCGGCCAGATTGCCGAGTTCCAGCAGCCCGCCGACTTCCTCGATCCGAACCGCATCGATGCCCTTTGCCCGCCGCGTCGTGCCCGTAAACTGGCCGCCCGCTTTCATTCGAACGCCTCACGTTCGGGTGCCAGTCAGCAGGCCCGGGTGGCCCGCGCCTTCCTCGCGCCGCTGCGAATCAGCCTTCGACAGCGCGCAGCACCGCCTTCGGACTCTTGCTGATCACCGTCAGCAGCACCCGCGCCGTGCCGTGTGGCTGCCGGTCGCCGCGCTCCCAGTGCCGCAGCGTGCCTAGGCTGATGCCGAAACGCGCCGAGAACTGCTCCTGCGTCAGCCCCACCTTCTCGCGGATGGCCTTCACGTCCATCGGCGCGACGCGATGCGTGCGCACGCCCCGGCCGCGCCCCTCGGCGTGCGCAACGGCTTCTTCCAGCCCGCGGCGAATGCTGTCTGCAATGCGTCCCATCATTGAGTCCCCTTGTGTGCCGCCACCAGATGCCGCGCCAGCGCGGCGAACGCCCGCCGGTCGTCGGCCGACAGATCGTCGCGCTCGCCCTTGGCGTAGACGGTCAGCAGGTACAGCGGCATGGCGGCGTCGTGAAAGTAGTAGATCACCCGTGTCCCGCCGCGCTTGCCGAAGCCGGCCCGACGCCAGCGCAGCTTGCGCAGCCCGCCGGTGCCGACGATCAGATCGCCGTCTTTCGGGTGCTCGGCAAGGTACACGATCAGGTCCGTCCGTTCCTCGTCGGTCAGCAGCGCCGCAGCGCGGCGGATGAACTCCGGCGTTTCGGCGACGGTGATCAGACTGTAATCCAATGGATTAGTTCCGGCAATCGCCACCGGCTACGCCCGCTTCGCGCGCATCGGCGCCACGCGCTCGTCGCGCAGGCCGGCGAGGTACGCGCCCCACTGTTCGAGTGCGGCCGCCTTCTCGCGCATGTAGTCGTGGCGGTCGTAGTGCCGCTGCTGAATGCCGCCGAGTCCGTGCGACTGAATCTGCGCCCGCACGTCGCGGCTGATGCCGAGACCCGCGAGCATCGTTTCGCAGGTCCGGCGCACGTCGCGCAGTTCGAACAGGCCGAGGCTGGCGCGCGCCTTCTGCAGTGCCTTGTCGGCCGTTGCCGCGGTGGCCAGCGTGCGAGCCATCGCGCACAGCGTTTCCGGCCGCGTTGGCCGCTTGCCGTCGGCGGAAAACAGCCACGGCGATTCCTGCGCTGCCGGTAGCTCGCGGCCCTCTTTCCTCGCCTGCTGCCGCTGGCGGCGCGACACGTGCACCGTCGCCAGCTCGAGCCGGCGCGCGACGATTGCCGCCGCCTCGTCCGTCAGTGGCAGTACGTGGGCGCGCGGCTGCGCCCGCTTGCCCTTCGGGTCGAGCAGCCGAATCGTGCGTGCGTGCAGGTCAACGTCGGCGCGGGTGGCGCGCAGTAGTTGCGCGGGCCGCTGACCGCCAAGCGCGAGCGCCAGCAGCAGCGCGTCGCGCGCCTCACTGGCGGGCGCGGCTTCGAGCGAGCGCAAGTAGAAACCCAGCTCGCCGGCGGTGAGCGTGCGATCGCGCGCCCGGTTGTATTGCGACAGCGCCGCAGTCACCGCCGCGGGGTTCGATTCGATGCCGAAAGCGATGAAGGTCGCCGGCGCGGTCGGATCGCTTTCGGCGCGCAGCGCCAGCGCGTAGGCGGCGCGGATGTAACTGCGCAGCTTGCCGGCGGTGCGGCCCTTGCCGGCCTCGGTTGCCGTGCGCAGGATCGCCGTCACGTCGCGCGGCTTCAGGTCGGCCGCGCGCATGTCGGCATACGCCGGCCATGCCTCGAATACATGCCGGCGGAACATTGCCAGCGCGTCGGCGCCGCTCGCCCGGCCCTGCGCGGTCAGGTGCGCCGCGTAGGCTTCGAGCAGGGCGCGCAGCGTGCCGCGGTTGGCTTCGGCGCGCTTGCGCGCTTCCTCGTCGCGCCGGTGCCGCTCGGCGGCTTCGCGGTTGCGCCGCTCGGCTTCAAGGTGCGCGCGCAGGTCGGGATGCTCGCGGTAGCGCGCGGCAAGCTGCATCGCCAGTCGCCGCGCCTTCGACAGCGTGAGCGTGTCGCCGCCGTCTTCAGTCGAGTACAGGCCAAGTTCGATGCGCTGCTGATTGCCGGCGGGCGGCTTGAACCGGAAGTAGAACACGCGCCGCCGGCTCGGCGTCACGCGCACCGACAGCGATCCCAGGCCGCGCCCGAGACTTTCGAGCAGTTCGCGTCCGGCACCCGCGCCGGCGATCTTCGCATCGGTCAGCTTGCCTGCCATGTCGCCCCCAATCCCTTGACGGGTCTACAACGGGTCTACAACGGATCTACTTCTGGCAGGATACTATGGCACGATGCGGAGCGTAAAGGGATTATGAGATCGTTCCAAATCAGTCACTTGCAGATTCGCGGTCTACAAGCGGCGCGGCATGATCCACTATGGGACGCATAGATTCGGGACTGTTAATCCGCAGGTCCCTGGTTCGAGTCCAGGTCGGGGAGCCAGGAATACGAAAGGGCTGCGCACGCGCAGCCCTTTTTCGTCCGTGCGCGCTCGTCACCTGCTCAGGCCGAGAAA
>JBGFSF010000024.1:0-8162 GCA_041694715.1 Pseudomonadota bacterium | reverse complement strand
ACAATTCGACGTGGATCGCGGTGCCCATGATCGCTTCGTCGCGGCTGAACCAGCGCGCGCACTGCGCAGGCGGCGCGACGCACCGGCTCGCCGCCTGGCGCAACGCGTTCAACACGGCCGCGCACCGCGTCGCCCGCGCGACGCAGCCTTTGACGTGAAAGTCGCACCAGCGACTTCTCGAAGCTCCCCTCCCCCGCTTGCGGGGGAGGGGCTGGGGGAGAGGGAAACGGGCATGACTTTCATGCTTCAGGGCGTCTTGGCAACGTCATGCCCGTTCTATCGACTCGACGGTTCGGTCCAGGCACTGCAACTCCTCGGCGCAAGCTGTTCAGACGGCAAACCTTGACCTGCATCATTGCGGCGGATTCTGAGTGGTTTCTTCGCTTTGAACACTCATCCGCATGTCCGATGCACAAGCGCCGCTGCGCCGATGCGCGGCGAGGGTTAGAGCGAATTCATGAGGCGCGCGCAGGACGCGCGCGCGGCGGCCGACGCAATGCGCGTGCCCGCCGCCGGTCGATCGGCGAAGATGCGCCCGAGGGGCTACGCAGTTCGGATGAATGCGCGTGGTACCGCGGTCGGCGCAGCGGACACGAAGCGGGAACAGCGCAAGGGCGAATCGCCTACTGAGCTTTCAGCGAGTGTGGAATCCGACGCTCAATGTCCGCGTGTCCGATGCAACATGGCCGCGTTCTGGTCCCCGCTGCGCGGCTTAACACAAAGCGTGACGGCCATCGAGGCGGCCAACGAAGGGAAATCGAAGCAGACGGCGACGACCGGCGCCATCCTGCCGGAGAGTGGTCAGCGCCTGGACAAGCACCGGCAGCTCCTTCTCGCGGTCACGCAGCGCAGCGCCCTTCAAGGCCGCGGCGCGAGCGCCACGCGCCTGCACATCGCCACTAGCAAAGATGCGCCGGCGCCGCCGGCGGTGACCAAGGCGTTCATCGCGGTGCCAGAAAGCGTGCTGAACACCGACACCTCGCCCGCGTGCACCGAGCTTGGAACGCGGTTCCGCGCGCACCGCACGGTGGAGCACTCGCGCACACTCATCGGACCGAACGGCGAGCACAACAACCACGTCGAGTCCTTCGCCTGGCGCGTGAAGCGCGGCGAGAAGGGCATCCCCGATGTGCAACTTGGGCGTCTTGACGAGCCGGCTGAGCCGATTGGTGTGCCACAACGGCAACTCTTCCAGCAGGAGCGCGCGCGCCAACGGCGTGACGTAGTCGCGGATCGTCGGGCGGCTCAACTGGAACGGCGCCGCCAGATCGGTGACGCTCAGCAGCCGCGGCAGTACGTCGAGCGATCCGATGCGGGGCAGGTCGCGAACGTCGCGCTGCACGAGTGCGTCGAGATAGTCCGCGTACCAGCTCGATCGACGGCGCCCGGCGGGGCGGGCCAGCGCTGCAGGGTAGCCGACGACGACGATGCGCTCGGCAAGCTCGCCTGCCAGGCGCTTCCAGCGCCGGACCTTGAAACGCTTGTTGAACAGCCGATCCAGTAGATGCGGCGCGCGGCGTGCCAGTTCACACAGTGCGATCGAAAGGACGCGCAGCACATTGCCCGGCCTCGGCGGCTGCGACCTCAGCCGCTATGCACCCTCCTGGGGGCTTGTGTCTACTCCTAAGCGGCGAAGCGAGATTTTGCTTGTGCGACGCGCACTTGAGGTGAAATATCGATGTTCATGGCGTTTCTCCTTCCGATAACAACGAACCTGTCCCGCTCCGTGCGCCTGACCGGCGGGCCGCTCGCGACGAAATCTTCACGGCTTCTCCGGCCTTCTCTGCCACCGTTGCGACCCGTGACAGCGAAGCGCCGCTCGTCACGGCCGGCCGGCAGGGCGCTCGCGGTCGATGCGGTACACGGTGGTGGTGCCGCTGACCTCGTTGGCCACCACCAGCAGGGGCACGCCCGGAAGGGGACTCCGGTCCGCCTCGATGACTATCAGTCCCTCCGGACCCAGGTCGCCCGCCGCCGCCGTGCCCGGCTCGGCGCCGAAGTCGCGGTTGTTGAGGTACTGGACGAAGCTCGGCGCATAGGGATCGGTGATGTCGTAGATCATCACCCCGCCGATGCGCTCCAGCCCGACGAAGGCGTAGACGCCGCCCCACAGACCGGCCACCGCCACGCCCTCCGGCTCCGGTCCCTTGTCGTCGCTGCGGTTGTCGAAGGCGTTCTCGCGATGGTTGGAGTTGAAGTCGTCCGGGAAGCGCTCGGCGGTGATCCGTTCGAAGACCGCGCCGCTGTCGTAGACCCGCTCGAGATCGGCGGTCCAGATCGAGAACGACCTCGCGCCGAATTGATCCGGTCGTCGCGATCGCTGACGTCGAGTTCGTTGCCGGGCAGCAGATGGTCCTTGAAGCCGAGGCCATGGAGCGCCGTGAACTCGCCGGCGCCGATATCGAGCACCGCCACGGCGTTGTTCTCCTGCAGGGCAACCCAGGCGGTCCTGGAATCCCTGGACACCGTGATGTATTCGGGCTCCAGGTCCTGGGCCACGCTGGCGTTGGGCCCGAAGATGCGGATGGAGGGCGCCAGCGCGGCGTCGTTGAACTTCCGGAAGCTCGCGGTCCGGACATGGGCTTGGCCGAGCAGACGGATGTCTTCGGGCAGATCGACGATGTTCACCGATCCCTCCGGATCGATCCGGTAGTCGTCGCTGGGTTCGCCCTCGTTGGCCACCAACACCCGCTGCCGTCCGGGGTGAAGGTCACCATGTCCGGCAAGGCGCCCACCTCGACCGACGCGAGGATATTGCCGTCCGCGTCCATGAACACCGCACGGCCCGGGTCGGTGCGGACGGCGCTCTCGATCGCCGCCACCACCAGGCCCTGATGCACGTCGACGCTGTTGACCACGGCGCCGAGACCTCGGGCCGCAAGATCGACGCTGAACAGCAGGCGGGGCGTGGACGGGGCGCGGATATCGAGCACGTCCACCTTGCTGCCGGCGGCATTGACCACGAACAGGCGCTGACTCCTGGGGTCGTGGGCGACGATCTCGGCGGCGGATCGGTCGAAGACGCCGGAGGCGTAGGTGCCGATCGGGGTGATGCGGATGGCGGAGGGATCGGCCGGTCCGGCCAGGGTCTGGATCGGGAACAGCGCCGCCAGCACGCCGGCGGCGAGCAGGGCTTTCTTCATGGAGCCTCTCCTCGCAGGGTTGTCGCCGCGCGCAGCAGTTCCGGCACCCGCAGCAGGATGAACTCGTTGTCGTCGGCGCGGGTCAGGAAGCGGCCGGCGGAGAACGGCAGGTTGTTGTCGTTGGCGACGACGATGTGCCGGTCGTCGACCGCGGCGACGTTTTCGATGGTGAAGAACGGAAACTTGAAGCGCGCACCGAGCGCGGGGTCGGCGTCGCTGTTGCGCCGCGACACGCGCTTCGGGTCGCGAATGTCGAGCAGATCGACGTAGCCGATCTTGCGCACGGCGCCGTCGGCGGCGGCCTCGCCGAGGTCGATCAGGTAGACCCGCTT
Organism: Pseudomonadota bacterium; assembly: GCA_041694715.1. Taxonomy (GTDB): domain Bacteria; phylum Pseudomonadota; class Gammaproteobacteria; order Burkholderiales; family Thiobacillaceae; genus Thiobacillus. The sequence goes on along the minus strand of JBGFSF010000024.1, from coordinate 4,687 downwards.
GAAACGCGCCGGGTTGGGGAAGCAGGCCGGGGGCGTCTGGCCGGCGGCGCAGGCGCGCGCCGGATCGCCCTCGCCGTCGTCGCGCTCGATCACCAGAGCGCGGCGCTCGTCGATCATGTTGAAGTCGCCGATCGCGGTGGCGCCCGCCTCGAGCGCGTAGCGCCAATGGCGCCCAGTCCAGTTTCGCCGCTCGGCGTCGAACTCGAGCAGGCGCAGGAACCGCCCCTCGGGTTTGCCGCCGGCGCCGAACAGGGGTTTTTCCAGCAGCGCGTACAGGCGCTTGCCGTCGCGGCTGGCCGCCAGGCCTTCGAAGCCGCCGGAACGCGGTACCTCGAAGTTCACCGCCTCGGTGGGATCGGACGGCACCTGCAGCGACGGGTGATCGGGCGAACGCAGCGTCTGGCCGTCAAGCCGTGTTTCGGCGATGAATTGCACACGGCCGTCGCGGTCGAGTTGGAGCAGATACGGCCCGAACTCCTCGCCGATCCAGAAGCCGCCGTCGCCGCCGTCGATCGGCTGGATGCTTTCGGGGTCGAAGTCGGCGCCGGTGAGATGACGTTCGCGCGTGCCCTCGAAAGCGATGCGAAAGGGCACGCGGCGCTGCGGGTCGGACAGGAACACGGTGCGCTCGACCGCGACCGTCCCGTGGCGGAAGTCCGGGCGCAAGCGGTGCAGCATCAGCAGCGCATCGGGGCTGTTGCGCTTGGTCCCGAAACCGTTGTCGGAAAGCACCCAGAAGCCGCCGTCGCCGGCCGGGCTGATGCCCGAGAATCCCTGGACGGGTTGACCATTGAACGGCAACGCCATGCCGGTGGGGCGCGCATGGGCGCCAAAGCCGGAGGCGCCGGGCTGCGAGCCGACGGTGTCATTGCGCCGGTTGCCGGGACCGGTGAAGCGTCCGGACACGGCGAGATCGGGCGGCGCATCGGCCGGCGGCGCGACGAAGGTCGCCGCGGGCAGGATCGCGTGGCCGGCCAGTTCGGCGTCGAAGCGCGTCTGCGCAGCCGCCGCGGCGGGCAGCCCGAGCGCGCAGCAGGAGATCGCGAGGGCGAGCGGTGTTTTCGCCATGCGGTGAGCGTTCGCCGGAGAAGTCGATTCACGGTGCATGGCGGTACCCCGCATCGATGGCGTCCTGTTGGGTCCAGAACTGGACCCGGTTTTCCACCGGCACGCGCCTGTATTCGGCCGGGCCGACAAAGGTCTTCGTGAAGAAATCGCCGACCTGTCTCTGAAAGCTGCGCTCGAACACCCGCAGCCGGTACTCGAACGGGAGTTCCTGGATCGGGTTCGCCGGGTTCCACATACCCCGGCCGGCGCTGGTCGCTTCCAGCAGTGCGTCGCGGAACTCATTGAAACGGCCGTAGGTATTCGGCCAGATGACGTGGGTGACGGCGTGTCCTTCGCGCAGCAGCTCCCGGTTCACGTCTAGGGCGCCCTTGTACACGTAGCCCAAGACGCGACCCAAGCCATCCACCTCGACCCGGTCGGTCACCACGGTAATTTCCGTCCCGCGGGGGAGCAGTTCCTGCAAGAAGCTTCGGGACGCTTCGCCGTGGACGATCTGGTTGCCCGGCGGGTGATTCTCGACCGTGAACGTCTCGGGCGCGTCTATGCCCACCAGGCGCACGATCACGGTGTCACCCACCGGCGACGGCGCGGCGAGCGGTTGCTGCAACCAGACGGTATCGCCGTCCTGCACGAACGCCACCCGGCCGGTCCACGCCGCGCCTTGCGCCAGGACGGCAACGGGAGTCGCGACCAGCAGCAGGCCGACCCAGGCCGAAAGCCGGCCGCAGCACGCTCGACGAAAACTCTTCCTCCGGTTCATCGTTCCACCCCGATGCCCGTCAGACAGCCGCGTAAAGCCTGATAGAGATCCGTAAGGTGACCGGCGCCGGCACGGCCGTTCATGCGGCCGATGGTCTCGCTGCAAGTGCCCGCGGCGCGCACGCCCACCGGGATGGCGGCATGGCTGAACGTGCTCCAGTTCACCGCGACGGTCTGCCCATCCATGGTGTTGAAGTAGTCGCCCGGCATGGTCACGGTGACGGCGGCCGACACACCGCCTTCCTGCGGCCCGTCTCTCAGATCGTCCGGCGGAACTCTCAGCTCCTGCGGAGCGAGCCTCCACGACACGCCGCCTACCATGTGCATTCCGCCCGTCTCGTGGTCGGCGGTCACCACCAGCAAGGTGTCCGGATGGGCAGCGACGAAGTCGCGCGCGACCGCGACTGCTTCATCGAACGACTTGGTCTCGCCCAAGGTCCAGGCGAGATCGTTCATATCTGCGCCTCGTTGGCAACCACCTGGTAACCGAGGCGCGCCGCCTCCGCCACGAGGTCGCGGCCGTCGGTGCGCTGGGTCCGGCCCGGCGCGCAGTGCGTGCCCGACGCTCCCTGCGGGCGGAAATTGCTCTCGCCGCCGCCCAGGAGCACGTCCACGCCGTTGGCCAGATATTGCTCGGCGATCTCGTTCATCATGCGCCGGCTGGGGACCGAGGCGGCGAAAGGCGCCGGGGTGGCATGGGCCAGCCATACGTCGGTGATCAGGCCGGTGCTCTTGCCGGCGCCGCGCGCCAACAGGAGCAGCGAGTCGGCCAGCGTCGAACGGCCGGCCGGATCCTGCGCGATCCTGCCGGTGTCGGTGCGCGTGCCGGTGGCGAACGCCGTAGCCGCGGCCGCCGAATCGGTAACGACTCTGTTTGCCGCGAGCGTGCTCGCCTGGCTGTAGATCGGCAGCGTCTCCATCGCCAGGCGCCCGTCGCGCCCTGCGTAGAACAGCCGCGTCGCCAGGACCTGGGACTCGCCCATGCCGTCGCCGATCATGAGAATCACGTTCTCGGCCCGCTCCGCGGACGGCTCAGCCTGCGCCGGCGCGCTCACCGCCATTAGGGCGGTGAGCGCCAGAGCGATCGGTTTCGAGTTCCGCTTCATGGTTGAATCCTCCTTCTTGACACAACACGTCGATCGCGAAACAACGATCCGCATTGCATGGATTCGGATGGACCCGGCCACCCGCCCTCGCCGGAGTTTCCGGCGAGGGCGGGTGGCCGCTCGCCGGCTAGCGGCCGATCAGCGCGCGCCGCATCACCTCGTAGACGTCCGTGAGGTGTTTGGCGCCGCCCGTCTTCAGCACGGGGGCCGAACCGGGCCCGTAGGCGCGCACGCCCACGGGGTCGGCGGTGTGCCCGGGATGCGTGGCCCAGGCGAGGTGCATCTCGAGCCCGTCGGCCGAGGTGAACGTGGTGCCCTGACGCGGGGTGATGGTGCGGCCGCGCTCGTCGAAGCGCTCCGCCTCGACCGGGCCGCGGTCCGGGTTGGCGATGATGTGCAGCCCGCCGGCCTCGTGGTCCGCGGTCACGATGACGAGCGTATTGCCCTCCCGGCGCGCGAACTCCATCGCCGCGGCAACGGCGCGGTCGAATTCGAGCGTCTCGGCGAGGCTCTCCTCGGCCTTGTTCGCCTCCGTCGCCCAGTCGATCTTGCCGCGCTCGACCATCAGGAAGAAGCCTTTCGGGTTGCGGGCCAGGACCTCGATCGCCTTGCGGGTCTTCTCGGCGCTGGTCGGCTCGGTCTCGACCGGCTCGGTCGCCCAGGCCATGTTCTCGCAGGCGAACAGGCCCAGCAGCTTGCCCTGCGGCGCCGTCGCCGCGGCGAGCGCCGCGCGGTCGGTGGCGAGCTGGTAGCCGGCCCCCGCGAACTCCGCCACGAGGTCGCGCCCGTCGGTGCGCTTGGCCGCCTCCGCCGCGCAGTGCGCGCCCGCCACGCCCTTCGGACGGAAGTTGCTCTCGCCGCCGCCCAGGAGCACGTCGACGCCGTTGGCGAGGTATTGCTCGGCGATCTCGTTCATCATGCGCCGGCTCGGGACCGAGGCCGCGAAGGGGGCTGGCGTCGCGTGCGCGATCTGCACCTCGGTGACCAGGCCGGTGCTCTTGCCCGCCTGCTTCGCGAGCATCAGGATCGAGCGGTCCAGCGCCGAGCTGCCATCGGGCTTCTGGGCGATCATGCCGTTGTGGGTGCGCGTGCCGGTGGCGAGCGCCGTGCCGGCCGCGGCCGAGTCGGTCACCAGGCTGTTCTCTGAATGGGTCGTGACCTGGCCGAATACCGGCAGCCGGTCCAGCTCGAGCCGCCCGTCGCGACCGACTTCCCGGTAGCGCGTGGCGAGCATGACCGCCTCGCCCATGCCGTCTGGGATCAGCAGGATCACGTTTTTCGCGCGAGGCTGCTTGGCGTGGGCCGAGTGGAACTGTTGCTCACCGGCACCGGCGGCCGGAAGCCCGCCGGCCGCGAAGGCGGCGCCCGAGGTCGCCAGCATCACGGCTGCAACCATGGCTTTCATACGATGATTCATGTGATGACGATGCACGATTTTCTCCTCATCTGCGCTGGGGGTGGGGGTAGGGTGATTCGCCAGCCGCGACGGCTCGCCGGTCCTTCCTGCCCGTGGCCAGACCGGACGCGTCATGCGATCACGGCGCGAATCTAAGTGGCCGAGATTGACGCCAGAATGAAGCGCAGGCCCGCTGATGGCCCGTTCGGGCCCCTTGATGGCCCGTTCGGGCCCCTTGCTCGCGGCCCTGGCCCAATACGTGGCCTCGCACGCGGTCGCCGCCGGCTTCGCGCCCCTGTCGCGGGCGGGCAAGAGCACGGTGTGGCGCATCCTGTCGGCCCACGATCTGAAACCGCAC
>JBGFSF010000047.1:0-8209 GCA_041694715.1 Pseudomonadota bacterium | reverse complement strand
GGCCGCGGCGCGGCTCGCCCACGCGCGGTCCTCGTCGCTCCAGCCCGAGTCGGGCATCGTCTCGAACGCGCGCAGCAGCAGCACCTTGCGTGCGGCGGATTCGTTCATGCGCGGATCGACGAGTCGAAAGCGGGATGGGGCAGGCGGCAACCTTACCCGATCCGCGCAGCGGCAGGCGCGGCGCGGTAGGCCCCGCGCCGGATGAGCGGCGCGCAGCGTCCGCCTCGATCCGGCACAGACCGCGAGGCGCGCACGCGGTGCGCGTCCGTACTGCGCGGTCCAGACGTTGAAGCGCAATTGCACCGGAAACCCCGCACCGCTGCTCACAATGTCACCGTGGCGGCGCGTTTTGTACGCGCTTTCGTACCCGCCTTTCATGGTTCAGGCGACCGCCGCCGCGTGTCTCGCCTCCGCACGTCTCACCGTCACCGCCACTTCCACGCGTGAGCCGAGCCCGTTGATCATCGCCGTGAGGCGCTCGATGCTGATGCGCCGGAAATCCGCGTTGCGGACGCGCGGGAAATCTCCGGCATCGATCCCGGTGAGGCTCTACGCCTTTCTTACTGCGAGGCCCTTTTGTCGAGCGTCTTGATGATCTCCGCCGCCAGGATCGCCTTCAACTGGCGAACGTCGGCATCGCAGCGGTGAATGCTGCCGTCGGCGATGATGCTCTCGGGCGAAACGATGCCGCGCGCGGCGAGCGCCATCCCGAAACCGGTCAATGACAATGGAAGATGGCGGGATCGTTCCATGTCGGGCGGTCGTTGTCGGCCCGAATCGGAGCTTCGATGAGGCCTCGAAAACCGCTTAACAGCCGGAACGAATGCGAACCTCACACTCGAACGCCCGCGATCATCAGCGCTGCGACATTCCCGGTTATCCACGGTCCGATGCGTGCGGCCCCTCTCTGGCACGCGCGGATCGGGCGGTGGGTAACCGGGGCTGCCCCCACGGCGCTCTGTGCCGGCGTGCATAGAGACAACTCACAGACTATGAACCGCAAGCACTTGGTCGCCCAAAGCTGCCCGCGCCACGTCGATCAGATGGCGATGATGCGTAAAGATCATGACCTGCCCGCCCTCGGCGAATCGCGCCAGCGCGCGCAGGACATTCGCCGCGCGTTCGTCGTCCGAGGTGATGAGCACGTCATCGAGCACTAGCGGCATGTGCGGATGTGATGCGCGCCGCAGATCGAGCGCTGCGAGTCGCAACGCCAGGTAGAGCTGATCGGCCGTGCCGTCGCTCATGGCCTCGACGCCAATCCTGACCCCGTCCGCCCGCTCGGCGCGAAGCACGGGCTTGTCGTCGGCTTCGTCGGCCACCAGGCGTTGATACCGTCCCCCGGTCATGAGCGAAAAGTAGGTGGACGCTGCGGCCACCATCGGTGCCTGGGCACGTTCGCGGAATCGGTTCAGCGACTCCTTCAGCAGCGCATGCGCAAGCCTCAGGCGCGCCCACGGCCGGATCGCCGCCCGGAACCGCGCGGCGGCTGATTCCATAGCCTCCCGCGCGGCTGCAGCGCGATCCGACGTGTCGATCGCCTCAAGAGCCAGCCGGGTCCGTTCTTCGGCCTGGCGGGCCGCGGCCTGCTCTGTTTCGCGCTGCCCGATTTCCAGCCTGACCCTGTCGCGTTCGCTTTCGATGGCAACCGTGTCCTGGCCGGCGAGACTTTGGCGCAGCGCTTCTTCCGAGCGCGCCGACGCCTGCGCGAGGTGCTCGCGAAGAGTCGACAGATGGGTCTGCGCCTGGCGCTTGCGGGCGGCGATCTCCTCGCGCTCCGGCAGCAGGTCCGCTGTTGCGACACCAGCCGCCGAACTGAGTCGCGCCAGTGCGGCATCTTGTTGCTGCAGTTCCGTTTCTGCCTGCTGCTTCTTCTGCTGCGCCCGGCCCTGATCACGGATCAGTGTGCTGCGCTCCCGATCGGCCTCCCGTGATGCCACGAGACGTCTGCGCAGACGATCCGCGAAGTCATCCAGCGACACTGGTTCCGGTTCGCCGACCAGCGTCGCAAGCTGTGCGGCGCGGGTCTCGATATCGTCGACGACGGCCTGATGCGTGGCCTTCGCCTGCCGCGCGTCGGCCAGTTGTGTGGATAGGCGACCCAAAGCATCGAGTTCTTCCAGTCGCGCCTGGACGGATTCCGCGCCGCTGTCGGAGGGCAGGAACAGCCGCGCATGCCAGGCATCAAGCGCGTGTCCATGTCCTTTCAACTCGGTCTCTGTCTTCAGAATCAGCGCGCCAACCTTCTTCCGCTCGGCTTGTTGCGCGCGCAGCGCTTTTACCTGAGCTCCGCTCTGGGCCTCGTTCTCCGCGGTCTTCTTCTCCCAGCGGACGGCGTGCGCGGTCAGCGACGGCAGCGCGTCGGCTTCGGCTCCCGCCGCCACCTCGCTGACGGTCTGTCCAGCGGCACGCAGCGCGACAACCAGTGTCGATACCGCTGTCGCCGCTTCCTTCACCACGCCTTCGCGTTCAGCCCGCAGTCCCGCCAGGCGCCCAGCCAGTTCCAGCACGCCTTCGCGGCGACCCTGCCATTCGCGCAGAGCCTCTGCGTCCAATGCCGGCAATTGGGCCTGTGCGAGACGCGCCGTCCAGCCCGCGAGCACGCCCTCGCGCCGTGCGCCCAGCTTGGCAAGTGCGGCAGCAATCTCTCTGCGGCGCCCTTCCATCTGCTCGATGCGCGTGGAGCATTCTTCGGAAACCGCCGCACGCTGCGCATCCGCGCGCAACAGGTCCGCCTGCCGGTCAGACTCTTTCTGCGCAGCCTCGAATGCTTCCGGCAGCGGGCGACTCGCATCGAACAGGCGGCCCAGCTCGGCCGCATCCTCATTTGCGTTGTCCGCGCGATCCACATAGGCCTTGCGAACTCGCGTCCAGCCGTCATCCCTCCGCTCCCGGGCGAGGCGCAGCGTCTCGGCAGTGACCACCTCTCCTTGCGCGGCAAGCTGGCGCTGCCGCAGCCGCTGTTCTTCCAGTTGGGGCTCGAGCCGGCGGTCTTCATCGCGCGCGTCGCGCAACGCCTCGTCAACTGAAGCCAGTTCCTGCCGGGCCTGGGCGATCTGCGCATCCAGCAAGGGCTGGGCTTTGCGCAGTGCCTCCTCGGAATCGACCCCGATGTCCGACAGAGACTGAATCAACCGGCCTTCCAACTCGCCGATCTGCCGGTCCAGTTCGCCTCGCCTCCGCGCCACGTCCCCCAACGCCTGGGCACGCCGCAATGCCTCGGCCAGGCTTTGCCGAACGGCCGGGTCCGGCAGTGTGGGCGCCTCAAGCGCGTCCGCGCTCAGCGCCTCGTCCAGTTCCTGGGCTCGCTGGCGACTCCCCGCCAGCCGCTCGTTGAGCCGGCCGATCGCCTGCAGGTGATCGTTCAGCGCCACGCGATCGGCCTCCGAGGGCGCGGCGTTCAGCACCTCTCGAATATCCCGCCCCGGCGCGAGCCGCGCCGCCCTTGCCGTCAGGTCAGCATCGATCCGCTCGACGACCGTCTGCTGTTGCTGCGCTTCGATCCGGCCGCGCGCGGCGGCCTCCACACCGGCAGCCAGCCGTTCGATCATTTCGGCGTGGAGAAGCAAGGGGGCCTCGGTCACCAGGCCGGCGAGCGCCTCCGCGCAGCGCCTGAGTTCCAGCTCGGCGTCCTTCAAGTCCTGCTGCGCGCGGCGCTGGGCCTGCTCCGCCGCCAGCCGCTCTTCGCGCGCGCCCTCTGGAAGATCGGGCACCTCGGCCAGCGCCTGCAGTTCCGCACGCGCTCGATCGTGCTGCCGCAGCAGCGGCTCGACCGTGCGCAGTTCGGTGAGTTCGTTCTCGCGCCGGCGCAAGGCATCGATTGCCTCGTCAATCCCGGCCAACGCGGCCCTGGCCTGCTCGTGTGCGCGATTCAGGGTTTGCCACTCGGCTGGCTTGGTCTGTGTCTGTCGCAACGCGGCACGCTGCTCGTCGAGCTGACGGCGCGCCTCGTTGATGATCGCGCTCTGGGCGCGGCCATGCGGGTTGAAGATCTGTTTCGCGTCAGCGTCCAAAGCCGTCAGGGTCGCAGCGATTCCACGGGTGCCGGCGCTGGCCTCGAACAATGCCGAGCCGAGTTCGCCCTCCCCCTTGAGCAACAGGTCGCCGCCAGCGCGCAGGCGCTCATGATTGAGCCCGAACATCGCTTCGAATTCGCCGCGCTCAAGACCGCCGGTCAACGCCAGCTCATGCTCGCGCAATACGGGCAGCGCCGGATCGGGTTGGCCGGTCGCGACATCGAACCGCGACAGCGTCGGGGCGCGGCCCTTGCGCCGGATAAGGCCGATGGGCTGACCCTGGTCGTCCGTGAAGAGCCCGGCAACTCTCATCCGTCCGGGATGAATGAAGTCATCCGGACTACGCGGATGAATGCCGAATCGCAGATCGGTGATCGCCCGCAGCGCCACCGACTTGCCGGCTTCGTTCGGCCCGTAGATCAGGTGCAGATTGCTCGCGCTCGCCGCGAAATCGAGCGTCTTGTCGGTGAACGACCCGAAGGCCTGCAGCAGCAGCCGGGCGAGCTTCATGCGCCGTCCGCCGCTGCCGCCAGGCGCGCCAGCACAGTCGCTTCCGCATCGGTGAGCAAAGCCCGCAGATCGGCCAGGTTGTCCAGGCGCAGCACGTCGCCGGGAGCCGCGCCGGCGGTCACTTCGGCCGGAAGCGCGTTCAGCAGATCGCCCAGCTCGGCATTCGCCCAACTCGCAAGCCCCGTGTCGTCCCCGCCAATCGAGTCCACCAGACGGATCAGTTCACCCACTGCGTCCTGGCGCTGCGCAGCCTGGGCTCGATCCATGGGCGTCGTCAGCGCGAGGCGCACCTGCTCTATCCAGACCTCGGCGTCGCTCACGTCCTGCGCCGCCGCCTGCACCGCCGCGGCCAGCGTACCGGGCTGGTTCGCCTCCAGCCGGTGCAAGGCCGTTGCGCCGGTCAGCGTAACGCGCACCGCGTGCAGCCGGTCTGTCGCGCCGACGAGCGCAGGTTTCAGTGCCTCGCGGAACGCATCACCCAGCGCCTCCAGGCGGTCGACGCCATCCAGTAGCACCACCACTTGATTCCACCGCGCCACATCGAGGGCGACAAATTCGGCCTCGATCCGTCCCGCCTCCACCGTGACCAGCTCGCAGCCCTTGGCGCCCGTTTCGTTCGCATGCCGGCCCTGAAGATTGCCCGGGAAGACAACGCGCGGCGCCTCCGAGACCACCTCGCGCGCATGGACGTGCCCCAGCGCCCAGTAGTCGTAGCCCTTGGCCACCAGCGTTGCAAGATCCGTCGGCGCGTAGGGGTCATGGCCGGGCCGGCCGTTGAGGCTGGTATGCAGCATTCCGATGTTGAAAAAACCGGGAACGGGCGCAGGGTACGAAGGCACCAGATCTTCGTCCACCGCGCGATCGGGGAAACTGCGCCCGTGGATCGCCACCGACCGCTCATCGATCCGCACCGTCTGCGCCGTGCGACTGGAGAACACCGTGACGTTCGAAGGCAGGACCAACTGGCGCGTGATCACGCCCTGCGCATCGTGGTTGCCATGCACGATGAACACGCGGATGTCTGCCCGACCCAGGCGCACCATCGTCTCGCGAAAGAACAGCCCGGTCTGGAAGGCCTGCCAGTCGCGGTCGTAGATGTCGCCGGCGAAGAGAACGAAGTCCACGTGCTCGGCAATCGCCACATCGACCAGCCGTTCCAGCGCGGCCCGCGTCGCGGTGCGCAGCCGTGCGACAGGCGCGCCCTCGTAGCGGTCGAGGCCGCGCAGCGGGCTGTCGATGTGGAGGTCGGCGGCGTGGATGAAGCGGATCAAGGAATCGTCTCCATCATTCGTGAGGCCTTTCTCCAGCGGGTCCGAATTGACTCTCGTACCGACGCTCGCATTGCCGCCAGCAGCATGGCCACTCACGGATTTCCGTGGCAATCACGCTGGAACTGGCTCGATGGTCTGGCCGAAATAAACCATATTCAGATCCCAAAGTTGGAACGCAAGTGGGTAGCCGTTTCCGGTAGGTACGAGGAACCAGCCCCGAGGAGATAGCCGACGCGCTGCGCCTTGAGCTGTTGGGCCACCTTTGCCTCAAGCTCACTCGTGAAATCGGATGGCACGACCATGCTTCACGCCTCCGCCGAAGCCGGCTCGTCCTCGCCCCAAACGCGGGCGAGGGTAGCCTGGATCTTCTTCTCGAAGCGGGCGATCAGCTCATGGTTGGCGGCGACTAGTGACTGTTCCGCTTCGATCTCGGCGACGATGGTCTGCTGGGTGGGTAGGGGTGGAAGCGGTAGCTTGACCCGCTTCAACGCATTGCCGTTGAACTGAGGCTGCCCACCACCGGTCATGAGAGCCCTCGCCTGACTCCAATACGCATCGCTTTGAGCAAACACCCAGTAATAGCGGGGGAGCACACGATTTTCGGGAAAGCGAAGTCGGATCAGGAACGAGGCGAAGACCGCTGGGTAGTCTTCCTCGAAGAGCATGGTCTTGCCGTAGGTCGCTCCAGTGCGGGCAACGAGAATGTCTCCCTTTGCGAGGAGCGACTCTCGCGCCTCCCCTGTCAGGGTGATGAACTTTGGATTGTCCGGGCGGAGCGTGCCGGCCTCAGAGATGTCGGTGATGCGGATAAACCTCGCGTTCCCCTGTTCGGCCGCGGTCTCTGTGAACCCGTACTCGGGTTTCGCGAGCTCACCGATCTCCACCATCGGCCAGTCGGGATGGATGGGGATGTGGGGGTGGTAGTTTTCGAGAACGGCACGCGCGCCGTCGATGACTTTCTGGTAGCCCTCGATCTCCGCCACGATCTCCCTCTGAATATCTAGCGGGGGAAGGGGGATCTCTATGCTGCCGATCTCTGTTAGCCGAAGAGATGGATACGCCTGATCTGGTGTGATCTCGCGAGCATCTACAGCGCACAGCAATGAGTAAACATACTTGGGTAGTGCTTTCGCCTCGTCGCAAATGATGCAGGCGAGGTGGCTCGATACATACGCGGGTTCGCCCATGACGACTCGGTGATTCAGGAACGTCGAGGCCCCGCTCTTCGGGAAGAGAATGGTCCCTGCCGGGAATAACCGAAGTCGAAGTTCTTCAATAGCCCTTTGATTCACTTTGTCGGCAGTGCCGATGAAATTGTCGGAGAGGTGAACCGCTCCAACATCAGATGTTCGAACGAATGGCCTTTCGCCGCCCCTAAAGTATTCATCGCCCTGGGGCGCTGAGTTGCCCGCTGCGATTTCGGCAATCGCATCGAGGCGCACATGAGGGAAACGTGAAGCCCGCTGGCCATTCTCCCGATAGCGCTCGCCACTCAGGTTGTAGTCTCCATTCGCGGCGATCTTGTCCTTCGACACAACGACGCCCAGCACCGGCTGTAAGTCTTCCAACGACTCGCGCGCCCGCAGGCGGCGCAGGTACTCGGCAATCTCGGCACGAACCTGCGGCAGGTCGTTCTTGTCGATCTCGCGGCGCTGGGCCCCGAGGCCGAAGCCGTCGTTCTCAATCTTGAAGAACCCGATGGTCTGCGCCTGCCGGGCGAGAGACTTGTCGAGAATGAGTATCGAGGTCTTCACCCCGGAATAGGGATTGAACACGCCCGCCGGCAGCGACACGACCGCGACGAGGTACTCCTCCACCAGCATCTTGCGCAGTTGGGTGTAGGCGGTCTGGCTCTGGAAGATTATGCCTTCGGGCACGATGATCCCGGCGCGGCCCCGGGGCGTGAGGTGCTCGGCCATGTAGTCCACGAACAGCACTTCGCTGCGCTTGCTCTGCACCGAGAAGCGGTTGTGGGGTTTGATGCCGCCCTTCGGCGACATGAAGGGCGGGTTGGCGAGGATGACGTCGGCGTATTCGTTCCACTTCTCCTGCGAGGTGAGCGTGTCGTACTCGGCGATGTGCGGGTCGGTGAATCCGTGCAAGTACATGTTCACGAGCGACAGGCGCACCATGTCGGGCGAGATGTCGTAGCCCTTGAAGTTCTGCGCGAGCCGGCCCTTGTCGTCCGGTGTCAGCGTGCTGTGACCTTGTGCGTCGGTGTTCGCCTTGAGGATGTGCTTCCAGGCCGAGATCAGGAACCCGGCGGTGCCGCAGGCGGGGTCGAGCACGGTTTCGGTCTTCTTCGGGTCGATGATGGCGACGATGAAGTCGATGATGTGGCGCGGCGTGCGGAACTGCCCGGCGTCGCCCTGCGAGCCGAGCACCGAGAGCAGGTACTCGAAGGCGTCGCCC
>JBGFSF010000020.1:0-36992 GCA_041694715.1 Pseudomonadota bacterium | reverse complement strand
GAAACAGAATGGCACTGCAAGAATACGCCGGCGCGATCGTGATGGAGGTGGACGGTCAGGAGATCGAGATCACCGCCCTCAACGTCAGCCATTCCACCGGTCGCAAGCTGGTCAAGACCATGAACCGCAGCAACAACGCCAAGGGCTTTGCGCGCGGCGTAGCCGAGTTCGGCCTCTCCATCACAGCCGTGGTGCCGCTCCAGGGCGACATCGACTGGGCCGCCATCGAGGGCGCGAAGATCACCGTCTTCCCGATCGGCAACGAGCAGCATCGCGAGTCCTACCTCGACTGCTTCACCGTCAGCGTCGGCGAGAAATACCAGGTCGACGGCGAGGCGGTGCGCGACCTGACCATGCAGGCACTGAAGAAGGTGGATGAATGATCACCGTCAGCGGCACGCTCATTCACGGCATCGAGAAGGATGGCGAATTCCACAAGGATTTCGAGCTGCGCGCGCCCACGCTGGGCGACGCCGTCGACGCGATCGAGAGTGCCGGGGCAGACGCCAGCTTCCTGCGCGTCAAGGTGCACAAGATCGCCCGCTGCCTGGTTCGAGTCGGCACGCTGAAGGAGGGTGAGGTCACCGCCGGCATGCTGCTGTCGCTCCCGGAAGAGGATTTCACGCCGCTCAACGCCGCCCTGGACGAAACGGAAAAAAAGCCGAAGGCCTCGGCAAGCGCCTGAGGCCTTACCGCCAGATCCTGCTGGCACTGACGCAGAAAGGCTTCAGCGCCAGCGAGGTGATGGCCCTCACCGAACCCGAGGCCGCCACCCTGATCGAGATACTGACCGAGAAGCCGGACACCACGGATAGCAGGCAGAAACGCTACGTGGCGCGCCGCAAACCCAAAGCCAAGTAAATGTCCTCCCAGGCCGATCTCAAACTTCAGCTGCTGCTGACGCTCAACGATCAGATGAGCGCCGGCATGCGCCGCATGCTGAAGGACGTCCAGGGCGAGACGGCCAACACCACCCGCAAGATGCAGGAGCTGGACCGCGCCGCGCAGAAGGCCGGCAGCAACCAGATGCCGAGCCTGCTCAACGCCATGCGCCAGCTTGGGCGCGAAGCCAGGACGGTGATCGAACTGGTGACGAAGGTCGGCACGGCGGCGGCCGCCGCAGGCTACGCGGTCAGCCGCATGTCGGCCAAGCCGATGGAGTACGACGCGCGCCTGGCGTTGATGGCCAACACGGCGTTTGCCGATCGCAACACCCAGGGCCGAATCAGCGGCAAGGCCGAGCTGGACGCGATGGTCCGCAACGCCGTGCGCTACGGCGGCGGCACCCGCGAGGCGGCGGCGGAAACCCTGGACAAGCTGCTGGCGAGCGGCGCGATCACCTCCGCGTCGGCCGGCAAGCTGCTGCCGACGATCATGCTGGCGTCGTCGGCCACCGGCGCCGGCGCCGGCGACCTCGCCGACATCGCCATCCGTGCCAAGCAGACCTTCGGCCTCACCGACGCCCAGCTGCCGCTGGCGCTCGACAAGGCCATCGTCGCCGGCCAGGCGGGCGGCTTCGAGCTGCGTGACATGGCACGCTGGCTGCCGCAGCAGATGGCGGCGGCGCGTCTGTCCGGCCTCACTGGGATGGGCGGGCTGGAGAAGCTGCTGGCGTTCAACCAGGCCTCGGCGATCACGGCCGGCACCAAGGATGAGGCTGGCAACAACCTGGTCAACCTGCTGGCCAAGATCAACAGCCGCGACACGGCCGTCGACGCGCAGAAACAGGGAATCGACCTGTCCGGCACGCTCGCGGCCGCGCGCGCCAAGGGCGTGAGCAGCCTGGACGCCTTCATGGGGATGGCCGACAGCATCGCCATGAGCGACCCGGCCTACGTCAAGCTGCGCAAGCAGGCGGCGGGCCAGACAGGCGGCGATCGCAAGGCCACGCTCGACGCGATGGGGGACATCCTGCAGGGCTCGGCGATCGGCAAGATCGTGCAGGACCGGCAGGCGCTGATGGCGCTGGTCGGCGCCATGAACAACCGCGAATATGTCGCCGGCATCGAGGGCCGCATGCGCGGCGCCGGCGGCGAAACCCTGCGCAGCTTCGGTACGGTGGCCGCAAGCACTTCGTTCAAGGCGCAGCAGGCCGTGACCGAGAAGGACATCGCCGCGCAGCGCGTCTTCGACGCAGCCGCGCCCAACAAGCTGATCGACACGATGGTGGCGGCCGCGCGCGAGTTCCCCGGCCTCACCACCGCCGTGGTCGGTGCCACTGCGGCGATCATCGCCATGACGGCGGCCGCCGCCGGCTTCGGCGCGGCCGGCCTGCTTACCGGCAAGGGGGGCGCGGCCGGCGGCCTGTTGAAGAAGGGCGCGGCCCAGGTGGCCAAGGCAGGCGCAACCGGGTCGGTGCTGGGCCCGCTGGCCGCCACGGTCGGCCTTGCGGCCGTGGGCGTCAACGAGTGGAACGAGGGCTACTGGAAGCTCAACGACGTCGGCGCGGCCGCGGCGAAGGAGCGGGCGGCGCGCGAGAAGAAGCGCGCCGATCTGGAAGCGCGCCTGGTGCAGCTGCAGGGCCAGGGCGCGCTGGAGAAAACCCGTTTCTATGACATGGCCAAGCTGGAGAAGACGCTAGCCGATCTGGAAAAGCGCCTGGCGCAGCCGCAGCGCATCACCGTCGACGTCAAGAACGGCAATATCACCGCCGAGGTCAACAAGACCAACGCGCGCGAAGCCAGGCGCCACTGATCCATTCCGTTCGGCCTGAGCGCGTCGAAGGCCAAGCAATCAAAACCCTTTAATCCCGGTCGCCCTACGCGCGCGCGTAGTCTGTCCCGCATGGCCTGGTCGCAAACCCTTCTCGATGCATCCTTCCGTGGCGTGGCGTTCGACGCCGTCGCCACGGAGGATGCCGGCGCGCGCGCGCTGCAGCTGACCGAGTACCCGTACCGCGACGGCGCCCAGGTCGACGACATCGGCGGCGCGGCGCGCCGCATCCGCATTCAGGCCATGTTCAACGGCGCCGACTACGAAGCCGCGCTCGATTCCTTCCTGGCCGCGCTCGCACAGGGCGGCGAGGGCGAGCTGGTGCATCCGGTGTTCGGCTCGCTCAAGGTCCACGCTGCGAGCTGGAGCGTGCCGCACCGCGCCGAGGATCCCGACTACAGCCTGGTGTCGGTCGAATTCGTCGAGGCCGGGCTGCCGGTGGCGCTGTTCGCCAGGGCGCCGGCGCAGTCGAAGGCGGCGGCGATCCAGAGCGCGGTGGATCGCGCCCAGGCGCTCGGCGAATCGGCGTTCCTGAAGCGGGTCGGCGCGCTCGCCGAGGCCGCGTCCAACGGCCGCGAAACGGCAATCCTCTCCGATGCCCTGGCGGCGATCACGACGGCCACCCGGCTGCTGTCGCCGTCGACCATCCTCTCCGGCCTGCCCGGCATCGAGCAGCCGCTGGCCTGGGCGACCGACGTGCGCGCGATCGTCGGGGCGCTGCGCGAGGGCACCCGCCTGGCGATCGCGCTGGACAGCTACACGCCGGCGACGATCTTCTCCGATTTCTTCGGCTTCACCGGCTTGTTCGACAACTGGCCCCGCGCCGACGTCCCGCGCGGCAGCTACGCGGCCAGCGTTAAATCCACCGTCGACGCCCAGGCCGGTTTGACGCCGACGCTGGAAGTCGCGCGCGTGGCCTCCGACATCTTCGCGCAGGAGGCCGTCACCCCGACGCTGTCGCCGGTCGAGATCGGCCGCATCGCCGACGATGCGCGCGCCCGCCTGCAGGCCGGCATCGACGCCTGCGCCGCCGCCTACGACCTGGTCGAGGGGCGCGCGCTGATCGAGGCGCTGCGCGAGACCGCCCACGCCGTGCTGGAAGCCGCCCGCGCGGTGATCGAGGCGCGCCCGCCCATCGTGCGCCGCACGGTGGAGGCCGACATCAACCTGCATCGCCTGGCGCACGTGTGGTACGGCGACTGGCAGCGCGCCGCCGAGCTGCAGCGCCTGAACCCGCAGGTGCGCAATCCCAACTTCATCAGCCGGGGGGCGGTGCTCAATGCCTACGCCGCTTGAGGTTTCGCTGCTGCTGGACGGCCGCGAGCATGCCGACTGGACCAGCTACAGCATCGACTCCGACCTGATGGTCCCGGCCGATGCCTGGAGCTTCACCATCGGCCCGGTGCAGGGCGATCTGCCCGCCGCGCTGGCCGAAGGCCGCGAGGTCAAGGTCAAGGTGGCCGGCCAGGTGGTGATGAGCGGCCGCATCGACGCCATCGCCCACGAAGCTGACCGCCAGGGCCGCAGCCTGGCCATCAACGGCCGCGACGGCGCGGCCGTCCTGGTGGACTGTTCGAGCCCGATCTTCGTGGCGCGTCAGGTGGGCCTGGCCGAGGTCATCGCCAAGGTGGTGCGGCCGCTCGGCATCGACAAGTACTTCGTGGACGCCGGCAAGACCGGCATCCGCGACAAGGTCAACGTCGAGCCGGGCGAATCGGCCTGGGATACCCTGCGCCACGCGGCCGAAGCCAACGGCCTGTGGCCGTGGTTCAACCCGGACGGCACGCTGATGGTGGGGCGCCCGGACTATTCGGCGCTGCCGGTGGCCACGCTGGTGATGAAGACCGACGGCCGCGAGAACAACCTGGTCAGCCTGTCGGAGACGCGCGACGTGTCGCAGCGCTTTTCCGAGGTGGCCGTGCTGGGGCAAAGCCACGGTACCGCCAGCGAATCCGGCAGGCACAACATCAAGACCACGGTGCGGGACAGCGGCGTCGCCTGGTACCGCCCGCGCATCGTCACCGACCACGAAGCCGACACCGTGGCGGTGGCCCAGGCGCGCGGCCGCAAGCTGGTGTCCGACGCACGCCTGGACGGCTACACGCTCATCGCGACGGTGAACGGCCATGCGGTCGATCCGGCGGCCGCCAGGCCGCTGCTGTGGGGCCCCGGCCAGCGGGTGCACGTGGTGAGCGAGCCGCACGGCATCGACGACACCTTCTTCGTGATGGCGCGCCGCTTCACCGGTGGCCGCGAGCAGCCGCAGCGCACCATCCTCACGCTGAAGGAAGACGGCGTCTGGCAGATCGACGCCCACCCGCACCAGCGCCGCCGCCGGCGCGGCAAGAACGCCACGCCCGGCAAGATCGTCGATCTGGGGACGCCGGCATGATCGCGCAGATCGACGCCCGCATCCGCCGCGCGCTGGACCGGATCCGCCAGGCGTTTCGCGGCGTCGTCACGCGCGTTGACTCGGCGCCCGCCGTCCAGCTGGCGCAGGGCGACGGCGTCGCCGGCGAGCAGCTGCAGGACAACGAGCTGATGCAGCAATTCGGCTTCACCAGCAACCCGCCGCCGGGCACGATGGTGGTGGTGCTGCCGGTCGGCGGCAACACCGCGCACGGCATCGTCATCGCCTGCGAGCACGGGCAATACCGCCTCAAGGGCCTGCAGCCAGGCGAGTCCGCCATCTACAACCAGTGGGGCGACTACTGCGTGCTGAAGGCGGGACACCTGGCCGAGATCAGCACCGGCACGCTCACCGTCAAGGCCAGCGACAAGGTGCGGTTCGAGACGCCGATCATGGAGTGCACCGGCACGATCGAAGACCTGTGCGACCTGACCCAGGGCCGGACGATGAGCGCCATGCGCGACACCTACAACACCCACACCCATCCGGGCGACAGCGGCGGCACCACCGGCCAGCCGAATCAGGGCATGTGACGATGGAACGCGCGTTAAATCCCCTGACCGGAGACTACAGCGGCGAGGTGATCGATCACCTGGGCAACGCGGTCTACCTGCGCCTGATGACGCCGCTGGGAAGCTGGTGGGCGGATCCCGCCCTGGGCTCGCGCCTGCACGAGCTGGCCCGCGAAAAGGACGTCGAGCGCGTGCGCGTGCTGGCCCGGCAATACAGCGTCCAGGCGCTGCAGCCGCTGCTCGACGACGGCCGCGCCGACAGCGTCGACGTCGTCGCCGTGCGATCGCAGCCGGGCCGCCTGGCGCTCGGCATCGAGGTCGCCCAGGGCATCGCCCGCCGCCTGTTCGAAATCACCGTCAAGGTCGCCTGATGCCATTCACCACGCCGCTTCTCACCGACATCCGCGCCGAGCTGCTGCGCGACCTGCAGAACATGCAGCCGGACGCCGACGTGACGGTCGACTCCGACAACTACGTGCGCGCCACTGCGCTCGCCAGCGCGATCGAAGGCCTGTACCAGCACCAGCAATGGATGGTGAAGCAGATCTTCCCGGACACTGCCGAGACCGAGCAGCTCGACCGCCACGCCGGCCTGCACGGCATCACCCGCAAGGCCGCGGCCGCCGCCACCGGCAGCATCACTTTCACCGGCACGCCCGGCAGCGCGATCGGCGCCGGCGTCGAGGCCAAGACCGTCGACGGCCTGGCATTCGTCACGACCGCGGGCGGCAGCATCGGCGGGGGCGGCACCGTCAGCCTGGCCGCGCAGGCCTCGCTGCCCGGTGCTGCCGGCAACGTCGCCGCCGCCACCGCGCTCACGCTCACCTCGCCGCCCGCCGGCGTGGCCAGCGCCGCCACCGTGGTCGCCATGACCGGCGGCGCCGACACCGAGGCCGACACCGACCTGCTGGCGCGCCTGCTCGACGTGCTGCGCAACCCGCCGGCAGGGGGGAACGCCTACGACTACCGCCGCTGGGCGCTGGAAGTGGCGGGGGTCGAATCCGCCTTCGTCTACCCGCTGCGCCGTGGCATCGGCACCGTCGACGTCGTCGTGGTCGCCGCCGGATCCGCGCTGCCGTCCGCCCAGCTGGTCGAAGACGTCCAGACCCACATCGACGACCGCCGGCCGGTGGCCTGCAAAAGCGCATTGGCGCTGGCGCCGACCGAACTGGCCGTGCCCGTCACGGTGCAGGTATCGCTCGCCGCCGGCGCCACCCTGCTGAGCGTCACCGCGTTAATCGAGGCCGCGCTGGCCGACTACTTTAACGGCCTCAACCCCGGAGAAACCGCCGTCAAGAGCCGCATCGAAGCGCTGGTGTCCGACCTCTCCGGCGTCGCCGACCGCGCAGTTTCCCTGCCGGCCGCCAACGTGGCGCCGACGGTCAATACCAGCGTGGTTGAATGGTGTCGCCTCGGCACCGTAACCGTGGGCCTGCTGTCGTGATCACCGCGGATTCCCCGATCACCGCAGATTCCCTGCTGACCGCGGACGGTTCGCCCGGCATCGGCGCAGCGGTGCTGACCGCGCCGAAACGCCACGCCGACCTGCTCAAGACCCTGCTGCCCCCCGTGTCCTACGACCTGGCCGGGCCCGAAATCTCGGCCCAGCTCGACGCCGAGGGCAGCGCGCTCGACGACGCCTGGGCCACCGCACTGCGCGTGCTGGCCGCCATCACCCCGGACGGCGACGCCCAGCTGCTGCCGGACTGGGAGCGCGTCTACGGCCTGCCCGACGCCTGCCTGGCCGACGTCGAATCCAGCGTGTCCAGCCGCATCGCTGCCGTCATCGACAAGATCCGCCGTGGCGGCGGCCTGTCGCGCCAGTTCTTCATCGACCTGGCCGCGGCGTTGGGCTACGCCATCACCATCACCGAGTTCAGCCCCCACACGGTGATCAGTCCGGTCACCTATCCGCTTTACGACATCGACAGCCAGTACTACTGGCAGGTCACCATGTCGAGCGCCACGCCGCCGCGCCTACGGACCGTAATCGACAGCGTCACCACGCCTTTCGTCGTTTATCAGACCGGCCTGCTCGAATGCCTGCTGCAGAAGCTCAAACCCGCCCACACCGAACTGCAATTCGTCTACGTCTGAGGAAATCATGGATAGACATTTAGATGCAAGCGGCGCCGCCAGCGCCCCCTCCGCACCGGTCAACGTGCTGGGAGCCAACGTCTACCCTCAGGGTGGCGTCTCCCCGAGCTCTCCCGGCCCGTGGTGGCACCACATGGTTACCGAGGAGCTGCGCAACGTCGTCGTGGCCGCTGGGATCACCCCTGATCGGGCTGATCTAACCCAACTGACCGACGCCATCCTGGCCATGATCGCCGCCAACGCCCCGACCTCGATCGGCCAGCACACGATCTGGATCCCGGCCGGCGCTATGACGGCACGAACAACCGGCGGCGCCGCGATCGGCATAGCCGAAACCGCCGTCAACAAGGTGATGCTGAAAACGCTTGATTTCGACTCCGCGGCCGCCGAATACGCGCAGTTCAGCGTGCGCATGCCTAAATCCTGGAACGAGGGCGTGCTGTCTGCCTACTTCGTGTGGAGCAACGCATCCGGTACAGGCGACGTGGTGTGGGGGCTGCAGGCCGTCGCGCTGTCAGACGACGACGTGGTCGATGCCGCCTTCGGAGTGGCATCGACCGTCACCGATAGCGTGACGGCAGCCGGCGACCTGATGCAGTCCGCAGCGACCGCAGCCCTCACCGTCGCCGGCGCGCCCGGGGCGAACGACTGGGTGGTGTTCCAGGTCTACCGCGCGGCAGTAGATGCCGCCGACACACTCGCCGTCGATGCTCGGCTGCACGGCGTCGTCATCATTTACACCACGGATGCAGCGACAGATGCTTGATTCCACACAGTTGATCGGGTTCGGCGCGGGCGGTACGACGCCGGGTTCACAGGCATTTACGTCCCCTGGGGCAGACTCATTCACGGTACCCGAATACACAACCATGACCCTCGAGGTGTGGGGTGCCGGTGCCGGTGGTGGCGGAGTTGACTTTGGCACGGGCGGCGGAGGTTATGGCAGCGCCGGTGGCCAATCATCGGCACTGGGTTTGGTCGCCAATGGCGGCGCACCTGGTGCAGGTGGTGACGGGTACAGGATCAATTACCCGGGCGGGTCGGGCGGCACGGCCTCTGGTGGCAACGTAACAAACGCTACCGGCGGCGCTGGTGGATCAAGCGCATCGAATAGCGGTGGCGCTGGTGCAAACGGCGGGGCCGGTGGCGCTGCGGCATCAAGTGCAGTCGGTGGTATTTACAGCGGCGGGCCGGGAGCCGCCCCCGGCGGCGGTGGCGGTGGTGCCCACGGAGACAACGCAGGTGGATACTGGGTGTTCGGCGGCGGTGGCGGCGGCGGTGGCTATAGCAAGAGCGTATTCGCCCCTGGCGAGCTGGCTGTGGGGTCAAGCGTGCCGCTCAATGTTGGCGCCGGCGGACCCGGCAACCCTTCCGGCAATGCCAATGGTGACGGTGCAAATGGGCGAGTCGTCTGGACGTGGACCTAAAACTGGAGAACCTGATGAAATATGCATTAATTCGCGATGATCAAATCGCCGAATACCGGGACTACGCCGCAGCACCGGAGTCCAAGCGCATAAACGGCTTGCCGATGCTGCGCCCTGTGGTCGATCTGCCTCAGCCAGCCTACGATCCCGATCTGCATCGTCTGGAGGCGACTGTCACCATCTACGACGACCGCGTCGAGCACGGCTGGACGGAGGTTGCGCTTGATCTTGCTGAGGTCAAGCGCCTGAAATTGACCGAGATCGAGCTTGCGGCCGCGATGGCGATCGAGCCGATCGCCTCGGTCTATTCCCAGGCCGAGCGCGAAACCTGGCCGATTCAGGAGGCCGAGGCCGTCGCCTGGACAGCCAACAACTTGGCGCCGACCCCCATGCTTACTGCGCTTGCGACCGCGCGCGGCGAGACCATCGCAGACGTGGTCGCCAAC
This sequence comes from Pseudomonadota bacterium, assembly GCA_041694715.1. Taxonomy (GTDB): domain Bacteria; phylum Pseudomonadota; class Gammaproteobacteria; order Burkholderiales; family Thiobacillaceae; genus Thiobacillus. Next base: position 27,388 of record JBGFSF010000020.1, on the reverse strand, counting down.
GTCTTGACCAAGGCGGCCGCATTCAAGGCACTGGCGGGCGCCACCTTTGGGAAACGAAAAGCGAAGATCGATCTGGTGAATTCGGCGGCCACCGCCGCGGACGTGAACGCAATCACCTGGTGATGTAGGGAAAAAAGAGGAAGCGACCGGCACCGTGCTGCGAACACGGCGTCGACCACCGCCCCCGCAGACTGCTTGCGAGATTGGCCCAAGGCTCCCCCACCACGGCCGTGGCGGGAGGAGTCTATCGGATAACGAAAACGCAAGAAAGGCAGCAAATGCAGGCAAATCCCGTGATCCCTTGGCTGGGCGGCAAGCGTCGCCTGGCCGACCGTCTCATCCCCCTGTTTCCCCAGCACGAGTGCTACGTAGAGTTGTTCTGCGGCGGCGCGGCGCTCTATTTCATGCGCCAGCCCGCCTCGGTTGAGGTGCTGAACGACGTCAACGGCGACCTGGTCAACCTGTATCGGGTTGTCCAGCACCACCTCGAGGAGTTCGTCCGCCAGTTCAAATGGGCGATCAGCTCGCGCCAGATATTCAAATGGCACCAGATGACCGAGCCCGAGACCCTCACCGACATCCAGCGCGCCGCCCGGTTCTTCTACCTGCAGCACCACGCCTTCGGCGGCAAGGTGGATGGCCAGACCTACGGCACCGCAACCACCGCGCCCATGATCAACCTGTGCCGGATCGAGGAGAACCTCTCGGCGGCTCACCTGCGCCTGGCCGGAACGAACATCGAGCACCTCTCCTGGGAGGCCTGCCTGAAGAAATACGACCGCCCGCACACCTTCTTCTATGCAGACCCGCCGTACTGGGAGACTGAGGGCTACGGCGTCGACTTCGGCTGGGAGCAGTACGAGCGCCTCGCGGCCGCCATGCGAGCCTGCAAGGGCAAGATGATGCTGTCGATCAACGACCACCCGGACATCCGGGCAGCCTTCGACGGCCTGGTGATGCACGACCTCGGCATCAAATACAGCGTGGCCAACACCCACGGTCAGCCAAGCGAGAGCCGCGAGCTCGTCATCACCAACTACCAGCCGGACGTGATGCAGGGATTGTTTTGAATCTGGAGGGAAATTAACGCGGCGCAGCAGTCCCAAATAGCGCGTAAATCAGTCCCAAATGAATCGGCACGCTACAGCTACGATTTGGCTACGGTGGGCCAGAAGTAGAAAAGCCCCGCATCGCTGCGAGGCTCTTCGAATTTGGCTCCCCGACCTGGGCTCGAACCAGGGACCTGCGGATTAACAGTCCGTCGCTCTACCGACTGAGCTATCGGGGAATAAGGAAGCGCGCATTCTAGAGACGACGCGGCTTCCGGTCAACCCTCAGCCGTCGCTTTCGACCTGCAGTTCGGGCACGTGAGAAAAGGCGATGCGCATCGGCGCCGCGCCGCGGCCCTTGTGCGCGCCGCCGAAGTACAGCGTGTTGGGGCCGTAACGCTGGTTGATGCGGTCGAGCACGTCGTTGAGGGGTTCGTGGCGGTCGTCGGGGTCGAACAGATCGCGCGTGGCCTGGCTGCGTTCGACGAGCTCGCCGAGGACGACGCCGACCTTGAGGATCGGTCCGGGGTCGGGTGGACGGCGCTGCCACAGTTCGGCGAGCACGGGGTTGAATTTCAGCGTGTCGGCGTGCGGCGCGAAGCGCGCCTGGTCGACCCAGTGCGTGCGTCCTTGCGGGTTGTCGAGATAGCGCAGATGCAGACTCAGGCTGCCGGCGCAGCAGCCGTAGTGGCGCAGCCGCATCGCGGCCTTGTGCAGCAGGCGGAACAGCACGGCGAGCGCGGACACCGGGTCGCGCAGCTCGGGTGCGAGCACGTGCGAGTGGCCGACGCTGGCGCGCTGCGTGGGCGCGGACGCGACGACTTCGCCGCGCAGTTTGGCGTAGTAGCGCTCGCCCTCGATGCCGCCCCAGGCGCGGCGCAGGGTGTCGCGGCTGGCGGCGCAGAGTTGTTCGACGGTGTGGATGCCGAGCCGGTTGAGGCGCTGTTCCATGGCGCGGCCGATGCCGTTCAGCGCGCCGAGCTTCAGGCCGTAGAGCCGCTGCGGGAGTTCGTCCTGGCGGATGACGACCAGCCCGTTGGGTTTCTGCATGTTGGACGCGGTCTTGGCGAGGAAGCGGTTGGGCGCGATGCCGACCGAGCTGTGCAGCACCTCACCGACCTGGTCGTAGATCGCCTGCTTGATGCGCTTGCCGAGCGCGACGGCGCGCGCTTCCTCGCGCTCGCTGCCCATCAGGTCGCAGGCCATTTCGTCGATCGAGAGCACCTCGCCGACCGGCGTGCACGATTCGACCGCGGCGACGATGCGGTGGTGGATGTCGACGTAGACGGCCGGACGCGCCTGCACGAAAACGATGTCGCGGCACAGCTTCCTGGCCTGCCACACCGGCGTGCCGGTGCGGACGCCGAAGCGCTTGGCGTCGATGCTGGCGGCGATGCAGCAGGTGGTGTCGGCCAGCACCGGCAGCACGCCGACCGCGCGGCCGCGCAGCTCGGGCCGCAGCTGCTGCTCGACCGAGGCGAAGAAGGAATTGAGATCGACGTAGAGCGAATGCAGGGCCATGGCGTGCTCCGCGCGTCATTCCGGCGACAGCCGGAATCCAGTTGAATCAGGCACTGGACCCCGACATTTGTCGGGGCGACCGCTGACCGGATATACTGTATATGTATACAGTATATCCGGTCAGCCCGGATTCGCCAGATTCATCTTCTCCAGGCGCTGGCACAGGGTGCCGATGATGCGTCGCGACAGCGGCGCCGAATGCCGCATCAGCTCTTCCAGCGTCTGCGGCGGCAGGGCGAGCACGGTGAGCTCGGTGTCGGCGACGACCGAGGCGGTGCGCGGCTCGTTGAGCAGATAGGCCATTTCGCCGAACAGCTGGCCTTCGGTCAGCTCGCCCAGGCGGCGGCGCCCGCCGTCGGTCTGCTTGTACACGCCGGCGCGGCCGGCGTAGAGAAAATAGGCGGTCTTCGAATCGCTGCCTTCCTCGATCAGGGTGTCGCCGGCCGGGTGCACCTCGCCGTATTTTTCCAGCAGGCGGTGGGTGTCGCCGAACACGTAGCCTTCGAGCCTGCTGGCGCCTTCGCCGCTGCCGCCGAGGAAGAGCTTTTCGAGCGCGGTGATGTCGGCCTTGCCCCAGGCATAGAGCGCCTGGGCCCACAGGTAGAGCAGCAGGAAGGCGAAGTAGCCCGCGATCAGCACGAACACCACGCCGCCGAGCGCGCCGTACAGGCTGCGGTAGTTCTCCAGCTTGAAGAAGGCACCGAACAGCGCGAGCAGCAGCGCCAGGCTGATCGCCGCCAGCAGCGCGAACAGCGCGGCGTCGCGCGCGCGCGGATGCTGACGCGGCATGCGCCAGTAGGCGGCGAACAGCAGCGCCCACACCATGGCGAAGCCGAACAGCGAGTTGAGCGCCTGCAGCACGTGGGCGTTGCCGGTGCCGATGAAATCGTGCTGCGCGAGGAAGCTCAGCGTCGTCTGCGCCAGCGCCGCAAGCCCCATCAGCAGGAACAGCACGGGCAGGATGATGAGCGGCAGCGCCCAGGACACGACGACGTTGCGCTTGTTCTGCTCGGGGAAGATCACCTTGAACGCGCCATGCACCGCGTTGACCAGGCCGCGCGACGACAGCAGCAGGGTGAGAAGGCCGACGCCGCCGGCGGCAAGCTGCGCCTGCTGCGGGATGAAGCCGAGCTGGGTCAGCGTCTCCAGCTGCAGTTGCTGGTAGAGCGCGGCCATGAGGATGGTCGCCGGCACCGAATTCTCGGCGACCGTGCCGAGCCACTGCATCGCGTAGCTCAACAGCAGCAGCAGCGGCGTGGCGGAAAGCAGGAAGTAGAACGCGGTGGCCGCGGCGTGGTTGGTGAGGCCGTTCTGGCCGAACAGGCGGGCGGTGGTGTAGGCGAGCTGCAGCAGCCAGGCAAGGCTGCCGCGGGCCGGAGGCAGGTCGGGGAGGCGCATGGCGCTAGCCTACCCGCGCCGGCGCCGCGATGCCAGCTCAGGCCATCGCCTGCGCGATGCGCTTGAGCGCCTTTTCCAGGTTGGCCTGCGAGGTGGCGAACGAGAGGCGGATGTAGCCCTCGGCGCCGAAGGCCGAGCCGGGGACGACGGCGACGTCGGCCGATTCGAGCAGGTACTCGGAGAAGGCGATGTCGGTGCCCTGTTCGATGACGTCGCGCGCCAGCAGGTTCTGGATCGCGGCGCGCACGTCGGGGAAGGCGTAGAAGGCGCCGCCGCTGTCGACGCAGTTAAAGCCGGGGATGGCGTTCAGCGCATCGACGACGTAGCGGTGGCGCGCCTTGAAGGCGTCGAGCATCGGCGTGATGCAGCCCTGGTCGCCGTTGAGCGCGGCTTCGGCAGCGACCTGCGAGATCGACGTCGGGTTCGAGGTCGACTGCGACTGCACGTTGGTCATCGCACGCAGGATGGCCTCGGGGCCGGCGGCGTAGCCGATGCGCCAGCCGGTCATCGAATAGGCCTTCGACACGCCGTTCAGCACCAGGGTGCGGTCGTAGAGGTCGGGGCAGGCGTTGAGGATGTTGACGAAGGGCACACCGTCGAGGCGGATGTGCTCGTACATGTCGTCGCTGGCGATCAGCACCTGCGGGTGCTTCCTCAGCACGTCGCCGAGCGCGGCGAGTTCGGCCTTCGTGTACACCGCGCCGGTCGGGTTCGACGGGCTGTTGATGACGAAGAGCCGCGTCTTCGGCGTGATCGCCGCTTCGAGCTGCGCCGGGGTGATCTTGAAGCCCTGCTCGATGCCGGCCTCGACGATCACCGGCTTGCCGTCGGCGAGGATGACGATGTCGGGATAGGACACCCAGAACGGCGCGGGGATGATGACCTCGTCGCCGGGGTTGATCACCGCCTGCACCAGGTTGAAGAAACTCTGCTTGCCGCCGCACGACACCAGGATCTGCTTGGGACCGTACTCCAGGCCGTTGTCGCGTTTGAACTTGGCGATGATCGCCGCCTTGAGGCCGGGCGTGCCGTCGACTGCGGTGTACTTGGTGAAGCCCTGGTTGATCGCCCCGATCGCCGCGTCCTTGATGTGCTGCGGGGTGTCGAAGTCGGGCTCGCCGGCGCCGAGGCCGACGATGTCGCGGCCGGAGGCCTTCAAGGCGGCGGCGCGGGCGGTGACGGCGAGGGTGGGCGAGGGCTTGATGGCCTGGACGCGGCGGGAGAGTTCCACGGGGGTTCCTTGAAATGCCCTTGTTCGAAGGGGGTGCTAAACTCGACGGGTTTTTTGGCCGCGCGATTTTACCCTTGTTCGTCACCTTCCCCAATAGCCCGTTCCGGCTCTTCCAGCCCTTCCCGCCAGCCGGCGACCAGCCGACCGCGATCGAGCGCCTGGTCGAGGGGATCGACGACGGCCTGTCGTTCCAGACCCTGCTCGGCGTAACCGGCTCGGGCAAGACCTACACCATGGCCAACGTCATTGCCCGCACTGGGCGGCCGGCGCTGATCATGGCGCCGAACAAGACCCTGGCGGCGCAGCTGTACTCGGAAATGCGCGAGTTCTTCCCGGAAAACGCGGTCGAGTATTTCGTCTCCTACTACGACTACTATCAGCCCGAGGCCTACGTGCCGGCGCGCGACCTGTTCATCGAGAAGGATTCGAGCATCAACGAGCACATCGAGCAGATGCGCTTGAGTGCGACCAAGTCCTTGCTGGAGCGGCGCGATACCGTGATCGTGTGCACCGTGTCGGCGATCTACGGCATCGGCGACCCGTCCGACTACCACAGCATGATCCTGCTGCTGCGGCAGAACGAGAAGCTCTCGCAGCGCGAGGTCATCACGCGGCTGACGCAGATGCAGTACGAGCGCAACGACTTCGAGTTCTCGCGCGGGCATTTCCGCGTGCGCGGCGACGTCATCGACATCTTCCCGGCGGAACACGCCGAAACCGCGATCCGCGTCGAACTGTTCGACGACGTCGTCGAGACCCTGCACCTGTTCGATCCGCTCACCGGGCAGATCCTGCAGAAGGTGTCGCGCTTCACCGTGTTCCCGTCGAGCCACTATGTCACGCCGCGCGAGACGACGCTGCGCGCGATCGAGGCGATCAAGGTCGAGCTGCGCGAGCGCCTCGAGTGGTACTACGCCAACGGCAAGCTGGTCGAGGCGCAGCGGCTCGAGCAGCGCACGCGCTTCGACCTCGAGATGATGGTCGAACTCGGCTTCTGCAAGGGCATCGAGAACTACTCGCGGCATCTCTCCGGGCGCAAACCGGGCGAACCGCCGCCGACGCTGATCGACTACCTGCCGAAAGACGCGCTGATGATCATCGACGAGTCGCACGTCACCGTCACCCAGGTCGGTGGCATGTACAAGGGCGACCGCTCGCGCAAGGAAAACCTCGTCGACTACGGCTTCCGCCTTCCGTCGGCGCTCGACAACCGGCCGCTGAAATTCGAGGAATTCGAGGCGCTGATGCCGCAGACCATCTTCGTCTCGGCGACCCCGGCCAAGTACGAGGCCGAGCACGCCGGCCAGGTCGTCGAGCAGGTGGTGCGCCCGACGGGCCTCGTCGACCCCATCGTCGAAGTGCGGCCGGTCGCGACCCAGGTCGACGACCTGATGAGCGAGGCGAGGAAGCGCATCGCCGTCGGCGAGCGCGTGCTGGTGACGACGCTGACCAAGCGCATGGCCGAAGACCTGACAGACTACCTCGCCGAGCATGGCATCAAGGTGCGTTACCTGCATTCGGACATCGACACCGTCGAGCGCGTCGAGATCATCCGCGACCTGCGCCTGGGCGAGTTCGACGTGCTGGTCGGCATCAACCTGCTGCGCGAAGGCCTCGACATTCCTGAAGTGTCCCTGGTCGCGATCCTCGACGCCGACAAGGAAGGCTTCCTGCGCTCCGAGCGTTCGCTGATCCAGACCATCGGCCGCGCCGCGCGCCACCTGAACGGCACCGCGATCCTCTACGCCGACAAGATCACCGACTCGATGCAGCGTGCAATGGGCGAGACCGAACGCCGCCGCAACAAGCAGATCGCCTTCAACACCGAGCACGGCATCACGCCGCGCGGCGTGGTCAAGCGCATCAAGGACATCATCGACGGCGTCTACGACGCCGACGCCACCCGCCAGGAGCTCAAGGCCGCGCAGACCGCCGCGGAATACAAGGTCATGGACGAAAAGTCCCTGACCAAGAAGGTCAAGAAGATCGAAAAGGAGATGCAGGACGCGGCGAAGAACCTGGAGTTCGAAAAAGCCGCCGTGCTGCGCGATCAGCTGAAGGAACTGAAGGCGTTGCTGTTCGGGGTAGAGGAGCGTGAGTAGGGGAGGGACAGACCCGTGGAGCCCAGGGGCTACGCTCGAATCTCATACACCGAGCCAACCTTCTTGTGACCCAGTTTTTCATAGTAGGCGTCTTCATCGGACAAAGCGTAGACGGTCAAATGTCTGAAATCCGTTTTCACCCTGGCGATCAGACTCCTGCCGATGGCCCTGTTCCGCTGTTCTGGCACCACGAAGAGCTCGCTGATATAAATCGCGAACCCCTCATCTAAAACCGCCCGTAAATAGCCGCCGAACGCCCCGTCCTGGTAGCAAACGTAGGTGACGCTTTCATCCAATCGCTTTTGGTAATTCGCGATGGCGTTATCGTTCGTGAACATGTCCCAGGCAGGGTCTTCTTTAATTGCGGACAACACGGCCTGCGCATGTTCGCGGCGATATCGGAGTATTTGCATGAACGGAGTCTCGAGCTTGGGGATTGATCTGAACAAGGTAGTGGCGCTGTTCCGTGGCGCGGCTGGATAAACAGGCGCCGCAGATGATTTCTTCCTTCCATCTGGTTTGCCTCATTTTGTTGCCGCCCTGGCCGTAAGGACAAGTCTGGCATTCAGGTTGGCCCTCCCCGCAAATCTTCTGCACAATGCCGCTTTTGCTTCACAGGAGTCCCCCATGGCTTCGGGACAAATCCACATCGCCATCCTGAATCCCGGCGTCGAGATCACGCCGCTGCGCCTGCGCGGCTGGCTGCAGAAGGAGGCGGCGGCGATCAGCAACCGCGCCAACCCGGGCGACGGGGCGATCCTGCGGCTGTTTCTCACCAAGCAGCTGCGCTACGGTCTGCCCGCGAAGAAGCTCGACGCGATCCTGCAGGCGCTGACCGAGAAGTATCCGGTGATCCTGCGCATCGAGACGCAGCTGGTCGAGGCGCCGCTGACGCCGGACGAGATGGCGGAACAGACTCGCCTCGCGAATGTCCATGTGGAGAAGTTCAGGCAGCGGGCGGAGGCATACGCCCAGCGCAAGCAGGCCGAGGCTGAGGCCGAAGCCTTGCAGAACGCGCGGCCCGCGCCGATCCAGTGGCACAACTTGAAGAGCGCGCTGGACTGAGTTTGTCTGCGCCGGCTTTCCCGGCGCGGTTTTGGAGTTTCGTTGATCAGGGATTTACATGGCTGTCAGGGTTTTGTTCGTCTGCATGGGCAATATCTGCCGTTCGCCGATGGCGGAAGGCATGTTTCGCAAGGCGGTGCGTGAGGCGGGGCTGGAAAGCCACGTCGAGATCGATTCGGCGGGCACGCACGCCTACCACGTGGGTTCGCCGCCCGATCCGCGCGCGCAGCAGGCGATCCGCCAGCGCGGCGTGGACATCAGCGACCTGCGCGGACGCAAGGTCGCGGACGTCGATTTCGAGCGCTTCGACTACATCCTGCCGATGGACGGCGACAACTATGATCGCCTGGTCGAGCGCGCGCCGGCGCACCATCACGGCAAGATCCGCCGCCTGCTGTCGTTCAGCCGCAAGTACCCCAACCTCGACGTGGTCGATCCGTATTACGGCGGGCCGCAGGGCTTCGAGGAGAACCTCGACATGATCGAGGACGCGGTGCAGGGGCTGATCCGCGACATCCTGGCGCGTCGCTGAGCGCAGCGAACGCGCAAAAAAAAGGGGCCGCACGCTGCGGCCCCTTTTTTCGTTGACGCGGCGGCTTATTCCGCGCGGGTTTCCACCTGCACCAGCGGCTCCTGCGTGGTCGGGCCCTGCGGGCGCGGCCGGCGGCGCGTGGGGTGCGGCGCAGCCGGCGCGGGCGCGGCTTCCGCTACCGGCGTGACCGGCGCGGTCGTCTCGACCTGCATCAGGCTGACCGGCTCGGCTTCGACGCGGGTCACCGGACGGCGGCGGCGACGCGGACGCTCCATCTCGATGCCGGTGTCCGCCGGCGCGGCGGCACCCTGGGTCTCGACCTGCTGCAGGTCGGCGCGACCGGCGGCGAGGTCGGCGAGCACTTCGGCCGGTTTGGCGGTGACGGCGCCCGGCAGCGGCGCGGCGGCCGGGGTGTCGAGCTGCAGGCTCTGCTGCGCGGGCGCGGCGGGCGCAGCCTGGGCGGCGCCGGCGATCTCGATGATGGCGTGGAAGCGCGCGGGGGCGGCAGCCCTGGCCGGCGCGGCGGCTTTCGGCGCGCCGGCGATCTCGATGATCGCGTGCGGCGTCGCCGAGCCGTTGGCGCCTTCGGCACGGCCTTCGCCGCGACCGCGGCGGCCACGGCCACGACGGTTGCGGCCTTCGCGTTTTTCCTCGCCGGCGGCTTCGCGCGGGGCTTCGACGACCTCGGCGACGCGTGGCGCGGCCGCCTCGGCTTCGGGCTTGGGTGCTTTGGGCGGGCGTGGCGGACGCGGCGGCTTGGCCTGGGCTTCGGCGCGCGGCTCGCGTGCCTCGGCACGGCCTTCCTGCGCGCGGCCTTCGCCACGGCCTTCGCTGCGGCCCTCGCCGCGACCGCGGCGCTGGCCGGGCTTGCGCTCACGTTCGCGGCGTTCGCTCGGGCGCTCGCTGCGGGTGATGGCGGCCACCGGCTCGGCGGCGGGCGCAGCGGCAGCCGGCGCTTCGTCGCTGCGCTTTTTCAGCCAGCCGAAAATACGGTCGAACAGGCCGGGCTGGGCAGCGGGCTGCGGCGGCACGGCAGGTTGCGGTGCGGCGGCTTCGGGCACCGGCTGCGGCGGCGCGATCGACTTCACCGCGGCGACCTGGCGCGCGGGCGCGGCTTCGGCCGCGGTCTGGTAGACCGGCTCGGTTTCGGGCACGGCCATCATCTTGTAGCTCGGTTCCGCCGCGCCGGTCTGGTTCAGCTCGTCGTGGCGCAGGCGGGTGAGGGTGTAGTGCGGCGTCTCCATGTGGATGTTGGGGATCAGCACCACGTTGACCTTGAGCCGCGACTCGATGGCGTGGATGTCGACGCGCTTTTCGTTGAGCAGGAAAGTCGCGACGTCGACCGGTAGCTGCACGTGGACGGCGCCGGTGTTCTCCTTCATCGCCTCTTCCTGCAGGATGCGCAGGATGTGCAGGGCGGAGGATTCGGTGCCGCGGATGTGGCCGGTGCCGTGGCAGCGCGGGCAGGGGTTGTAACTGGTTTCGCCCAAAGATGGCTGGAGCCGTTGGCGCGACATTTCCAGCAGGCCGAAGCGCGAGATCTTGCCGGTCTGCACGCGGGCGCGGTCGTGGTGCAGGGCATCGCGCAGGCGGTTCTCGACCTCGCGCTGATGCTTGGGGTTCTCCATGTCGATGAAGTCGATCACGATCAAACCGCCGAGGTCGCGCAGGCGCATCTGGCGGGCGATCTCGTCGGCCGCTTCGAGGTTGGTGTTGAACGCGGTCTGCTCGACGTCGCTGCCCTTGGTGGCGCGCGCCGAGTTGACGTCGACCGAGACCAGCGCCTCGGTGTGGTCGATGACGATGGCGCCGCCCGACGGCAGGTTGACCTGGCGCGAGAACGCCGACTCGATCTGGTGCTCGATCTGGAAGCGCGAGAACAGCGGGACGTCGTCGCGGTAGAGCTTGACCTTGTTGACGTTGGCCGGCATCACGTGCGCCATGAACTGCTGCGCCTGCTCGTAGATGTCTTCGGTGTCGATCAGGATTTCGCCGATGTCGGCCGAGAAGTAGTCGCGGATCGCGCGGATGACGAGGCTGCCTTCCTGGTAGATCAGGAAGGCGCCGGACATCGAGGTCGACGCGCCGTCGATGGCCTTCCACAGGCTCAGCAGGTAGTTGAGGTCCCACTGGAATTCTTCGACGCTGCGGCCGATGCCGGCGGTGCGGGCGATCAGGCTCATGCCGTCGGGGATGTCGAGCTGGGCGAGCGTGTCGCGCAGTTCGTTGCGCTCTTCGCCCTCGATGCGGCGGGAGACGCCGCCGCCGCGCGGGTTGGTCGGCATCAGCACGACGTAGCGGCCGGCGAGCGAAACGTAGGTGGTCAGCGCCGCGCCCTTGTTGCCGCGTTCGTCCTTCTCGACCTGGACCAGGAGTTCCTGGCCTTCCTTGAGGTTTTCGGGAACCTTGCCGTTGCCGGGCAGGCAGGACCGCGAGATTTCCTTGAAGGGGAGGAAGCCGTGGCGTTCGCAGCCGTAGTCGACGAAAGCGGCTTCGAGACTGGGCTCGACGCGGGTGACGACACCCTTGTAGATGTTGCCCTTGCGTTGTTCCTTGCTGGCGGACTCGATGTCAAGGTCGACGAGCTTTTGGCCGTCGACGATGGCAACCCGGAGTTCTTCCGCCTGGGTTGCGTTGAAAAGCATGCGCTTCATTTCTTCTCCCGCGCGCGTGCATACGGGACAGGCCAGACTGCCGCTGAAGTTCAGCGGCTCATGCGATCACGGTTTGAATGGAGTGAAGGGGCATGGGCGAAGGTGTCCTGTTCCTGGAGAGGGGCGCCGGCAGGGCCGGGCGGTCTTTCCGGTTCCCGCCGCGGGCAAAGCCCCGGCGTGAACATTGATTTCGTATGCTGTTGGTCGCGTCGTTGATAACATCGCTGCTTTGCCGACTGGCGGGGCGGGTGGTTTCGACTGTCCGCGTCAGCCTGATGTGGGCGGGGCGGCAGGAATCCAGACGGGCCGGGCAGGCGGCGGCCGGTGAGCGTTTTAACCGGCGGGTATCCAAGGGTCAGGCAAAACCGGGCCTGAACCGACGGTAGTGTATATGAAAATGAAGGACTTAGAGAAAGATTCGGTCAGGCGGCTCAAGGTCGACGAGGGCTCGGACGGCCAGCGCCTCGACAACTTTCTCGTTGCGCGGCTCAAGGGCGTGCCCAAAAGCCGCCTCTACAAGCTCGTGCGCGGCGGCGAAGTCCGCGTCAACGGTGGCCGCGTCGACGTCGGCTATCGCCTGCAGCTCGGCGACGAAGTGCGCATCCCGCCGGTGCGTACCGCCGCCCCCGCGCAGCCTTCCGCGCCGAAGCTGCCGCCCTCGGTCAACCGCCTGCTGCCGCATATTCTCTACCGCGACGATGCCCTGATCGCGCTGAACAAGCCCGCCGGCATGGCGGTGCACGGCGGCAGTGGCGTGTCGCGCGGGGTGATCGAGCAGCTGCGACTGGAACTGCCGGAATGCCGCTACATGGAGCTGGTGCACCGGCTCGACCGCGAGACCTCGGGCGTGCTGCTGGTGGCCTTGAAGCGCCGGGCCCTGACTGGCCTGCACGCGGCGATGCGCGCCGGCCAGATCGAGAAGCGCTATTTCACCCTGGTCGCGGGGCGCTGGCCGAATCCGGTGCAGCACGTGAAGTTGCCCTTGCACAAGCGCGTCACCGACGAGGGCGAGAAGCGCGTGACGGTGCGCGACGAGGGCCAGGCGGCGCACACCATCTTCCGCCGCCTGCAGCAGTTCGCCGACTTCACCTTGCTGGAAGCGGAACTCAAGACCGGCCGCACCCATCAGATCCGCGTGCATACGTCGCACCTCGGTTTTCCCATCGCCGGCGACGACAAATACGGTGATTTCGAGCTCAACAAGCGGCTGATGAAGCAGGGCCTGAAGCGCATGTTCCTGCACGCGGCGAAGCTCGTCTTCGACCATCCCATCAGCGGCGAGCGCATGACGGTCGAGGCGCCGCTGCCCGCCGATCTGCAATCCTTTCTCGATACCTTGAGCCATGCGCCACGATGATTAAACCCAAGCAGTTTGATTTGCTGATTTTCGACTGGGACGGCACCCTGATGGATTCCGCCGGGGTGATCGTCGATTCCATCCAGCGCGCCTGCGTCGACATCGGTCTCGACGCGCCGAGCGAGCGCGCGTCGCGCCAGATCATCGGCCTGGGCCTGATCCAGGCCTTGCAGACCCTGCTGCCGGACCTGCCCGAAGACGCTTACCCGCACCTGGTCGAGCGCTACCGTCACCATTACCTCGGACGCGACGCCGACATTCCGCTGTTCCGCGGCGTGCCCGAAGGTCTCGACGCATTGCACGCGGGCGGTTTTACCCTCGCGGTGGCCACCGGCAAGAGCCGCGTCGGCCTCGCGCGTGCGCTGGAGGCGAGCGGCCTCGGGCCGCGCTTTGCCGCGACGCGCTGCGCCGACCAGACGCATTCCAAGCCGCATCCGGCGATGGTGCTCGAGCTGATCGACGAGCTCGACGCCGATCCGGCGCGCACCCTGGTGATCGGCGACACCAGCCACGACCTGCTGATGGCGGCGAACGCCGGCGTGGCGAGCCTCGGGGTGACCTACGGTGCGCACGAGGCCGGCGATCTCACGCCGCACGCGCCGCTGGCGCTCTTCGACAGCTTCGCCGAGGTGCACGCATGGCTCGCCGCGAACGCCTGATCTGCGCGTCCGGCGCGCTCGAGGAAAAGGGCCGGGGGGTGCGCTTCGAGCTCGAACGCCACGGCACGAAGCGGTCCGCCTTCGCCGTGCGCTTCGACGGTATCGCGCACGCCTTCCTCAACCAGTGCGGCCACGTGCCGGTGGAACTCGACTGGCAGGAAGGCGAGTTCTTCGACGACTCGCGGCTATACTTGATCTGCGCCACGCACGGCGCGCTCTACCACCCGGGAACCGGCGCCTGCGTGGGCGGGCGCTGCGCCGGGCGCGGCCTGATTCCCGTGCCGGTCGTCGAGCACGACGGCCATGTCTATGTGATGGAAGAACACGAATGAGCGAACCGGAAAAGAATCCCGCCCCGAACTGGGAACGCGAAGTGCTGGAAAAGCTGGCCTTGTCGGCGATCCAGGAGCAGCGCCGCACCCGCCACTGGGGCATCCTGTTCAAGACGCTCGGCTTTCTCTATCTTTTCATCGTGCTGTTTCTCGCCGCCGGCTGGTTCCGCTCCGATGGCGTCACGATTCCCAAGGCGCACACCGCGCTGGTCGACCTGCAGGGCGTGATCGCGTCCGACCAGGTCAGCGCCGACGCGGTGATCGGCAGCCTGCAGGGCGCGTTCGAGGACAAGAACACCCGCGGCGTGATCCTGCGCATCAACAGCCCCGGCGGCAGTCCGGTGCACGCCGGGCAGATCTACGACGAGATCAAGCGCCTGCGCGCGAAGTATCCGAACATCCCGCTCTACGCGGTGGTCGACGACATCTGCGCGTCGGGCGGCTATTACGTCGCCGCCGGCGCCGACAAGATCTTCGTCGACAAGGCGAGCATCGTCGGTTCCATCGGTGTGCTGATGGATGGCTTCGGCTTCACCAAGACGATGGAGAAGCTCGGTGTCGAGCGGCGCCTGCTCACCGCCGGCGAGAACAAGGGCTTCCTCGATCCGTTCTCGCCGGTCGATCCCGAGCAGCAAACCTACGCCAAGCAGATGCTGGAGGAAATCCATGGCCAGTTCGTCGCGGTGGTGCGCGAGGGGCGCGGCGAGCGCCTGAAGGAGACGCCGGAGACCTTCAGCGGCCTGGTGTGGAGCGGCGAAAAGAGCATCGAGCTCGGGCTCGCCGACGCCTACGGCACGGTCGAGTCGGTCGCGCGCGACGTCATCAAGGCCGAGGACATCGTCGACTACACGCAGCAGGACAGCCTGATCGACCGCCTGGCGGGCCGCCTCGGCGCCGGCGCGGCGAAGGCGCTCGCGCCCTTCGCCCATCCCGGCGTCAGTCTGCGGTGAGCGAACGTCCCTACGCACCCATTCCCTGCGCGCAGCACGAGCGCCTGGAGTTCGCCGCGCTGACGAAGCAGTGGCTCGACGTGAAAGTGGATGGCGTCGCCCAGCGCCTGCTGCCGCTCGACGTCGCAACGCGCGACGGCGCCGAATGGCTGACGGCGCATACGGCGGATGGCGAGCGGGTGACGCTGCGCCTCGACCGCCTGGCGTTCTGAGCCGCCCCTAGATTCCGATTCCGAACACGACCAGCCGGTCCTTGACCGCATCGGCGTGGCCGCGCCACGCCCTGGCGGGTTGCGTGCGCATCAGCTGGCTCGGCAGGGTGAGGTCTGCGCCGACGCTGATCAGGGTGTCCGGCGCCAGCGTCGTGGCCAGCGCGTCCAGCAGCGCAGCGCTGCGGTAGGGTGTCTCGATGAAGAGCTGGGTGGCGCGGTCGCGCCGCGTGGCCTTTTCCAGTTCGCGAATTTTCTGCCCGCGCTCGGGCTCCTTCGCAGGCAGGTAGCCGTGGAAGGCGAAGCGCTGGCCGCCGAGGCCGGAGGCCATCAGCGCGAGCAGGATGGACGACGGTCCGACCAGCGGCACGACGGGAATGTTTGCCTGGTGTGCCGCGCGCACCAGCGCCGCACCCGGATCGGCCACTGCCGGGCAGCCCGCTTCCGACAGCAGGCCGAGGTCGTGCCCGGCCTTGAGCGGCGCCAGCAGCGCGGCGATCGCCGTCTCCGGCGTGTGCTCGTTGAGCTCTTCGAGTTGCAGCGACTGCAGTGGCAGCGGATGGCCCATGGCTTTCAAATGCGCGCGTGCAGTCTTGGCGCGTTCGACGACGAAATGCGTCAGGCGGCGCGCGACGGCGAGGGTGTCGGGCGGCAGGCAGGCCTCGGGGCTGACCGGCCCGAGCGGGACCGGGATCAGATAAAGCGTGGCCATGCGGATTAGGTCGGCTGCCAGGTCAGGACGTCGACGCCTTCGTTGGCGAGCATCTCGGTCAGCGCCATCAGCGGCAGACCGATCAGCGCGGTCGGATCGGGGCTGTCCATGCGCATCATCAGCGCGATGCCGAGCGACTCGCTCTTCGCCGAGCCGGCGCAGTCGTAGGGCTGCTCCTTCTTCAGGTAAGCCTCGATCTGCGCGTCGGTGAGCGGACGGATGTGCACCACGGTCGGCACGTCGCGCGTCTGCGCCTGGCCGGTGCGGCTGTTCAGGAGCGTCAACGCGGTGTGGAACACCATGGCGCGGCCCTGCATTTTCTTCAACTGCACGAAGGCTTTGTCGTGGCTGCCGGGCTTGCCAAGCTGTTCCGAGTCGAGCATCAGCACCTGGTCGGAACCGATGATGAGCGCGTCGGGGTAGGTGGCCGCGGCAGCCTGCGCCTTCAGCACCGACAGGCGCAGCGCGGTGGCCGACGGCGTCTCGTCCGCAAGCGGCGTCTCGTCGACCTCGGGGGCGAGCACCTCGAAGGGGAGATGCAGGCGAGACAGCAGTTCGCGCCGGTAGCGCGAGGTCGAGGCAAGCACCAGCTTCATCGCGCGTTTACTCAGGCTGGATTTCGACCAGCGCCATGTCCGGCGTCACCGCGTCGCCCTTCTTGGCAAAAATGCTGATGACGGTGCCGGCGATCGGCGCCTGCACCTCGTTTTCCATCTTCATCGCTTCGATCACCAGCACGCCGTCGCCGGCCTTGACCTGTTGGCCGACGCTTACCAGCACGTCGACGACGCTGCCGGGCATGGCGGCGGTGACGTGGCCGGGGTGGCTCGCGCGTGGTTTCTGGCCGGCTGCGGTGGGCGCTGCGGCGGCCTTGCGCGGTGCGCCGTCGGCGGCGGGCTCGAGGGCGATCTCGTTGAGCGGTTCGACCAGCACTTCCTCCGACACGCCGTCGATGGAAACGAAGTAGGGGCGCTGCGCGGCGTCCGAGCGCCCGCTGCCGGCGAGCTTGATGTGGTAGGTCTCGCCGTGCAGGGTGATCTTGAATTCGTCGGCGGCGTAGCGCGGTGCGCTGGTCTCCTGCGAGGTGCCCGGAGGCAGCAGTTGCTCGGGCTTGAGGCTGCCGGCGGCGCGCTCCTGCAGCCAGGTCTTGGCGAGATCGGGGAACATCGCATAGGTCAGCACGTCCTCGTCGGAGCGGGCGAGTCCTTCGATTTCGTTGCGCAGCTTGTCGAGTTCGTCGGGAAGGAGGTCGGCCGGGCGGCAGGTGGTGACTTCGAGGTCGCCGATCGCGAGCTTGCGCACTTCCTCGTTGACGTGGCCCGGCGCGGCGCCGTAGCGGCCTTGCAGGTACAGCTTCACCTCGTTGGTCACCGACTTGTAGCGCGCGCCGGTGAGCACGTTGAGCGCGGCCTGGGTGCCGACGATCTGCGAGGTCGGCGTGACCAGCGGCGGATAGCCGAGGTCCTCGCGTACGCGCGGGATTTCGTCGAGCACCGCGTCCATCTTGTCGAGCGCGCCCTGTTCCTTGAGCTGGTTGGCAAGGTTGGAAATCATCCCGCCGGGCACCTGGTTGATCAGCACGCGTGTGTCGGTGCCGGTGAACTCGGATTCGAACTGCCAGTATTTCTTGCGCACGTCCTTGAAGTAGGCGGAGATTTCCTCGATCAGCGGCAGCGACAGTCCGGTGTCGTAGGCGGTGCCGGCGAGCGCGGCGACCAGGCTCTGCGTGGTCGGATGGCTCGCGCCCTCGGCGAACGCGCCGACGCAGGTGTCGATGATGGTTGCGCCGGCCTCGACCGCCTTCAGGTGCGTCATGTGCGCGAGGCCAGCGGTCGAGTGGCTGTGGGTGTGTATCGGCAGGTGGGTCGCTTCGCGGATCGCGCACACCAGGTCGTAGGCGGTGTAGGGCGTGAGCAGGCCCGCCATGTCCTTGATCGCGATCGTGTCGCAGCCCATTTCGGCCAAGCCCTTGGCGAGTTCGACGAAGTGCGGGATGTCGTGCACCGGGCTGGTGGTGTAGCTCACCGTGCCTTCGGCGTGCTTGCCGGCAGCCTTCACCGCCTCGATCGAAACTCTGAGATTACGCAGGTCGTTCATCGCGTCGAACACACGGAACACGTCGACGCCGTTGTCGGCTGATTTCTTGACGAAGGCCCGTACGACGTCGTCGGAATAGTTGCGATAGCCCAGGAGGTTCTGCCCGCGCAGCAGCATCTGGATGCGCGTGTTGGGCAGGGCATTCCGCAGCTTGCGCAGGCGCTCCCACGGGTCTTCGCGCAGGAAGCGCACGCAGGCGTCGAAGGTGGCGCCGCCCCAGGCTTCGAGCGACCAGAAGCCGACCGAATCGAGCTTGCCGCAGATCGGCAGCATGTCCTCGGTGCGCATGCGGGTGGCGATGAGCGACTGGTGGCCGTCGCGCAGGACGAGGTCTGTAACGTATACCTTGCTCATGTCAGAGTCCCTGGTGAGCCGCAATGGCGGCGGCGATCGCCGCGGCGACCACTTCCGGCGGTTTCTTCTCGGTGTACTGGATGAGTTCCGGGTGCGCTTCGACGAAGCCGGTGTTGAAGCGTCCGCTACGGAACTCGGGGTTCTTGAGGATTTCCTGGTAGTAGGGGATGGTCGTCTTGACGCCGTACACCAGCATGTCGGCAAGCGCGCGGCGGCCGCGCTCGATCGCCGATTCCCAGGTGAGGTTCCACACCGTGAGCTTGGCGCACATCGAGTCGAAATAGGGCGGAATGACGTAATCCGTATAGATCGCCGCGTCGACGCGCACGCCGGGGCCGCCCGGCGAGTAGTAACGGGTGATGCGGCCGAGGCTGGGGAGGAACTCGTTCTTCGGGTCTTCGGCGTTGACCCTGAACTCAATGGCGTAGCCGCGGTGCTTGATGTCTTCCTGCTTGTACTGCAGCGGCTGGCCGTCGGCGATGCGGATCTGCGCCTGCACGATGTCGACGCCGGTGATGGTCTCGGTGATCGGATGCTCGACCTGCAGCCGCGTGTTCATTTCCATGAAATAGAACTGGTTGTCCGTGTCGAGCAGGAATTCGACCGTGCCGGCGTTGACGTAGCCGACGGCCTTGGCCGCACGCACGGCGAGCTTGCCGATGTACTGGCGCTGCGCTTCGGTGAGTTGCGGGCTGGGCGCGATCTCGATCAGTTTCTGGTTGCGGCGCTGGATCGAGCAGTCGCGCTCGAACAAATGGACCACGTTGCCCTGGGTGTCGCCGAGGATCTGCACCTCGATGTGCTTGGGATTGACCACGCACTTCTCGACGAACACCTCGGGCTTGCCGAAGGCCTTGCTCGCTTCCGACACGACGCGGTCGTAGTTCTTCAGCAGTTCTTCCTCGCTGTCGCAACGGCGGATGCCGCGGCCGCCGCCGCCGTTGGTCGCTTTCAGCATCACCGGATAGCCGATCCGGTTCGCCAGCGTGCGCGCTTCCTCGACGTTTTCCAGGTTGTGGTCGGACCCGGGCACGACCGGAATGCCGGCGGCGATCATGGCGTTTCGGGCCTGGATCTTGTCGCCCATGCGGCGAATGACCTCGGGCGAGGGGCCGATGAAGCGGATGCCGCGGCGCGCGCAGATGGTCGCCAGATCGGGGTTTTCGGAGAGGAAGCCGTAGCCGGGATGCAGGGCGTCGCAGCCGGAGGCGGCGGCGAGGTTGACCAGCGTGTGGGCGTTCAGATAGCCGAGGATGGGGTCCTTGCCGATGTGGTAGGCCTCGTCGGCCTTCTTCACGTGCAGGGCATGGCGGTCGGCGTCGGTATAGATCGCGACCGACTTGATGCCGAGCTCGGCGCAGGCCCGCACGATGCGCACGGCGATCTCGCCGCGGTTGGCCACCAGGATCTTCTTAATCACGCCCGGCCTCGCTTTGACAAAAATGGCGACAAATCATATTATTGCCGGCTAATGTTTAACCGGGTGCGTCATGTTGAGCCTGTGTGCGCTGCCCCAGAACCCCGTTGATCGGGCGCGGCATGCTTCAGCCAGTTGAGATCGATCCACGGCGCTTCTGCCGTGATGGGCAAACCTGGGAAAGCCGGTCGGACGTTTCGGCGTTCCCGCGTCTGGTTCGTGAATTTACGCAAGGCGAGCTGTTCTGTCGAGTCGCCGGCCGCACCGATGCGCGGGGCGGCATGGCGCTGGCGCTGGAGATTCGCGGCGAAGTGGAGCTGACCTGTCAGCGCTGCCTCGGGGGGCTCGCGCACCGGATCGAAATCGTCCGCACGCTGCATCTGGCGCGCAACGAGGACGAACTGGAACGGCTGGATGCGTTGCCCGACTGCGACGCGATCATGGCGGGCGACAAGCTGGACCTGCTCGCACTGGTCGAAGATGAAGTGTTGTTGAGCCTGCCGCTGGCACCCATGCACGCGGACGGCGAATGCCCTGCCTAGGGCGAGGTTGAATTTTTTAGGAGTTAGGAAATGGCTGTCCAACAGAACAAGAAGTCCCCGTCGAAGCGCGGCATGCATCGCTCGCACGACTTTCTGACCAACCCGCCGCTGGCCGTCGAGCCGACCACCGGCGAAACTCACCTGCGCCACCACATCAGCCCCAACGGCTTCTACCGTGGCCGCAAGGTCGTCAAGGCCAAGGGCGAATAATCTCCCGGTGCGCCGCCTGTCGGCGCATCCTGTCCAGCCTAGCCTTCCGGCTGTATGAGAAACATCACTGTCGCCATCGACGTCATGGGGGGCGACCACGGTCCCCATGTCACCGTTCCGGCGGCGCTCCGCTGTCTTGATCGCCATCCCGATCTGAACGTCATTCTGGTCGGGCCGCAGGACATCATTGCCGCCGAACTGAAGGCACGACGCGCCCAGCCCGGACCGCGCCTCATCGTGCGCCACGCCAGCCAGGTGGTGGCGATGGACGAGGCGCCCGCGCTGGCCTTGCGCGGCAAGAAGGATTCCTCGATGCGCGTGGCCATCGACCTGGTCAAGTCCGGCGAAGCCGACGCCTGCGTGTCGGCCGGCAACACCGGGGCGCTGATGGCGACCGCGCGCTTCGTGCTGAAGACCCTGCCCGGCATCGACCGCCCGGCGATCGCCACCGTCATGCCCACGCTCAACGGCCACGTGCTGGTGCTCGATCTCGGCGCCAACGTCGACTGCACCGCCGAGCACCTGCTGCAGTTCGGCATCATGGGCGCGATGCTGGTCGCTGCGGTCGAGCACAAGCCCCATCCCAGCGTCGGCCTGCTCAACATCGGCGAGGAAGACATCAAGGGCAACGAGGTGGTGAAACAGGCCGCCGAACTGCTGCGTGCGAGCCACCTGAATTTCTACGGCAACGTCGAAGGCAACGACATCTTCAAGGGCACGACCGATGTTGTCGTGTGCGACGGCTTCGTCGGCAACGTCACGCTGAAGGCGTCCGAGGGGCTTGCCAAGATGATCACCTCCACCATGCGCGCGGAATTCAAGCGCAACTGGCTGACGCGGCTGGCCGGGCTGGTCGCGATGCCGGTGCTGGCGGCGATCCGCCGCCGCCTTGATCCGCGCCGCTACAACGGCGCCACACTCCTGGGCCTGAAGGGCGTGGTGGTGAAGAGCCACGGCTCGGCCGACCGCCTTGCCTTTGAACACGCCATCGAAACCGCCGCCGACGAAGTACGCAACAGCGTGCTGAAGCGCATCACCGAACAGATCCAGCTCATTCAACGGGTGGCCGCTTGACCTATTCCCGCATCCTCGGCACGGGCAGCTATCTGCCCGCGCACATCCTGACTAATGCCGACCTCGAAAAACTGGTCGACACGAACGATCAGTGGATCGTCGAGCGCACCGGCATCCGCGAGCGCCATATCGCCGCCGAGGGCGAACTGACCAGCGATCTCGCCACGCAGGCGGCGCGCGCTGCACTGGAATCGGCCGGGGTGGCCATCGACGACATCGACCTCTTGCTGGTCGCCACCACCACGCCCGATCTGGTGTTCCCCAGCACCGCCTGCATCGTGCAGTCCAAGCTCGGCATGACCAACGGCAAGCCCGCCTTCGACCTGCAGGCGGTGTGCAGCGGCTTCGTGTACGCGCTCTCGGTCGCCGACCAGTTCATCAAGACCGGCATGGCGAAGCGCGCGCTGGTGATCGGCGCCGAGACGCTGTCGCGCATCACCGACTGGAACGACCGCAGCAACTGCATCCTGTGGGGCGACGGCGCCGGCGCGGTGGTGCTCGGCGCGTCCGACGAGCCCGGCATCCTCGCTACCCACATCCACGCCGACGGCCGCCACAAGGAGCTGCTGCGCACCACCACCGGCGCGTCGAGCGGGCTCAAGGAGCCTGCCGTCATGCGCATGGAAGGCAACGCGGTGTTCAAGATGGCGGTCAACACGCTCGACCGCATCGTCGACGAGACGCTCGAGGCCAACGGCCTCGCGAAATCCGACATCGACTGGCTGGTGCCGCACCAGGCCAACATCCGCATCATTTCGGCCACCGCGAAGAAGCTCGGCATGAGCATGGACAACGTGGTGACGACGGTGGCCGGCCACGGCAACACCTCGGCCGCCTCGGTGCCGCTCGCCTTCGACGTCGCGGTGCGCGACGGTCGCATCCGGCGCGGCCAGACCGTGCTGATGGAAGCCTTCGGCGGCGGCTTCACCTGGGGCTCCGCATTGTTGAAGTACTGAGCGCAATCACACCATGAAACTCGCATTCGTATTCCCCGGACAGGGCTCGCAATCCGTCGGCATGATGCAGGGGCTGATCGAACGGCCCGAAGTACGCTTCACCTTCTCCGAAGCGTCCGACGCGCTGAGCCAGGACCTGTGGTCGCTGGTCGCCGACGGCCCGGCCGATGCGCTGAACCAGACCGTCAACACCCAGCCTGCGATGCTCGCAGCCGACGTCGCCACCTGGCGCATCTGGCAGGCGACTGGCGGTCCGCAGCCGGACCTGCTCGCCGGCCACAGCCTCGGCGAATACGCGGCGCTGGTCGCCGCCGGCGCGCTCGATTTCGCCGACGCGATCAAGCTGGTGCGTTTCCGCGCCGAAGCGATGCAGGCGGCGGTGCCCGAGGGCGTGGGGGCGATGGCGGCGATCCTCGGCCTCGACGACGACGCGGTGCGCGCGGTGTGCGCCGACGCGGCGGCCGGCGAGGTGGTCGAGGCGGTCAACCTCAATTCACCCGGCCAGGTAGTGATCGCCGGCAACAAGGCGGCGGTCGAGCGCGCCATGGCGCTGGCCAAGGAGAAGGGCGCCAAGCGCGCGCTGCCGCTGCCGGTGTCGGTGCCGTCGCACTCTTCGCTGATGCTGCCCGCCGCCGAAAAACTTTTCGCGCACCTCGAAACCGTCGCGATCAGGACGCCCGCGATCCCGGTGCTGCACAACACCGACGTGCAGCGCCACGCCGATCCCGAGGCGATCCGCGCCGCGCTGGCCAGGCAGCTGCACACTCCGGTGCGCTGGGTCGAGACGGTGCAGGCGCTCAAGACGGCCGGCATCGAGCGCGTGATCGAGTGCGGCCCCGGCAAGGTGCTGGCGGGCCTCTGCAAACGCATCGACGACACGCTGCCCGCAGTGGCGCTGGTGGACGAAGCCAGCCTGAACGCGGCGCGCAGCGCATAACCCCAGGAGACGACATGGTGCAGGAACTCGCCGCGCACGGCGCGAATCTCGAAGGACAGGTGGCGCTCGTCACCGGTGCCAGCCGCGGCATCGGCCAGGCCATCGCGCTGGCGCTCGGCCGGGCCGGCGCGACCGTGGTCGGCACCGCGACCAGCGACACCGGCGCGCAGGCGATCGGCGAGTATCTCGCCGCCGCGAACATCAAGGGCGCCGGCCTGAAACTCGACGTCTGCAACGCCACCGAAGTCGACGCGGTGATCGCCGCGATCGAGAAGGATTTCGGCAGCATCGGCATCCTGGTCAACAACGCCGGCATCACCCGCGACAATCTCCTGATGCGCATGAAGGACGAGGAGTGGGACGCCATCATGGCGACCAACCTGACGTCCGTCTTCCGCCTGTCGCGCGCCGTGCTGCGCGCGATGATGAAGGCGCGCCAGGGCCGCATCATTTCCATCGCCTCGGTGGTCGGCGCGATGGGCAACGCCGGACAGACCAACTACAGCGCCGCCAAGGCCGGCATCATGGGCTTTACCAAGTCGCTCGCGCGCGAGGTCGGCAGCCGCAACATCACGGTCAACTGCGTAGCACCGGGCTTCATCGACACCGACATGACGCGCGCCCTGCCCGAGGCGCAGCGCCAGGCGCTGCTGGCACACATTCCACTCGGCCGGCTGGGTTCGGCGGACGACATCGCGCAGGCCGTGCTGTTCCTCGCGTCGCCTGCGGCGGGCTACATCTCGGGCACCACGCTGCACGTCAACGGCGGCATGTACATGGCGTGACCACCCCCCAAAGTTTGGTAAAATCGCCGGGTTTCGTTTTTCCGGGCTTCAATTCGCTTGAAGCCTTTTTTCTAGAGAGGAGCAGTAATGGATAACCAGCAGCGTGTAATCAAAGTCGTCGCCGAGCAATTGGGCGTGAACGAAGCGGACATCAAGAACGAGTCCTCTTTCGTCGGCGACCTGGGCGCTGATTCGCTCGACACCGTCGAGCTCGTGATGGCGCTCGAAGAAGAGTTCGGCTGCGAGATTCCCGACGAGGAAGCCGAGAAGATCACCACCGTGCAGCAGGCGATCGACTACGTCAACAGCCACTCCAGCTGATCGTTCATCCAGAAGCAAAGGACTGTCTGTTGTCCAAACGTCGAGTCGTCGTGACCGGCCTGGGGATCGTCTCCCCGGTCGGCAACACCATTCCCGAAGCGTGGGATAACCTGGTCGCCGGCCGCACCGGCATCGCCCGCATCACCCGCTTCGATCCGTCCCCCTTCGCCGCCCACATGGCCGGCGAGGTCAAGAACTTCGACGTTGAGCAGTACCTCAACCCGAAGGAAGCCCGCCGCATGGATACCTTCATCCAGTACGGCATGGCCGCCGGCATCCAGGCGATCCGCGATTCGGGCATCGAGGTCACCGAGGCCAACGCCGAGCGCATCGGCATCAACATCGGCTCCGGCATCGGCGGTTTGCCGCTGATCGAGGAGACGCACTCGCTGCTGCTCGAATCCGGCCCGCGCAAGATTTCCCCCTTCTTCATTCCCGGTTCGATCATCAACATGATCTCCGGCAACCTGTCGATCCTCTACGGGATCAAGGGGCCGAACCTCGCCGTCGTCACCGCCTGCACCACCGGCCTGCATGCCATCGGCCTGTCGGCGCGCATGATCGAGCATGGCGACGCCGACATGATGGTCGCCGGCGGCGCCGAGTGCGCGGTGTCGCCGCTTGGCGTCGGCGGCTTCGCCGCTGCGCGCGCGCTGTCCACCCGCAACGACGACCCCGCCACGGCCAGTCGCCCGTGGGACAAGGACCGCGACGGCTTCGTGCTGGGCGAGGGCGCGGGCGTGCTGGTGCTCGAGGAATACGAGCACGCCAAGGCCCGCGGCGCCAAGATCTACTGCGAGCTGGCCGGTTTCGGCATGAGCGGCGACGCCTACCACATGACGGCGCCTTCCACCGACGGTCCCAAGCGCTCGATGCTGAACGCGCTGCGCGACGCCGGCGTGAACGCCGACCAGATCCATTACATCAACGCCCACGGCACCTCGACGCCGCTCGGTGACAAGAACGAGACCGACGCCATCAAACTCGCGCTGGGCGACGCCGCCTACAAGGCGGTGGTCAACTCGACCAAGTCGATGACCGGCCACCTGCTGGGCGGCGCCGGCGGCGTCGAGTCGGTGTTCACGGTGCTCGCCGTGCATCACCAGGTGTCGCCGCCGACCATCAACATCTTCAACCAGGATCCGGAGTGCGATCTCGACTACTGCGCGAACACCGCGCGCGAGCTCAGGATCGACGCCGCACTCAAGAACAACTTCGGATTCGGCGGAACCAACGGCTCGCTGGT
Source organism: Pseudomonadota bacterium (assembly GCA_041694715.1). Lineage (GTDB taxonomy): Bacteria > Pseudomonadota > Gammaproteobacteria > Burkholderiales > Thiobacillaceae > Thiobacillus. Next base: position 1,678 of record JBGFSF010000020.1, on the reverse strand, counting down.
CTTCAAGCGCGTCTGACCCGCGCGGTGGATTCCGCCATCGCCTCCCCGTCCGTCCCTGCGCCCGACACCCGGGAATGGCCGCTGCCGAATGGCACGCCATGGCCCGACCTGGTCGGGCTGCAGGCGGCGCATCCCGAGCGCTACCCCGGCCTCTTCCTCAGCAACGGCGACACGGGCTGGGACATCCTGTTCGCCTTTCCCCGCGAGATCGCGCGCTTCTCCGCGGCCGACGGGCTGGCCGCCCTGCAGGCGCATCCGGCGATGCAGGCGCGGCCCGCAGCAATGCCCGCCGCGCACGCGCTGCCCTTTGTCGGCGGCTGGGTGGGCGCGTTCGCCTACGAACTCGGCGGGCTGTTCGAACCCAGCGCGGGCAGGGCGGCCGATCCGGATTTTCCGCTCGCCTGGCTCGCGCGCATGCCTGCGGCCATCCTCATCGATCGCGCCCGCGCGCGCTGCGTGCTTGTGGCCGAACCCGGCCACGCCGACCTGCTCGACCGCATGCAGCAGGATCTGGCGCAGGCGCGGCCGGCGCCCGTCGACCTGCCCGCGCTGGCTGCGCTGCACGAGGAGGCCCCCGAACGCTTCCTCGCCGGCGTGGCGCGCATCCAGGACTACATCCGCGCCGGCGACGTGTTCCAGGTGAATCTTTCGCGCGCCTGGCAGGCGGTGTTCGAAGCGCCCGTCGCGCCGGCGGCCCTGTTCGCGCGCCTGATGGGCAGGAACCCCGCGCCGTTTTCCGCGCTGCTGCAACTGGACGACTGGGCGATCGTGAGCTCGTCGCCGGAGCGCCTGGTGCGGCTCGGCGCCGACGGCGTGCTGGAAACCCGGCCGATCGCCGGCACCCATCCGCGCAGCGACGACCCCGCCGAGGACGCGGCGCTGCGCGCGCGGCTCGAAGCGCATCCCAAGGAGCGTGCCGAGCACGTGATGCTGGTCGACCTCGAGCGCAATGACCTCGGCCGCGTGTGCGAGCCGGGCAGCGTCGAAGTCGCCGCGCTGATGGACATCGCCAGCTACCGCCACGTGCACCACATCGAGTCGACGGTGCGCGGCCGCCTGCGCGCCGGCCTGCGCGTGGCCGACGTGCTGCGCGCGGTGTTTCCCGGCGGCACCATCACCGGCTGCCCCAAGGTGCGGACGATGCAGATCATCCATGAACTCGAGCAGGCGCCGCGCCGCTGCTACACCGGCAGCGTCGGCTACATCAACCGCGACGGCAGCTTCGACTTCAACATCCTCATCCGCAGCTTCCTGCTGCGCGGCGCGCAGCTGAGCTTCCGCGCCGGCGCCGGCATCGTCGCCGACTCCGTCGCCGCGCGCGAACTCGACGAAACCCGCGCCAAGGCGCGCGGACTTCTACGCGCGCTCGAACCATGATCCTCGTCGATGGCCTGCCTTCCGACCAGGTGGACGCGCGCGACCGCGGCCTTGCCTATGGGGACGGCGTGTTCCGCACCTTGAAGATCGAAGACGGCGACCCGGTCTGGTGGACGGACCATTACGCCAGGCTCGCCGCCGATTGCGCGGCCCTGGGGCTCGCCTGCCCCGACGAAGCGCTGCTGCGCGGCGAGGTCGCACGCGTCGCAGCGGACGGCGCAGGGGTCGCCAAGCTCATCGTCACCCGCGGCGCCGGCGCGCGCGGCTATGCGCCGCCCGCGCAGCCCGCCGCCACCCGCAT
>JBGFSF010000012.1:0-156035 GCA_041694715.1 Pseudomonadota bacterium | reverse complement strand
CAGAAGACTGCCCGAATTGGCAATCGTTGTTCAAATCGACACCGCCCTTCGTCGCTTGGAAATCCTTATCAGTCATGGCTTTCAGAGATTCGGCCCTTCATTTAACCGGACAGCAGTGTTTGATACTCCTAAAAAATCAGTGAGCCTGCTCGACAATCACCAATTCAAAGCGGTCAGCGCCATCCGCGCGCCGAATCTCCAGTTCGCGCAAGACACCTTCCTTGCTGAAGCGATGACGCTCGGCCGCCGGCGTGGCGAGAACGATATCGTGCCGGTAACCCGCGTTTTCAAGCTGGCCGACATAGTGCCGCAACGCCGCCTGCATGTCGCTCGACCCCGTGTAACGGACCTCCACGCGACCGGCATCGTTCGCATAATACGTGCGCACCAGCCCCGCGTGGCGCACCAGCCCTGCCGGATCGACGCCGGAGACCTCCTGGCCGGACGGCTGCGTGGCGTCGGCCGGCTTGCCCGCGCCGCCGATCCAGGGTTCCAGCACCTCGGCGACGCCGGGTACGGCCTGCTCGACGCGTTCGAGCACGCTTCCAGCCGCCTGCCGCCCGGTGTCGGCCACGCCCGTCGCCTGCCCCCACGCCCAGCTCAGGAGTGCGATTGCCGCCCACGCCAGCAGGCCCGTCACGGCCGCCGCACCCAGCGCCAGCAGCAGCCAGGTTCGCTTGCGCACGGCCAGCAGCCGCGGCGCGAAATGCCTCAACGTATAAATTAAAGCCGCCTGTTTCATGCGTCCCTCCGCAGTCAGTGACTTTTGGCACTCATCTTGTCCATCAGCGCGAACAGCACGCCCGACACCACGAAGGTCATATGCAGGCCGACCTTCCAGGCCAGCTGTTCGTTGGTATAGGACTCGACATTGACAAAGGCCTTGAGCAATTCGATCCCCGAGATCGCGACGATCGAGCCGATCAGCTTGATCTTCAGGTCGGAAAAACTGACATGCCCCATCCACTCGGGGCGGTCCTCGTGATCGCCGGTGTCGATCTTGGACACGAAGTTCTCGTAGCCGGCAAAGACGATGATCAGGAGCAGATTGGCGACGAGCGCGACGTCGACCAGGGTGAGCACGCCCACCATGACGTCGCCGCTGTCGCCGTTCACGAGGACGGGCAACAGGCCGGCGAACTCCTTCACGAATTTCCACAGCAGCAGCGCGATCGCCGCCACCAGCCCGACATAGAACGGCGCCAGCAGCCAGCGGCTGCCGAAAATGAAACGCTCGAGCCCCTGCTCGACGCGCTTCATGGCGTGCCTGCCGCCCGTCCTTCCGGACGACGCAGACCCCGAGACCGGAAATACCTTTGCATGGCGATTGCCTCCGATTCAAACCGGGGCAGGCTACTCCAAATCAATTACCAATAAAATTCGAATTTCATACAATATTTGTTCGTTTTTATCGAGCCATCCATGCTGAACTACAAGCACCTGCAGTATTTCCTGGCCGTTGCCAAGGCCGGCACCGTGCAGCGCGCCGCCGAGAAGCTCCACCTGACGCCGCAGACGCTGTCGGGACAGATCCGCGTCTTCGAGGAGCGTTTGGGCGTGGCCTTGTTCCAGCGCAAGGGTCGTCGGCTCGAACTGACCGCCGCCGGCAGGACGGCCTTGGCCTACGCCGAGGAAATCTTCCAGATCGGGGCGGAGTTGCAACAGGCGCTGACCGCGGCGCCGGCGGCGCGGATGACGCCGTTCCGGGTCGGCGTCGCCGACGCGGTACCGAAAAGCATCGCCCACCAGCTGCTTGCGCCCGGCCTCGCGCTCGACGAACCGGTGCGCCTGGTCTGCACGGAAAATCGCCTGGAGCGTCTGGTCGCCGATCTGGCGATCCATCGCCTCGACATGGTGCTGGCCGACCGGCCGCTGCCGCCCAATACCGACGTGCGCGGCTACAGCCACCCGCTGGGCGAATGCGGCATCGGCTTTTTCGCCGCCGCGACGCTGGCCGCTCGCCTGTCCGGGCCCTTTCCGCGCTGCCTGCATGAAGCGCCCCTGCTGCTGCCGGGTGCGGAAAGCGCGCTGCGCGGGCCCCTGGTGCGCTGGCTGGAACGCCAGGACGTAGCGCCGGCGGTGGTCGGCGACTTCGACGACAGCGCGCTGATGCACGCCTTCGGCAGCGCGGGCGCCGGCGTATTCCCGGTGCCGATGACGCGCGAAGTGGCGGCGGCCCTGCCGCCGGGCCTGACGCTGCTGGGCGAAACCCAGGAAGTGCGCGAACGCTTTTTTGCGATTTCGGTGGAGCGGCGCCTGCGCCACCCGGCGGTGGTCGCGATCAGCGAGGCGGCGCGGCTGAAGCTGTTCGCGCGGACGCCGGCGTAGGCGCTGCATCGGCCAGGACAGCCGCGGCCTGCGCCGGCGACAGGATGCGGAATCCCAAACCGCGCCGACGCGCGAGCTTGAGCAGCGCCCGGTCCTTGCTGACCAGCACTGCCGCACCCGCCGCCGCCAGCTCGAGGAACTTCTGGTCGTCGGCGTCGCGGCAGCGCGGCAGCGTCGCGTCACGTGCGGCCTCGACGCACTGGGCGAGCACGCGGTAGCGCGCCTCGATCGTTGCCTGCGTCGCAGCATCGATCCGCAGAGCCGGGTACCCCAACACCCGGTGAAGCTCGTCCAGCATCGCGGATGTCACCCGGCATTCGATGCGCCCCGCCTCCAGCGCCTGCACGATCGGCCGCGCCGCCGGGTCGGCGAAGTGCAGGCAATCGAGCACGACGTTGGTGTCGAGCACCCAGACAGGCTTATTCAATATCGGCGTGTTCGGCAATGAACTCGCGCACCCAGTGCTCGGGCTTGGCGCTGGAAAAACGCCCGACGATCTCGCCCTTGACGAACAGCAGCACGGTCGGAAAACCGCGCAGGCCGTAACGCCCGGCGAGCTTCATGTTGGCGCCCTCGTCGACCTCGACCTTGGCCATGCGCAGCTTGCCGTCGAGTTGTGCGATGACGCGTTCGAGCACGGGCGTGAGCGCGCGGCACGGCGGGCACCAGTCGGCCCAGAAATCGACCAGGATGGGCTGCGTATGCGACGCTTCGATGACGTCGCGGTCGAAATGCTCGAGGTGGGTATCGAACACAAATTCCGGGGAAGGATGAAGCGGCAGGGTCATGCGTGGAATCCTGAGCGAGAGGCCGCCATTATCAGTCATTCACGCCGAATTTTTTGAGCTTGCGCCACAGCGATACCCGGTCGATGCCGAGCATGCGCGCCGCCTCGCTGCGGTTGCCACCCGCGAGCTTGAGCGCATGCAGGATATGGGCCTTTTCCTGCGCCTCGAGCGTCGCCGGCGCGGCCGCCATTTCCGGCGCGAACACGCGCACGGTGAGCTTGCCGAGATGTTGCGGCAGGTGCTCGACGCCGAGCACGTTGCCCTGCGCCAGCGCCACGCCGCGTTCGATGAAATTCGACAGTTCGCGCACGTTGCCCGGATAGTCGTACTCGACCAGGCGCTGCATGGCTTCCGGCGCGATCTCCTCGACCGGGCGGTCCATGGTCACCGCGAACTTGCGCAGCAGGAAATAGGCAAGCAGGGGAATGTCGTCGCGCCGTTCGCGCAGCGGCGGCAGCGAGAGCGTCACCACATTGAGGCGGAAATACAGGTCGTTGCGCAGATGGCCGGCCTCGACCGCCTCGCGCAGGTCGCGGTTGCTCGCCGCCAGCACGCGCACGTCGATCTTCGCCGGCTCGACGGCGCCGACGCGCAGGACTTCGCGCTCCTGCAGCACGCGCAAGAGCTTGATCTGCACCGACATCGGCAGTTCGGCGACTTCGTCGAGAAAGAGCGTGCCGCCGTTGGCCGCCTCGAACAGCCCGATCTTGCGCATCTGCGCGCCGGTGAACGCGCCCTTCTCGTAGCCGAACAGTTCGCTCGCCGCCAGCTCCTCCGAGAGCGCGCCGCAGTTGAAGGCGACGAAGGGCCCCTGGGCGCGGCGGCTGTTCTGGTGGATGTAGCGCGCGAGCAGTTCCTTGCCGGTGCCCGATTCGCCGTGGATGACGACGCTGCTGTCGCTGGTGGCGATCTGCCGCGCGGTCTCCAGCAGGCGCTGCATGCCGAGGTCCTGGGTGATGAGCGTGTGCGGGTTCTGCAGCTGCTCGATACGCAGCCTGAGGTCCTGGTTCTCGCGCTTGACCCGGCGCAGTTCGAGCGCCGCGCGCACGACTTCGCGCGCCTCGGCGAGGCGGAAAGGCTTGGCGAGATAATGGTAGGCGCCCGCCTTCATCGCCTCGACCGCCGAATCGAGCGAGGCGTGACCGGTGATCATGATTACCGGCACGTCGGGGTGACGGGCGCGCACCGCCCGCAGCACCTCCATGCCGTCGATGCCCGGCATCTTGAGGTCGGTCAGCACGAGGTCGAAGTCGGCCTTCTTCAATTCGGCGAGGCCGGATTCGCCGTCCTTGCACGCGGTGACCGCGTAGCCCTCGCGCTGCAAGACATGGCTGAGGTTGGTCAGCGCGATCGCTTCGTCGTCGATCAGCAGGATGCGGATAGTGCTCATGGCGTCTTGTCCTTGGGCCCGGGCAGCCAGATCGAGAAACGCGTGCCGCCGCCCGCGGCGGCGTCGAGCACGATGCAACCCTGATGCTCGCTGACGATTTCCTCGACGAGATAGAGACCGAGGCCGGTGCCTTCGCCGCCGCTGCGCGTGGTGAAGAAGGGATCGAAGATGTGCTCGCGCAGAGCGTCCGGAATGCCCGGGCCATCGTCCTCGACGGTGATGCGGACGGCCGGGGTGGATTCGGCGACCATCGCCGGGTCGCCGACCAGCAGGGCCCCTTCGCCGAGCTCCGCCTCCCAGGCCTGCGGCGCGGCGCTCACCGTGACGTGACGCGCGCCGGCGTCGGCGGCGTTCTTGATGAGGTTGATGAACACCTGGTGCAGGCGCTCGCGGTCGACCTCGATCTCGAGATCGGCCATCGTCCCCACGCACACCTGGACGCCGACGGGCAGTTGCCGGTTCACCAGCCCCAGCGACGACTGCACGAGATCGGCGAGCGGCAGGCGCTGCCGATGCAGCTTGGGCTGGCGCACGCTGTCGAGGAGCCGCCGCACGATGCGCCGCGCGCGCTCCGTTTCGCTGTCGATCTGCGTCAGCCACAGGCGCTTCATTTCGGCATCGCCCGCCTCGCCCTCCTCCAGCAGCAGCTGGGCGGAGGTCGAGATGTTCGAGAGCGGGTTGTTGAGCTCGTGCGCCACGCCCGACACCAGCACGCCGAGCGCCGCCGCTTTCTCGTTGCGGCGGGCCTGGTCCTGCTGCTGGCGCATGTGCTTCAGCATGGCATTGAAGGCGGTGACGAAGGAGCGGATCTCCTGGTCGCCGGCAGGCATCGGCAGGGTCCGCGCGCGCCCTTCGTCGATCGCGTGCAGACCCGCTTCGAGCTCGCGCAGGGGACGCACCACCCGGTGCACGAGAAACAGGCCGCCGGCCAACCCCAGCACCACGACGCCGGCGAACGCCAGCATCAGCAGGACGCCGGCTCGCTGCGTCGCTTCGGCCAGCAACTGGCGCTCGCCGCGCGACAGTTCGCCGGACGCCTCGCTCAGGTCGTGGCCGAGGTCGCGGATCGTCCGCCGCGCCGCCGCCTGCTCATTCTGGCTGAGGAAGGGATAGCGCTCGAGTTCGGCGCGGTAGCGCTGCAGCAACTGTTCGATGCGGCGCAGCGGCGCCTCGCCGCCGATCGCGACAAAGATTTCGCGGCCTTCGCCGAGGGCCTGCCGGGTGGCGTCGATCTGGATCAGCAACTGGTCGAGACTGGCGTAGTCGCGGTAGAGAAACAGGTTCTTCTCGTCGCGCCGCATTTCCAGGCTGGCCTCGCGGAAATCGGTGACGGCCTGACCGGCCTCGATCTGGCGATTGAGGTAGTGGAGGTCGACGAACACGACCACGGCGAAGCCCAGCATGACGAGCTTGGAAAACCCGTAGGTGCGCAGGATTTTGTTGCGGAGACTGGGCATGGGTCGGCCCCGGCTGACAGGTGTTGCATAGTACAACGCTTGCAACACCCCCTGCTACACCGTGCAACACCCGGGCCCGACGTCATGGCAGAAGCCACTCACAAGATCTTTTATTTTCAATCATTTATAAAACTGGCACGCCGCCTGCTAAGAGTCAGACATCCCGAATCCGAACAGGAGTGTCCGATGAAACTGACCCACGAAATCAAGCGCATGCTCGATGCCCTCGCCTTTGCCAATGTCGGCGAAAACCTCAACCGCCGCCAGAAATCGCGCGTCATGGCCGGCAGCGCCGCGACCGCGGCGTCTGCCGCCCAGGCTCCGGCGCCTGCTGCCCACCTGCCGCAGGTCGGGCTCTACCTCGGCAGCGAACTGCCGGCCGACGTCATGCAGTACGTGGTGCAGACCTGCGTCCGCCTCAAGCACGGCTTGACTGTGCTGACCTTCCAGTCCGAGCTCGAGGCGCGGGCCCTGCTGGCGCCTTTCCAGGCGACGCTCGACGCGGCCGGCCTCCAGCCGCGCGTGGCCGTGCTCACCGGCGAGCCTCCGGCCTCGCTGATCCACGCGCTGCGCAAGCGGCCGGACGTGGCCTTCCTCATCTGCAACGAATCCGGCTATCTCGGACGCGGCCTGCTGAAGGGCACGGTGCGCCAGGACGCCATCCCGGTGCCGGTGGTCATGGTCGCCAGCGGCGAGGCCGCGGCGCAAACCGCCCCCCTAGAGGCGAGCCCTGCGCGCGAACGCGTCGCCTGAGCCTGCCGCCCACGGGGCGCGCCTATAATCCGGGGCGCGCCGCTCCCGCCCCATGCGCGAAGCATGGGGATATTTTCATTTCCACGACTGCCTCGTCATGCTGAATCGCTTCTTCCCTTTTCTGCGCTGGTTCCCGCTGCAGGGCGAGTCCCTGCGCGGCGACCTCGTCGCCGGCATCACGGTTTCGCTGATCCTGATCCCGCAATCGATGGCCTACGCGACGCTCGCCGGCCTGCCGGTGGTCTACGGCCTGTACGCCGCCTTCCTGCCGGTGATGATCGCCTCCATGTGGGGCGCCTCGCGTTTCCTGCACACCGGCCCCGTCGCGCTGCTCTCGCTGATGTCGGCCGCCGCGATCGAACCGCTGGCGAGCCGCGGCACCGACGAATTCATCGCACTGTCGATGACGCTCGCGCTGATGGTCGGCGTACTGCGCCTCGCCCTCGGCGGGTTCCGCATGGGGGTCCTGATCAACCTCGCCTCGCACCCGGTGATCAATGGCTTCACCAACGCCGCGGCGCTGATCATCGGCCTGTCGCTGCTCAACACCTTCATCAACGTGCCGATGCCGCGCTCGGACATGTTCCTGCGCGATCTCTGGCATGTGGCGATGCAGTTGCCGCTGGCGCACTGGCCGACCATCGCCTTCGGCGTCGGCACGCTGGTCGTGATGTCGCTCCTGAAGAAATGGCTGCCCAAGCTGCCGGGCGTGCTCGCGGTCGTCGTGCTCGGCACCGTGATCAGCGCAGCCGTCGGTTTCGAGAAGACGGCGCTGGTCGCGCCTGAGCAGATCGTCGATGCCGACGCGCGCGCAGCTTACGCGCAATTCGCCGAACTCGAAGCGGCGCTCACGCGCAACAAGACCGCCCAGGGCGAGGTGCGCAAGCGCATCGCCACGCTGGCCAAGACCGACGCACACGACTACTCGCTGGAAGCGGAGGAATTGCGCCTGCTGGGCGAGGAGCAGAGCCTGAAAAAGCAGCTCTACGGCCAGCGGGTCGCCGTGTTCCGCTACGCGCTCGAACCCGTCACGGGCGCAGACGGCGTGGTGCGCTATCAGGCCACGCGTGAATCCGGTTTGGGCGCGACGCCCTGGCGCTTTGTCGGCATCAAGGACGGGCAGTTCCGCCTGTCGGGCGGCGGCCAGGTCGTCGGCAACATCCCCGCCGGCCTGCCCAGCTTCACGATCCCGTCGATGGACCTGGGCGTGATGACCGGCCTCTTGGGCACGGCCTTCATCATGGCGCTGATCGGCTTCATGGAAGCGACCTCGATCTCCCGCGCGCTCGCCGCCAAGAGCCGCGAAAAGCTCGACCCCAACCAGGAGCTGATCGGCCAGGGCCTGGCCAACATCGTCGGCAGCTTCTTCCAGTCCTACACGGTGTCGGGGTCGTTCTCGCGCTCGGCGGTGGCGGCGAAATCCGGCGCGCGCACGGGCCTCTACGCGATCATCAGCGCGATCGGCGTCGTCATCGTGATGCTGTTCCTCACGCAGTATTTCTACCACCTGCCGCAGCCGGTGCTCGCCGCCATCGTCATGAGCGCGGTGTTCGGACTGCTCGACTTCAAGACGCTGCGCCATGCCTGGAACGTGCGCAAGAGCGACGGCGTCGTCGGCGGACTGACCTTCCTCGCCACGCTCGTCATGGCGCCGCAGCTCGCGAACGGCGTGCTGGTCGGCGTGGTGTTGACCATCCTCCTGTTCCTGCACGGTGTGATGCAGCCGCGCAGCGAAGTGCTGGGGAAAACCAGGGACGGCACGCTCGCCGGCGCCGCCAGCCACGACCTGCCGCCGATCAGCGAACACTATGTAGCGCTGCGCTTCGACGCCTCGCTGGTGTTCATCAATTCGGCCTTCTTCGAACAGGCGGTGATGAAGGCGATCAGCCAGTTCCCGCAGGCGAAGGCGGTGCTGGTGATCGGCAACGGCATCAACCAGATCGACGCCACCGGCGAGGAAAAGCTGCGTGCGCTCGCGGCCGACCTGCAGCGCGCCGGGGTCACGCTGATGCTGTCGGGGCTGAAGAAACCGGTCAGGGAAGCGCTGACGCGCGCGGGGCTGGACGAGGCGCTGGGTCGCGAGAACATTTTCCCGAGCAAGGACATGGCCTTGCAGGCGCTGGCCGCGCGCTACGACCGCGCGCCGGCGTGATGGCTGCCGCCCGCACAGGGCGGCGCGTCACTCGTCCTCGTCGAGTTCGGGATCCCAGCCGCGCGTCTTCGCGCGCTGGGTCGCCATCTCGTAGAGTTCGGTGTGGCGCTGGCGCAGTTCGTCCGGCAGGAAGCTCGGCAGGTTGCCGTACTTGTCCCATTCGCGCTCGACCTCGCCCATCAGCTTCTGCATGCGCTGCAGGTCCCAGCCGGCGCAGTCCTCGGTTTCGGGGATAAGCCCGAACAGCCAGGCGTCGAGCACGATCCGGCCGAGCATGGTCATGCCGTGGGTGTCCTGGTGGAATCCCGGATAAGTCTTCTTGTTGTCGTACATGGCGGTTCCCGTCGGTCAGGCAGCTGCGTTCACTCGATCCACTTGCCGAGATAGGCGTTGATCACTTCGAGCACGGCCTCGGCCTTGATGATGAGGCCCAGATCGATCATTTCCGAGCCCATCACCATGCCGTGGTTGTTGGCCGGCACCGGCGCCGGCACCAGGTGGTTGGCTTCCTCGCGGAAGAACACTGCGGCAACGACGCCGGCGAACAGGAATTTCTTGCCGCCGCCCTGGTTCGGCCGCATTGCGTCGGGCTGGTAGACGAACACCGGACTGCCGCTCGAGCCGGGGTACACCGCGGCGTCGATGAGGAATTCCTTGCGCCCTTCGAAATCGAGCGCCATCGGCGTCGCCGTGGTGCCGCGACGCAGGATGGGCATCAGGTTGGTCTGGTCCCACACCCCGCTCGGGTAACCGACGAACAGCACTTCCTCCAGCGCGTCGAGCGCACGCAGCGTGGCGGCGTCCGGCGCGAGGCGGCTGTCGATCGCGTGGTAGTAGAGCTCGACGCCCTGGTCGCGCGCCGCCTGCTCGAGCGGACGCATGGGAATGATCGCGAGGTCGACCTCGGGATCGGGATGCATGAACCAGGCGTGCGGGAAGTCCTCGATGTTGAGTTGGAAGCGCTGGCCGAACACCGGCTGGCCGTTGCGCTTCTGCGTGAACACCAGGCCGCCGCGGCGCACGCCGTCGACCAGATGGCGGTTGGTGACGATGAAGGTGGTGGTGCCGCGCGGGTGCGAGTGGCTCACCACGAAGGCGGTGCCGGACCCCTCGCTGCCGTCCTCCAGCACGGTATCGACCCGTACGGTGTTGAACAGCAGCTTCTTGGTGATGGAGTTGATTTCCATGCTCGCCTTTCTCGCGACGCGCTTACGCAGCGGCCGGCTTCACCGCGCAGAAGAGATCGTCGCGCGCCGCGTCGCCGAGGCGTTCGTAGATCGAGGCGATCGCCTGGTCTTCGGTCGCGAAGATGTTTTCCTCGCCGACCGCCTCGATCAGGTGGGTGTGGCGCATGCAGTCGAGCACCTGCTTCTTCAAGCCAGAGAAGACCAGAGTGACGCCGTTCTCGCGCAGGCGCTCGACCAGGTGGTGTACGACTTCCTCGCCGGACGCGTCCATCTGGTTGATGCCGTCGCCGACGATCAGCACGTATTTGGCATTGGGCCTTGAGGCCAGCGCTTCGAGCACGGTGTCCTCGAAGTAGGACACGTTGGCGAAGTAGAGCGAACCGTCGTAGCGCATCGCCATGATGTGCTCGCTGGTCGGCAGATCCGGGTTGACCTTGATGTCGCGCAGGGTGCCGTCGCTGTAGCGGCCGAGCAGCGCGACGCGAGGTTTCATCGACCGCAGCAGGAACAGCACGATCGCCAGTCCGGCACCGACCAGGATGCCGTTGTCGAGATGGGGCGCGAAGAAGATGGTCGCGAAGAAGGTGACGATGGCCGCGGCGCCGTCGTGTTTGTGCGCCTTCCAGGCGTGCTTGATGCCCTCGATGTTCACCAGGCCGCCGACCGCCATGATGATGATCGCGGCAAGCACCGCCTGCGGGAGGTGATACAGCAGCGGCGTCAGGAACAGCAACGCGACCAGCACGATCAGTGCAGTGAATACCGAGGACAGGCCGGAGGTCGCCTTCATGTTCATGTTCACCGCCGAACGCGAAAACGAGCCCGAGGTCGGATACGCCATGGAGAAGCTGCCGGCGAGGTTGCCCAGGCCCTGGCCGATGAGTTCCTGGTTGGGGTCGAGGCGCTGCTTGGTCTTGGCCGCCATCGCCTTGGCAATGGAAATCGCCTCCATGAAGCCGACCAGGGAGATCACCAGTGCCGCGGAGAACAGCGCGCCCAGCTTGCTCATGTCCAGCGTGGGCAGGCTGATCTGCGGCAGGCCCTCGGGAATGCTGCCGACGACTTCGCCGCCGCCGACCAGCTTGAAGCCCTTGCCGTCGACCTTGCGGATGCGATAGTCGGCGGAATCGAGCTTGAGGCCCGCGGGCACCTTCGCGGCCGGGTACACCGCGAGGGTCTCGCCCGCTTCGTCGATCTGGCGCACCACCGGAATCTTGCGCAGACTCTTGCGTTCGTTCGCCGCCACCTCCTCGGCGTGACGCAGGGCAAGCCGGGCGAGCGACACTTCCGCTTCGAGGTTGACGGCGGCGACGCTGTCCTCGCCTTCGGCCTTGACCGCCGCAGCCAGCGCCTCGTTCTTCGTGGCGATGTCCGCGTTCAGGCGATCGACTTCGGCGTTGGCCGACAGCACGCGCTCGACCTGGGTGCGCAACTCGGGATCGGCGATGTGCTGCAGCGTGCCGCTGGCGTTGCGCTCGAAGCCCACCGCCCAGGAAATCAGCGTCGTCAGCACCACGGCCACCAGGACGCCCGGCCACTTGGGCACGTACTTCTTCATCGCCCACATCAGCAGCATGGCGCCCACGCCCATGGCGAAGGTCGGCCAGTGCACGTCGCCGACCTGGCGGAACACGCCGGCGATGTCCTGGATGAAGGATTCGCTGCGCGGCATCGACACACCGAGGATCTTCGACACCTGCGACAGCGCGATGATGATCGCTGCGGCATTGGTGAAGCCGACGATCACCGGATGCGACAGGAAGTTGACGACGACGCCGAGCTTGAACAGGCCGAGCGCCAGCTGGATCAGCGCGACGAGGAAGGTCAGCATGATCGCCAGCGCGATGAAATCGTCGCTGCCGGGCGCCGCCAGGGTGGCGATCGACGACGCCGTCAGCAGCGACACCACGGCGACCGGACCGGTCGCGAGCTGGTTCGACGACCCCCACATCGCCGCCACCGCCACCGGCAGGAAGGCCGCGTACAGGCCATAATAAGCCGGCAGGCCCGCCAGCTGCGCGTAGGCCATCGACTGCGGAATCAGCACCAGCGCGACGGTCAGGCCGGCAAGGAAGTTGATCTTGACGTCGTCGCCCTTCAAGGGGAACCAGCGCAGGAACGGCAGGAAACGGGTGAGCTTGGGGTTCATGGATACACTGAGCCGGAAGGCGCCGGCAACATCCTGTCAAACGGTTGTAAAAAGCTTGTTATTATAACAACAAGTCCTTTTCCACCACGCCGCCCCCTCATGTTTTCCCACCGCGCAAGCATCGCCAGCGCCCTCCACAGTTTTCGCCTCGACGGCCGCATGCTGTGCTACAACAGCTTCGTCCCCAAACTCTACAACTGGTGCCTGTCGCTGGGCTTCACGCCGGGCAAGATCATGCCTTCGCGCGCGTTCTGCTCGGACGAGAGCCAGGGTTTCCCCATCATCCTGATCGCCAAGCATTTCGGCGCCTTCCCGTTCAACCACGGCCGCGTCGGCGGCATCGTCTCGGTCGACCGCCACGGCCCGCACGCCGATCACGGCAAGGACCTGCTGCTGCTGCAGGCGAGCCATGTCGGCTACGACCCTGATACCGGCGAATTCGGCGTCTACCGTCGCCTGCAGTCCGAGCACGAGCATCTCAGTTGCAGCTGCGGCAAGATCGGCCGCATCATCGAGTGGTACAAGACCGAGCACGCCTACGCCTGCGAGAACGTCCGGCTGCTGCGTCACGAAGGACAGCTTGCGGTGCTGGTCGACTATCAGCTCATCGCCAGCCCGCGCGCGCAGGGCCTGTTCCTCATATTCGAGAACCTGGTGCAGGGCGCGGTCGGCGAGGAACTGCCGCCGCCGCTGTCCACCCGCAGCACGGGCCACATCTTCGCCGCCTCCAGCCACCTCATCGCCCGGCTAGGCGTCGACAGCTGGCCGCAGAGCGGCAGCGTGGCGATCGGCAGCCAGCTCGCGGCCGAGGATTTCTACTTCCGCCACAAGGGCGGCTACCTCGATCCGCTGCAGGACCAGCTGGAGAACAACCTGCTGGCGCCGATGCCGTGGATCCTCACGTCCAAGCATCCGCTGCTGACGGCGGCGTGCGCCAACACCATGGTCGAGTTCGACCGCACCTTCCGCAGTCTGGTGCAGTCGTCGGCGATGAACGGACGCAACCTGGTGTTCCTCGCCGGCGTCAACATCGACATCTCGCCCAACCCCGGCGAGCACTTCCCGCTGACCAAGTTCGTGCCCTGGGCCGCCTACCTGCAGCATGCCGACGGCCGGCGCGAAATCCTCGAACAGGACGAACTGATCGAACGTCTGGGCGGCGCGGATAACCAGAATCCCGCGCAGATCGATCTCGAGCGCGCCATCGAAACCATGGCGAGCAAGCGCGAAGTCGAAGTCCGCCTGTAAGCCTGTCCGCGGCCGGCCCCGGCCGCCCCTTTTTTGACAACCCTCAACGGGCCTTGCGCCCAACGGCCCCCGTGCGTGCGCCGCTCGGCTGCCATTCGACGCCGTGCGATTCGAGGTATTCGCGGATCAGCCGCCGCACCACCTGCGAGGGGGTGACGTCCTGCTGCGCGCACAGCCGCTCGAGGGCGGCTTTCTTGGCCGGGTCGAGCAGCACGGTCAGGCGGGCGGTCTTGATTTCCATAAGCGATTGCTAAATTACAATGACATGATAATAATATGCTCATACGATGCGCATTGCGTGTCAACCCGTGTGATCGCCCGAAAGGAAAGCCCGCATGATCGCCCTGCTCGAAGCCCACCGCGCCGGCCTGTTCGCACGCAGCCAGTGGCTGCCGAACCTCGCGGCCGGGGTGGTCGTCGGCGTGGTGGCGCTGCCGCTCGCCATGGCCTTCGCCATCGCTTCGGGCGCGCGGCCCGAACAGGGCATCTACACGGCGATCTTCGCCGGCGGCCTGGTCTCGCTCCTGGGCGGCAGCCGGGTACAGATCGCCGGCCCGACCGGTGCCTTCATCGCGATCCTCTCGGTCATCACCGCGAAGTACGGCATCGCCGGCCTGCAGCTCGCCACCCTCATGGCCGGCATCATCCTGCTGCTGATGGGACTGGCGCGCATGGGCAGCGTGATCAAGTTCATCCCCGCGCCGGTGATCGTCGGCTTCACCGCCGGCATCGCCGTCATCATCTTCGTCGGCCAGTGGGGCGACTTCCTCGGCCTGCCCAAGGTCGCCGGCGAGCATTTCCACGACAAGGTGTGGCACACACTGCAGGTGTTGCCCAAAGCGCATGGGCCGACCGCCGCGCTGGCGGTGCTGAGCCTCCTGCTGGTGATCTATTCGCCGCGTATCTGGGGCTTGTCGAAAATCCCCGGCCCGCTGGTCGCGATGATCATCGCCACCCTGGTGCACGTCGCCTTCGACCCGCCGGGGGTCGCGACCATCGGCACCGCCTTCGGCGGCATCCCGACCGGCCTGCCGCCGATCACCCTGCCCGAGCTGTCGTTGACGCAGGTCATCCTGCTGATCGGCCCGGCGTTCACCATCGCCATGCTCGGCGCGATCGAATCGCTGCTCTCGGCGGTCGTCGCCGACGGCATGACCGGCCAGCGCCACGACTCCAACCAGGAGCTCATCGGCCAGGGCATCGCCAACATCGTCGCGCCGCTGTTCGCCGGCTTTGCGGCCACCGGCGCGATCGCGCGCACCGCGACGAACATCCGCAACGGCGCCACCGGTCCGCTCGCCGGCCTGGTGCACGTCGCCACCCTGGTCGCCGTCGTGCTGTTCCTCGCGCCGCTGGCCTCGCACATCCCGCTCGCCGCGCTGGCGGCTATCCTCTTCGTCGTCGCCTGGAACATGAGCGAGGCGCACCATTTCGCCGACATCCTGAAGAAGGCGCCGCGCGCCGACCGCGCGATCCTCGTCATCACCTTCCTGCTCACGGTGTTCGCCGACCTCGTCGTCGCGGTGAACGTCGGCGTGATCCTCGCGATCCTGCATTTTCTGCGGCGCATGGCCGAGGTGGTGGAAACCAAGGAGATGGACACCCAGGCGCTGCAGCCCGAACTCGCGCAGCACGGCGTCGAGCGCCTGCCGCCGGGGGTGATGGTCTACGAGATCGCGGGGCCGATGTTCTTCGGCGCGGTGGAGAATTTTGAGCGTGCGCTGCTGCAGACGCACACCGATCCAAAAGCGCTGATCATCCGTCTGCGGCGCGTGCCGTTCATGGACATCACCGGCATCCAGACGCTGGAGGCGGTGATCGCGAAGCTCCGCCGCCGCGGCATCCGGGTCGTGTTGAGCGAAGCGAACACGCGGGTGCTGGGCAAATTGCGCAAGGCGGGCGTGGTCGGCACGGCCGACGCGTCGGACTACGCCGACACCTTCATCGACGCGGTCGGCCGGCTTGGCGGCGACGCGGCCGCGGCCTGAGGCCGCTTACTCCCAGGTCGCGCGCTGGTTGATCTGCTCGATCGCGCGCACCGCGGCGCGCGCGGCTTCCTCGGCCTCGGCCTCGGAGCCCATCATGGTGAGACGCCCGAAATTGCCGAAGGCCTTCACGTCGACCAGCGTGATGTGCGCCGCCTTCTCCGCCTCGTTGGCGGCGTAGACGATGTAGCCGGCCGGCTCGGTCTCGAGGATGAACATGCTCTTGCCGGGCAGGATCATCGAGCCCTTGCGCAGCTGGCGGTTGATCAGCGTCGCGTGGTCCGGCGTGATGGCGCGGATGATTTCCTTCCACGCGATGCGGCAGGCCATGCGCGACTCGACCGTGGTGTCGAGTTCGCGCAGGATGATGTTGCCGGCTTCCTGCACGTCGCTCTGGTTGCGGTAGTGGATTTCCATCGAGCCGAACGAGCGCTCGACGACCTGCTCGCCCATGCGCACGTTGGTCGCCTTCAGCGCGATGTCCGACAGGCGATGCACCGCCATGCCAGGCGCGACTTCGATCCACATGCAGGCGTCGCCGGGAATCGGCAGGAAGCCCTGCGACGAGGTCGCAAGGTACGACGCCAGCTGCGGTTGCAGCGAGTCGATGAAGACGAAGGTGCGCAGTGTGATGTCCATGCGCTCAGGTCGTCAGGCCCATGTACAGCATAGGGAGTTTTTCGGGCAGGCGCTCGACGTGGTCGAGCACGGTGAAATTCTTCGCGCCGAAGATGCGCGACACGTACTGGTCAGCGTGCGGATCGAGCGACAGCGCGTAGGTGGTGATGCCGTCGCGCTGCAGTTCCTCGACCGCGCGCTTGGTGTCGTAGCGCAGGTACTGCGGGTCGCGCACGTCGTTGTCGGCGGGCTCGCCGTCGGTGATGACGAAGAGGATCTTCTTGCTCTTCGGCTGCAGCTTCAGCAGCGAGCCGGCGTGACGCAGCGCCGCGCCCATGCGCGTCGAGTACGAGCCGTGCATCGCCGCGAGACGCGCCTTCACCAGATCGTTGTAGGGCTGGTCGAAATCCTTGAAGCGCTGGTAGTGCACGTCGTGGCGACCGTCCGAGCAGAAGCCGTGCAGCGCGAAGGGGTCGCCGATGCGGTCGAGCGCGTCGGACAGGAGCACGGTCGCGGCGCGGGTGAGGTCCATCACGCTGTAGTCCTGGCCGCGCACCTTGTCGTTGGACGACTCCGACATGTCGAGCAGCACCATCACCGCGAGGTCGCGGACGTTGCGCTTGTAGCGCATCATGATGCGGGTGTCGGGTTGCTGGCCCATGCGGATGTCGATCATCGCGCGCACCGCGGCGTTGATGTCGAGCTCGTCGCCGTCTTCCTGGCGGCGGATGCGCTGCATGCCCTGCGGGATCATCGACTCGATGAGGAACTTCAGGCGCGAGATCACCGGCTTGTTGTCGTCGATGATTTTCTCGATGAGCTCCAGGTCCCCGAGCTTGGGTCGGCGCTCGAGCACCGTCACCCAGTTCGGCCGCTCGAGCTGGATCTGGTAATCCCACTCGTGATAGTGCACCGGGTCGGCGATCGGCTCGCGGCCTTCGAGCTCGTTGATGGTCTTGCCTTCCTGGTCGAGCCAGAACGGTGTTTCCAGCACCCAGATTTCTTCCGCGTCGTCGCCGGCGAACTCGTTGTTGACCTCGTTCACCATCTCCATGACGCTGACCTTCTTGCGCACCTGCTGCTGGCGCTGCCAGGTCGCTTCCAGCGCCTCGGCCTCGTCGTACTCCTCGGACTCCCACACCGTGCGGTTGTCGTCGCGGTAGACCGCGCGCAACGCGTCGGTGCGCACGTTGAACTCGGGCAGCGGGATTTCGGCCAGGCTGTGCGCGAGCTCGACGCCGATGTTCCAGCTCGCGCGATTCGTCGTGAGATCGGGCTCGGCACGGAACAAGGCCACGCCCTGCTGCACCCACGGATGCGGGTCGGCGGGGGTTTCCTCGAGCAGCGCACGGGCCAGGCGGTTGATGAGGTCGCCGACGGTCTTCGGCTCGCTGTAGTCCGCCGGCGGATGCAGCGCCAGCCAGGCGGCGCGCATGTTGGGGAACTGGCGGCACGCGAGTTCCTCGACGCGCGCGTCCTCGATCGCCTCGATGATGCCGATCTGCGTGGTGTTGAGCATCTGCATCGACAGCGGTTCGCGGGTGAAGGCGAGGTGCGCGGCGCAGTGGTTGGCGGCAGCGCGGTAGAGCTCAACGCCCGGCACGCGCAGTTCCGCAGGCGTGTCCTCGCCGAACGGCTTGTAGTCGTCGTAGGCGTCGGCGATGTGGATGACGTAGCGCTCGATGTAGGGCTTCAGGCCCTCGCGGCTTTCGTAGTCGCCGGCGGTCGGGCGCATGAAGAAATCGCGGCCCCACATCGCGCGCAGGTAGATGTTCAGGCGCCGCTGCACGTCGACGAAGAGCGTGCCCTTGCGCTCGCTCTGCAGCACCGACAGCGCGTCCGGACTCTGCAGCGAGAAATACTTCTGCTGCCCCTCGAAGTCCGCCTTGTACGCCTGCGCGCCCCACTGCACCCAGCGGCGCAGGCCGCCGAGCGTGAGCTGGGTGAGCAGACGGTCGAGGTTCTCCAGCATCGGGCGCAGGCCGCGCGGCGCCTGCGCCAGCATGATGGAGAGCACGTTGAGATAGTTGCGGAACAGATCCGCGTCGCCGAGGCGCTCGGCGGCGAGCGGCGCCGTGTCGACGATGAGCGTGAGCACCTGGCCCGAGGTCTTCGACGCCATCCCGAGCAGGAAGTTGACGACGTCGGGCAGCACGTCCTCGCCGATCGCGCGCGACACCTCGGGCATGTCCTGAATGAAGGTGACGACGAGTTCCTCGCCGCGGCCGAGGTTGTGCAGCGCGACCGCGCCCTTCAGGTAGTTGTCCAGCCCGCGCGACGAGAATACGCGTGCCGCCTCGTTCCACGACGCGCGCAGCACGTCCTGGGAGTCGGTGGGGAGATCCTCGAGGAGCTCCTGGTATTCGTCGAGATGGATGGCCATTTCAGGGGCGAGGGGTCAGGATTCAGGGGTCAGGGAAAGCACGGCCACCGGGTGGCGGCCGCCCCGACCCGAGGTCACCGCTCAGAAATAGGTGGTGACGGCCGAATCCAGGGCGTCGCGCATGTCCGGATCGTCGGTGATCGGACGCACCAGGGCGACGCGGCAGGCGGCCAGCGGCGGCACGCCCTTGGCGATCAGCGAGCCGGCGTAGATCAGCATGCGGGTCGACAGGCCCTCGTCGAGGCCATGGCCCTTGAGGTTGCGCGCGCGCTCGCCGATGTGCACCAGGTTCTTCGCCACCTCGATCGACACGCCGGATTCGTGCGCGACGATCTCGGCTTCCACCTCGTGCTCGGGATAGTTGAAGTCGAGCGCGCCGAAACGCTGCTTGGTCGACTGCTTCAGATCCTTCATCAGCGACTGGTAGCCGGGGTTGTACGAGATGACAATCTGGAAATCCGGGTGCGCCTCGATCAGCTCGCCCTTCTTTTCCAGCGGCAGCACACGACGGGCGTCGGTCAGCGGATGGATCACCACGGTGGTGTCCTGGCGCGCCTCGACGACTTCGTCCAGGTAGCAGATCGCCCCGTGGCGCGCGGCAACCGCGAGTGGGCCGTCCTGCCAGCGGGTGCCGCTGGCGTCGAGCAGAAAGCGTCCGACCAGGTCGGACGCGGTCATGTCCTCGTTGCAGGCGACGGTGATCAGCGGCTTCTGCAGCTTCCAGGCCATGTACTCGACGAAGCGCGTCTTGCCGCAGCCGGTCGGACCCTTGAGCATGATGGGCATGCGCACCGAATACGCCGCTTCGTACAGCTCGACCTCGTCGGCCACCGGGCGGTAGTAGGGCTCGCTCTTCACGAGATACTGCGCCAGCAGGTCGGCACCACCGCCGTTGGAGGCGGGACGCACGTCGGCGGCTGCCTGCTGCTGCGCCTGCGCGCGCGCCAGCGCCTGCTGGCGGGGGGAGTAAGTACGCATGAAGGGGTCGTTACGCATGATGCATCACCTGTGTAGGTCGTTCAGTCCGGCCACACGCGCTCGGGAAACAGCGTGCTGCCGCTTTCGGGAATGCCGCCGGCGTGCGTGCGCGCAGCCGCGGGCTTCGCGACGGGCGTGGGCGCAGCGGGCTTGGCCGGCGCGGGCGCGGGCTTCGCCGCGGCGGGTTTGGCGACCGGCCTGGCCGCCGGCTTCGCGGCGGACTTGGCTGCAGGCTGCTGCGCAGCCTTGGCCATGCGCACGCTGGCGGACAGCTTGTCTTTGAGTTTCGTCATGTTCCGATCACCTCGTTAATAATCGCTTCGATTTCGGCCGCCGCCTGCGATCCGCGGCTGCCCATTTGATACACCGACACGCCTTCGAGCGCGGCGCCGCGATACGCTGCGCGGCGGCGGACCACGGCGTTGAGCACCGGCAAGCCGAATTCGGCGAGCGCGTCGTGCATCGCCCCCGAGAGCGCACTCTTCGGCTCCAGCTGGTTCAGCACCAGATAGGCCTTGAGATTCTTGTTGACCTTGCGCGCCTCCTCGATCTCCTGCGGCAGGCGCAGGCTCGCCCACAGGTCGATCGGCGAAGGCAGCACCGGAATCAGCGCGACGTCGCACGCGCGCAGCGCCTGCAGCGACGCGTGGCTGTCGAGCGAAGGCGGGCAATCGAGCACCATGTGCCGGTAGGCCCGGTAGTTCTGGTGCAGCGTGCGCGCGTCCCACTTGCCGCCGATCTGCTTGATCGTGGCGGGAAAGGGCTCGCTGCCGAAGCTCGCCCATTGCCGTGCCGAGCCCTGCGGGTCGAGGTCGATGACCACCGTCTCGGCACGGCGCGCCAGCCCCGCGGCGAGGTTCATCGCCAGAGTCGTCTTGCCGGCGCCGCCCTTCTGGTTGATCACCGCCGTGACGTGGGTGGGCATGTCAGTTCCCCGCGGGTTTCCACAGCGCGCTGATGCGCGCGGCGAGCGCATAGTCCGCCTCGCCCAGGTCGCCGCCTTCGGCCGCCTCCAGCGTGAGGTTCACGTAGGTGGTGCCGAAGTTGATGTTCTGCGGATGCACACCAGTCTCCTCGCTCAGCGCGGCGAGCGCGTCGAGAAACGCGCGCGTCTCGCTGTAGCGCTCGAAACCGAAGCGCCGGAACAGGGTCGGCGGCTTGCCGCGGGCTTCCCAGCCTTCCGGCACGTCAGCCATGCGCCTGCCCCGCCATGCCGTCGATCGCCTGCACGTGCGCGACTTCCTCCTTGAGGATGTCGGCGAGCAGCGCGGCGCTGTCGGCGTCGCGCATGCGCTGCGCGTGCGCCAGCGCCTCCTGGTAGAGGCGCACTGCGTCGACTTCCAGGACGTGGTCGGCCGCAAGCAGCTCGTCCGCGCTGCGGCCGAGGCGCGCAGGCGGCAGGTTGCCGGCCGAAGGCGCCACGCCCATCAGGATCAGACGCTCCATCAGCCGCTCGGCATGGCCGAGTTCCTCGACCGCCTCGTGGCGCAGTTTGGCCGCGAGCGCTTCGTCGCCCCACAGGCGTGCAAGCACGCTCTGCGCCAGGTATTGCTGCACCGCGCTCATCTCGTGGGTGAGCGCGCGTGCCAGCCAGCCCAGCGTGCGCGGATCGACACTCATCGCCGGCAGGACTTAGCTGCGGGTCGAGGTGATCTCGGCGTCGCGGCCGCCACCGTCGGCGTCCGGCTGGGTCGGCAGGATGCCTTCGACTTCGCTGTGCACGCGGGCGATGATGTGGGCGGCGACCAGGCCGTCACCCACGCGCTCGCACGCATCGGCACCGGCGCGAACGGCAGCGTTGACCGCGCCGGTTTCGCCGCGCACCAGGACGGTGACGTAGCCGCCACCGACGAATTGACGGCCCACCAGGCGCACCTCGGCGGCCTTGGTCATCGCGTCCGCCGCTTCGATCGCGGGAACCAGACCACGGGTTTCGATCATGCCCAGGGCAATGCCGGTCACGTTAGCCATGAGAGTTTCTCCAGTCTTCAGATTTGGAATCGTGCTTCCGTCCACTTAGGCGGTCGGCGCGGTCGGCAGGATGCCTTCCACTTCGCTGTGCACGCGGGCGATGATGTGGGCGGCAACCAGGCCGTCACCCACGCGCTCGCACGCATCGGCACCGGCGCGAACGGCAGCGTTGACCGCGCCCGTTTCGCCACGCACCAGAACGGTGACGTAACCACCACCCACGAATTGACGACCAATCAGACGCACTTCGGCGGCCTTGGTCATCGCGTCCGCCGCTTCGATCGCGGGAACCAGACCACGGGTTTCGATCATGCCCAGGGCAATACCAGTCACGCTAGCCATTTTGCTTTGCTCCTAAATTAACGCTTGCTGCAATGTTGTTGAAAAATCAGGCAGTCGGAGCGGTCGGCAGGATGCCTTCCACTTCGCTGTGCACGCGGGCGATGATGTGGGCGGCAACCAGGCCGTCACCCACGCGCTCGCACGCATCGGCACCGGCGCGAACGGCAGCGTTGACCGCACCCGTTTCGCCGCGCACCAGGACGGTGACGTAGCCGCCGCCCACGAACTGACGACCGATCAGACGCACTTCGGCGGCCTTGGTCATCGCGTCCGCCGCTTCGATCGCGGGAACCAGACCACGGGTTTCGATCATGCCCAGCGCAATACCCATACGTTCAGCCATTTCATTACTCCTTTTCAGACAAAGTTAAAAAACGAATTCCTTACTGCTCAATTTTCAAGGGCAATCGCGTCCAGCACGCTTCCCCCTGCCCTACCCCGATCTCACGCATCCCAGTCATCGATGATTCCGCAGATGGTCAGATCGGTCATTACTTCCACATCGGGCATGGCCCAACGCGCTGCGCTGCCGCTGGTGGTGAACACCCATTTGCCGACGGGCACCCCGACCGGATCGGTCGCCACCATGAGGCCGCCCTTCTGGTTTTCCAGCACGCGCAAGGACGCCGTCTTGAGGCCGGGCACGCGTCGCGTGCACACCAGTTCGTCCTTGACGCGCATGATTTCCATCAGGCGCTCTCTCCCCCCCAGTGGTCGATGATGCCGACGATGGTGAGATCAGACGGATACTCCTTGCTGCCGGCGGCCTCGCGCGCAGCGGAAGAACCCACGCAGATCACCCAGTCGCCCGGAATGCAGCCGACCGCATCCACCGCGACGGCGGGCGTACCGCCCGGCTTGTCGGTGACCACCAGCAAAGGACGGTGCCCCATCTCCTTGATGCGGTTGGTCGACACCAGCGTCTTTTCAACTCTCATGATCCTCATCGTTGCAAACCTCTGCGAATCATCCCGTTCAATGGCCCGCATCGACGACGTCGTCGTCGATGAAGGTGCAGCGCTCGCTGCCGCGCAGGTCGCTCACCGCCATCTGGCAGTTCAGCAGGCCCTGTGCGTGCAGTTGCGGATAGCGCGCCTCGATGGCGGCCTTGACCCGCTTGCAGCGCACCACCGCCCGCTCGCGCGCGCCGGGCACTCGCGAGCAGTAGTGGAAGTGCACCAGCACCGGCACGGCGAGGCCGTGCTTGATGTTGAGGCCGGTAAAAATCTTGATGCCGACGTCCATGTCGGCGGCGCCTTCCTCGACCGTGTCGAGGTGGGCGAAATAGAACTTGTTTCTGAGCTGCAGCTCGCTCATCGCCTCGCCAGCGCAGATGAATTCCTCGTCGTGGCCGATCACGGCGTAGCGACCGTCGTGATGCTGGATCACGTATTCGATCTGCGACAGGTTGGCCTCCAGCAGGCGCAGCACCAGGCGACGCATGCCTTCGTGCATGGTGCCCTCGCCCTCGGCCCAGCCGTCGGCGCGCTCGGCACGCGCGACCATCTCGGCGAGGTGCGCGCGGGCGGCGGCCGGGTCCATGCCCAGCGTCGCCTTGTAGGCTTCGCCGGTATCGACGTACCGGTACGGGTTGACGTCGCCGTTGGCGTCCGGCAGGTGCACACGGATCGCGTCGACGTCGGTGTCGATGCCGATCAGCAGGATCTCCGGCGCGGCTCCCTGGCCGAAGGTGTTCTCGATGGCCGCGCGCAGCTCGTTCAGGCGGCCGAGTGCGGACTCGACGGCCTTGCTGTCGTTGCTGCCGTGTGCCGCGCAGCCCTGCTGGCAGGGATGCGAGGTGCTGAAGTGATACACCGCCACCTTCAGGTAGTTCGACGACTCGCTGCCCGGCATGCCGCCGGACAGGCGGTCGAGCTCGCGGCGGCTCCAGTCCGCGACGTCGCCCTCGACGTCGAACATCGCGCCGGCGTAGGCCTTGACGGTGACATTGTCGTTCGGCGCCATGCGCAGCACGAAGGGCAGCAGCCCCTGCAAGCGGCCGTCGGCGCACGGGCTGATGTCGACCGTGTGATAGCCGCAGGCCTGCAGGAAGGCGGCGTCGATCGCCATGCGCTCGCGCCACGCCGCCTGGTCGGATTCGACGCGATCGACGCACTCCTTGAAGCTGCGGAAGATGCAGTAGGAATGCAGCGCCCGCATGTTGAGGCCGGACACCCAGGCTTCGTTCAGGAGGTCTTCCGGCAGCGTGTAGCCGAGACGGTCGAGAGCGAGACGCTGCGCGCGTGCGACAAAATCAATCTCGTGCTGGAAGGCCGACAGCGTCTTCAACGTGTCGACGATCACCGCGAAGCGGCCGCGCACCTGCTGCTCGTAGGCATACAGGCGCTGGTTCAGCGCCTGGTCGACGAGCGCATGCTCGCAGCGCTGGCCCGGCCCGACGACGCACGCCGGGTTGGCGAGCGACTCCGCGGCCTGGGGCAGGGCCCCGGCCATCCGCATCGCAGCAAGTCGTTTACGCGTGTTCACCCGTCAGTCCTCAGCCGCGTGCGCCACCCGACAGGGTCACGACCGCACCCTTGCCCGTGTTGCCCGACGAGCCGGTGATGCGGCTTTCCGGCACTTCGGGACGCTCGACTTCGCGGAACACCTGCGCGTTGGCGCCGGCGCCGCGCGGATTGCCGCGCATCGACATGTTGCGGGCGAGGCTGGAGGCGCCTTCGGTGCCGGTCACGCGGCTCTGCGCATGCCAGGCATCGCCGGTGATGCGGGTGCCGGCCTGGCTGCCTTCGCCGGTGAGGCGGCGGGCGGCGGCGATCGCCGCTTCCTGCTCGGCCTGCAGCGTCGTCGCGTCGCGATGGCGGAACTCCGGCGTGCCGGTGATGAGGCCGCTGGCCTTGTTCACCGGGCCAGTGATGCGCTCGCTGTTGTAACCGGTGCCGGTCACGTCGGCGAAGCGACGCTCCCAGGCCTGGCGCGCCGGCGAGGCAATGCTGAAGTCGATCGGTGCCGGCGGCTGGGCCGGTTCGACCCAGGTGCGCGGACGCGCGACGAAGCGGCCGCTGGCGGCGCACTGGCTGACCGTGTTGTCGGCGCCGACGTAGGGCGTGCCGCTGACGATCTCGCAGGCGCCGCGTTCGTCGCCGGTCATCACCGAGCCGCCCGCGCCGGGACGATCGCCCGTCACCGCGGTGGCCGGGATCACGGCGCTGGTGCGGATGCGCGCTTCCTGCTCGGTCAGATCCGGTGCCGCACAGAAGCCGCTGTACTGCGTACGGCCGATGTAGGGCGTGCCGCTGATCGGCGCACAGCCGCCCGGCTCGTCGCCGGTCACCTTGGTGGAACGGCCGACGTAGCTGCCGGTCACCGGCTGGCCACGCCAGGTCTGGTCGACCGCGACCTTGGCCACGGGCGCAACAGGGGTGCTGCCGGTGCACGCAGTTTGCGCACCGACATAGTCAATACCGGTGACGGGCTTGCACCCCCCCATCTCGTCACCGGTGAGCTTTGGGCTGGAGCCGACCTCCGTGCCCGTGACCGTGCGGCCGGCGAGCGTCTGCATCGCACCGACCTTGCGCGGACCCGAGGCATTGCACAGACCGCCGAAATCGCTGGCGGTGTAGTACTGGCTGCCGGTGATCGCACGGCACGAACCGGGCTCGTCGCCGGTCACGCTGCCGGAACGGCCGACGCCGGTGCCGGACACCGGCTGGTCGCCGCGCGACGACATCACGCTGACCTTGCGGGGCGTGGCGAGCGGGGCGGCGTTGCACAGCGTCTGGAACTGCTCGGCGGCCAGGTACTCGGTGCCGGTGATGCCGCGGCAGGCGCCGGGCTCGTCGCCGGTGATCTTCACCGTGTGGCCGACGGCGGTGCCGGTCACGGTCTTGCCGTGGGTCGTGTGCGTCACCGCGACCTTCTCGGGCGCGTCGACGCCCGCGGCGGGCAGCGTGTAGCCGGTGCCGGTGATGGCGCGATCGGCGCCCGGCTCATCGCCCGTCACCTTGCCGGAGTGCCCCACCTGTGTGCCGGTCACGGTCTTGCCCTTGGCGGTGCCGGAGGCGCCGACCTTGGCCGGCGACGGCGCCGGACGGGTGTTGCAAAATTCCTCGTAACGCTCGGCGGCAAGGTACTCGGTACCGGTGATGCCGCGGCAGGCGCCGGGCTCGTCGCCCGTGACCTTGCCGGAACGACCCACTTCGGTACCGGTGACCCGGTGTTCACGCGCCGTGCTGGAGACCCCCACCTTGGTGGGCGCGGGCGCCGGGCGCGACTTGCACAGGCTGTCGAACTGCTCGCTACCGATGTATTCAGTTCCGGTGATGGCGCGGCAAGACCCCGGCTCGTTGCCGGTGACCTTCTTGCTGCGCTCGACCATGGTGCCGGTGACCGGTTGGCCGGACAGGGTGTGACCTTCCTCGACCTTGGCCGGCGCCGGCACGACGTTGCGCGCACGCTGGCGGCCGGTCGGACGCGCGGGCTCGCTGGCGCCGGTGCGGCCGGCGAGCGCCTGCACCAGGCGGCGCTGCATCGCGACCTGACGGCCGGTGGCACCCTTGGTGATGGCGGCCTGCCAGTCCTGGCCGGGCATGGCGGCGGCGATTTTGGTCGCCTGCGCGACGCGCTTCAGGCCGGCCTTGCCGTCCTGGGCGAGCGCGGCGCGGCGCGCCTGGGCGAGCGCACGGCCGGTCGGCTGGGCGTTCGCCTTCACGATCATCGGGGCAGCGGCCTCCGACGCGGCGCGCAGGCCGGTGTCGGACGCTTGCGTGTCGCCGCAGCCGCC
Organism: Pseudomonadota bacterium; assembly: GCA_041694715.1. Taxonomy (GTDB): domain Bacteria; phylum Pseudomonadota; class Gammaproteobacteria; order Burkholderiales; family Thiobacillaceae; genus Thiobacillus. The sequence continues at coordinate 129,565 of JBGFSF010000012.1, read as the reverse complement.
GGGCGCGCCGTTGCAGCCGCAACCGCACGACTTGGCCGGCGCCGTCTGGGCTTCGCTGGCGCTGGCCAGGGCGGGCTGGGTCGCCAGCGCGGATGCCGCCTGACGGCTCGGGCGCACGCGGCCGGTCGGACGCGCAGCGGTGGGCTGCAGCGCGGCCTTGCCGGACTGGCTCAGCGCCTCGCGGCGAGCGCGGCTCGCCTGCCGCGAAGAATTCGTCTGCGCCTGGGCGATCAGGGCGGCGTCGGACGCGCGCACGGCGGGCGAAGTCGCCGGCGCCATCGACGCAGCGGGGGCCGTGGGTGCGCTGCGCGCGGCCGTCGGCTGGCGGCCGGCCGCGGCGGTCTTGGTCACGCCGGTCTTGCCGTGCAGTGCCATCGCCTGGCGGCGCTTCAGAGCCAGCTCACGCCCGGAGAGGGTGGCGCTGGCCATGCTGTCTGCGGCTTGTGTCATCACATACCTCGAACGGTTGGGTTTGCTGAGGGCGCGATCCTGCGCGACCGCCCCCACAGCAAACTGCTACAAAAATCTGCTGCGACCGGCGGCGGGCGAATGCCCGTCGCCGGGGTGCTTCAATCAGCGATACACCACGAAAGCCATGCCCTGGCTCTGCGCGTAGTTGTCATAGGCAACGAAGCGCACCAGGTGGTCGGGGAACTCGCGATGGCAAGCGTCGAGCTCGGCCAGCACGCTGTCGATCGACTGCTCGCCGAACATCGGCAGCTTCCACATGTACCAGTAGTTCACGCGGGCGGACACGCCTTTTTCGGAGTGCTCGACAGCGGGGTTCCAGCCCTGGCTGATGCAGTAGGCGATCTGGCGACGCACCTGGTCGGCGGTCATGGTGGGCAGATACGAGAAGGTTTCGTATTTCTTGGTCTGTTTGTAGGCTTGAACGGCCATGTCAGTTTCCTTTCGTGTTAGGGGCTGGGGACTAGGATTTAGGATCTAGGGGCGGTGCGACTGCGCCGCGCTTTTCCCTAGCCCCTAGCTCCTAGTTCCTAGTTCCTAGTCCCTCAATTAATTACTTGTTCGCGATGTCCAGCTTGTCGACGGTGTCGAACTCGAACTTGATCTCTTTCCAGGTTTCCATGGCGATCTTCAGTTCGGGCGAGCTTGCAGCGGCGGCGGTGAGGATTTCCTTGCCTTCCTTCTCCAGCTGACGGCCTTCGTTGCGGGCCTGCACGCAAGCTTCGAGCGCGACGCGGTTGGCGTGGGCGCCGGCCGCGTTGCCCCAGGGGTGGCCCAGGGTGCCGCCGCCGAACTGCAGCACGGAGTCGTCGCCGAAGATGGTGACCAGCGCGGGCATGTGCCACACGTGGATACCGCCGGAGGCCACGGCGAAGGCGCCGGGCATCGAGCCCCAGTCCTGGTCGAAGAAGATGCCGCGCGAGCGGTCTTCCGGCACGAAGGATTCACGCAGCAGGTCGATCCAGCCGAGGGTGGAGGCACGGTCGCCTTCCAGCTTGCCCACGACGGTACCGGTGTGCAGGTGGTCACCGCCCGACAGACGCAGGATCTTGGTCAGCACGCGGAAGTGGATGCCGTGATGCGGGTTGCGGTCGAGCACGGCGTGCATAGCGCGGTGGATGTGCAGCAGCATGCCGTTGTCGCGGCACCACTGGGCCAGACCGGTGTTGGCGCAGAAGCCGCCGGTGATGTAGTCGTGCATGATGATCGGTGCGCCGATTTCCTTGGCGTACTCGGCACGCTTCATCATCTCGTCCGGGGTCGGCGCGGTCACGTTCAGGTAGTGGCCCTTGCGCTCGCCAGTCTCGGCTTCGGCCTTGAGGGTGGCTTCCTGGACGAAGTCGAAACGCTGCTTCCAGCGCATGAACGGCTGCGAGTTGATGTTCTCGTCGTCCTTGGTGAAGTCCAGACCGCCGCGCAGGCACTCGTACACGGCGCGACCGTAGTTCTTGCCCGACAGACCCAGCTTCGGCTTGATGGTGCAGCCCAGCAGCGGACGGCCGTACTTGTTCATCATGTCGCGCTCGACCTGGACGCCGTTGGGCGGACCGTTGCAGGTCTTCACGTAGGCGAGCGGGAAGCGGATGTCTTCCAGACGCAGGGCGCGGATCGCCTTGAAGCCGAACACGTTGCCGACCAGCGAGGTGAACACGTTGACGACCGAACCCTCTTCGAACAGGTCGATCGGGTAGGCGATGAAGGCGTAGAAGCAGGTGTCGTCGCCCGGCACGTCCTCGATGCGGTAGGCACGGCCCTTGTAGTAGTCCATGTCGGTCAGGAGGTCGGTCCACACCGTGGTCCAGGTGCCGGTCGACGATTCGGCGGCAACGGCGGCAGCGGCTTCCTCACGATCGATGCCCGGCTGCGGGGTGATCTTGAAGCAGGCGAGGATGTCGGTATCCAGAGGGGTGTACTCCGGCATCCAGTAGGTCTGCCGGTATTCCTTCACCCCGGCCTGATAGGTTTTGACTGCCATATTGTTTACTCCTTGCTAGCTGATTCAGACGAAAACTTCTAAACCTTGAATATCCGGCGCAGCACGCGGCCGACCGGCCCCCAGGAAACCCTGAACAAAACCCCCGACCCGCAGGGGACTTGTTCAAAGCTTCCCGTCTATCCCTGTCATGAGCCGAGTGGCCATGACGCGACCGTAACCATATGCGCAGAATTGCATAATTAACAATTCATATTGGTGATGCAATCGATAACTTTAGATTATTATTGGTCTGCGCATACCCTATTGATGTAGTTCATGCACATCACTTTCCGCCAACTGCAGGTGTTCGAGGCCGCCGCCCGGCTCGGGGGCTACACCCGCGCCGCCGAGACCCTGCATTTATCGCAGCCGGCGGTGTCGATGCAAATCCGCCAGCTGGAAGAGCAGGCGGGCATGCCGCTGTTCGACCAGATCGGCAAGAAGATCCATCTGACCGACGCCGGCCGCGCGCTCTACCACCACGCCCAGAACATCCTCGGCCAGGTGCAGGAAGCGCAGCTGGAGCTGGAGGAAATGCGCGGCGTGCGCCGCGGCCAGCTCAACATCACCATCGCCAGCACCGCGAACTACTTCGCGCCGCGGCTGCTCGCCGCCTTCTGCCAGCGCCACCCGGACGTCAAGGTGAGTCTGGACGTGAGCAACCGCGAGCACATCCTCGCGCTGCTCAACGAAACCGACAAGGACCTCGCCATCATGGGGCGGCCGCCCGAGGCGTCGGACCTGGTGGCCCACCCCTTCATGGAAAACCCGCTGGTGGTGATCGCCTCACCCACCCATCCGCTGGCGCGCGCAAAGCGCATCCCGCTCGCGCGCCTGGCCGAGGAAACCTTCATCAGCCGCGAAACCGGCTCCGGCACGCGCATGGCGGCCGAACGCTTCTTCGACGAGGCCGGCACCAAGCTCAGCACGGCGATGGAAATGAGCAGCAACGAGGCGATCAAGCAGGCGGTGCAGGCCGGCCTCGGTCTCGGCGTGGTGTCGATCCACACGCTGGAAATGGAGCTCGCGCTCGACCGCCTGGTCATCCTCGACGTCGAGGGCTTTCCCATCCTGCGCCACTGGTACGTGGTGCACCGCCAGGGCAAGCGCTTCTCGGCGGTCGCGCAGGCCTTCCTGGGTTTCGTGATGAGCGAGGCGGAAAAGCTGTTCAAGGACGAGCCGCTCAGGCGTTGAACTTCTCCCGCCGCAGCACCTGGGTGTCGGTGATGAAAGCCGCCAGGTGGTGGCCGCGCTTCATCAGCTTCTCGATGTCGGCGAGCACCTCGTCGAGCTTCGCTTCCGGGACGATGAGCATGAACAGGATGTTGCTGCCGCCTTCCAGCACGCCCGTCTGCAGCCCGGCGCTGCCGGCGCCGCGCGCGTCGAGCACGGTATAACCCGAGGCCGCGTGCGCTTCGGCGATGTCCGACAGCCGTTCCTCGAGCGCGGCGTTGGCGACGATGTTGATGAGCTTCATGCGGTGGGTGGGGATCATGGCGAAGGTTCAGGCCAGGAGGTGCCGGATGGCGTAATGGTAGAACGGAATGCCGACCAGCACGTTGAACGGGAAGGTCACGCCGAGCGACAGGGTCAGGTAGTAGGACGGATTGGCTTCGGGCACCGCGAGCCGCATCGCCGGCGGCACGGCGATATACGACGCCGAAGCCCCCAGCACCGCGACCAGCAGCACGCCGCCCTCGCCAAAGCCGAGCCAGGCGTGGCCGACGGCGATGCCGGCAGCGGCGCCGATGAGCGGCATGGCGACGCCGAAGCTGATCAGGAACACGCCCGCGCGGCCGAATTCGGCGATGCGCTTGCCGGCCTCCATGCCCATTTCCAGCAGGAACAGCGACAGCACGCCCATGAAGAGTACCTTGTAGAAGGGCGTGATCGTCGCCAGCGACTCGGGCTCGACGACCACGCCGATCACCATCGCGCCCAGGAGCAGGATGACGCTGCCGTTGGTAAACGCGTCGCGCAGCAGCTCGCCCATGTGGTTTTCGCGCGCGTCCTCGTCGCCGCGGCCGCGGCGCGAAATGCGCGCCAGCAGGAGGCCGACGATGATCGCCGGCGACTCCATGATCGCGAGCATGATGACCGGATACGACTCGAATTCGATCTGCTGCGCCTCCAGGTAGGCGATCGCGGTGAGGAAGGTGCCGGCGCTGACCGAGCCATAGTGCGCTGCAATCGCCGAGGCGTTAAGCTTGTCGAGCCGGCCGGCGAGCAGGATGGCGTAGGCGACGAGCGGCAGGCCGAAGCCCAGCACCAGCGCTGCCGCGACGGCATGGAGCGCGTGGCCGAGGTCGGCGTGGGCAAGCTCGATGCCGCCCTTGAGGCCGATGCCGATCAAGAGGTAGATCGACAGCGCCTTGGCGAGATCGGGTGGGAACTTGAGATCGGATTTCACCCCCTGGGCGACGAAGCCCAGGGCAAAGAACAGCACCGCCGGAATCAGCAGATTCGAGACCTCCACCGCGCATCCCCTTCAGGAAAATGGTCGTGTGTGTGCAGCGCGCGTCGCAATGCCTTGGCGACGCGTAGACCATCTTAGGGCACAAACTTCATAAGCAATATTTCGAATGATTTATATGAATAATAATCATTGATTATGCAATGCAGGGGCCGGCGTCGAATTGACGGCCCGGCGCAAGGCTGGCGATAATCGCGAGCGTCGGGGCGCCAGCCCCCGGCCCCCGGCGTCCTGCCGCAAGACGGTGTCCCGTCCAAGCCTGGTTTCATCCACCCTTGTTTGGAGCATGATTCGTGGACACCGTACCGACCACTCCCCCCGCGCCCGTCACCCTGGGCGAAGCGTTCAAATACTGGCTCAAGCTCGGCTTCATCAGCTTCGGCGGCCCCGCCGGGCAGATTTCGATGATGCATCAGGAGCTCGTCGAAAAGCGGCGCTGGATTTCCGAGCACCGTTATCTCCACGCGCTCAACTACTGCATGCTCTTGCCCGGCCCGGAGGCGATCCAGCTCGCGATCTACATCAGCTGGCTGATGCACGGCGTGAAGGGCGCGATCGTCGCCGGCGTGCTGTTCTTCCTGCCCGCCTTCCTGCTGCTGTCGCTGCTTGCCGGCCTGTATCTGGCCTACGGCGAACTCGGCTGGGTGCAGGGCATCTTCTACGGCATCAAGCCCGCGGTCGTCGCCATCGTGCTGTTCGCCGCCTGGCGCATCGGCAGCCGCGCGCTGAAGAACGAGCTGCTGTGGGGCATGGCGGCGCTCGCCTTCATCGGCATTTTCGTCTTCGACGTCGCGTTTCCGTGGATCGTGCTCGCCGCCGCCCTGCTCGGCGCGGCAGGCGGCAAGCTCGCCCCGCACAAATTCAGGATGGGCGGCGGGCACGGCGCCAGCGCCAGGCAGTACGGCCCGGCGCTGATCGACGACGACACGCCGCCACCGGCGCACGCGCGCTTCAGCTGGCAGAAGCTCGCGTTGAAGGTCGGCGCCTTCGTGCTGGTCTGGCTGGGCGCCATGGCTGCGATCCGCGGCGTACCCGACCTCGCCCACATGGGTGACTTCTTCACCAAGGCGGCCTTCCTCACCATCGGCGGCGCCTACGCCGTGCTGCCCTACGTCTACCAGGGCGGCGTCGAGCACTACCAGTGGCTCACCGGGCCGCAGATGATGGACGGCCTGGCGCTCGGCGAAGCGACGCCGGGGCCCCTGATCATGATCGTCACCTGGGTCGGCTATCTCGGCGGCGTCGCCAAGGAGGTGTTCGACCACCCCGTCGCGGCAGGCCTCGCCGGTGCGACGGTGGCGACCTTCTTCACCTTCCTGCCGTCCTTCCTCTTCATCCTCGCCGGCGGTCCGCTGGTCGAAGCGACCCGCGGCGAGCTGAAGTTCACCGCGCCGCTCACCGGCATCACCGCCGCGGTCGTCGGGGTGATCCTCAACCTCGCGGTATTTTTCGCCTGGCACACCTTCTGGCCCGAAGGCACCGCTGAGGCGCCGTTCGCCGGCCCCTTCGAGTGGTTCCCGGTGATCGTCGCCATCGCCTCCTTCGTCGCGCTGTGGAAATACAAGGCCGACATCATGCAGCTGATCGGCGTGTGCGCCCTGATCGGGCTGGTGCATTCATTCGTCATGTAAGGACACAACATGGAACCCGGAACCCAACCCCTGAAGCGCTGCGGCTGCGGCACGACGACCGAAAAATGCGTCGAGCTCGCGCGCACCCTCCGCCCCGAGAAACTCGACCCCGACGCCACGCTGGTGTTCGACGTGCGGCGCGAGGCCGACTTCGCCGCGTCGAACGAGATCATTCCCGGCGCGCTGTGGAAGAACCCCGAGAAAATCGACGCCTGGATCGGCGCAGTGCCGCTCACGCTCGACGTCGTCGTCTATTGCGTGCGCGGCGGCAGCGTGTCGAACAGCATTGTCGACCGCCTGCAGGCCGCCGGCGTGAAGGCGCGCTACATCGAGGGCGGGCTCGAAGCCTGGAAGGCAGCGGGCGGCAAGCTCCTATCGAAATGAAGTGGGTCACCCGCGCGCGGCCGAAGATCGACCGCATCGCCTGTCCCTGGCTGGTCACGCGCTTCATCGATCCGGCGGCCGAGTTCCTCTACGTGCCGGCCGACCAGGTGCTGAAAGTGGCCGGGGAAACCGGCGCGATTCCCTATGACGTTCCCGGCGTCGAATACGGCCACGTCGGCGAGCTGTGCAGCTTCGACGCCTTCCTGCGCATCCATCAGCTCACCGATCCGGCGCTGCAACGGCTCGCCGTGATCGTGCGCGGCGCCGACACCGGGCGTCCGGATCTCGCGCCGGAGTGCGCGGGGCTTTTGGCGCAGTCGCTGGGCCTCTCCGCGCTCTACCCCGACGACCACGAAATGCTCAGGCACGGCATGGCGATGTACGACGCGTACTACGCCTGGTTGCGGCAGGCGCGGAACGAAACGCACCCCGCCTGACCCGGCGCCGCACGCCGGCACGCCCGGCCGCATTGCGGTTACCATGCCGCGATGCTCGGCCTGCGCATCCTTGCCATCGTCTTCCCGGTCTTCGCCATCATCGGCCTCGGCTGGTGGTACGGGCGGGCCAAGCGGCCCGACCTCGGCGCCGTCAACCAGATCAGCATGGACGTGCTGGTGCCGGCGCTGGTGTTCGCCGCGCTGGCGTCGAAGGACTTCGACTTCGCGCGCTACGCGCCGCTGGCGGCGGGCGGCGCCCTGGTGATCCTCGGTTCGGGCCTGCTCGCCTGGCCGGTGGCGCGGCTGCTCAAGATCGACGCGAAGACCTTCGTGCCGCCGATGATGTTCAACAACTCCGGCAACATGGGCATCCCGCTCATCGTGCTCGCCTTCGGCGAAGCGGCATTGGGCGCCGCGGTCATCCTTTTCCTGGTCGAGATGGTGCTGCATTTCTCGATCGGCCCCTACCTCCTTGCCCACCGCATGCGCCTGCTGCAGTTGCTGAAGACGCCGGTGATGGCGGCGACCGTGCTGGGCGTCGCCGTCAGCCTCGCCGGCACGCACCTGCCGCAGCCCCTCTACACGGCGATCAAGATGGTTGGCGACGCCTCGATCCCGATGCTGCTGTTCGCGCTCGGCGTGCGGCTCAACCAGGTGAACTTCCGTGACTGGCGCATCGGGCTGGCGAGCGGGATCGTCGCCCCGGCGAGCGGCCTCGTCATGGTGCTGTTGGTCTCGCCCTTCCTCGACCTCGACCCGGTGCAGCAATCGATCCTGCTGGTGTTCGGCGCGCTGCCGCCGGCGGTGCTGAACTACCTGATGGCCGAGCAGTACGGCCAGGAACCGGAGCGCGTGGCGTCGATCGTGCTGCTCGGCAACCTCGCCGCGCTGGCGGTGATGCCCGCCGTGCTGGCGTTCGCATTGCCTTGAGGCCCTCGGATAACCCCAAAGGAGTAGTTGACTAATTCACTTGGTTATTCTAAGGTTTGGCATCTGCATTTTTACCAAACGTTAGGAACTGCATCATGGAACGCGAAATCAACGGCAAGATCGTCGAAACCGACCCCGAAGGCTATCTGGTCAACCTGGAAGACTGGTCCGAGGAACTGGCCATCGAACTGGCCAAGGAAGACAACCTGCAATTGGGTGAAAACCACTGGAAGGTGATCCACTACATGCGCGACCAGTTCGCCGCGAACGGCACCGCGCCCAACCTGCGCTTCCTGCAGAAGGGCCTGAAGGAAGAATTCGGCGACGAGTGGGGCGACAAGAAATTCCTGTTCGACCTCTTCCCCTTCGGCCCCGCCAAGCAGGCTGGCCGCTACGCCGGCACCCCGAAGCCGACCGGCTGCGTCTAAGCCGCCCCCGCTTCAAACCAAGCCCCGCCCCTGCGGGGCTTTTTTCATTGCGGCGCGCCCGCGATCGCGTCGACCGGCGATTCGAAGGCGATGAACAGCACGCACGGGCCACTTGCGCCGCAGACGGCATGGTGCGGCAGTTTCGCCGGGCCGTAGGCATAGGTGCCGGGCCGGAGCACGGTGGTGGGATGTCCGTCGTAGGTAACGTGCAATTCACCGGCCACCAGCACCATGCGCTCGGCCGAGGTATGCCAGTGGCGCGGAATCACCGCGTTCGCCGGCACCTTGAAGAACACGTCGGCGTTGTGCTTTGCCGGGTCGCCGTGCAGCACCGTAATCGCGCAGCCCTTGGGCATGAACGCGGGGCAGCCGCCCCACTGCAACGCGGCGTCTCCGGCCGTGCGCGCCAAGGGGGTGTCCTGGGCGCCCGCCAGGCCGGTCGAGGCGACGAAGAGCAGCCCTGACAAAGCAGCGTGCGTCGGCAGTCGGCAGATAAGGGTAAAACGGATCATGGCAGTCTCCAGACAAGTTGGAACAGGCCGCAGGGCACCCGGCGGAGGAATGTTCCACCTTAGACCCGATTCGCCGCCGCGCCAGCTTACTGCGTGCCGCGGAACATGAAGTACACCGCACCGACCAGGCACAGCGCCGCCCACAGGAAATCCCACTTGAGTTCGGCGCGCATGTAGAACAGCGCGAAGGGCACGAACACCGCGAGCGTGATCACCTCCTGCAAAATTTTCAGTTGCGGCAGCGTCATCACGGTGTAGCCGACGCGATTGGCCGGCACCTGCAGCAGGTATTCGAACAGCGCGATGCCCCAGCTCACCAGCGCGGCGACGATCCACGGCTTGTCGGCGAGGTTCTTCAGGTGCGCGTACCAGGCGAAGGTCATGAAGACGTTCGAGGCGGTGAGCAGGAGCACGGTTTGCAGGGTGGGCGGCATGGCGTCGATCCGGAACGGGACACGCGCGAATTGTAGGAGGCTCTCGCGCTAAAATGCCGGCTTTCCTTCGCGAGTCCGAGCTATGAGCGCACCCCTGGTCGGCGTGGTGATGGGATCTTCCAGCGACTGGGAGGTCATGAAGCACGCGGCAATCCTTCTGAAGCAACTGGGCGTCCACTTCGAAGCCCGCGTGGTGTCGGCGCACCGCACGCCGGATCTCCTCTACGACTACGCCGCGACCGCCGAGGCACGCGGCATCCGGGCGATCATCGCCGGCGCCGGCGGTGCCGCCCACCTGCCGGGCATGCTCGCTTCGAAAACGATCGTGCCCGTGCTCGGCGTGCCGGTGCCGTCGAAATACCTCAAGGGCATGGACTCGCTGCTGTCCATCGTGCAGATGCCGAAGGGCATCCCGGTCGCGACCTTCGCCATCGGCGAGGCGGGCGCGGCCAACGCCGCGCTGTTCGCCGCGGCGATGCTCGCGCGCCATGACGCCGACCTCGCCGCGCGCCTGCACGAGTTCCGCCGTACCCAGTCCGACACGGTGCTGGCGATGGACCTGCCGGATGTCGAGTAAGGCGGCGCCCATCCTGCCCGGGGCATACGATTCCACACGGGCTTTAGCCCGCAGTGGATCGGAGTCCCGGCAAACCACACTTCCCATTTTGCCTGGGGCGACGTTGGGCATCCTGGGCGGCGGACAGCTCGGCCGCATGTTCACCCTGGCGGCGCGCACCATGGGCTACCGCGTCATGGTGCTCGACCCCGACCCCATGAGCCCCGCCGGCCAGATGGCCGACGTGCACCTCCAGGCCGGCTATACGGACGCAGCCGCGCTGCAGCAACTGGCCGAGGCCTGCGCCGCGATCACCACCGAATTCGAGAACGTGCCGGCGGCGAGCCTCAACGCGCTGGCGCAGCGCTGCCGGGTCGCCCCCGGTGCCGACGCCGTCGCCGTCGCGCAGGACCGCAGCCACGAAAAATCCTGGCTGGCGCAGAACGGCTTTGCCACCGCGCCCTTCGCGCTGGTCTACAGCGAGGGCGACCTCGACGCCGCGCTCGCCGAGGTCGGCACGCCGGCGCTCTTGAAGGTCGCGCGCTTCGGCTACGACGGCAAGGGCCAGGCACGGGTCAATTCGCGCGAGGACGCGCGCGCCGCGTTCCGCGAATTCGGCGACCAGCCCTGCGTGCTCGAGGGCTTCGTTCAACTGGACTGCGAAGTCTCGGTCGTGCTCGCGCGCAACGACGCCGGCGACTGCGCGCTGTTTCCGGTCGCCGAGAACCGTCACGTGAACGGCATCCTCGACGTTTCGCTGGTGCCCGCGCGCGTGTCCGAGGCGCTGGCGCACGACGCGCGCGACACCGCGCGCGCGATCGCCGACGCGCTCGGCTACGTCGGGGTGATGGCAGTCGAGTTCTTCGTCGGCGGCGGCCGCCTGCTGGTCAACGAAATCGCGCCGCGCCCGCACAATTCCGGCCACTACACGCTCGACGCCTGCGCCACCGATCAGTTCGAGCAGCAGGTGCGCGCACTCTGCAACCTGCCGCTGGGCGACGCGCGTCTGCTGACGCCGGTGGCGATGGTCAACATCCTTGGCGACCGCTGGCAAGACAACGGCCCGCACTGGGACGCGCTGCTCGCGCATCCCAACGTGAAGCTGCATCTGTACGGCAAGGCCGCGCCGCGCCCGGGACGCAAGATGGGGCATTTCAACGTGCTCGACGCCGATCCGGCGGCAGCGCTGGCGCTGGCCGAACGCCTGCGCGACGCGTTGTAGCCGTGCTGCGCGCGGCCGTCTTTGTCGCGCTGGTGCTGGGCGCGTTGCCCGCCGCGGCGCGCGAGGCGCGTGTCGCGCTCAGCATCGGCACGCACGCCTTCCAGGTCGAAGTCGCTGTCACGCCTGCGGAACGCACGCGCGGCCTGATGGGCCGCACCGGCCTGCCGGCCGACGGCGGCATGCTGTTCGTGTTCGAGACCGCCGACCGCCACTGCTTCTGGATGCGCAACACGCCGCTGCCGCTGTCGATCGCCTTCATCGACGCGGCCGGCCGCATCGTCGCGCTCGCCGACATGGCGCCACGCACCGACACCCTGCACTGCCCGCCGTCGCCGGTGCGCTACGCGCTCGAAGTCGAACAGGGCGGGTTTTCGACACGCGGCATCGCCCCCGGCGCGCGGGTTGACGGCCTGCCGCGCTGACGCGCATCAGGGCACGATCGCCGCCACCGTCAGTTCCACCTCGTTGCCCTTGTCGTCGGTGCGCAGCACGCGCACCGGCAGGTAATGCCGATCGATCGCAAGCCACAGTTCGAAGCGGCCGTCGGCGTGCGCCGTACGCGCCAGGTGCAGGGTACGCAGCGGCCCCAGCGCGGTCTCCAGCAGGGCCTCACCGCGCACCTCGTAGGCGTAGTGGCGTAGCCGCTTGCCGTTGAACACTTCGACCTCGACCCGGCCGTCGGGCGGCGCGGTCAGCGCCAGCTGGAAGAACAGGCTGAGCACGTCCTGCACGCCGGCGCGATACGCAAAATGGCGCGGCGCGCCCTGGGGCGGGCTGTAGGTCAGCGTACCGCCTGCATCGAAGCGCGCCGCACTGCGACGCTCCCCGCGCTGATCCCAGAATTCCTCGGGCACCAAGCCGTGTGGCGTGACGCGGCCCCGGCTGGTCTGCACGAACCGGCCGCTGTAGAACACGCCGACCAGACCGGTCGCCGCCGCGACGCTGGTAATCGTGTAGCTGTCGCCCGCGTTCACCCACACCAGCGTCTGTTCGCCACGCGCGAAGCCGTAGCGCACGTCGAAGCGCAGGTCGAGGCGGGGCGGCAGTGGGTTGAGCGGCGGCGCGGCGGGTTCGGCCGGCGAGGCCGGCGGCGGCTCGGGCGCGGCCAGCGCGGCGAGGTCCGCCACCGCATCGGGCACATCGTTTTCGGCTTCAGTCAGGACGTGTGTCAATGCGGTCTCGGTGGGCGCGGCGCCGGCCGGCATCGGCGCCATTTTCGGCCGGGGTGCCGCCTTCGGCGGTGACGAGGGCTGGGGTGGGACGGGCCGCGGCGCTGGCACCAGCTGCGCCTCGATCAGCCGTGGCGACGACTCCGTCTCATGAGTTGCCTCGCCCATCCAGGCACCCAGCAGCAGCGCATGCAGCAGGACGGACGCCGCCAACGCGTAGGGCCACACGGGCGGCGGGCGGCCCACCCGCTTCAGGCCCCGAGCTGCGCGCGCACCAGGCGCTGTTCGAGCACCACGCCATCCTCGACGATGCGGATCTGCACCGGCAGGTTGTCGCGCGCCGGCGCGACCCACACGGTGATCGCTTTTTCGTCCGGCTTCTGGCCGACGCGCTGGTACTGGCGGGTCGCCAGCACACCGAGCGGCGTCTGCAGGGCAGCTCCGTCGCTGCGGGCGTAGCGGTAGTCGTTGAGATCGCGTCCGCTCACCACCTGCAGCGCGTAATCGGCCGGGGTGACCGGTGCGAACATGAACTGATACAGCTGCGACAGCTGGTCCTGCGCGCCGTCCCGCAGGCCGTCGACCGTCCAGCTTTGCCCCTTGTAACTGTAGGCGATGCGGCGCTGCGCCCAGTCGAGCCGCGCGGTTGCGAGTTTGTGCGGCGCGTCACTGCGCGCGTGCTGGAACTGCGCCGGCCGCAGCCCTTGTGCGGTAACGGCGCCGGTGCTCTCCAGCCGGATGGAGCCCGGCCACAGGGCTTTCAGCGGGCCCGTCGCACGGGTTTCGCTGACGAGCGTATAGCGATTGCCGCTGCGGGTGAAGGTGTCGGTGACCTGGCCGAGCTTGTGGCCGTTGCGGTACAGGTCGTAGACGAGGCTCATCTGCTGCGGCGGCGCGGCCTGCGCCGCCGCAGCGAAGAGGAGCAGGCAGGACAGGAGGATGTTCGACATGGTCACGCTTCCGTGGTCAACACAGACTGTGACGTCGGATCGTCCTTCAAGTTTACGCAGCCGTGGCGAATCGCCAGCCGGCCCTCGGCGAACCAGCGGACCGCCTGCGGATAGATGCGGTGTTCCTGCACGAGCACGCGCGCGGCGAGCGTGTCCGGCGTGTCGTCGGCGCGCACCGGCACCGCGGCCTGGATGACGATGGGGCCGTGGTCGAGGTCGGCGGTGACGAAGTGAACCGTGCAGCCGTGCACTTTCACGCCCTCGGCGAGCGCGCGTTCGTGCGTTCTCAAGCCGGGGAACATCGGCAGCAGCGAGGGATGGATGTTGAGCAACCGGCCCGCGAAGCGGTCGATGAAGGCGGCGCTGAGAATGCGCATGTAGCCGGCCAGCACGACCAGATCCGGCCGATGCGCCTCGATCTCGTCGGCGAGCCGCGCGTCGAAAACCTCGCGGTCGTCGTAATCGGTGTGGTCGAGCGCAAGGGCGTTGAGGCCCCGCTCACGGGCCCACGCCAATCCCGCTGCCTGCGGGCGGTTGCTGATGACCGCGACGATGTCGATCGGCAGCCCCGCCTCGGCGATCGCCTGGAAATTGCTGCCGCGTCCCGACAGCAGGACAACGACGCGGCAGGTCACGGATAGATGACCTGATCCGAACCTTCAGGGCGCGCGACGATCTCGCCGATCTGCCACACCGTCTCGCCACTCGCTTCGAGGTGGGCTTTGGCCGCGGCTGCGTCGGCGGCGGACACCACCACGCATAGGCCGATGCCGCAGTTGAAGGTGCGCAGCATTTCGTCCGCCTCGACGTTGCCGGCCTGCTGCAGCCAGTCGAACAGCGGCGGCCGCGTCCAGCTCGCCGGGTCGACCTTGGCAGCGACCGCCTCGGGCAGGCAGCGCGGCAGGTTGCCGGTGATGCCGCCGCCGGTGATGTGGGCCATGCCTTTCACGTCCAGTTTTTCCATCAGCGCGAGCAGCGGCTTCACGTAGATGCGCGTCGGCGCCATGACGACGTCGGCGAAGGGGCGGCCGTGGAAGTCGGACTTGAGGCCAATGTGGCTGACGTCGATGAGCTTGCGGATGAGCGAATAGCCGTTGGAATGCGCGCCGGACGACGCCAGCCCGAGCACGACGTCGCCGGGGACGATGGACTGGCCGCCGATCACCTTGCTCTTTTCCACCACGCCGACGGCGAAGCCGGCAAGGTCGTATTCGCCGTCGGCGTACATGCCGGGCATCTCGGCGGTCTCGCCGCCGATCAGCGCGCAGCCCGCCTGCTCGCAGCCGGTGGCGATGCCGGCGATGACCGCTTCGGCGGTGTCGAGGCTCAACTTGCCGGTGGCGAAGTAGTCGAGGAAGAAAATCGGCTCGGCCCCCTGCACCAGGATGTCATTGACGCTCATGGCGACGAGGTCGATGCCAACGGTGTCGTGGCGGTTCAGCTCGAAGGCGAGCTTCAGCTTGGTGCCGACGCCGTCGGTGCCGGAGACCAGCACCGGTTCCTTGTATTTCTTGGAGATCTCGATCAGCGCGCCGAAGCCGCCGATGCCGGCCAGCACCTCGGGACGCATCGTGCGCTTGGCGAGCGGTTTGATGCGTTCGACCAGCGCGTCGCCGGCCTCGATGTCGACCCCGGCATCTTTGTAGGAAATGGAAGACACACCCGGCTCCAGATTCAAAAGTGCGGTATTTTACCGCCTATGACTCCGGTCCGGCCGCTCAACGCTTCCTGGTTCGTCCTTGCCGCCCTGCTCGTCGTGGGCGGCCTGGTGTATCTGCTCGGGCCGATCCTCACGCCTTTCCTCGCCGGCGCGCTGCTCGCCTACATCTTCGACCCGCTGGTCGACCGCCTCGAACGGCAGGGCCTGTCGCGCACCACGGGCACGGCAATCGTCATCGTGCTCGCCGGGCTGGCGGTATTCGCGCTGATCCTGGTCGCCTTGCCGCTGTTCCAGGGCCAGTTCGTCGAACTTTCGGCGCGCGTGCCGGCCGCGCTCGACCTCTTGCAGACGCGCTTCCTGCCCTGGCTGCAGCAGACCTTCGGGGTCACCGTGGGCTTCAACCTCGATGCCGTGAAAACCTGGCTCGCCGACAAGGCCGCGCAAAGCGGCGCCGACTGGCTGCCGACGCTGCAGACCGGTGCGCTCGCGGTGGTCGGCGTGCTGGCGAACCTGCTGCTGATCCCGGTGGTGATGTTCTACCTGCTGAAGGACTGGGACCTCATGGTCGAACGCGTCGCCGCACTCACGCCGCGCGGCTGGACCGGCACGGTCAACCGTGTCGCGCGCGCGATGGACGCGGTGGTCGGCGAATTCCTGCGCGGCCAGATGGCGGTGATGGCGGCACTCTCGATCTACTATGCAGCGGCCTTGTGGGCGGTCGGTCTCGACTACGCGCTGCCGATCGGCCTGCTGACCGGCGTGCTCTCCTTCGTGCCCTTCTTGGGCTTCGGGCTCGGCATGATCCTCGCGCTGCTGGTCGCGTTGCTCCAATTTGCAGACTGGACCGGCGTCGCCTGGGTCGCCGGCATTTATCTGGCCGGCCAGCTGCTCGAAAGCTACGTCGTCACCCCGCGCCTGGTCGGCGAGCGCGTCGGCCTGCATCCGGTGGCGGTGATCTTCGCGCTGGCGGCCTTCGGCCAGCTGTTCGGCTTCGTCGGCGTGCTGCTGGCGGTGCCGCTGGCGGCGATCCTGCTGGTCGCGCTGCGCGAGTTGCGCACGGCCTACGTCGCCAGCGACTTCTACCGCGGCAGCTATAATGCCGCGTCGTTTTCCACCCCCGTCGCCGCCATGTCCGCCCCGCTCCTCGAATCGCACATCACGTCCCTGCCGCTCGTCCACAAGGGCAAGGTGCGCGACATCTACGCCGTCGGCGACGACAAGCTCCTGATCGTCACCACCGACCGCCTCTCGGCCTTCGACGTCGTCATGCCCACCCCCATCCCGGGCAAGGGCGAGGTGCTGACGAAGGTGTCGGCGTTCTGGTTCGACAAGCTCAAATCCATCGTGCCGAGCCAGGCGCTCGACCTCGCCCCCGAATCGGTCGTCGCCGCCAACGAACGCGACCAGGTGACGGGACGCGCGATCGTGGTGAAAAAGCTCAAGGCCCTGCCGGTCGAGGCCATCGTGCGCGGCTATCTGGTCGGCTCGGGCTGGAAGGAATACCAGGCGAGCCAGTCGGTGTGCGGCATCCCGCTGCCGGCGGGCCTCAAGCAGGCCGACCGCCTGCCCGAGCCGATCTTCACGCCCTCGACCAAGGCCGCGGTCGGTGCGCACGACGAGAACATCGATTTCGACGCCATGGCGAAGCTCATCGGCGCCGACCTCGCCGCCCAGGTACGCGACGTCAGCCTCGCCCTGTACAAGGCGGCGGCGGCGTATGCGCTCACCCGCGGCATCCTCATCGCCGACACCAAGTTCGAGTTCGGGCTCGACGAAGCCGGCCGGCTGGTGTGGATCGACGAAGCGCTCACCCCCGATTCCTCGCGCTTCTGGCCCGCCGACCAGTACCGCCCCGGCAGCAATCCGCCCAGCTTCGACAAGCAGTTCGTGCGCGACTGGCTGGAAGCCAGTGGCTGGAACAAGCAGGCGCCCGGCCCGGCGCTGCCGCCCGACATCGTCGCGAAAACCAGCGAGAAGTACCGCGAGGCGATGAGCCGCCTGCTCGGTTGAACCCGCCCTACACGCAAACCGGGGGCGGCGTAAACAGCATGAAAGGACCGGGTCGCAGCGGCCCGGACGGCGTTGCCATTTGAGGCGGAAATATTAGAATTTCGCCCTTCACCGATTGTCTGCGGCTTTCCGCCGCGTTCCCCCTTCCGAGCGAGAGATAGAGCCATGATCTACGAAGATTTCGCAAGCGCCCAATCCTTCTTCCTGTGGTCGACCTTCGTGATCGCCCTGATCATGGGCGCGGTCGTCAACAAGACCAACTTCTGCACCATGGGCGCAGTCTCCGACTGGGTCAACATGGGCGACACCGGCCGCATGCGCGCCTGGGTGCTGGCCATCGCCGTCGGCGTACTCGGCGTGATGGCGCTCGAGGCGGCCGGCATGGTGAACGTCACCAACACCTTCCCGCCCTATCGCCAGAACAACTTCCCCTGGCTGGAAAACGTGCTCGGCGGCCTCCTGTTCGGCATCGGCATGGTCTACGGCTCCGGCTGCGGCAACAAGACGCTGGTCCGCATCGGCGGCGGCAATCTCAAGTCGATCATGGTGCTGATCGTCATCGCCGTGATCGCCTACTACATGATCAACCCCTTCCCGGGCAGTGACAAGACACTGTACTCGACGCTGTTCTACCCCTGGACCAACCCGACCGCCGTCGCGCTCACGACCAACCAGGACCTCGGCGCCATGCTGTTCGGCGACGACGCCGCCACCGGCCGCATGGTGATGGGCGCCGTCATCGGCGGCCTGCTGCTGGTGTGGGCGTTCAAGTCGGCCGACTTCCGCGGCAGCTTCGACAACATCCTCGGCGGCCTGGTCGTCGGCCTCGCCGTGCTCGCCGCCTGGTACGTGACCAGCAACGTGATGGTCAACGCCGACGGCGAAACCATGTCGTTGCAGGGCTACATGCAGAGCTGGGACTTCTACGCGCCGGCCGACGCGGTCAAGCCCGCCTCCACCGCCGCGCTGGCCTCGCAGTCGTTCACCTTCATCAACCCCATGGGCCAGACCCTCGGCTACGCGATGAACGGTTTCGAGAGCAGCCTGCTCACCTTCGGCATCATGGCGCTGGCCGGCGTGATCCTCGGCTCGCTGCTGTGGTCGCTGGTCTCGAGGAGCTTCCGCATCGAGTGGTTCGCCTCCGGCCGCGACTTCGTCAACCACCTGATCGGCGCCATCCTCATGGGCTTCGGCGGCGTGCTGGCGATGGGCTGCACCGTCGGCCAGGCGATCACCGGCTTCTCGACGCTGGCGCTCGGGTCCATCCTCACCTTCGTCGCCATCGTGCTCGGCGCCGCCGTCACCATGAAGATCCAGTACTACAAGATGGTGTACGAGGGCGATGCGACCTTCATGAAGGCCTTAGTCACCGCGCTGGTCGACCTGAAGCTCCTGCCCGCCGGCATGCGCAAGCTCGAAGCCGTCTGAACCCGCGCCTCACCCGACAAAAAGTCCCGCCAAGCGGGGCTTTTTGTTTGGGCGATCGCTGCGCTATTTCAACGTCGCCTTGAGGAAATCCGCCACGGCGGACACCATCTCGCCTTCGCGGCCATTGAAGAAATGGTCGGCACGCTCGATCTTCACCTGCTTCGAGCCCGCGACCGTCAGGCTCTTCTGGCGCGCCGCCGCGTTCGTCAGCACCGGCGGCAGGTCATTGTCGCCGTACAGATCGAGCACCGGCAGCTTCACGCCCTGGTAGCCACCCACCGAAATGCCCAGGCTCGCCCACGTCTTCACCGCGGGGTCGGGCTTGCCCGACAGGTACACGAGGCTCATGCGCGCGCCCATGCTGTGCGAGACGATGGCGATCTTCGCGTAGCCCTTGGCCTTGAGGAAGGCGACCGCCTCGCCGATGCGTTCCGCCGCCTCGGGAAAAGTCGGCGGGTACTGGTCGCCGGTGGCGTCGGCGGCGAGGATGGGCATCTGGATCGACAGCGTGGTGAAGCCGCGATCGGCCAGTTCGGTGCGCAGGGTGCCGATCATGCCCCAATCGGGGTGGATGCCCAGGCCATGCACGACGATGGCGGCCTGATCGGTCCCCGCCACCGGGGTGAACAGCGTGAGGAATTTGTGGTGCCCACGCGGCGTTTGCAGATAGACCGGGTCGCCGACCACCAGCCCCGGCACCACTTCGTCGGCCCACTTCTTCTCCCGCGCGTAGTCGGCGGTGCCCGCCGCCCAGGCCTGCGCGGACAACAATGCCGCCACACTCGCTGCGAGAACTGCTACCCTGATTCCATGCATGGTCAGCCTCCGGTTGATCAATTAAAGTTTTCTAATATTTCTGTCGATACATCTTATGCAGCGTCATTCCGAACAACAACCGACATTTCCAGGCCGACCCGCGTGATTGCCAAATCGCTCCGTGCCGTAAGTCCGTCCCTGCCGCTGACGCCGACGCGCGAGCCGCGGCTGCGCGGCGGCGCGCGCGTGGTCATCGTCGATGACCGCAGCACCGCGCGGCGGCTGCTCGAAGGCCTGGCGCAGGCGCTCGAGCCCGGCGTGGTGGTCGACAGCTTCGACGACCCGCAGGAAGCGCTGGCGCACCTGCAGCAGGTCACCCCCGACCTCATCATCAGCGACTACCGCATGCCGGGCATGGACGGCATCGAGTTCACCCGCCGCATCCGTGCCGAACGCCGGCTGGCCGACGTACCGGTGGTCATCGTCACCGTCGTGGAAGACCGCCAGATCCGCTATCGCGCGCTCGAGAACGGCGCCACCGACTTTCTCACCCGCCCGATCGATCCGCAGGAATGCCGCGCCCGCTGCCTCAACCTGCTGGCGCTGCGGCGCAGCCAGAAAGTCATCGCCGACCGCGCCCACTGGCTGGAAGAACAGGTCGCGCAGGCCACCCGCGAAGTGCGCATGCGCGAACGCGAAACGCTGCTCAAGCTGGCGAAAGCGGGCGAATACCGCGACGAGGAAACCGGCAACCACATCCTGCGCATGGCGAAATACGCGCGCCTGATCGCCGAGGAACTCGGCCTCAACGCGATGGACTGCGACGAAATCGAGACTGCGGCGCCGATGCACGACATCGGCAAGATCGGCATCCCCGACCACATCCTGATGAAGCCCGGACGCCACACGCCGGAGGAACAGGCGATCATGCGCCGCCATCCGGAAATCGGCCATGGCATCCTCGACAACAGCCCCTCGCGCTACCTGCAGATGGGCGCGGTGATCGCGCTCGGCCATCACGAAAAATACGACGGCAGCGGCTACCCGGGCGGCCTGGCGGGCGAGGACATCCCGCTGCCGGCCCGCATCGTCGCCGTCGCCGACGTGTTCGACGCGCTGACCTCGGTGCGCCCCTACAAGCCGGCCTGGTCGTTCCAGGACGCGCTGCAGTACATCCGCGCCGAAAGCGGCCGGCATTTCGACTCCGCCTGCGTGCGCGCCTTCGAATCCCGCATCGACGCCGTCGCGACGATCATGCGCGAACTGAGCGACAAACCTGCCTGAGCCGACCCGCATGTTCAGCCGGCTGCCGCTTCCCGAATTCGCCGAACGCCTGCGGCAGCGCATCCGCTCCCGACCGGACACGGAATTCCAGCAGGCGCTGATCCGCCTGTGCGTCGTCCTCGGCTTCTACCTGTATTTCTCGCTCAACTGGCTCACCCACAGCCCGGCGATGGCCGAGCAGGTTCACCTCCTCGGCATCAGCCTCTCCCTGCTTTCGCTGGCAATCCTGGTTGGTTCGGTCGTTGACACCGGCGTATCGGTCACCCGCCGCGCGATCGGCATGCTGCACGACTTCTCGGTCGCGACCTACATGCTGGCGATCTCCAACGAGACGGGGGCACCGGTAGCCGCCCTCTACCTGTGGGTCACGCTCGGCAACGGCTTTCGCTACGGCCTGCCCTACCTGCACATCTCCATGGCCGCCTCGGCAATCGGCTTCATCGTCGTCTACGAGTTCAACCCGTTCTGGCACACCCACTTCCCGCTGTGGCTGGGCATCTGGTTCACGCTCATCGCCATTCCGCTCTATACCTCCAGCCTGCTCAGGCAGCTGCACGCCGCGGTCAAGCGCGCCAACGAGGCGAGCCTCGCCAAGTCGAGCTTTCTCGCCAACATGAGCCACGAACTGCGCACCCCGCTGAACGGCGTGATCGGCGTGGCCGACCTGCTTGCCGAAACCCCGCTCAACAAGGAACAGCAGGAACTCGCCCAGATCATCCGTTCCTCGGCCAACACGCTGCTGGAACTGATCGACAAGGTGCTCGACATTTCGCGCATCGAATCCGGCCGCCTGGTCACCACGAACGAAGACTTCGACCTGCATCGCCTGGTCAACGGCACCGCCGCAATGCTCTCCCCGCTGGCCCAGGGCAAGGGCCTGGTGCTCGCCGCCCACATCGCGCCGCAGACGCCCTTCCACCTGCACGGCGACGCCCGTCATCTGCGGCAGATCCTGGTCAACCTGATCGGCAACGCGATCAAGTTCACCGAGCACGGCCGCGTCGACGTCTACATCCGGCCGGTCGGACTGGGCGAGCCGCAGCGCCTGCGCTTCGAAGTCGTCGACACCGGCATCGGCATCCCGGAGGCGGCTCAGGCCCGCATTTTCGACAGCTTCACCCAGGCCGATGCGTCGGTGACGCGGCGCTACGGCGGCAGCGGACTCGGCACCGCCATCGCCAAGCACCTGGTCGAGACGCTCGGTGGACAGATCGGCCTGCATAGCCGCGAAGGCGAAGGCACGACGATCTGGTTCGAGCTGCCCTTCGCCCGGCAATCGACGACGGCGCCCGCCGACGCGGTGCAGTTCGACACCCCGATGCGCGTCGCCATCCTCGCCGGCACCGAACTGAGCGTGCGGCTCCGCGCGGTGATCGGCAGCTGGGGCGCGGAAACGGTATGCGTGCAGAACACCGCGCGGCTCGCCGCCGAACTGGCCGGCTGCCTCACCGGCGGCACGCCCCTCGGCGCGGTCGTGGTCGAACGCACGGCCCTGCCCGGCGACCCGGTCGCCTTCCTGCAACTGCTGCGCGACGACCCGGGGCTCGCCAGCCTGCCGGTCATCCTGATCGAACCCGACGACGCCGCAGCCCCGGCGCGCGACGCCCAGCTGGTCCAGGCGGGCTTCGCCTCGGTGCTGCGCGCGCCGGTCAACAGCACGCTGCTGTTCAATGCGATCCACGCCGTGGTCAGCCAGGACATGCCGGCCAACGTGGTATCGCTGGCGAGCCACTTCCAGGCCCAGGCCGGGCACATCCCCGGGCTGCGCATCTTGGTGGCCGAGGACAACCCGGTGAATCAGCGCGTGATCCGCGGCCTGCTCGAGCACGCCGGCCACCAGACCTTTCTGGCACAGGACGGCGAGGAGGCCCTCGCCATGCTCGAGGCCGCGGACCCCCCCTACGACCTCGCCATCGTCGACATGCACATGCCGCGTCTGTCCGGCGCCGAGCTGGTGCAGCGCTGGCGCTTCATGGAAACAGGGCATCTCCCCATCATCATGCTCACCGCCGACGCGCGCGCGGAGGCGCAGGCGCAGTGCGCCGAAGCCGGCGCGGACGCTTTCCTGACCAAACCCGTCAACAGCCGAGAACTGGTCGAAGCCATTGCACGGCATACCGGCGCGCCCGCGAACGCGACGGCCTCCCCGGAGGGTGCACAACGAGCCGATGCGAACGACGTGCTCGACGAATCGGTGCTGGACGATCTCGCCACCCTCGGCGGCCCCAGCTTCATCGAGGATCTGCTGGCGAGCTTCGGGGAAGACAGCGCGCGCGCGCTGCAGGACGTCGAACACGCACTGCAGACCGAGAACTACGGCTTATGGCACGACCAGCTGCACAAGCTCAAGGGCGGCGCCAGCGACGTCGGCGCCGTCCGACTGGCGCAGCTGTGCGCCGAGGCGGAGCGCATCAAGCCCTTCGAACTGACCAGCCCCGCCACGCGGCAGAAGCTGGAGGCCGTCGTGCGCGCCCACGCCAGCGCGCAGGCCGCCCTCAGCGCCTACCTCGAACGGGAATTACGCGCCGAGGGCGTTTGAAGCCGCTTCCGGCGCGTCCGCCTTGCCGGTCTGCCGGCTCACCAGCCGCTCCATCATCCGCAGGTCCTTGGGCTGCAGCCGCAGGGCGGCATCGACCCAGATTTCCGTGATGCGCACCAGTTCCTCGTAGGGCACGGGCTGGCTGACCTCGCGCGCGGCGCGCAGCGCGAGGATGCCGTTGCGTGCCTTCTCTTCCCGCCGCACATAGTCGTATACCGCGGACTCGCCTTCGCCCGCTTCGGCCAGCACGTCGACCACGCCCAGGTCGTACAACTCCTCGGCCAGGTAGAGCTTGCCGCTGCGGATGATGCGCTCGGCCTGATGGTGGCCGACGCGGCGCCCGAGAAAGCTCATGGCCCCCATGCCGGGGAACAGGTTGAAGAGGATTTCCGGCAAGCCCATCTTGGCGCCGCGCTCCGCGATGAGCACGTTGGCCGCCAGGGCGCTTTCGAAGCCTCCGCCGAGCGCCTGCCCCTGCACCAGCGCGATGCTCGTCACGTTGGGCCGGTTCAGGTGGCTGTGGACGGCGTACGAACAATCGATGCAGGCGATCGCGTAGTGGTACAGCGCCTCGCGGTCGCGCGCCTCGATCAGGCGCATGAAGAGATCGAGGTCACCGCCCAGACTGAAGATGTCCGGCACCCGGGACGCCACGACAAAGTATTTCGCGCCCGTCTGGTCGGGATCGTCGATGGCGTCGACCAGGCCGTTGCCCCAGGCCAGCAGCTCGCGCAGCAGGTTCGGCGTGAAGCAGGGGCGGGGCGATGCATGCATGTAGCCCCACGCGATCTGGCTGTGCGGATCGAAATAGGTGGTGAGCTGGGTGAAGGGGGTGTGCTGGGGTTGAAGCGTGGACCGAACAGCTTGCAGTTGCGCCATGATTGCCTCCGCGTGGTGAGTGATCGACGGGTGCGCCGAAATGTCGGCGCGCCCGAGAAGACTAGCGCGGCCCGCAGACCGACTCAAGCGGGAATAGACAGGCAAAAGCCACGATATTCCACACCCCCTACATGTGGGGCGCGACGGACATCCCGGACCGTAGATATGGGATCAGCCCGCCGGCTGCAACGTCCACAGCATGCGCAGCGCAAGCACGATCAGCAGCAGCGCGAAGATGCGCTTGAGCCGGCGCACTGGCAGCCGGTGCGTGGTGCGCGCGCCGAGCGGCGCGGTGAGCACGCTGCCCAGGGCGATGCCGGCGAGCGCCGGCAGATAGACAAAGCCGACGCTTCCGGTTGGCAGGTCCGCCGCCTGCCAGCCACCCCACACGTAACCGGCCACGCCGGCGGCGGCGATGGGAAAGCCGATCGCCGACGCGGTGCCGATGGCGCGGTGCAGCGGCACGTTGTGCCACAGCATGAAGGGCACCGACAGCGTCGCGCCGCCGATGCCGACCCAGCTCGACACCGCGCCGATCACGCCGCCGGCGGCGGTGGTGCCGGCCGGCCCCGGCAGGCCGCGGTGCGGCGCCGGCTTGAAGTCCCTCCACATCTGGAACGCGGCGTAGAAGAGAAATACGACGAAGAACACCTTCAGCACCATGCCTGGCACCTGCGCCGCCACCAGCGCACCGACGAGCGTGCCGGCGACGGCACCGGCCGCGATGCGCCGCACCAGCGCCCAGTCGACGACGCCGTGGCGATGATGCGCGCGCACGCTGGAGAGCGAGGTGAACAGGATGGTGGCAAGCGAGGTGCCGAGCGCCAGCTGCGGCTCGAGGCCGGCGGCCAGCCCGCTGGCGTGGAAGTGCACGATCAGCACCGGCACGATGATGAGGCCGCCGCCGACGCCAAGCAGGCCGGCGAGGAAGCCGGTGACCAGGCCGAGCGCGAAATAGCCCGCCAGCAGCGCCGGCGCGAGTTCGGGCATCTCAGAGCTTCTTGACGATGAAGGCGTACTCGGCCGGGTCGACCGGGGTGATCGACAGGCGGTTGCCCTTCTGCAGGATGCGCATGTTCGCAAGCTCCGGGTAGCCGCGGATTTCCGCCAGCGGCATCAGCCGCGTCTTCTTCACCAGCTTCACGTCGACGTTGAACCAGCGCGGGGTTTCGGGCGTCGCCTTGGGGTCGAAATACTTGTTCTTCGGGTCGAACTGGGTCGCGTCGGGGTAGGCCAGCGTACTCACCTCGGCCAGGCCAACGATGCCGGGCTCGGCGCAGGAGGAATGGTAGAACAGCACCTTGTCGCCGACCTTCATCTGGTCGCGCATGAAGTTGCGCGCCTGGTAGTTGCGCACGCCATACCAGGCGACGCTCTGCCCGGGCATCGCTTCGAGGTCGTCGATGGACACGTCGGAGGGTTCGGATTTCATCAGCCAGTAGCGCATGGCCTGTCGCTCCAGAGGTCGAGTCTGCGGAAACGCGGATTATCCCCGGCCCGCGCGTCCGCTCCAAGCCGCGCGCGGGCGCGTCACGTCAGCCAGCGCACGCCGTTGCGGACCAGTTTGGCGTAGAGCTCGGCCGACACCGGGCGGCTGAACAGGTAACCCTGCGCGGCGTCGCAGCCGGCTTCGCGCAGGAAGGCCAGCTGCGCCTCGGTCTCCACGCCTTCCGCCAGCACTTCGAGCTGCAGGATGTGGCCGAGCTGGATCAGCGCCTTGATGATCGAGGCGCTGTCGCCGTCGGCGAGAATGTCCCACACGAAGGACTGGTCGATCTTGAGCGTGTCGACGTCGAGCCGCTTCAAGTAGGAAAAGCTCGAGTAGCCGGTGCCGAAATCGTCGATGGACAGTTTCACGCCAAGCTGCTTGAGGGCGCGCAGGGTCTTCATCGACGCGTCGCTGTCCTGCAGCAGGGTCGATTCGGTCAGCTCCAGTTCCAGCCGGTGCGGCGGCAGACCCGAGCGTTCCAGGGCCGCCGACACCAGGTCGAGCACGTTGCCGCGCTTGAACTGCACCGCGGAGAGATTGACCGCCACGACGAGCTCGCCCAGGCCTTCGTCGCTCCACTGCCTGGCTTGGCGGCAGGCCTCGTTGATCACCCACTCGCCGATCGGCACGATGTGGCCGCTGCGCTCGGCAATCGGAATGAAGCGTGCGGGCGGGATCAGTCCATCGACCGGGTGCTGCCAGCGCACCAGCGCTTCCGCGCCGGAAATGCGCCCGTTGCGCAGGTCGACCTGCGGCTGGAAGTGCAGCAGGAACTCGCCTTCGCGCACCGCGCGGTTGAGGTCGCCGGTCAGCCGCATCTGCTCGAGCAGCGTGGCGTTCATGTCCTGGGTGAAGAAGCGGTAGGTGTTGCGCCCCGCGGCCTTGGCGCTCTCGACCGCCGCGTCGGCGCACTTCAGCAGGGTGTCGAAATCCTTGCCGTCGGCGGGGTAGAGGCTGATGCCGACCGAGAACGACAGGTTCAGCGTCTGGCCCTCGATGACGACCGGCTCCTCGAAGCGCTCGCGCACCGCGTTCGCGACGGCGGCGATGTCGGACGTGCCGCGCAGTTCGGTCAGCAGGATGACGAATTCGTCGGCGCTCAGCCGGCTCAGCGTGTCGGTCGCCTGGATGCAGTGCTGCAGGCGCTCGACCGCCGCGACGAGCACCTTGTCGCCCGCCGCGTGGCCCAGGCTGTCGTTGATCTGCTTGAAGTTGTCGAGATCGAGGTAGAGCATCGCCAGCGCGCGCCCCTCCTTGGCGGCGATCTGCGCGGCATGCTCGAAGCGGTCGCGCAGCAGCAGCCGGTTCGGCAGATGGGTGAGCGGATCGAACTGGGCCAGGAAGGCCAGCTGCTCCTTCGCGGCTTCGTGCTGCGCGCGCGTGCGCAGGGCCACGAGGCCGTAGGCGACGTCGCCGGCCAGTTCTTCCAGCAGCCGGATTTCCTCGGGGTCGAACGCGTGCGCCTCGCGCGCGTACAGGGTGAGCGCGCCCAGCACCTGCGCATTGCCGATGAGCGGCAGCGAAATGCTGGAGCGGTAGCCGCGCTGGAGCGCCGCCGCGCGCCACGGCCCCATGCCACGATGCGTCAGCACGTCCTGGTTGACGCTGGGCACGCCGGTGCGAATCGCGGTGCCCGTCGGGCCCCGTCCCAGCTCGGTGTCCGACCAGGTGATGCGGACGCTGTCGAGGTAGCCGTCCTCGTAGCCGGACTGGGCGACCGGGCGCACCGTCTTGTCCGCGTCCTGCTCGGCGTACCCGACCCAGGCCATGAGGTAGCCGCCACGCTCGACGCACAGTCGGCACACCTCGGCCAGCAATTTGTTTTCGTCGTCGGCGTGGACCAGCGCCGCGTTGCACGCGCTCAGCAGGCGCAGCGCGCGGTTGAGGTGCTGTTGCCGGGTCTCGCTTTCGCGCAGGTCGGCGGTCATGCCCTCGGCCAGGTTCAGGGCCCGCGCGCGGCCGCTCAGAAGCAGCCATGCGACCAGCGCCAGCATCGCGCTGACCACCCCGCCGGCCAGGGCGACGATGCGCGCCTCGTCGCTTTTCAGCCGCGCGTCGAACGCGGGCATCGAGCGGATGACCAGCGTCCACTGGTGCCCGAACAGCGGCAGGACATGGGTGACGGCGAACGCAGGGGCGGCGCGGCGGGCATGCGCGTTGGAATCGAACAGCAGCGCGTCTTCGATGGCCGCGCCGCCGTCGAAGATCTCGAGATCGAGCACGGCGCCGATCTCGCCGAAATGCTCGCCGAGGATGCCCTGCATGAGATCCTGCATGCGGAAGGGCGCGTACACCCAGCCGACCAGGTTCGTCCGGCGATCGTCCAGCGTGTCGCTCGGCGCGCCCGCACGATAGACGGGCAGGTACATGAGCACGCCGGCCTGGACGTCCTCTTCGGTCTCCTGCTTCAGCCTCACCTTGCCCGAGATCACCGCGCGGTCTTCGTCGCGTGCCTTGGCCATTGCCGTGCGCCGCACCCCCTCCGAATACATGTCGTAGCCGAAGGCACGCTGATTGCGCCAGTTGAACGGTTCGAGGTAATGGATCGAGGTGTAGGCCTCGCGCGTGCCCTCCGGGTGGATGTCGTAATGCGGGAAGCCCTCGGCGCGCGTGCTGGCGACGTGCGCGGCCTTGTCCTGCGGCGGAATCCAGCGGGCGAAGCCCACGCCCTGGATGCCGGGATAGCGGTCCTCCAGTTTGAGGGTGCGCACGAATTCCGCGAACTCGCTGCGCTCGACCGAGCTCGACGCGGCGAACAGCCCGGCCGCACCCTCCAGGATCTGCTCGTACTTGGTCATCCGCGTCTCGATGTTCACGACCACTTCCTTGACGCGGAAATCGAACTCGTCCTGCAGCGCCTGCCGGTTGGCGTCGCGGGCGGACTTCTGCAGCACGAAGGTCAGCGCCAGGCCCAGCACCAGCACCAGGACGGGGGCAAGCAGCAGGCGGGGCATGGCCAACCTATTCAAAGCAATCCGGCTCCTGCAAAACCATGCGCGGGCGTCGCGCGGACTCGTCGCGTCGGCCGCGCCGTCAGGCGCGCTTGATCAGGGTGCCGACGCCTTCGGGGGTGAGGATCTCGAGCAGCAAGGCGTGTTCGACGCGGCCGTCGATGATGTGCGCGGTCTTCACGCCGCTGTTCACCGCGTCGACCGCGTAGCCGACCTTGGGAATCATGCCGCCGGAGATGGTGGCGTCGGCGATCAGGTCGTCGACCTGGCGCGGGGTCAGGCCGGTAAGCAGCTGGCCCTGCTTGTCGAGCACGCCGGGCGTGTTGGTCATGAAAATGACCTTCTCCGCCTGAAGCACGCCGGCGATCTTGCCGGCGGCGACGTCGGCGTTGATGTTGTAGGCGTTGCCGTCCTTGTCGGTGCCGAGCGGCGCGACCACCGGGATGAAGTCGCGCGCGTCGAGCACCTGGATGATCTCGGGGTCGATGCTGGTGATTTCGCCGACCTGGCCGATGTCGAGCATCTCGTCGGCCTTTTCCTTGCTCTTCACCAGCATCTTCTTGGCGTGGATGAAGTTGCCGTCCTTGCCGGTGAGGCCGACCGCCTTGCCGCCGTGCTTGTTGATGAGCGTGACGATGTCCTGGTTCACGAGGCCGCCCAGCACCATCTCGACGACGTCGAGCGTCTCCTCGTCGGTCACCCGCATGCCCTGGATGAATTCGCTCTGCTTGCCGATGCGCTGCAGGAGGCCCGCGATCTGCGGGCCGCCGCCGTGGACGACGACGGGGTTCATCCCGACCAGCTTCAGGAGCACCACGTCCTTGGCGAAGGCCTCCATCAGGTGGCGTTCGGTCATGGCGTTGCCGCCGTATTTGATGACGATGGTCTTGTCGTAGAAACGCTGGATATAGGGCAGCGCCTCGGACAGGATGTGGGCCTTGTCGGCGGCGGAGTGAATCGTGGTCATGGCGGCTCCGGGTCGGACTGCGCGAATTCTACGCCAAGCGTCTCGGTGGCGCGAAGCGTCGCCTGCCCGAATTCGGGCGCGGCTTGCCGCGCCGGGCGGCTGCCTCTAAAGTGCCGGGCATGCGCGAACCCGGCCTGCCATGACCCCCTCCGACGCCCAGACCTGGCTGCAGGACCATGGCGACTACCTGTTCCGGGTGGCGCGCCGGCAACTGCATTCCGACGAGCAGGCGGAGGACGCGGTGCAGGAGACCCTGCTCGCCGCGCTCTCGGCGCAGGCCCGTTTCGCGGGGGACGCCAGCGTGCGCACCTGGCTCACCGGCATCCTCAAGCACAAGATCGTCGACCTCATCCGCCGCAACGTGCGCGAGGTCGGTCTGCCGCTCGACGACGACGGCGACGAGGCGATCGATCTGCTCTTCAAGCAGGACGGCCACTGGGCCGAGCCGGTGCGGCCCTGGGGCAACCCGCACGCCGAGCTGGAGCTCGGCCGGCTGCGGCGCGTCCTCGACGAATGCGCCGACCGCCTGAAGCCGGTGATGGCGCAGGTGTTCAGCCTGCGCGAACTGGCCGGCCTGGAAACCGAAGAAATCTGTAAGGAACTCGGCATCACCCCGACCAACTGCTGGGTACTGCTGCATCGCGCACGCGTGTTCATGCGGCAGTGCCTCGAGTTGAACGGGTTTTCGAAAGCGGGTGCGCCATGAAATGGACGAAGACGTGCCGGGAGGCGACGGAACTTGCCTCGCGCGCCCTGGACGAACGGCTCTCGCTTTCCCATCGCGTGGCCTTGCGCTTGCACCTCGCGATCTGCAAGAACTGCACCCGCTTCAACCGGCAACTGCAGGACATGCGCCGCCTGTTCCGCGAGGAAACGGCGGCCGACGATGAGGCTGCGGGCCTTGCTCCAGAAGCCCGGCAGCGCATCGCACGTGAATTGCAGAACAAGCTCGGCTCGTGAGCCTTTTGCAACTAGCCGGATTCCCCGGCGAATCTTGACCGTCGTTCAAATAGGAGAGAAACACCATGTCGAAGAAAACCCTGATCGCCGCTGCCGTCGGCTCCGCCTTCGCCGCCGGCCTCGCCGCAGCCCCCGCTGCCGTCGCCGCGGAAAACCCGTTTGCCCTGAAGGGCCTGTCGTCCGGCTACCAGGTCGCCGACAACCATGGCGCCAAGCCGGCCGAGGGCAAGTGCGGCGCCAAGCCCACCGGCAAGCCGATGGACGGCAAGTGCGGCAGCGCCGCCAAGGCCAAGGAAGGCAAATGCGGCGAAGGCAAGTGCGGCAACAAGGCCAAGATGAAGGACGGCAAGTGCGGTGAAGGCAAGTGCGGCGCCGCCGCCAAGGCCCAGGGCGACGCCAAGAAGGCCGAACCCGGCAAGACCAGCACCGAAAAGCAGTAAGCATCCCGTGTCACCCTCGCGCCTCACCGGCGCGGGGCTCGGGTTCCGGCGCGAGCTTTTGCCCGCGCTGAAGACCCGGGTGCCCGACGCCATCGATTTCTTCGAGCTTGCGCCGGAAAACTGGATCGACCTGGGCGGCGCCTACGGCCGCGACCTGCGCGGTTTCACCGAGCGCCATCCCTTCGTCTGCCACGGCCTGTCGCTGTCGCTCGGCGGCCCGTCGCCGCTCGACGAGCTGCTGCTGGTGAAGATCCGGCAGTTCATGGATACCCACGGCATCGCGCTCTACACCGAACATTTGTCGTACTGCTCGGACGACGGGCATCTGTACGACCTGCTGCCGCTTCCCTTCACGGAAGAGGCGGTGAAACACGTCGCTCGCCGCATCCGCCGCGCACAGGACATCCTCGAGCGCCGCATCGCGATCGAGAACGCCTCCTACTACGCGGCCGCGCCGATCGCCGAGATGGACGAGCTCGCGTTCATCCGCGCCGTGCTTATTGAAGCCGACTGCGACCTCCACCTCGACGTCAACAACGTCTACGTCAACAGCGTGAACCACCGCTACGACCCGCTCGCATTCATCCGCTCGCTGCCGAGCGAACGCATCGTCTACCTGCACGTCGCCGGGCACTACGTCGAGGCGCCGGACCTCATCGTCGACACCCACGGCGCCGACGTGATCGACCCGGTGTGGACGCTGCTCGACGAAACCTATTGCCACCACGGCGTCGCACCGACGCTCCTGGAACGCGACTTCAACATTCCGCCGCTGGACACGCTGGTGCGCGAAGTCGAGCAGATCGCGCGCATCCAGGCGCGCCATCCTCAAGATGACCAAGCCCGCGCCGCTTCCTGAGTTCCAGCGCTACCAGGCCGCCTTCACCGCGCACATCCGCGATCCGCGTGCGCATCCGCGTCCGGCCGGCGTCGAGGCGCGGCGCATGAAGGTCTACAGCGACCTGTTGTTCAACAACGTCGAGGGTTTCCTGCTGGCCTGCTTCCCGGTGCTGAGAAAAGTGCTGGGCGCGCGCACATGGACGCGGCTGGCGCGCGCCTTCTTCGCCACGCATCGCAGCCGCACGCCCTACTTCCGCCAGATTCCCGACGAATTCATCCAGTACCTGCAAGGCGAATGGGACGCCGGCGAGGACTATCCGCCCTACACGCTGGCGCTGGCGCACTACGAATGGATCGAACTGGTGCTGAGCGTTTCGAACCGCAGCGCGGATCGCGAAGTAGACGCGACGGGGGATTTGCTCGACGGCGTGCCGGTGGCAAACCCCGTGCTCGCCAACCTGCGCTACGACTGGCCGGTGCACCGCATCGCGCCGCGGCGCAAGATCGCGCCGGCCGAGACGTTTCTTTTGGTCTACCGTGACGCCGACGACGCCGTGCAATTTGTCGAGATCAACGCCTTCACCGCGCGCCTGGTCGCGCTGCTCGAGCCCGGCACGCTGACCGGCCGCGCGGCGCTGGAACGGATCGCGGCAGAAAGCCGACATCCGAACCCGACGTTCATCCTCGAGGCCGGCGCCGCGCTGCTCGCCGACCTGCGCGCGCGCGGCGCGCTGCTCGGCACCGCGGCTTAGTGGTTGTGGTGCTGCATGCCGCCCG
The DNA here is from genome assembly GCA_041694715.1 of Pseudomonadota bacterium. Lineage (GTDB taxonomy): Bacteria > Pseudomonadota > Gammaproteobacteria > Burkholderiales > Thiobacillaceae > Thiobacillus. The sequence goes on along the minus strand of JBGFSF010000012.1, from coordinate 97,016 downwards.
GCATGCGCGCCTCGGCCTTGATCTCGACCGTCTGCCGCTTGCCGCCTGACTCGATCGTCAGCGTAAGCGGAATCACCTCGCCGGCAGCGATCGGCTTGGCGAGGTTCATCAGCATGATGTGGTAGCCGCCGGGCTCGAGCGACACGGTCTTGCCCTTCGGCAGGTCGACCGCCTGGACTTCGCGCATGCGCATCACGTCGCCGTCCATTCTCATCTCGTGCACTTCGACCCGCGGCACCGCCGGGCTGGTGGCGCCGACCAGCTTCGCGTCGGCGTCGGCGGTAAGCTTCATGTAGGCGCCGCTGACCTTCTGGCCCGGCATGGTCGCGCGCGCCCAGGCATCGGACACGCTCACGTTGGCAGCCCAGGCGGGGCTCGCCATCAGCACGGCGAGGGCGGACAAGATCCAGCGATTCGGTTTCATGTGTGCTCCATTCAATGACGGAAAACCTGCGCGTCGCCTCTACGGCGTTGCGCAAAGATTAAGCGATCGCGGCCCGGAAGACGATGCGGCAATTCGTCGCAGCGCCCGCCGCACAAGGCTTGCGGCGATTTGCCGCATTTTCGCGCACGGACAAAGTCCCTAGACTTGCGCGGGTCTTGAAACGCTTCGACTACGCCATGTCCTTTGCCCGCACGCCCCTCGCGCTTGCCATTGTCCTCGCCGGGTCGCCGCACGCCATCGCACAAAACGCTCCCCCCGCCGAACTCGAAGCCGTGCGCGTCGTCGGCGAAGTCGAGCTCGACGAAACGGAAATCGGCGGAATCGTTCTCGACGCCACCGACCTCGCACCGCGGCGTGCGGCCACCAGCGACACCGCCAGCCTGCTCCGCGACCTTCCCGGCGTCAGCCTGTACGGTGCCGGCGGCGTGTCGAGCCTGCCGTCGATCCGCGGCCTCGCCGACGACCGCCTGCGCATCAAGGTCGACGGCATGGACCTCATCGCGGCCTGCCCCAACCACATGAACTCACCGCTCTCCTACCTCGACCCGACCGCGGTCGCGAAGGCGACGGTGTACGCCGGCGTCAGCCCGGTGAGCGTCGGCGGCGACAGCCTCGGCGGCAGCATCGTCGTCGAGTCGGCGGCGCCGGAATTCGCCGCGCCCGGCCACGGCACGCTGAGGCAGGGTGAAGTCGGCGCCTTCTACCGCAGCAATGGCAATGCCTACGGCGCCAACCTGGCCGCCAGCGCCGCCAGCGAAAGCGCCTACCTCAGCTACACCGCGTCCTACGCGCGGGCCGGCAACTACAGCGCCGGCGACGACTTCAAGACCTATGCCTTCACCGGCCGCGTGGGACATACCCTGCCGCTCGACGAAGTCGGGTCCACCGCCTACGAGGCGATCAACCAGGCGCTGAAATTCGCGTGGAAGCGTGACGGCGACCTGTTCGAGTTCAGAGTCGGCCGCCAGCACATCCCCTACGAGGCCTTCCCCAACCAGCGCATGGACATGACGGACAACGTCAGCGACCAGTTCAACCTGGCGTTTACGGGCAAGCGCGGCTGGGGCACCTTGAAGGCGCGCGCCTGGTACGAGCACACCGCGCACGAAATGGATTTCGGCGACGACAAGCGCTACTGGTATGGCGGCGCTTCGGGCGGCTCCGCCGCCACCGACGGACTGCCGTGTTCGCCGATTTCGGGCGGCATGGGCGGTTGCGCGGCCGGCATGCCCATGTTTACCGACGGCAAGAACACCGGCCTCAACCTGCATGCCGATCTGCCGCTCGCCGGGGGCGATACCGTGCGCGTCGGCGGCGAGATTCAGGCCTACCGTCTCGACGACTGGTGGACACCGTCTGGCGCCGGCATGTGGCCCAACACCTTCTGGAACATCCACGACGGCCAGCGCGACCGCTACGCCGTGTTCGGCGAATGGGAAAGCCGCTTCGCACCGCACTGGACGAGCCTCGTCGGCGTGCGCCACGAGACCGTGCGCATGAACGCCGGCATGGTTCACGGCTACAACCTCGCCGACTTCCCGACGGTCGGTGCCGGGGGTTCCGGAAACCAGACCACCGACGCCGTGGCCTTCAACACCGCCGACCGCAGCAAGACCGATCGCAACTGGGATCTCACCGCGCTGGCGCGCTACACGCCGGACGCGACGCACACCTACGAAGCCGGCCTCGCACAGAAGACGCGTTCGCCCAACCTGTACGAGCGCTACACCTGGTCGACCTGGCAGATGGCCGCGCTGATGAACAACTTCGTCGGTGACGGCAACGGCTACGTCGGCAATCTCAATCTCAAGCCGGAAGTCGCGCGCACCGTGAGCGTCAGCGGTGAATGGCACGATGCCGACAAGGCACGCTGGGGTCTCAAATTCGCCCCGTACTACACGCACGTAAAGGATTACATCGACGCGGTGCGACTGCCCGGCCAGACCGGCACCACCAACTTCGTGCTGCTGCAATACGCCAACCAGTCCGCCCGCCTCTACGGCGCCGACCTGTCGGGTCATGCCCTGGTCGCGCGCGGCACGGCCTGGGGGGATTTCACCGCGCGCGGCACGCTGAGCTACGCGCGCGGTGAAAACCGCGATACCGGCGACAAGCTCTACAACATCATGCCGCTCAACGCCAAACTCGGCCTCGCGCAGACGCACGGCCGCTGGCGCAATGCCGTCGAAACCGAACTCGTCGGCCGCAAGAAGCATGTTTCCGCCGTGCGCAACGAAATGGAAACGCCGGGCTACGGTCTCGTCCACCTGCGCGCGCGCTACGAAGAAAAGCGCTACAGCGTCGACTTCGGCGTCGAGAACCTGTTCGACCGCTTCCATTCTCTGCCGCTGGGTGGTGCCTACGTCGGCCAGGGTACGACCATGGCCAACCCAGCGCTGCCCAACTACCCGCAGTGGGGCACGCCCGTGCCCGGTCCCGGCCGTTCCTTCTACGCCGGCGTCAACGTCAAGCTCTAGGCAAAAAAAATCCCGCCGGGCGGCGGGAAGGAAGGAGAGGGTACGCGAGGACGCGTGCCTCCACTCTAGGCAGCGCGCACGCCCGGCACAATTGGACAAATTGTCGCAGGCCGCAGTGCCGTCCGGTGCGCGCATTACAATGCCGCCATGCCGGTTGCGCCCGACTCCACGCTGCGTTCCACCCTGCCCGCCCGCGCGCTGCTGGGGCGCCTGCTCGCCGTCCGGGTCTCGCTGATCGTCGGCTGGGCGGCGGGCACGGCCTGGCTGCACTGGGGACTCGGCATCCGCATGCCGCTGTTCGAGATGGCGGCGGTGCTGGGGCTGATGGCGCTGTTTTCGCTGTCGACGGCGTGGCGGCTGCGGCTCGACGTGCCCGCCACCCAGCTCGAATTCCTCGCCCACCTGCTCGCCGACCTCACCGCCTTCGCGGTGCTGGTGTTCTTCAGCGGCGGCGCCACCAATCCTTTCGTCTCGCTGATGCTGGTGCCGGTCATCATCGCCGCGATCAGCCTGCGCCCGCGCTGGGTATGGCTGCTGGCGGCAGTCGCCGCGGCCTATTACGCGCTGCTACTGTTCGTCTACCAGCCGCTGGCGGTGGTCGATCCCGTCGCCGCCTACGGCCTGCATCTGGGCGGCATGTGGTTCAACTTCCTCATCAGCGCCGGGCTGATTGCCTTCTTCGTCACCCGCATGCACGCCGCGCTGCGTACGCGCGACCGCGAACTCGCCGACTTGCGCGAAAGACAGCTGCGCGACGAGCGCATCGTCGCGCTCGGCACCCAGGCCGCGCTCGCCGCGCACGAACTCGCCACCCCGCTCGCCACCATCCAGACGACCGCACACGAGCTTGCCAGCGAATTCGCCAACGATCCCGACATCGGCGGAGACTGCCGACTGCTCGAAAAGCAGGCCCAGGCGTGCAAGGCCATCCTCACCCAGCTTGCCGCGCGGGCCCAAGGCACGCCACCCGCCGCAATGCCGCTGGACGCCTGGCTCGCCGAGGTGATCGAACGCTGGCAGGTAATGCGTCCGGATGCGCGGATCACCGCCCGCATGCCGGCCGACCGCCGTGATTACACGCCGCCCGAAGGACTCGAGCAGGCGATCCAGAACCTCCTCAACAACGCCGCCGATGCCTCGCCCGAGGCGGTTGCGTTCGACGCCCAGGTGCAGCCGGACGCCCTCGTCATCGATGTCGCCGACCGCGGCCCGGGCCTGACGCCCGCGCAGAAGGCGCAGGCCGGCCGGGTGCTCTTCAGCGGCAAGCCGGGACGCGGCTGGGGCATGGGCCTGGCGCTGACCCATGCGACCCTGGAACGGCTCGGCGGCAGCCTGACGCTCACCGAGCGCGAAGGCGGCGGCACCCGCGCCCGCCTCACCCTGCCCTGGAGCCCCACACATGGCTGACCCGATGCGACTTCTGATTGTCGAGGACGACGCCGATTTCGCTGCCACGCTGGCACGCGCGATGAGCAAGCGCGGCTGCGAAGTGGCGCTCGCCCATAATGCCGACAGCGCCCGCGCGGAAGCCGAGCACTTTGCCCCGACCCACGCAGTCGTCGACCTCAAGCTGCCCGGCGAATCGGGGCTCAAGGTCGTCGCCGAACTCGCCGCGCGTGATCCGGCGCCGGCGATCGTCGTGCTCACCGGCTACGCCAGCATCGCCACCGCGGTCGAGGCGGTGCGCCTCGGCGCGCGCCACTATCTGGCCAAGCCGGCCAACGCCGACGAGGTGCTTGCCGCGCTGCTGCGCGACCAGCCCGACGCCGGCCTCGACGTCAGCCCCGAGCCGCTGACCGTGGCGCGGCTGGAATGGGAGCATATCCAGAAGGTGCTCGCCGAGCACGACGGCAACATCTCGGCGACCGCGCGCGCGCTGAAGATGCACCGCCGCACGCTGCAAAGAAAGCTCGACAAGCGCCCGCCGCGGGCCGACTAAGCGCCCGGAACTCGCCCGCGGCACGGCGGTCTTTCGGCTCGTCCCCACCCACCGAGAAAGCCCCCACGATGAATGCGAAATCCCTGCTCGACCAGTTGCTGAGTTCCGGCCAGTCCCTGCTCGGCGGCGGCGCGCCCCAGCCGGGCGCGCCGGCCCGCCCCAACTACGCCAACTTCGGCACCGGCATGCTCGCCGGCGGCGCGCTGGGCCTGTTGCTCGGCGACAAGCGCGTGCGCAAGTTCGGTGGCAAGGCGCTGGCCTACGGCGGTGCGGCGGCGCTCGGCGCCCTCGCCTTCCGCGCCTACAGCAACTGGCAGCAGCAGAAGGCCGCCGCCGGCAGTCCGGGCACGCCTGCCCCGCAACCCACGCAGTTCCTTCCCGCCCCTGCGGGCGACGACGACAGCCGCGCCGTGCTGAAGGCGCTGATCGCCGCCGCCAAGTCGGACGGCCACATCGACGCGCGCGAGCGCAGCCTGATCGAGGAAAAGCTCGCCGCGCTCGCCGACGACCCCGGGCTGCGGCGCTGGATCGACGCCGAGGTCGCGCGTCCGCTCGACCCGGCCGAGGTCGCCGGCACGGCGACCTCGATGGAAGTCGCGAGCGAAATGTATCTGGTGAGCGTGCTGGTGGTGGACAGCGAAAGCTTCATGGAGCGCGCCTACCTCGACGCGCTGGCGACGCAGCTCAAACTGCCGGCCGACCTCAAGATGCAGCTGGAGACCGAGGCGAAGCAGGCGCTCGCCGCCGCCTGAGGTCGGCGCGGGTCAGTGGCCCGCGGTCCAGTCGACCAGGCCGAAGTACGCGGTGGCCAGCACCACGCCGCCGAACACGATGCGGTACCACGCGAACACCGTGTAGTCATGGCGGCTGACGAACTTGATCAGCGTGCGCACGGCGATGAGTGCGCTGACGAAGGACGCGACGCCGCCGATGGCGAAGAGCGGAATGTCGCCGGCGTCGAAGAGGTGCCAGTTCTTGTAGAGGTCGTAGGCCGTCGCCGCGAACATGGTCGGGATGGCGAGGAAGAACGAGAACTCCGCCGCCGCCTTGCGCGACAGGCCGAGGAACAGGCCGCCGATGATGGTCGCGCCCGAGCGCGAGGTGCCGGGGATCATCGCCAACGCCTGGGCGAAGCCCACCGCCAGCGCCCGACGCCAGCCGATGTCGTCGATCGTCTCGGCGCTGACCGTGTGCTTGCGGCGTTCCGCCCACAGGATCAGCAAACCGCCGACCACCAGCGCGGACGCCACCACCAGCGGATTGAACAGGTAGGTCTTGATTTCCTTGTAGAACAGGAAGCCGAGCACCGCCGCCGGCAGGAAGCCCGCCATCAGGTTCACCGCCAGCCGCTGCGACGCCGGGTCGCGATGCAGGCTCGTCGCCACGTACCCGAGCCGCACGCGGTATTCCCACACCACCGCGAGGATCGCCGCCAGCTGGATCGCGATCATGAACACCTTGGCCTTCTCGTCGTTGAAGCCGAGCAGCTGCCCCGCGAGGATGAGGTGCCCGGTGCTGGAGATCGGCAGGAATTCGGTGACGCCCTCGATGATGCCGAGAATGAGGGCGTGCAGGATCAGGGTCGGGTCGGCCATGGGTCGTATCGCACATGAAAAAGGCGCGCCAAACCGGCGCGCCTGCCGATTATACGCACCGCGTCCGGCACCTTATTGCGGGGCGGCTACAGCAGGCGGATCTGCTCGCTCTGGCAGTCCGTCACCTGATTCCTGCCCTGCGCCTTGGCGTGATACAGGCATTCGTCGGCGATCGCGATCAGGGCATCCAGCGTGCCGTGCACGTCTTCCTTCTGCGCCACACCGACGCTGACCGTGACCGCCGTCTCGCCCGCCTCGGCAGGCACGCGCAGCACAGCGATCGCTTCACGCAGCCGCTCCGCCAGGACGATCGCCTCACGCAAGGAGGTGTCCGGCATGAACACGATGAATTCCTCGCCACCCCATCGCGCCAGCACGTCGCCCTGCCGCACCGACTGCCGCAACACGTCCGTCACCGCCCTCAGCACTGCGTCGCCCTGCGCGTGGCCATGCGCGTCGTTGATCTGCTTGAAGCGGTCGATGTCGAGCAGCATCACCGCGACATCGTGCCCGTGGCGCTGCGCGTTGCTCCACAGGGCACGCGTCTTGTCGTAGAAGGCGCGCCGGTTGTTGACCCCGGTCAGCGGATCCAGATGCGCCAGCCGCTCGGCGCGCACGCGCTCTTCCTGGCCGACGCGGAACTGGTAGCCGAGCGCGAGCGCCAGCAGCGTTGCATCGACGAGCATGCCGAGTTCGGCGGCGCGGAAGGTCCAGGCGTTGTAGGGGATGAAGCCCGAGGTCGACAGCGCCGTCAGCACCGCACCCAGCATGCCGGCCACGGCTGCCATGAGGAAATATTTCGCCGGCTTCTGGCCGGCCTGCACCGAGATCACCCCGAGGAAAATCATGATGGCCGCGAACAGAAAGACGAAGCCGAACGCGACCCACAGGGCGGCCACCTGGCTGCCCGCCAGGATCGCGGCGGCCATGAGCGCACTGAAGATCGCGCAGAACGCGATCACCACCCGACGCACCCGCGGGTAATACACCTGCAGGTCAAGGAAGCGGATGGCAAACGCCAGGCCGCTTACGCCATAGAGCAGCATCAGGACGGGGTTCGACCATTGCTGCCAGGCCGGCGATTCCGGCCATAGCCACGCGTAGCCATGCCCGGTGTAGGCGACATTCATCGCAACGAAGGCCGCGAGGTAGCCGGCATAGAGCAGATAACGCCGGCTGCGCAGGCTGACGTAGAGAATCGCGTTGTACGCCATCAGCGCGATCAGGAAACCGTACACGCCGCCATAGCTGAACGCATGCAACAGCTCGCGCTGCTGCGCGGCCTCGGGGGGCTCCATATGGATCGGCAGCACCAGGGGATCGGGGGTTTCGACGCGCAGGTAGACTTCGCTCGTCCCCGGGGCGAACGCGTGCTCGAAAGCGAAATAGCGACCCGTGACCGGCCGCTGCCCGAAGCGTTCGAGGTCGCCGACGCGATGGATGGAGACGGTCTCACCCTGATGCCGCACATGCAGCTCGATACGGTCGAGCCAGGCGGTCGCGATCGTCAGCGTGCGTGGCAGCGGCGATGCGCCGGGATTGTCAACGGTGAAATGCACCCACACCGGCGGCGCGCCAATGCCAAAGTTGAGCACCGGGCTGCCACCGGGCGTGAACGCGCCGGCTTCGCGAGCGGCAACCGCCGCGGACAGGTCGAGTCGGCCCTCGCGTTCCAGCAGATAGGCGGCGGACAAGCCGACCGGATCGGCCGCCGCGAACGTCAGCGTGCCCCACAGAAAAGCCAGCAGGCCCGCCAGCCAGACACGCTGGCGGGCGAGCCCGCTACGCAAGACGCTGACGAGTCGCAGGCTCACACCTTGCGGTAGACCTCGGCGCCCTGCTTGACGAATTCGACCGCCTTCACTTCCATGCCCTTCGCCAGCGCGGCGGCTTCGTCGAGGCCTTCCTTCGCCGCGTACTCGCGCACGTCCTGGGTGATTTTCATCGAGCAGAAATGCGGACCGCACATCGAGCAGAAATGCGCGACCTTGGCCGACTCCTTGGGCAGCGTCTCGTCATGGAAGGACTTCGCCTTGTCGGGGTCGAGGCCGAGGTTGAACTGGTCGTCCCAGCGGAATTCGAAGCGCGCCTTGGAGAGCGCGTTGTCGCGGATCTGCGCGCCGGGGTGGCCCTTCGCGAGGTCCGCCGCATGCGCGGCGAGCTTGTAGGTGATGATGCCTTCCTTCACATCATCTTTATCCGGCAGGCCGAGGTGTTCCTTCGGCGTCACGTAGCAGAGCATCGCGGTGCCGTACCAGCCGATCATGGCGGCGCCGATGCCGGAGGTGATGTGGTCGTAGCCGGGGGCGATGTCGGTGGTGAGCGGGCCCAGGGTGTAGAAGGGCGCTTCGGAACAGGACTCGAGCTGGATGTCCATGTTCTCCTTGATGAGCTGCATCGGCACGTGGCCGGGGCCCTCGATCATCACCTGCACGTCGTGCTTCCACGCGACCTGAGTGAGTTCGCCGAGCGTGCGCAGCTCGGAGAGTTGCGCCTCGTCGTTGGCGTCGTAAATCGAGCCGGGGCGCAGGCCGTCGCCCAGCGAGAAGGCGACGTCGTAGGCCTTCATGATTTCGCAGATTTCCTCGAAGTGGGTGTAGAGGAAGCTCTCCTTGTGATGCGCGAGGCACCACTTCGCCATGATCGAGCCGCCGCGCGACACAATGCCGGTCATGCGGTTGGCGGTCATCGGCACGTAACGCAGCAGCACGCCGGCGTGGATGGTGAAGTAGTCGACGCCCTGCTCGGCCTGCTCGATCAGCGTGTCGCGGAACATCTCCCAGGTCAGTTCTTCGGCCTTGCCGTCGACCTTCTCCAGCGCCTGGTAGATCGGCACGGTGCCGATGGGTACGGGCGAATTGCGGATGATCCATTCACGCGTCTCGTGGATGTTCTTGCCGGTGGAGAGATCCATCACGGTGTCGCCGCCCCAGCGGATCGCCCAGGTCATTTTCTCGACTTCTTCCTGGATGCTGGAGCCGAGCGCGGAGTTGCCGATGTTGGCGTTGATCTTCACCAGGAAGTTGCGGCCGATGATCATCGGCTCGGATTCCGGGTGGTTGATGTTGTTGGGGATGATGGCGCGGCCGCGCGCGACTTCGCTGCGCACGAACTCAGGGGTGATCTCGTTCTGCAGCATCGCACCGAAGTTCTGGCCCGGATGCTGGCGGTTCATCAGCGCGGCGAGTTTCTCGCCCATCGGGCCGGACTGCTTCAGCGACTCCAGGTAGGCAGCACGGTTGTTGTTCTCGCGGATCGCGATGAACTCCATTTCCGGGGTGATGATGCCTTTGCGTGCGTAGTGCATCTGCGTCACGTTCATGCCGGCCTTGGCGCGGCGCGGATGGCGATGCAGCCCCGGGAAGCGCATGGTCGCGAGTTCGGGATTGGCGGCCTGCTGACGACCGTATTCAGAGCTGAGGTCGCCCAGCACCTCGGTGTCGCCGCGCGCTTCGATCCATTTCGTGCGCAGTGCCGGCAGGCCCTGGCGGATGTCGATCTTCGCGGCCGGGTCGGTGTAGGGACCCGAGCAGTCGTAGACGAAGATCGGCGGATTCTTTTCCCCGCCGAAGCCGGTGGGCGTGTCGGCTTGCGCAATCTCGCGCATCGGCACGCGGATGTCGGGCGTGCTGCCCTCGACGTAGATCTTGCGCGAGTTCGGCAGCGGCTGCACCGCGGCTTCGTCGACGTGGGCCGTGGCGGCGAGGAATTTGGGGTTGGCGTTCATGGTGACGGGCGCTCCAAGATAATGGACGGAGGCCGCGACAGCACCGCCCAGTCAGATTTCAAACGCAGGCGGCGCGGAAAGCCTCCCTACGGCGGTCTCAACCGCATCAGGTTCGAAGGGTATGTCTCACTCCATCCGGCAGTTGCCGAACGGAGACCCCTGGCGAGCGGCCAAGGTATCGGAATTGTGGAATAATTGCAAGGCAAGACCCCATCTAACTTATTGAAATAAAAGGGCAGCGCATGAACATTGAGCAATCGCGTTTCAACATGGTCGAGCAGCAGATCCGCCCCTGGGATGTGCTGAACCAGGACGTGCTGGATCTCTTGTTCAAGGTGCGGCGCGAGGACTTCGTGCCGGAGGCGCACCGTGCGCTCGCCTTCGTCGACATGGAACTCCCGATCGGCCACGGCCAGGCCATGTGGACGCCGAAGCTCGAGGCGCGCGCACTGCAGGAACTCGACGTGCAGCCGACCGACCGCGTGCTCGAAATCGGCACCGGCAGCGGCTATCTCACCGCGCTGCTCGCCTCCAAGGCGGCCGAAGTGGTGTCGGTCGACATCGTGCCCGAATTCACCGCGTCGGCCACGCAGAAGCTGCGCGCCCACGGTTTCGACAACGTGGCGCTGCACACCGGCGACGCCGCCCGCGACTGGGCCGACGACGCCGGCTTCGACGTCATCGTGCTGACCGGTTCGACGCCGCTCCTGTCCGACGCGCTGGTGCGCCGCCTCAAGGTCGGCGGGCGGCTGTTCGCGATCACCGGCGAGGCGCCGGTGATGGAAGCGCGGCTCGTCACCTGCACCGCGCCCGGCACCACCCGCAGCGTGACCCTGTTCGAGACCTGCGTCGCGCCGCTGGTGAACGCCCCGCAACCCGCCGCCTTCGTGTTCTGAACGGCTGGGTCCGCCGGGAAGCTCCATGCGCCAGTTCCGCCCCGCCGAACTCGCCGCCTATCTCGAAGCCGGCCACACGCCGGTGCTGCTCGACGTGCGCGAACCCTGGGAATGGAACGTCTGCCGGCTGCCCGGCGCGATCCTCATCCCCATGCGCGACCTGCCGGCGCGGCTGGCGGAATTGAACAAAGACGCCGAAACCGTGGTCATTTGCCATCACGGCGTTCGCAGTTATCACGCGGCGCGCTATCTTGAAACGACGGGCTTCGGGAATGTCGTCAACCTGTCGGGCGGGGTGGCCGCCTGGGCGGACGAAGTCGACCCGAAGATGCCGCGTTACTGAAACCCCTTTACGGAAACTGGATCCATCATGCACCTCAAGCCCCTGTTTCTCGCGCTGACGATCGCGCTGGCCCCGGCCGCACACGCCGCCAACCTGTCCGACGTGTTCCGCGACGCGCAGGCCTACGACGCGCAATACGCCGCCGCGCAGGCCGCGCTGCGCGCAGGCCAGGAAAAGGCGGCGCAGGGCCGCGCCGGCCTGCTGCCCAACGTGAACGTGGGCGGCAACGTGCGCTACAACAGCGTCGACTCCAGCCTCGCCGGGGGGGATGCCGACTACACTTCGAACGGTGCCTCCGTCACCGCCGCGCAGCCGCTGTTCCGCCGCCAGAATCTGGTGGCGTACGAACAGGCGAAGAACCAGGTGAAAATCGCCGAGATGCAGTTCAAGGCCGCCGAGCAGGACCTCATCCTGCGCGTGGCCCAGGCCTATTTCGACGTGCTGCAGTCGCAGGACAACCTTGCCTTCATCAATGCACAGAAGGCCGCGATCACCGAGCAGCTCGCTGCTGCCAAGCGCAACTTCGAGGTCGGCACCGCGACCATCACCGACACCCACGAGGCGCAGGCGCGCTTCGACCTTGCCGTGGCGCAGGAAATCGCCGAGCAGAACACGCTCAACATCCGCCTGCGCGCGCTGGAAAAACTGATCGGCAAGCCGGCGGGGTCGCTCGACGTACTGGCCGAGAACAAGATCCTGAAAACCGAAGCCGGCAACATCGACGATTGGGCGCAGCGCGCCGCCGAGGGCAACCTGCAGGCCGAGATCCAGCGCCTGGCGAAAGCCATCGCCGACCAGGAAGTCGAGCGCAACCGCGCCGGCCACCTGCCCACGCTCGACGCGGTGGCGGGCTACACGATCAGCAACAACCAGAATTTCGGCGTGCAGCAGGTCGACACCCGCACCGCCAGCATCGGCTTGGAACTCAATCTCCCCATTTACCAGGGCGGGCTCACCAGCTCGCGCGTGCGCGAAGCCGTCGCCAACCAGGAAAAGGCACGCCACGACCTCGAAGCCGCCAGCCGCGAAGCCGGCCTCTCGGCGCGCCAGGCCTGGCTCAACGTGAATAGCGGCGCGGCGCGCGTGCGCGCGCTGGAGCAGGCACTGGTGTCGACGAAGGCGCAGCTCGATTCGACCAAGCTCGGGCTGGATGTCGGTGTGCGCACCAACCTCGACGTGCTCGACGCCGAGCAGCAGGTGCTCTCCGCCCGCCGCGACCTCGCCGGTGCGCGCTACGCCTACCTGCTGTCCGGGCTTGCGCTCAAGGCCGCGGTCGGCACGCTCGCCCCGGCCGATCTCGCCGAGATCGACCAGCACCTGAAGCCGGCTGCGGCGCAATAAATCCCTGCGGTCATTGCGAGCGAAGCAATGACGAACGCACCTGAGGCTACAGCAACGGCGCCAGCAGCCCCGCCACCCGCGGCGCCGCGCCGCGATGCTGCGCGGCAAACGCCAGCCCCGCCTCGCCCATGCGCGTGCGCACGGGCGCATCGCTCAATAGCTTCAAGCCCGCTGCCAGCAGCGCGTCCGCATCGTCCACCCGCAGCGCAGCGCCGGCGTCGATCGCGTCGCGCGTCGCCGCCTCGAAGTTGAACGTGTGCGGGCCGACCAGGATCGGCTTGCCCACGCTCGCCGCCTCGATGAGGTTCTGCCCGCCGAGCGGCGCCAGGCTGCCGCCGACGAAGGCGACGTCGCACGCGGCGTAGTAGGCGAAGAGTTCGCCCAGGCTGTCGCCGAGCACGACGCGCGTATCCGCGACGAGCGGCGCGCCGTCGAGCGTGCTGCGGCGCTGGCACTTCAGGCCCGCCGACTCGATCAGGCGAGCCACTTCGTCGAAGCGCTGCGGGTGGCGCGGCACCAGCACCAGCAACACCTCGGGCGGTACCGTCTCGGCGAACGCACGCAGCAGCGCCGCTTCCTCGCCCTCGCGCGTGCTCGCCGCGAGCAGCACGGGGCGCGCGCCCCATTGCATGCGCCATTCCGCGCCGCGCGCCAATTGCTCGGCCGGCGGCGCGATGTCGAATTTGAGGTTGCCGGTGACGTGCACCGACGAGGCGCCCAGCTTCAGCAGCCGCGTCGCATCGGCTTCGGTCTGGGCGGCGACGAGGGTAATCCGCTTGAGACAGGCACGCGTCAGCGCAGGCAGGCGCGCATAGCCGCGCGCGGAACGCTCCGACAGGCGCGCGTTCGCCAGCGCCAGCGGGACGTGCAGCCGCGACGCGGCGTGCACCAGGTTCGGCCACAGCTCGGTTTCCATCAGGATGCCGACGCGCGGGCGCGCCCGGCGCAGGAAGCGGCGCATGAGCCAAGCATAGTCGTAGGGCAGGTAGACGATGCGCGCGAAATCGCCGTACAGCGTCTCGGCCGTGGCGCGCCCGGTCGGTGTCATGCAGGTGAGCAGCACCGGCGCCCCCGGGTGCGCATCGCGCAGCGCGGCGATCAGGGGCTGCGCCGCGCGCATTTCGCCGACCGACACCGCATGAATCCACAGCGCCCCGGTCGGCGGCCGGCTCATCGCGAGCCGCTCGCCCCAGTGCAGCCGGTAGCCGGGCTCGCGCCGGCCGCGCCACAAAAGCCGCAACGGAATCAGCGGCGCAGCGAGCAGCAGGGCCAGGCGGAAGAGCGTCCAGTCGAGGATCAGGCGGGGGCTGGGCATCGCCGGATTGTAAAGGGCGCGGTGCTAGAATCGATGCGACTTTGGAGACCCAACAATGAAAATCCTGCTCACCGGCGCCGCCGGGTTTATCGGCATGCACGTCGCGCAGATTCTGCTGAAGCGCGGCGACGAGGTCACCGGCATCGACAACCTCAACGATTATTACGACCCCGCGCTGAAGCTCGCGCGGCTGGAGCAGCTGAAACCCCATGCCAACTTCCGCTTCGTCAAGGGCGACATCGCCGACCGCATGGCTGTCGAGGACCTGTTCGAGAAAGGCCACTTCGACGCCGTCATCAACCTCGCCGCGCAGGCCGGCGTGCGCTACTCGCTGAAGAATCCGCACGCCTACGTGCAATCCAACCTGGTCGGCTTCGCCAACCTGCTCGAAGGCTGCCGCCACCACGGCACCAAGCACTTCGTCTACGCGAGTTCGTCGAGCGTGTACGGCGCCAACACCAAGATCCCGTTCTCGGTGCACGACCCGGTCAACCATCCGGTGAGCCTCTACGCCGCGAGCAAGAAGGCCAACGAGCTGATGGCGCACACCTATTCGCACCTCTACGGCCTGCCCACCACGGGGCTACGCTATTTCACCGTGTATGGTCCTTGGGGTAGGCCCGACATGTCGCCGTGGCTCTTTACCTCGGCCATCCTCGAAGGCCGCACCATCGACGTCTTCAACCACGGCGACATGATGCGCGACTTCACCTACATCGACGACATCGCCGACGGCACCGTGAAAGTGCTCGACCGCATCCCGCAGCCCAATCCCAATTTCGATCACGCCAACCCCGACCCCGCCACCAGTCACGCGCCCTACCGTGTCTACAACATCGGCAACCACACGCCGGTGCAGTTGATGGACTTCATCGGCACCATCGAGAAAGCGCTCGGCCAGGAGGCGAAGAAGAACTTCCTGCCGATGCAGGACGGCGACGTGAAAGCGACCTATGCCGACGTCGACGACCTCATCCGCGACACCGGCTTCAAGCCGGCGACGACGCTGGAGTATGGGATCGGGAAGTGGGTGGAGTGGTATCGGGGGTATACGGGAAAGTGAATTCAGGACGACACTTTTCCCGTTCTGTTAAGACGTACTAAAAAACGCTATCCAGAT
Source organism: Pseudomonadota bacterium (assembly GCA_041694715.1). Taxonomy (GTDB): domain Bacteria; phylum Pseudomonadota; class Gammaproteobacteria; order Burkholderiales; family Thiobacillaceae; genus Thiobacillus. The sequence continues at coordinate 81,818 of JBGFSF010000012.1, read as the reverse complement.
GAATTGCATCGGGATTTTACCTACGGGCCCAGTAAGTGACGGTTTATAAAGCGTCATTTAGGATGGACACTTTACGTTAGCGATCAAATGCGAACATCTCTCCTAGTAGTCTGTACTGGCTTGTCATTCTTGGGTTTCTACTATCCCATCATGTTCCTTGCCACACTCTTAGGAGGTGCCTCGTCTCCAATCCCGGCTTATAAAGCCCACGACCCATCTTTCTCATTTTTTTTGCTTTTTGGCGCCATCAGTATTTATGCTTGGTTTAGCTATTTTGTTATGGGTGTTGCATGGGTAAAAAATCAGGCCGTAAAAAAGTGGTGGCCGCTAACTGGAACATTGGCGGGGCTGGTAGCACTCGGCCCAGGTTTTCTTACTGGCGCCCCTCGTCAGGAAGCCCTTTTGTCTTTTGCGGCGTCTCTCTTTTATGTGCTGCCAGCATTCCTTCTCGCCGTCTGGCTGGTTGTTTTCCATCTGCGGCAAGGGACTAGAAAATTCGCGCTAACCCATCATTCAAGCGGGACGCGCTAAAGCGCGCCCCTTAATTCAAACGTTAGGCATGCCATGAATGCTTCACGCCAACCAACAGGCTTCGGCCAACCAGTTCGGCCCGTTATACGAGCGCTTGCTTGGGTCATCCTTGTGTGTGGCGTCTTGGCCCTCGTAAGCATCGGCCTCTTCGAGATCTTGTGGCGTGCCCGTGAAAAGTCCTTCTTCGAGTCTGTTTTTAATTTTGGTCTAGTCGCCGTGGTCACCGCTCATAGCGCCCGCATCGCGATTACAGGCCGAGCCGCACGTGGGTGGCTGCCATGGCAGTAGGCCGCAACATGCCTAACCCCTCGGTCAAGGCGCTCCCTCCGGTCGCTTGGACGCGCCGCAAGCGGCGCGCCCCTTACCTTGAACGTTAGGGAGAAAACAAACATGCGTCGTCAATTAGCCCTCGTTGCGTTTGCTGCTCTACTTGGTGGATGTGCAACCGCACTTGAAAGCGTGTACATACCGGCAGACTCCTCCGGTTGGAAATTGGGCTACGGCTCGGACCGCCGAGGCCAAACCATCGCCGAATATGTCCCAAGTAACGAGTCGATAAACAACTGGACGAAGCTGCTGACAATCCAGTTCCTCGAAGGCGAGAGCCGCTCACCGTCCGCCGTGATGGATAGCCTTAAATCCAAGATGCAGTCGCGTTGTCCCGGCGCACAATGGAGCGTTGTAAGCCAAGACTCTGTCAGCATCCTTTATGAATGGAGCATCAAAGGGTGCTCGCCAAATCCAGACCAGCATGAAATAGCACGTTTGCTCAAAGGCAACGATGGCGTTCATCGAATTGCATACGCAGAAAAAACCAGCGCAATGACTCAGGCCACTCGGGAAAAATGGATAGCTTGGTTCAAGGATGCGTACGTTGAGAAGGGTGGCAAGAAAGTTGTACTTGCTCCCTAACCTCTCGTATATGGACTCCCCCCAATAGCAAGAAACCGGATCGATAGTTTTGGCTGTTCGGAATTGCGTGCAGTCATATATCCGGCATCTTGAGTGGGTTCTGTGTGACCCGTGCCGACATGGAATCTGCTCACCAATCAAAGGGGTCAGCATCATTTGATTTTCTGAGTCGCTGGTAGCAGTTCAACGTGGCCGAGTGCAAGCGCGCAGTCCAACTTCTAAACGCATCAACGCCCCTACCAATAGTTTCCCTCAATGCCTGTCGCCATATCGCGACAGGCATTTTTGTTTGCAAGTCATTGTTTTGCAGAGATTCCCTGCCTAACAAACCTTCCTGCCGTCGTCGCCGAGCGACGATTTTGCGCCCGGATACCGGCCCGAAAACCGCGGCCCAAGGCTATGCCCCTGTTCAACAAAGGATTTCGCCTGCTGGCACGCACGCTGCTGTAGAGGTTCCGCGGCCAGTCCCGGCCGCGACCACACCAGAGCGTTTCAACCCAGATACAGAGAGAGACCCCCATGCTCAAGACATTCATGCAGCCCGGCCAGACCGGCACCGCCCGTAGCGAATCGCAGCGCCATCACGCCGCACCGCTTGCGTCCGCCCGAACGAACGAGCCCCCGAAGGCGGAGGCGGTTCCGGAGGCGCCGGTCGAGGCGGGCAGCAAGCTCATCGTCGGCCCGAACATCAAGCTGAAGGGCTCGGAAATCACCGACTGCGAAATCCTGGTGGTGGAAGGCCGCGTGGAGGCGTCGATGAACAGCCGGGTGATCCGCATCGCCGAAGGCGGCGTGTTCGCCGGCAAGGCGGAAATCGACGTGGCGGAAATCCACGGCCGCTTCGAGGGCGAGCTCACCGCGCGCAAGCGCCTGGTGATCCACGCCACCGGCAAGGTGACCGGCACGATCCGCTACGGCGCGATGAGCGTCGAGGAAGGTGGCACGCTGGCGGGCGACGTGGCGACGCTGGCGTCCGGCCCCAGCCTGGTGAAGGTGGACAAGCCGCAGGGCAACGAGCCGGACGGCGAGACGGTCGATACGGCGGACGCTTCGCCGACGACGGTATTCGGCCGCCATCAATCCGGCCGTCGCTGAACCGCGCTGTCGTTGAACCGCAAACGCGGCTCGCGCACGCCGTTGTCGTTGCAGGACGACAGCGGCGTTGTCGTTTTCAGAGCTTGGCGCTGCGTCCGCCGTCGACGGCAAGGATCTGGCCGGTGACGTAGTGGGTGTCCATGGCGAAGAAGCGGACTGCCAGCGCGATGTCGTGCGGGTCGCCGGCGCGCTTCAGCATGGTGTGCGAGACGATGCGCTGGCGCGATACCTCGTCGAAGTTGGAGTCGCCCTCGGGCCACATGATGGGGCCGGGGGCAATGCCGTTGACGCGCACTTCGGGCGCAAGCTCGCGCGCGAGCGACTTGGTGAGCCCGACCAGGCCGGCCTTCGCCACCGAATAAACGACGTAGCTCTTCATCGGCCGGTCGGCGTGGATGTCGGTGATGTTGATGATGCAGCCGCGCCGCTTCTTGAGCTCGTGCGCGGCGGCCTGCGACAGGAACATCGGCGCCTTGAGGTTGCTGCCCATCAGGTCGCCCCAGTCCTTTTCAGTGATGCTGCCGACCGGGGTGGGGTAGAAGCTCGACGCGTTGTTGAGCAGCACGTCGAGCCCGCCGAAGGTGGCGACGGTCTGGTTCACCAGCGCCGGCAGGCCGCCGATGTCGAGCAGGTCGGCCTGGATCAGCGCGACCGAATCGGGGCGGATGGCGTTGAGTTCGTCCTGCAGCGCGCGCGCCTCGGTGGCCGAGCTGCGGTAGTGGATCATCAGGTTGGCGCCGGCCGCGTGCAGCAGGCGCGCGGACGCCGCGCCCACGCGCTTGGCCCCGCCGGTGATCAGTACGACTTTGCCATGCATCGGGATTCACCCTTATAGTCACTGGGCTCTGGATTATCCAGGCATTCCGCATTATCCATGAACGCGACGCTCCCCGTCCCTTCCGCCGACGCCCTTGCCCACAGCCAGCGCGTGACCGATCACCTGCGGTCGCTGATCACGGAGGCCGGCGGCTGGCTGCCGTTTTCGCGCTTCATGGACGCCGCGCTCTACGCGCCCGGGCTGGGCTACTACGCGGCGGGCGCGACGAAATTCGGCGCCGGCGGCGACTTCGTCACCGCGCCGGAGCTGACGCCGCTGTTCGGCCGCACGCTGGCGCGCGCGATCGCGCCGGTGCTGGCCCAAACGGGCGGCGACGTGCTGGAGCTGGGCGCCGGCAGCGGACGCCTCGCGGCCGACGTGCTCGGCGAACTCGAGCGGATGGGCAGGCTGCCGGCGCGCTATGGCATCCTCGACGTGAGCGCGGACCTGCGCGAACGCCAGCGCGACACGCTCGCGCGCACGGTGCCGCATCTGCTCGACCGGGTGCACTGGCTGGAGATGCTGCCCGAGGCGTTCGCCGGCGTCGTGCTCGGCAACGAGGTGCTCGACGCGCTGCCGGTGGAATGGGTGCACTGGACCGACGCGGGGCCCCGGGTGCGGGGCGTGGTGCTGGAGGGCGGCGGCTTCGCCTGGCAGGACCGCGACATCGGCGACCCCGTGCTGCGCGCGCGTGCCGAAGCGCTCGATTGCGTGCCGGACTACCTGTCCGAAATCAACCTCGCCGCCGATGCGCTGATCGCCTCGCTCGGGCAATCGCTGCGCCACGGCCTGGTGCTGATGATCGACTACGGCTTCACCGCGAGCGAGTATTACCACCCGCAACGCCACATGGGCACGCTGCGCGCGCACTACCGCCATCGCGCGCTCGACGATCCGTTTTATCTGCCGGGTCTCACCGACCTCACCGCGCACGTCGACTTCAGCGCGGTGGCGCGGGCGGGCATGGCGGCGGGCCTGACGCTGACAGGCTTCACCAGCCAGGCAAGCTTCCTGCTGAACAGCGGGCTTACCGAGCTGCTGATGGAAACGCCGCCCACCGACGCGGCGGCCTATCTGCCGCAGGCCAATGCGGTGCAGCGACTGGTGTCGCCGGCCGAGATGGGCGAACTGTTCAAGGTGATCGGCCTGACGAAGGGCGAGGTGGCGCCGCTCGCGGGCTTCGCGCGCGGCGACCGGCAATACTCACTCTAGAACCGGGGCTTACAAGGAGGACGCGGAGCACACCATTATTGGCGTCCTCTGCATCCTCCATGTGAAAACCGGCGGCGCCAGGCGCCAGCTCATGCCGCTAAACCAGCGGCAACTGGGCGTCCTCTTCTTCCGGTGCGAGCCGCGTCACGCGCACGGCATGCAGGCGGCGGCTGTCGGCCCGCAGCACGCTGAACTGGAAACCGTCGAACTTCACCGACTCGCCGCGCTTGGGCAGGTGGCCGAAGCGCGACACGACCAGTCCGCCGACGGTGTCGAATTCCTCGTCGGAGAAATTTGCGCCCAGCGCTTCGTTGAAGTCGTCGATCTCGGTCGTCGCCTTCACGCGGAACACGCCTTCGTGCTCGCGGATGATGTTGTCCTCGGTCTCGTCGAAATCGTACTCGTCCTCGATGTCGCCGACGATCTGTTCGAGCACGTCCTCGATCGTCACCAGCCCCGCGACGCCGCCGTATTCATCGACGACGATGGCGATGTGGTTGCGGTTGGAGCGGAACTCCTTCAGCAACACATTGAGCCGCTTCGACTCCGGAATGAACACCGCCGGACGCAGCATGCCGCGGATGTCGCTGTCGGACTCGGCGTAGTGGCGCAAGAGATCCTTCGCCAGCAGGATGCCGATGACGTCGTCGCGGTCCTTGTCGATGACGGGGAAGCGCGAGTGCGCCGTCTCGATCACGAAGGGAATGAAGGTCTCGGGCGGATCGTTGATGTCGATCACGTCCATCTGCGCGCGCGGGATCATGATTTCGCCGACGCGCATCTCGGACACCTGCAGCACGCCCTCGATCATTGCGAGGGCGTCGGCATCCATCAGGCTGTTTTCGTAGGCGCCGTGCAGGAGCTCGATGAGCTGTTCACGGTCTTCGGGTTCGCGCATCAGCCAGTGGGAGATGCGCTCGAGCAGGCTCGGTTTGGGACTACTGTCTGGGTCCATGGTGGGTCAGGACTGATAGGGATTGGGAATGCGAAAGCGCTTCAGTATAGCGATTTCGCGGGCTTCCATGAGCTCGGCGTCCGCCGGCTCGAGGTGGTCGTAGCCCTGCAGGTGCAGCACGCCGTGCACGACCATATGGGCATAGTGGTCCTTGAGCGGTTTGTCCTGCTCGCGCGCCTCGCGCTCGACGACCGGCGCGCAGATCACCACGTCGCCGCCCAGGGTGCCGGGCGAGACCTCGCCGTATTCGAAGGTGAGCACGTTGGGCACGTAGCCCTTCTTGCGGTAATCCTGGTTGAGCGCCTGCGCCTCGCCGGCGTCGACGATGCGCACGGTGATCTCGGCGGAATGTTCGAGCGCGGCGGCGACCCAGCGGCGCACCTGTGCGCGGCCGGGCAGGGTTTTCGCGGCACTGGCGAATTGCACCGACAGGCTTAATTCGGGGTCAGGCATCGCTCTGCGCGCGGCGCGCGGCGTAGGCGTCGACGATGCGACCGACCAGCGGGTGGCGCACGACGTCTTCCGACTGGAAGTGGGTGAAGGCGATGCCGCGCACGCCTTCCAGCACGTCGACGGCGTCCATCAGGCCCGACTTCACGTGCTTGGGCAGGTCGATCTGGGTGGGGTCGCCGGTGACGACGGCGCGGGCGCCGAAGCCGATGCGCGTCAGGAACATCTGCATCTGCTCGGGGGTGGTGTTCTGCGCCTCGTCGAGGATGATGAAGGAATGATTCAGCGTGCGCCCGCGCATGAAGGCGAGCGGCGCGACCTCGATCGCGTGGCGCTCGATCAGCCGCGTGACCTTGTCGAAGCCCATCAGGTCGTAGAGCGCGTCGTACAGCGGGCGCAGGTAGGGGTCAACCTTCTGCGTGAGGTCGCCCGGCAGGAAGCCGAGCCGTTCGCCGGCTTCCACCGCGGGGCGCGTGAGCACCAGGCGCTTGACCTGCTCGCGCTCGAGCGCGTCGACCGCGCACGCCACCGCCAGATAGGTCTTGCCGGTGCCGGCGGGGCCGACGCCGAAAGTGATGTCGTGGCTGCGGATCTGCTCGATGTAGTCGCCCTGGCGCGGGGTGCGGGCGCGCAGATCGGCGCGGCGGGTGCGCAGCGCGGGGCCTTCCTCGTCGCCGCGGCCGCGCGTGAGCTCAACGAGGCCAAGCTGGATGTCGTCGAGGCTCAGTTCGTCGTGCGCGCGGTTGTAGAAATGCTCGACCGCGTGCGCGCCCTTCTCCGCCTGCGCGGCGTCGCCGCTCACTCTAAAACTCGACCCGCGACGGCCGATGGTGACGTCGAACGCCGCCTCGATCTGCCGCAGGTTCTCGTCCAGCGGGCCGCACAGGTTGGCGAGCCGCCGGTTGTCCTCGGGGGCGAGACGCAGTTCGACGATGTCGGTCTTCAAGCGGATTCCGTTTCGGTGGTGGCGACTTCGCCGCGCAGGCTGTGCGGATAGGCGTCGGTGACGGTGACGTCGACGAATTGCCCGATCAGGCGCGCGTGACCGGGGAAGTTGACGATGCGGTTGTTGTCGGTGCGCCCGGCGAGTTCGTCGGCGTTCTTGCGCGCGTGGCCCTCGACCAGTACGCGCTGCACGCTGCCGACCATGGCGCGGTTCACCGCCTGCGCCTGCGCCTCGATCTGCGCCTGCAGGCGCATCAATCGCTGGGTCTTGAGTTCCGCGCTCACATCGTCAGGATAGTCCGCCGCCGGCGTGCCGGGACGCTTGCTGTAGATGAACGAGAAACTGGCGTCGAAATTGAGTTCCTCGACCAGCGTCATCGTCGCCTCGAAATCGGCTTCGGTCTCGCCGGGGAAGCCGACGATGAAATCCGACGACAGGCAGAGGTCGGGGCGCTGTTCGCGCAATTTGCGGACGATCGACTTGAATTCGAGCACGGTGTGGCCGCGCTTCATCGCCGCGAGGATGCGGTCGGAACCCGACTGCACGGGCAGATGCAGATGCGAGACGAGCTTGGGCAGCTTGCCATAGCACTCGATCAGGCGCTGCGTCATCTCGCGCGGATGGCTGGTCGTGTACCGGATGCGTTCCACGCCGGGAATCTCGTGCACCATCTCCAGCAGGAAGGCGAAATCGGCGGTGCCGCCGTCGTGCAGCGCGCCCTGGTAGGCGTTGACGTTCTGCCCCAACAGCGTGACTTCCTTGACGCCATTGGCGGCGAGGTTCGCCACTTCGGCGATGACGTCGTCGAACGGCCGCGAGACTTCCTCGCCGCGCGTGTAGGGCACGACGCAGAAGGTGCAGTACTTGGAGCAGCCTTCCATGATCGACACGAAGGCCGCGCCGCCCTCGACGCGCGCCGGCGGCAGGTGGTCGAACTTCTCGATCTCGGGAAAGCTGATGTCAACCTGCGCGCGCCCGGTCTGGCGGCGCTGCGCGATCAGCTCCGGCAAACGATGCAGCGTCTGCGGGCCGAACACCACGTCGACGAAGGGCGCGCGCGCGACGATGGCGGCGCCTTCCTGCGACGCGACGCAGCCGCCGACGCCAATGATGAGATTGGGGTTCGCCTGCTTCAGGTGGCGCACGCGGCCGAGGTCGTGGAACACCTTCTCCTGCGCCTTCTCGCGCACCGAGCAGGTGTTGAACAGGATGACGTCGGCGTCCTCTGGGGTCGCGGTCGGGGTCAGGCCTTCGGCGGCGTTGAGCACGTCGGCCATCTTGTCCGAGTCGTACTCGTTCATCTGACAGCCGAAAGTCTTGATGTAGATTTTCTTCATGAGGGCGCCGGGACAGTGAATAGACTGGGGGCGGAGACTGCCGCGCAAGAAAACGGCACGGCAGGCGGGAATCTGGTGGTGATGGGCAGACTTGAACTGCCGACCCCCGGATTATGAATCCGATGCTCTAACCGACTGAGCTACATCACCTTTTTTCCGGCGACAGACGCAGGAAAGCCGCGCATTGTAGACGAGCCGGGCGGGCGCTGTCAAAACGGGCTGCGGCCTACTGCGGGCGCAGCCGCGCCAGTTCGTCGAGCACGCTGATGAGCAGTTCGCGCCCCAGCGGACCCATGCCGCGCGTGAGCTGGTCGGCGTCGCGCTCGCCGTTGACGAGCCGGCGCATGCGCCCGCCAAGCAGCGCCATGTCGCCCCCCGCCTTCATCATCTGCTCGGCCATGTTGGCAAGCACTGACATCGCCTGCGCGTCGCCCCGCGCCGAGGCGTCGATCAGCGCAGCGAGTCCCGGCGCGGCAGCGCTGCCGTCGGGCTGGGCGTCGAGCGGCGGCAAGGTCGCCGGGTTGTCGAAGCCGCGCAGGATGGCGTCGAGCAGGATCGTGTCCTCCTCGTCGAGGCCGAGCTTGATCGAGGGATCGCGACGGCCGTCGACGACGTGGCGCAGCGCGCCGACCAGCCGCGCCCAGCCGGCCTGCTCGGCGGCGTCGAGCTGCTTCATCAGCTCGGGCAGCTGGCTGCGGTCGCGCAACGCGTTGACGACGGTGTGGATGAAGGCCGCGTGGACGCGCAGGACCTGTTCGACGGCGGGGGGGAGTTGGGCCATGGCTGAGGGGTCAGGGGTCAGGGGTCAGGGGTCAGGGGTCAGGGGTCAGGGGTCAGGGGTCAGGGGTCAGGGGTCAGGGGTCAGGACGGATTGTCGGGGGCGGGGGCGGGCTTGGCAACCACCGGGGCAGTCGGCACGTTTTCGATGCGCCAGTGAGCGCTTGCCCACGCCAGAAGCTGCTCCGGACTGGTGCCGAGCAGTTCCGGGGGCGACGGATGGCCGAGCGCGGCGAGGGCCTCGGCCAGTACCGCACGGCGGCCGGTTTCCGGCAACGCGGGGGCGAGGGTCTGTTTGGAGAGCTTCTGCCCCGCGGCGTTGGTGACGAGCGGCACGTGGGCATAGGCCGGCGTCGGCAGGCCGAGCAGGCCTTGCAGATAGATCTGGCGCGGGGTGTTACACAGGAGATCGGCGCCGCGCACGACCTGGGTCACGCCCTGGAAGGCGTCGTCGACGACGACCGCGAGCTGGTAGGCGAAGAGCCCGTCGGCGCGCTTGACGACGAAGTCGCCGACCTCGTGCGCCAGATCCTGCTGCAGGGCGCCGTGGATGCGGTCGACGAAGTGGGCGCTCACGTTTTCGACACGCACCCGCCAGGCGTGGTGTTCGCTGTGCGGGGCCGGATGCAGGCGGCAGGTGCCCGGGTAGACGATCTCGCCTTCGGCGTTGCGCGGGGCATGGGCGAGTTGGCTGCGCGTGCAGGTGCAGGCGAACACCGCGCCCTGCGACCTGAGCGCGTCGAGCGCGGCGGCGTAGGCATCGTCGCGCTGCGATTGATACAGCACAGCGCCGTCCCAGGTCAGGCCATAGACCTCGAGCTGGCGCAGGAGGGTGTCGGCGGCTGCCTGGCTGCAGCGCGGGCGGTCGAGGTCCTCCATGCGCACCAGCCAGCGTCCGCCCGCCGCACGCGCGTCGAGCCAGCTCGCCAGCGCGGCGACGAGCGAGCCGAGGTGCAGCGGACCGGTGGGGGACGGCGCAAAGCGCCCGACGTAGGGAGCGGGTTTCACCCCGCGATTATGCCGGGGCGGACGCCTGCGCTGCCATCGGTGCGGCGTCGAGCTGCCGGTAGAGCGCGAGCACGGACTCGACCATGCGCGCCTCGCTCCAGGTCGCCGCGTAGGCCTTGCCGGCCTCGCCGAGCGCCCGCGCCGCCGTACGGTCGGCGAGCAGCGGCCGGACGGTGGCGGCAAATCCCTCGATGTCGTCCGGCGCGATGCGGCAGCCTTCGCCGTCCTTCAGCACATCCCGCGTGCCCATTTCGGCCAGGCCCACCACCGGCACGCCGAGCGCCATCGCTTCCAGCAGCACCAGCCCCTGGGTTTCGGTCTTCGACGCAAAGACAAACACGTCCGCCGCGCAGTAGCAGGCGGGCAATTCGGTCTTGCGCTCGAGGTAGCCGACGAAGCGCACGTTGCGAGTGAGCGCACGCTTCGCCACGGCGCGTTCGAGCGCTGCGCGCGCCGGACCTTCGCCGGCGATCACCAGCAGCACGTCGGGCAGGTCGCGCCGCACCGCCTCGGTCACGGCGAGCAGGAAATCGAGGTTCTTCTCGAACGCCACCCGGCCGACATAGGCCATCACCGGCCGCGCAGACGGAATGCCGTGGCGGGCGCGGAAAGCCGGGCCGTCGCAGTGCGCGAAATCGGCGAGATTGAGCCCGGTCGGAATGACGTGGATGGGGCTCGCCACGCCGTAGGCTTCGAGCGTGCGCTTCATCGCCGAAGACGGCGCGATGACCGCGGTGACGCCGTCGCATTCCTTGCGCGAGATGCGGCGCGCCGCCGCCGCCAGCCAGGGCTTCGGCAGGAAGGGCAGGTAGTGATGGAAATATTCCTCGAACAGGGTGTGGTAGGTCTCGACGCAGGGCAGGCCGTGCTTGCGCGCCCAGCGCACGCCGGCGCGGTGGGCAAGGAAGGGCGTGTGGAGGTGGACGAGGTCGAACTCCGCGGGATCGAGCCCATCGAGCACGGCGGCGAGCGCACGCGGATGCATCAGACGGTCCTCAGGGTCGCGCGGAATCTGCCAGCCGGGCACGCGCACGATGCCGTCTTCGGGTTTGGTGCCCGGGTAGTCCGGGGCGACCAGCACGCTGGCGTGCCCCGCTTCGGCCAGTCCCTGGCGCAGGGTCTGGATCGACGTCGACACGCCGTTGACGCGCGGGAAGTACACGTCGGACACCATCAGGATACGCACGGCAGGCCTCCCAGGCAGGAAAGCCTCCGTTGTAGGGCAGGAGAGTTACGCGCTGATTACAGGTCGATGCCCGGCTGTGCCTTCACGCCGGCGCGGAAGGCGTGCTTCTCGTCGGCGATGACCGACACCGTGTCGGCCAGGTCGATCAGCGCCTCGGACGCCCCGCGGCCGGTGACGACGACGTGCTGCATGGCGGGGCGGTGCGCGAGCGCGTCGAGCACGGTGTCGGCGTCGAGGTAGCCGTAGCTCAGGAGATACGTCAGCTCGTCGAGCACCACCAGTTGATACGAGGGGTCGGCGAGCATGCGCGCGGCGATCGCCCAGCCGCGCTGAGCGGTGGCGATGTCCTGTTCGCGGTTCTGCGTGTCCCAGGTGAAGCCGTCGCCGGTGACGTGCCATTCGGCAAATTTGCCGAGGAAGGCTTCCTCGCCGGTGTCGGTGCGGCTCTTGATGAACTGCACTACGCCGACCTTCATGCCGTGGCCGAGCGCGCGCGCGACCATGCCGAAGGCCGAGGTGCTCTTGCCCTTGCCGTTGCCGGTGATGACGAGCAACAGCCCATGCTCGTCCTGCGCGGCGGCGATGGCGGCGTCGATGTGCGCCTTCTTGCGTGCCATGCGCGCGGCGTGGCGGTCATTGCGGTCGGATTCGTTCATGCGCTTGTCCGTTCTGCCGGGTTCATGCGAAGGTCTGCCCTCGAGCAGGATGTCCTGCCAGGAGGCCGACCATGATTGCGATGCGCCATTTTCTCATTCCCCCGCTCGTTGCGGCAGCGCTGCTCGTCGCAGGCTGCGAGGAGATCGTCACCGGCGCGCACGTGCAAAGCATCGAGGTCGCCGAGAACGCAGACGGCGGCTACGGCCCCGTGACGCTCGCGCTGACGCCGGACATGGCGCCGGTCGCGATCAACTTCCGCGCCGAGCACGGCGTCGACGTGACCGAAGTCGACAAATGGAACAGCTATCGCGCCACCCTGACGCGCAACGGCACGCCGGTCGCATCCGGCCAGTTCCACGTCAACTACAGCGGCACGGCCGACTCGCCGCAGGGCGCGCCCTACCTGATCATGAACATGCTGACGGTCTATCCCGTCCAGGCCGGCGACCATGAACTCACGATCACGCCGACCAAGCCGGTTGAGGTCAGGCTCAGCGGGATCGAGGTGCACGTCCGGCGCAACGTGCAGGACAGCAGCACGGCGCGCTGAGGCGCTCACATCGGCGCGTACGCCAGCTCAATCAGGGCGGCACGGCCCTGCGTGTTGTAGCCGTGCACCAGAGCGTAATCCTTGTCGAGCAGGTTGAGCAGCTTGCCACTGAGCCTCCATTCGCGCGACGGCTTCCAGCCGAGGTTCAGGTTCAGCACCGCATAGCCGGGCACGCTCACGCGGGAATAATCCGTTGCGTGAATGTCCGGGTGCGGACCGGATGCCAGCACTTCCGCGCGCCAGTCGAACGCCCCACGAGCCTGACCGAGGGAAACACTGCCGAAGCGGTTAGCACGGCGCAGCAGGCCGAGGCCGGTCGTCCTGTCCTCGGGATTCTGGAAGGTCAGCGCACTGCGCACATCCAGCCCCGCCAGCTTGCCGCGCCATGAAAGCTCGACGCCCTGGTTTTCCGCCTGATCGACATTGACGGGAATCCAGTTCGAATCCAGGTTGATGAGATCGCTGGTGCGGGTGACGAATGCCGTGGCACGCGCCAAGCCGTAGGCACCGTTGTAGGTCAGGCCAAGCTCCGCACTGCGTGCCCGCTCGGGATCGAGAGCGGGATTACCGCCATAGGGCCCATAGAGGTCATTGAAGGTGGGCGCACGGAAGGCGCTGGAGACGGTCGCCGACACGCGCAAGGCAGGCGTCATGCGATAGCCATAGCCCAGCAACCCGGTGGTGGCGCCGCCGAAATCGCTGTAGTCATCGTGCCGCACGTTCACTTGCAGGTCATGCGCGCCGATGGCCGCCGTGTAGCCTGCGGTCAGGCTCGTCACCCGGCGCGCGTCGTCGGCATAGGCCGCGTCCGTATCGAGTTGCTGCCACAGGCCGCCCAGCCCCAGTTGGACCACGCCCGGCCCGGCATTCAACTGGTTGGTCCAGTCCAGCTGGCGGTTGCGGGTCTTGAAGCGGCCTGTCGCCACGCCATCGAGATCCGATTCCAGATCGTCGCTGCCCTGCGAGAACTGGATGCGGCTTTGCCAGTCCGGCAGCCAGCGGTTCTCGCTGAAGACGCTGAGCGTGGTCAGGGTCTGGTCGCTGTGGTTCTGAAAGGCGCCATCGAACTTGATGTCGCCGCGCGACTGGAAAGCAGTCAGGCCAATCTCGTGACCGGCCTGGATCCGGTGCGAGAGCGCCAGGTTCAAGGTCGTGTTGCGGTAGGCGTCGTCATCGGCATCCGCGGGAACAAAATCAAAAAACATCCCCGGGATCAGCTCAGTGCGGATGCTGGAAAGCCCACCCGTTTGCGAGCGGGCCACGCCGACATGCACGCGCGTGTCCCCGAGCCCGCCGCCGATCGTCAGGCCGAGCTGGCGGGTGTCGTCGGTGCCGACGCCGACCTTGCCGGACACCTTCATCTCGCCATCGCCGCGCCGGGTGAAAACCTGCACCACGCCGCCGATCGCCTCCGAGCCGTATACGCTGGACACGTTGCCCCGCACGATCTCGATGCGTTCGACCTCGTCGAGCAGGATCTGGTCGATGGCGGTGGTGCCGCTTGTGACCGAATTGACGCGTACCCCGTCGATCAGCACCAGCACATGATCGGACTCAGAACCGCGGATGCGGATGGCGCTTTGCGCACCGATGCCACCGGTCGATGCGATTTCCACGCCAGACTCCTGACGCAGCAGCGTAACCAGGTCGATCGCGGTAGACGATTCAATGTCGGCGCGCGTAATGACCGTCGTGTGCTGCAACGGCGCGGCGAGGTTTTGCAAGGCGCGCGTGGGCGTAACGACGACGGTTTCGCCGATGAACTCGGGGAGGGTTTGCGCGTGCGTAGGTGATGAAGCGATAGCGGCGCCCAGAGCGAGCGCGAGAGTGGGGTGACGCATGATGATTTCCGGTTTGGGCGCCCGGATCCCCGCGGGCGCGTTGCACGATCCGCTGCCGCACGCGGCAGGGCTCAGGCCGGTATCCGGGCTCGCGCCTGAAATGCATCGCCTTCCCGGGCTGACCCAGTGGCGTGTGTGATGCACCGTTTAGCGCTGACCGTTGCGGGGGCAGCACAGGCTTTGCGAAAAATCGCGCACCTGTTTCCCGTTTATCCTCGGCGGCGGAACGCCGCGTCGGCACCTGAAGCCGCGCATTATACGCACGCGTAGCGCCGATTGACCGGCCGCGCGGCGGCCCCTATAGTCGCGCCATGCACGCAGAACTCGACACCCTCGAAGCCCGGATCCGCCAGGTGGCCGAGCTGTGCCACGCGCTGCGGAAAGAGAACATCGCCCTGCGCCAGCAATTGCTCGCGGCGCAGCAGGAATCGAAGCAGCTCACGGCCAAGCTCGACGCCGCCAAGGCCCGCGTGCAGGGGCTGCTCGACACGCTGCCGGAGGATGCCTGATGGCCGGCCCGCGCTCGATCGAAATCCACATCCTCGGCCGCGCCTACAAGGTCGCCTGCTCGCGTGACGAAGAGCCGGCGCTGCTCGCCGCGGCCGACTACCTCGACGAGAAAATGCGCGCGATCCGCGAAACCAGCAAAGTCATCGGCGCCGAGCGCATCGCCATCATGGCCGGGCTCAACCTCGCGCACGACCTGCTCACCCAGGGCGGCGGCGAGCAGGTCGAGGTGCACAGCCGGCTCAAGCAGTGCAATGCCCTGCTGGATGCGGTGCTGGAAGACCAGGACACGCTTTTCTGATCCCTTCCCAGATCGCGCGGGAAAGGAATACACTTGAGATGCTCCCTGCGGTGTTCGAGGCTGGCTGCAATTTCTCTGAACCAATGCATACGTGCAAGGCTGCGGTCTATTCCGGTGCGGGTGTGCGCGTGACACGTCTCATGTGCCCAAAGCGCCTTTGATGGCGGCCATCTTGAACCCAGGTTCAAGAGTCCGCGGCTGGTCACGGCACAGGTGGGGAGCCCTTTTTTCGCTCGATGGATAAATTCACCCTGCGACGCCAGCTGAAGGCGGCGCGGCGCGCCAAGACGCCCGCCGAGCGCCGCCACGCCGCGCGCGCCGCACTGCGCATCGCGCTGCATCAGGGCCTGTTCCTGCGCGCCCGCCGCATCGGCTTCTACCTGCCGCAAGGCGGCGAATTCGACATCCATCCGCTGCTCGACCACGCGCGCGCGATGCGTTGCACCTGCTATCTGCCGATGCTCCCCAAGCGCGGACGCGTGATGCGATTCGGCCGCGTGACCCGCGGCATGCAGACGACGAAGAACCGTTACGGCATTCCCGAGCCGGTCGACGCGAAGCCTTTGCGCGCGCGCCAGCTCGACCTGCTGCTGATGCCGCTGGTGGGGTTCGACCGCGCCGGCTACCGTCTGGGGATGGGCGGCGGCTTCTACGATGCGACGCTAGCCTTCATGCGCCACCGCGGCCACTGGCGCAAGCCGCGCCTGGTCGGCGTCGCCTACGCATGCCAGGGCGTCGACGCGGTGCCGCGCGAGCCCTGGGACATGCCGCTCGACGCGGTGCTCACCGAGCAAGGACTGCACCGCTTCGGCCCGAACGGCCGTTGAGGCGTCCTCAGGCTTTCGTGACTTCGCGGTCGAGTTCGCCGCTCTTCAGCTTCGCCTGATAATCGTCCAGCATCACGCGCACCTTGCCGCTCAGCAGATACAGGCCGATGAGGTTGGGGAAGGCCATCGCCAGCACCAGCAGGTCGGTGAAGTCGAGCATGTTCGCCGCGCTCACCACCGAGGCGATGACGATGAAGATCAGGAACATCACGCGGTACACCATCGACGTGCGGTCGCCGAAGAGATAGGCCCAGCAGCGCTCGCCGTAGTAGGACCACGAGATCATGGTGCTGTAGGCGAACAGCACCACCGACACGGTCAGGATGATGGGGAACCAGTCGGACACGGTGGCGAAAGCGACCGAGGTCAGCGCGGCACCCTTGCTGGCCTCGCGCAGCGCGAGCGTCGCCGGATCGTTGTAAACGCCGGTGATGACGATGACCAGCGCGGTCATGGTGCAGATGATGATGGTGTCGATGAAGGGCTCGTAGAGCGCGACCATGCCCTGGCGGATCGGATATTTCACCGACGCGGTCGAATGCACGATCGCCGCCGACCCGAGGCCCGCCTCGCTGGAGAACGCGGCACGCTTGAAGCCCTGCACCAGCACGCCGACCATGCCCCCGGCGACGGCGATCGGGGCGAAGGCTTCGGTGACGATCTTCGTCAGCGCCTCCGGCACGTGTTCGAGATTGCCGAGCACGATCCACAGGCAGGCGGCGAGGTAGATCAGGATCATGGTCGGCACCACCGCCTCGGCCGTGTGGGCGATGCGCCGCAGGCCGCCGATGATCACGACGCCCACCGCGAGTCCCATGATGAGACCGTAGGCGATCGGCACGTCATGGAAGAAGGGCAGCTGCTCCTGCACCGCGCCAAGCGACTGGCTCACCTGGAAGGCGCTGCCCGCGCCGAAGGAGCCGAGCACGGTGAAGATGGCGAACATGGCGGCGAGGAACTTGCCGGTGCGCGGCAGGTTGAATTCGGCGAAGCCTTTCGACAGGTATTCCATCGGGCCGCCCATGATGCGTCCGTCCGGACGGACTTCGCGGTAGCGCTGCGCGAGCGTCGCCTCGGTGAACTTCGTCGTCATGCCGAGGAAGCCGGCGACGATCATCCAGAAGGTGGCGCCCGGTCCGCCGATCGAGATCGCGATCGCGACACCAGCGATGTTGCCGAGGCCGACAGTCGCCGACAACGCCGTGGTTAGCGCCTGGAACGGGCTGACCTCGCCCTTGTCGTCGGCAGTGTGATATCTGCCGATGAGCACCCGGAAGCCGTGGCGCATCATGCGCAGGTTGACGAAGCTGAAGCGGAGCGTGAGGAACACCGCGCCGGCGATCAGCCAGGCGACGATGAAGGGCATTTCCGGCTCGCCGGGGAAAACGTCGAAGAAGATGACGCTGGCCAGATAGCCGTTGAGCGTGCCGAAGAAAGCGTCGAGGTGGCCGGGTTCGGCGGCCAGGGCGAGCTGCGGAAACAGTCCCGCCGCCAGGACGAGAAAATGGGGGCGTATCGTCACACGTGTCTCCCTGCTTGGTGTCGTTGCCCGCAACAATAACAAATTTGCCACGCGGGTTGCTGTCTCGCGGGGCGCAGGCGCAAAAAAGCCGACGCATGCGTCGGCTTTTCGATCCGTGAAACGTCTCAGATCACTTCAGGCTCAGCACCCAGGTGATGATCTTGTCGGCGTCTTCCGGCTTGACCTGCGGGCTCGGCGGCATGGGGATCGGACCCCACACGCCCTTGCCGCCGGTCTTCACTTTCTCGACCAGCTTGGCATGGGCTTCCTTGTCGCCCGCATACTTCTTGGCGACTTCCTTGAATGCGGGGCCGACGATCTTCTTGTCGATCCCGTGGCAGGACATGCAGGCGCTCTTCTGGGCCAGCTGCTGGTCGGCCGAGGCGGCGCCGGACAGCATCAGCAGCGCGGCAGGCACCGCAATCATCGCAAACTTCTTCATCATCATGTGTCTCCGTAGAGGTCGGGGGTTGAGGGGCAATGCAACACTTGGTGAGTGGAATATTACGGCAAAACCCCCGCCAAGCAAGGCGGGAAGTTGGTTATTTGCTACCAACTTCCCTAACATCTTTAGTTGTTGATTTTACTCACGTTCTACCAGCTCGCGGTAGGCGTGCCAGCTGGCGTGCCCAAGCCAGGGGAAGATCAGCGCCATGGCGACGAAGTCGGTCGCCATGCCGATCGCCACCAGCACCGCGATCAGGCCCGCCCACAGCAGCAGCACCGGGAAATTCAGACGGGTCGTCATGAAGCTGGTAACCAGCGCGGTGGCGAAGTCGACCTTGCGGTGCAGCAGCATCGGCAGCGACACCACCGACAGGCTGAACACCATCAGCGCGAGCACGCCGCCGAAGGCGAGGTAGGCGAGCACGAAATCGGTGTGCTGCTGCACGGCGGAGAGCGTCAACAGGTCGCCGAGGCTGCCGATGCCCGAGCCGCCGAGGAAGAGACCGACCAGGATCGCCGAAATGCGCTCCCACGAGATCAGCACGAACACCAGCGCGAGCGCATAGAGGCCGAGCGACGCCGGGTTGGCGCGCCACGACAGCAGCGGCACGAAGAGGTGCGGCAGCTTGTGGTGATGCTCGAGCCGGTGGCTCACGCAGTAGAACACCGAGGCGAGCACCGGGGCGACGAAGAGGAAGCCGGAAATCAGCGCCATCGCGAGATGCGGCTTGCCCGCCGCGGCATGCACCAGCCCGTAGCCCAGCGCGGCAAAGACGACGCCGTAGAAAAGGCTCAGCGGCCACGCCTTGACCATGTCGCGGGCGCCGTCGCCCAGCCAGCGGAAGGGCTGGTCGAGACTCGCCCGGCGAATGCCGGGCAGATCCATGCGTGCGGCGTGGGGATGGAAAACGGCAGGTTCGGTATGCGTGCTCATGGTGACTCCCTTCACGTTATGAACGGACACCTTTTTTGATAGCAGCGCAGCTCCGGGGTTCCTAATAGCAAATGCTGATGCGGGTATTCAATTCAGCAATGCCTGCCACGTTCCGACCGGCGGCAAGCACGCCGTTCCGCTGCACACCCAGGCCGCGGCGTGGTTCGACTCGGGCTTGGCCAGCGCCCCGGGCAGGGCGAGGCCATTCGGCAGCGCCAGCAGCAGGTCGCGCGCGCCGAGCCGCGTGGCGAGCGCCTGCGTCCAGCCGGACAGTTCCGCCTCCGGCCCGCGCAGCAGGATCACCCGCGGCGGCACCAGCGCTTCGTCGAGCACGGCAAGCAGCGTCGGGTAGGCGACCGGCATCTGTTCAAGGTGCGCGTGGAAGAGGCGCAGGCAGCGCAGGGAAGCGTCGAGATAGCGTGCCTCGCCGAGCAGATGGCCGAGCCGCTGCAGCGCGAACGCGGCGGTGCCGTTGCCCGACGGCGTGGCGTTGTCGTAGCCGGGCTTGGGACGGGTGATGAGCGTCTCGTGGTCGTGGCTGGTGAAGAAGAAGCCCCCGGCTTGCGGATCCTCGAAGTGCGTCTGCAGCGCGTCGGCGAGTTCGATCGCCCACGCCAGGTCCTCGCTGCGAAAGCCCGCCTGCAAGCTCTCCAGCAACGCATCGAGCAGGAAGGCGTAGTCGTCGAGGTAGGCGTTGAGGCGCGCCTCGCCCTGCTTGTAACTCGCCCGCAGGCGGCTCTCACGCCACAGCTTTTCCCGCAGGAAATCGAGCGCGGCGTGCGCCTCGGCAACCCAGTCGGGGCGCTGCATGATGCGGCCGGCGTGCGCCAGCCCGGCGATCATCAAGGCGTTCCAGCTGGTGAGCTGCTTGTCGTCGCAGCCCGGACGAACGCGCGCTTCGCGCGCGGCGAAGAGTTTGACGCGGGCGCGGGCGAGCCGCTGCGCCGCTTCGTTTTCCGCGATGCCGAGCGCCGCGGCGACGTCGACGAGCGGTTTCGCCAGGATCGGATTCCAGTGCGCGTTCTCGAAGTTCGGCGGCAAGTCGAAGCCGTAGCAAGGCGCCGCCACCGCGTACTCCTCGGCGGCGAGCAGCGCGCGCACCTCATCGGGCGTCCACACGTAGAACTTGCCCTCGTGGCCTTCGCTGTCGGCGTCGAGCGCGGAGTAGAAGCCGCCATCGGGCGCGCGCATCTCACGCAGCAGCCAGCCGACGATGCCTTCGGCGGTGTCCTTGAACAGCGCGTCGCCACTCATCGCCCAGGCGTCGGCATACAGCTGCAGCAGCGGGCCGTTGTCGTAGAGCATCTTCTCGAAATGCGGAATCGCCCACTGCTCGTCGACGGAATAGCGGCAGAAACCGCCACCCAATTGATCGACGACGCCACCCGAGGCCATCTTCGTCAGCGTGAACAGCACCATGTCGCGCGCCTGGGCATCACCCGCCTGCGCCCGCCGCATCAGGAAGAAGAGCTCGCCCGGACGCGGGAACTTGGGCGCGCGCGAAAAGCCGCCCCACACCGGATCGAAGGCTTGCGCGAGATCGCGCACGGCCTGCGCGAGCGGCGCATCGGTCAGCGCGACCGCGCCAGCCGCTGCGGGCTGCTGCGCGGCCAACGCGTCGCGCAGGGCTTCGTTCTGCGCCAGCACCTCGCCGCGCCGTTCGTGCCAGGCGCGCGCAACGTTCTGCATCAGGTCGGTGAAGCCCGGCAGGTTGTAGCGCGGCGTCTTGGGAAAGTAGGTGCCGGCAAAGAATGGCGTCTGGTCTGGGGTGAGAAAAACGGTCAGCGGCCAGCCGCCGCCGCGACCCGCGAGCAACTGATGCGCGGCCTGGTAGATCTGGTCGAGGTCGGGACGCTCCTCGCGGTCGACCTTGATGTTCACGAACAGGCGGTTCATCTCCGCCGCGACTTCCGGATCCTCGAAGCAGTCGTGCGCCATCACGTGGCACCAGTGGCAGGCCGAGTAGCCGATCGACAGCAGGATGGGTTTGTCCTCGCGGCGCGCACGGTCCAGCGCTTCGTCGCCCCAGGGATACCAGTCGACCGGGTTGTCGGCGTGCTGCAGGAGATAGGGGCTGGACTCGGTGGCGAGGCGGTTGGGCATGGCATCGGAAGCCGCAAGGCCAATAGTTGATTAAATTGCTCAACAATTGTACGCTCAGCGCCATCGATTTTGCAGGAGCCCCGCCATGTCCCAGGAACTGTTCGCCGCCGCCCAGTCGGGCGACACCGCCCAAATCAAATCGCTTCTCGCCGCCGGCGCCGACCCCGCCGCCACCGACGAGGCAGGCGAAACCGCGCTGATGCACGCCGCGCATCACGGCCACGTCGCCGCGGTCGAAGTGCTGATCGCCGCCGGCGCCGACGTCAACGCCCAATCGCCGCAGGGCTGGACCGCGCTCGCCAAGGCGGCCTACAACGGCGAGACCGAGCGCGGCTACGTGGAAGTCATCGAAGTGCTGCACAAGGCGGGCGCCAAGCTCGACGATCGCATCTTCTTCGGCATCACGCCGCTGATGCTCGCGGCCGGCGGCGGCGACGCCTCGGTGGTCGAATGGCTGATCAACAACGGCGCCGACGTGCTCGCCACCAACGAGGGCGGCCGCACCGCCCGCCTGATGGCGAACGACAAGTTCTACGTCGACGTGATCAACCTGTTGACCGAAGCCGAGCGCCAGCTCGGCGTGACCGAGGAAGGCACCTGCTCGTCGACCAAGAGCGTGGTCAAGCCGCAGGTCGTCAACCTGATGAAGCCGACCACGCACTGAGTTTCGCACGCGTCATTCCGGCGCTTGTCCCCGGCGGGGCAAGGCCGGAATCCAGCGCAGCCGGACTGGACCCCGGCGCACGCCGGGGGGACGAACGAATCAGCGCTCCAGCCATGCGATCAATCCCTGCCATTGCGCGATGTCGCGCTCGGCGATGTGCGGCGGCAGGTCGAAGACGCTTTTCCCTTCGAACGCGGCGTTGACGTAGTGCTGGGTGTTGCGCAGGTAGGCGAGCACCGGCAGGTCCTGGCGCGCCATGAACTGCTCCAGCGTGGCGCCGGCGCGGGTGCGCGGATCGACGCGCATGCCGACGACGCCGATGAAGGCGTGGCCCTTGCGCACCGCCTTCTCGGCGTGCAGCGCCGCGAGGAAATCCTGGCTCGCACGGATATCGAACAAGGACGGGGCGATCGGCACCGCGACCTTGTGCGCGAGCTTCAGCGCGCGCTCGAGGTTCTTGCCGTGCAGGCCGGCGGGCGAATCGATCACCAGCCAGTCGGCCTCCCCTTTCTGCCCCTCGCGCAAGAGCCCGATCTCGGGCAGGCTGGCGTCGCGCATGGCCAACCACTGGGTGGCCGACTTCTGCCGGTCGAGATCGAGCATCGCCACCCGCTCGCCGGTCGAAGCGAGATAGCCCGCGAGGTTGATCGACAGCGTCGTCTTGCCGCTGCCGCCCTTGGGATTGGCTACCAGAATCGCGCGCACATCTCGCCCCGGATTACAGCGGCTCGACGCTGTACGTCACCGCCAGCGTATGCGTTTCACCCGGCGCGACGGTGACGACGTTGTCCATCGCGTTGCCGGATTCGACGCAGACCATCTCGCGCCAGCCGGCACCCGATCGCCCTTTGCCCATGTCGCCCATCTTCTCGGCCTTCTCGGTCCACGGCGTCCAGACGACGGTGGACAGCGAGCCCGTCTTGGCGATGCGGATGCGGCGCTTGAGGCCCGGGTCGACGATGACGCAATCGGCCGGCGTGTTGACGTAAACGCGGTCGACCTCGCCTTTGAAACCGATGTCGCCCTTCTGCTTCTTGCGCGCGAAATTCTCGACCTTGTCGTGGTAGTCGCAGCCTTCGAGACCCTCGACCTTCACCGTGCCGATGTCGCTGATGTGGAAATACGTGTGCAGCGCCTCGCCGATCTTCACCGGCGTGTCGCCCGTGTTGGTCGTGGCGAGCTTCACCTCCAGACGGTCGCCGACGATCACGGTGAGCGTGAGCCGCGTGGCGTGCGGCCACTGCGTACGCGTTTGCTCGTTCTCCACGAGTTGCAGGGTGAGCTCGGTGCGCGCGTCGCTGCGCTTGCGGCTGCCGACGACTTCCCAGCCGACGGTGCGGGCGAAGCCGTGCGCCGGGTAGCCCGATTCGGAATCGTGCGCGCCGAACCACGGCCAGCACACCGGCACGCCGCCGCGGATCGACTTGCCCGGCGCGAATTTGGCGGCGTCGGATACCCACACCACCGGCGCCTGCTGCGATTTCGGGCGGTAGCTCACCACGTGCGCGCCCTGCAGGCAGATCGTCGCACGGCCGCCGTGATTGTCGATGTCGGCGTAGGTCAGCCCGCCGGCACCGGTCCTGAAGCTCAGCTGGCCGGGAATGGCGAAGCGGGCGAGCGGATCGGCGTGCACCTGCGCCTCGGTCGGATGCTCGACCTGAGACACGTCGCGCACGGCGCCAAACGCAGCGGAGGTCGTCATCGCCGCGTAGGCGCGGAGCGCGGCCGACACTTCGCGATTGCGATTGACCGGCTTCCAGGCCTGCGCGCCCTTCGCCTCCATCGCGGCGCGGCGACGGGCGAGCTCGGCTTCGCTCACGTCGAGGTGGATGCGCCGCTTGGAAATGTCGATCTCGATCAGGTCGCCGTCTTCGACCAGGCCGATGGTGCCGCCCTCGGCCGCTTCCGGCGAGGCGTGGCCGATGGACAGCCCCGAGGTGCCGCCGGAGAAGCGACCGTCGGTGAGCAGCGCGCAATGCTTGCCCAGGCCCTTCGACTTCAGGTACGAGGTCGGGTAGAGCATTTCCTGCATGCCGGGACCGCCGCGCGGGCCTTCGTAACGGATCACCACGACGTCGCCCGGCTGGATCCTGTCGCCGAGGATGGCCTCGACCGCGGCGTCCTGCGATTCGTACACGCGCGCCGGACCGCGGAACACGCGGAGGGTCGAGGTCGGCACGCTGGTCGTGTAGCGCAGCTGCTCGACCTCGAACATGCTCTCGTCGACGCCCGCGGTCTTGACGATGCAGCCGTCCTCGGCGAGGTTGCCGTACAGCACGGCCAGCCCCCCGTCCTTCGAATAGGCATGTTCGTAGTCGCGAATGCAGCCGCCCGCGCGGTCGTCGTCGAGCTTGGGAAAACGACGGTCCTGCGAGAACGCGACCTGGGTCGGCACGCCGCCGGGCGCGGCACGGTAGTAGTCCTTGATGTCCTTATCCTGGGTGCGGCGGATGTCGTAGACGTCGATCTGCTCGCCCAACGTTTTCATCAGCACGGTCGGCACGTCGCGGTGGACGAGGCCGGCGCGCTCGAGTTCGCCGAGGATCGCCATCACGCCGCCGGCGCGGTGCACGTCTTCCATGTGGTAGGTCTGGATCGACGGCGCGACCTTCGACAGGTGCGGCACGCGACGGCTCATGCGGTCGATGTCGGCCATGGTGAAGTCGACGCCGGCCTCGTGCGCGGCGGCGAGCAGGTGCAGCACGGTGTTGGTCGAGCCGCCCATCGCGATGTCGAGCGCGATGGCGTTCTCGAAGGCGTCGAAGCTGGCGATGGCGCGCGGCAGCACCGAGGTGTCGCCGCCTTCGTAGTAGCGGCGGGTGTTGCGGACGATGAGGCGTGCGGCCGCGAGGAAGAGATTTCGGCGGTCGGCGTGGGTCGCGAGCAGCGAGCCGTTGCCGGGCAGCGAAAGACCGAGCGCCTCGGTGAGGCAGTTCATCGAGTTGGCGGTGAACATGCCCGAGCACGAACCGCAGGTGGGGCAGGCCGAGCGCTCGAGCTGCTGCACTTTCTCGTCGGACACCTTGTCGTCGGCCGCCGACACCATCGCGTCGACGAGATCGAGCTTGATGGTCTGCTTGTCCCACACCACCTTGCCGGCTTCCATCGGGCCACCGGAGACGAACACGGTCGGGATGTTGAGACGCAGCGCGGCGTTGAGCATCCCCGGGGTGATCTTGTCGCAGTTGGAAATGCACACCAGCGCGTCGGCGCAGTGCGCGTTGACCATGTACTCGACCGAATCGGCGATGAGGTCGCGGCTGGGCAGGCTGTACAGCATGCCGCCGTGACCCATGGCGATGCCGTCGTCGACGGCGATGGTGTTGAATTCCTTCGCCACGCCGCCCGCCGCCTCGATTTCGCGCGCGACCAGCTGGCCCATGTCCTTCAGGTGCACGTGGCCGGGCACGAACTGGGTGAAGGAGTTGGCGATGGCGATGATGGGCTTGTCGAAGTCGCCGTCCTTCATGCCGGTGGCGCGCCACAGGGCGCGGGCGCCGGCCATGTTGCGGCCGTGGGTGGTGGTGCGGGAACGGTAGACGGGCATGGCTCGATCCAGGAAGGCAAACGAAACCATGATTGTATCGCCAGCCGCGCGGCTGGCACCTACCCCTGCCGGCAGCGCGGGATCAGGCCGGCACGCCGCGCCGGGCCGCGCGCAGGTCGATCATCACGCCGAGCCGCATCTGCAGGTCGGGCGTGTGGTAGGGCTTGACCAGATAGTCGTCGGCGCCGTCGCGATAGCACTGGTCGATGGTCGCCTGGCCGGCGTCGGCCGAGAGCATCAGCACGGGCAGCCCGCGCCAGGCCGGGTTCGCCCGGATCGCGCGCAGCACGTCGAAGCCGCTCATCCCGGGCATCTGCACGTCGAGCAGCACCGCGTCGACCGGCGTCTGCGCCAGCGCAGCCAGCGCCTGCTGTCCGTCGGCGGCGCTCACTGCCTGGTAGTCCATCTGCGCGAGGCGGCGCTCCAGCAGCTTGAGGTTGAGCGGCTCGTCGTCGACGATGAGGATGCGCGAACCGGCGAGATCGCCCAGCTGCACCGTGGGCTCGGCCCGTTCGGCGCGCACCGTCAGGCAGCGGTGCACCCGCTGGGTGAGCTCGAGCGGGTTGATCGGCTTGATGAGGTAGTCGACCGCGCCCAGGCTCAGGCATTTCACCACCGAGTCGCGGCTGTTGGTCGCGCTGATCATCGCCACCGGGGTGCCGGCGAGTTCCTGGCGCGCCTGGATCGCGTGCAGGGTAGCCAGACCGTCCATTTCGGGCATGTTGAGGTCGAGCAGCACCAGGTCGAAGCGCTCGATTTCCATGAGCTTCAGTGCATGACGGCCGTGGACGGCCTGGGTGACGAGGTAGCCTACCTGCTCCAGCCGGCGCGCCAGCAGCAGGCGCAGCTCCTGCTTGTCGTCGACCAGCAGGATCGAATAGGGGCGCTCGGCGACGGGATCCTTGAGCTCCAGCGGCACGGCGCTACGTCTTCACGGTCTGCGGCGGCGCGCCCGCCTGGATGCGCTTCACCAGACGGCCGAACGCGGCGATCCGGGCCTCGACGGCGTCGAGCCGGCCGGTCTGCACGTCGGCCTCCAGCGCCAGCGCCCATTGCGTCACCAGCGGGTAGCCGTAGCCGCCACCCACCGATTTGAGGTCGTGCGCCTGCGCCTTCAGCGAAACCAGGTCGCCCGCGGCGGCGGCGGCCTGCAGCGCCGCGGCGTAGCCCGGCAGGCGCTCGAGGAAGTAGTCGACCAGGTCGGCCATGTCCGGCCCTTCCTGCAGCAGGTCGGATTGCAGCGGTCCGTCCCCGTCCGCGGCATCGGCGGCGCCCCCGGGCGGCGGCACCGGCACCTCGATGCGCCGGACCAGCGCATCCAGGGCGTCGACGACTTCGCGCACCGACTGACTGTTGCCCACGGTCGCGGCGAACTCGAGCTGGCCGACCAGCTCGGTGAGCTGTGGCGACAGGTAGTCCGAGCCGGCCGACTTCATCTGCCGCGCCTGCAGGCGGACCGCCTCGAGATCGTCGTCCGCCAGCGCCGCGCGCAGGGTCGCGCAATGGGCGGCGAAGCGCGCGTGCAAATGCCCTACCAGTTCGTGCAGACCGGGATCCTGGCGCAGCAGGGCCGGCACCAGCGGCTCGTCCTGCGCCGCCGGCACCCGGCTCACCGCCGGCAGGTGGCGGCGCAGGGTGTCGGCGAACAGCGCGTTCTCGATCGGCTTCGACAGGAAACCGTCGCAGCCGGCGTCGAGGCAGAGCTGCTTGTCCTCGCGGGTCGAATTCGCGGTCAACGCGACGATGGCGCCGCGGTAGCCCCGTTCGCGCAGGGTGCGTACGGCGGCCACGCCGTCCATCACCGGCATCTGCATGTCCATCAGGATCAGGTCGTAGGGTTCGGCGAGCGCCGCGTCGACCGCCTGTTCGCCGTTCTCGACGACCTGCGGCTCGACGCCCAGGTGGCGGGCCTTCAGCACGATGACGCGCTGGTTGACCGGATTGTCCTCGGCGATCAGCACGCGACCGTGCAGGCCGGCGGGTTCGGCTTCCGCGACCGCCGGCGGTTCGGGTGCGCGCGCTTCGTCCGCACTGTAGAGCAGCGGCTCCACCGGCCCGGTCCGCAACATGACGGTGAAACGGCTGCCCCGCCCCGGCGCGCTGTCCACGCTGATGCTGCCGCCGAGCTTGTCGATGAGCTGCTTCGACAGCGCAAGCCCGAGCCCGGTGCCGCCAAAGCGCCGGGTGGTGCTGGCGTCGGCCTGGGTGAAGGCCTGGAACAGGCGCACCAGCTGCTCGGCGCTGATGCCGATGCCGGAATCGATGATTTCGGTCACCAGGCGACCGCCGACCGCGTCGAAGCGCACGCGCAGGATCACGCCGCCCGCCTCGGTGAACTTGATTGCGTTGCTGATGAGATTGAGCAGCACCTGCTTGTAGCGCACCGGATCGGTCGTCAGCGTCTGCGGCAGCGGAAACACCGGCTCGAGCTGGAAGCCGACGCCCTTGGTCTCGGCCTGCAGGCGCGCCAGCGCCGCGACCTCCTCGATGAGGCCGAACAGCGGTACCGGCAGACGCTCGATTTCCAGGCGCCCGGCCTCGATCTTCGACAGGTCTAGGATGTCGTTGATGATGCCGAGCAGATGCTTGCCGGCCTGCTTGATGGTGCGGATGCCCTCGATGCGCTCGGCCATGGTCTGCTTCACGTCGAGCAGCGCCTCCGAGTAGCCGATGATCGCGGTGAGGGGCGTGCGGATTTCGTGGCTCATGTTGGCGAGGAACAGGCTCTTGGCCTGGCTCGCCTTCTCCGCCGCGGTCTTCTCGATGACCGCCTCGCGCGCCTGGTGCTCGGCCTGCTTGAGTTCGGTGAGGTCGGTGATCGCGCCGATGAGGCCGATGATGTGGCCGTCGGCGTCGGTCAGCGTGGTTTTGGCATACATCACGTGGCGGCGCTCGCCGCGCGGCGTGCGGATCGGGATGCCGTAGGTCTGCACGCCGCCGTTGCGCAGCAGCGCCTCGTCCATTTCCTCGACGTAGGCGGCAGTTTCCGGCGCCTCGGGATAGAGGTCGTTGACCCGGCGCCCCAGCATCTTCGCGCGGTCGGCGCCGAAGAACGCCTCCCACGCCTTGTTCACGCGGGTGTACTCGCCCTGCCGGTTCTTGGTGTAGAGCGGCAGCGGCAGGGTCTCGATCAGCTCGTCGGCGAAATGCAGCTGTTCGCGCAACTGGTGACGGCTGTCCGACAGCTCGGCGAGCAGGCCCTGCACGCGCTCGACCGCGTTGTTGAATGCCAGCGCCGCGCTGCGCACCTCGCGCGCGCCGTCGGGACGCACGCGCACCGCATGGTCGCCCTGGCGGAAGCGGTCGGCGGCGTCGGCCAGCTGCCGCATCACGCGCAGGTTCGCGCGCAGCACGAACACCAGCGCAATCAGCACGACTCCCATCGCCCCCGCACTGAGCCACAGGTTCTGCAGCGTGACCTGCCACACCGCCTGCTGCGCGCGCGCGGGGTCGAGCACGACCTCGAGTTCGCCGTAATCGGCGCCGCCCAGACGCACCGGTGCGATCTGGTGCAGCTCCGGCATCGCCGTCAACCGCGCGAACCAGGTCGGCGGAGGCGGCGTCGACGCGGCGGGCCGCACGACGACGCGGTCGCGCCCGTCCCGGCGCCAGATGAGCTGGGTGATTTCGGGGTAGACCGTGGCCTGCCGTTCGAGCAACTGCTTCACCGCGGCGAAATCGCCGATCACCGCCTGCTCGGCGACCAGCGGCGTCGCCACGTCGAGCAACAGGCGCGCCTTGGCGGCCTGCTCGCGGCCGAGCTCGGCGTGGTACTGGCGGGCGAACAGCAGCGTGAACAGCAGCGCGCCGATCAGCAGCAGCAGGCCCTGCACCGCCGCGACGCGGGTGAGCAGACTCATCCCCCGCCAGACCCCGACGACGCGCGCGGCCGGACGCATCTACTCGCCCTTCACCACGGTGCCGCGATAGAAGCGGCGGTAGTTGTCGTACTCGGCGTCGTCGGCGCGGACGAAGCGCCACACGTCGCGGCTGCCGAGCGCCTCGGCGCTGGCCTGCAGCGCGCGCCGCCCCTCCGGATCCTGGTCCATGCCGACGAAGGCCTGGCGCACCGATTCGACGAGCTTGGGCGGCAGCGCGGGGTGAGCCATGATCGGAATGTCGAGATAAGGCTCGGACGTCCAGATCACTCGGTAGCGGAAATCCTCGCGCTGGGCGTAGCGCGACAGCAGCTTGCGGTTGACCGCGGCGGCGGCCACCTCGCCGAACTGCAGTTGCGACATCGCGCCTTCCTGGTTGCCCGCGAACACTTCCTTCACCGGCACGCCGGATTTCTGCAGGTGATCCCTCGGCAGCCAGTAGCCAACGAAGGCTTCCTTCGACGGGAAGGCGATTTTCGCGCCGCGCAGTTCGTCGAGGCTGCGGATCGGGCTGTCGTCGCGCACCACGATGGTGCCGTGGATGGGCTCGCCCTGCATGCGCAGGATGACCTTGTAGCCGATGCGATCGCGCTCCGGCGTGAACATGTGGTTGGTGTACGCGAAGGCGTGCTCGCCGCGCACGGTCATCGCGGTCGTTTCCGGCGCCGTCTTGCCCATTTTCAGCGTCAGCGCCACCCCCGCCTTCTTGCCGACGTAGGCCAGGATCGGGTTCCAGGCCTGCGCCGTCAGCGGCACGCTGCGCTGGTTGATGACGCCGAAGGCGAGCGGCGCCTCGGTC
Source organism: Pseudomonadota bacterium (assembly GCA_041694715.1). GTDB lineage: Bacteria > Pseudomonadota > Gammaproteobacteria > Burkholderiales > Thiobacillaceae > Thiobacillus. Next base: position 52,015 of record JBGFSF010000012.1, on the reverse strand, counting down.
TGCGCGTGCGCAACCGACGCGCCTGCGCACAGGACCGCAGCCCACAGGATTCGATGCCCGAGCACGAAATCTCCCTTGTTTTTACCCAGAAGAGCATATCGGGGACGCCACGCAAAACTTGAGCCAGCACGCCGCCCGAACCGGCCGCGCCGATACAATGACGGTTCGCTCCCATCCGGAACCGCCATGCTGATCCACCCCCAATTCGACCCCGTCGCCCTGCAGCTCGGCCCCGTCGCCGTCCACTGGTATGGGCTCATGTACCTCGTCGCCTTCGCCCAGGTGATCCTGCTCGGCCGCTGGTGCATCGCCCACCGGCCGTGGACGAACTGGACCCCGAAAATGCTCGACGACGTGCTGTTCTACGGCGTGCTCGGCGTCATCGCCGGCGGCCGGCTGGGTTATGTCCTCTTCTACAAGCCGGCCGAGTATCTGGCCAATCCGCTCGACATTCTCAAGGTGTGGGAAGGCGGCATGAGTTTCCACGGCGGCTTCCTCGGCGTGCTCGTCGCGATGATCGTGTTCGCGCACCGGCATCAACTGCGCTGGCTCGCCGTCACCGACTTCATCGCCCCGCTGGTGCCGCTGGGACTGGCCGCCGGGCGGCTCGGCAATTTCATCAACGGCGAGCTGTGGGGGCGCGCCACCGACCTGCCTTGGGGCATGGTCTTCCCGCAGGCGGCCGACGGCGTCGCGCGCCACCCCTCGCAGCTCTACCAGTTCGCCGGCGAAGGCCTGCTGCTGTTTGTCATCCTGTGGATCTATTCGAGCAAGCCGCGCCCGGTCGGCGCCGTCTCCGGCGTCTTCCTCATCGGCTACGGGGCGTTCCGCTTCCTCGCCGAATTCGCGCGCGAGCCCGACGCCTTCCTCGGCCTCCTGGGCCTGGGGCTGTCGATGGGGCAGTGGCTTTCCCTGCCGATGATCGTCGCCGGCGTGCTCATGCTGCGCTGGGCGCGGCGGCAGGGGTGACCCGACCCACGGCCCCCAGCAACGTCATACCAGCAAGCGCCGGTATCCAGCGGCATGCCTAATATCGACTGGGTGCGCCTCTGGCGCGTGGGCGGCTGGCTCGGCGTCGCGCTCACCCTCGCCTTTTCGCTCGGCCCGCCCACCGTCGGCGAGGACGACAGCCAGCTCGACAAGCTCGCCCACCTTGCCGGCTATGGGCTGCTCATGTTCTGGTGGGCGCAGCTGGTCGTGGCACGGCGCTGGCGGCTCGCGCTCGCCATTGTCTGCTTTGGCGCGGCGATCGAATTGCTGCAGGGCCTCACCCCCGAGCGCCAGCCCGACCCGGCGGACGCGCTCGCCAACGCCGCCGGCGTAATGCTGGGGTGGGGCATCGCGCGCCTGCTGCCCAATCTGCCTGGGGCGCTTGCGAAGCACTTCCGGCCCCGCTAGAAACGCGGCTATAATCCGCGCTCGATTTGGGGCGGTAGCTCAGCTGGGAGAGCGTCGCGTTCGCAATGCGAAGGTCGGGAGTTCGATCCTCCTCCGCTCCACCAAATTCGACCAAGCGCCTCCGGTTTCCGGGGGCGCTTTTTCTTTGCGGCCTCAGGCCAAGTCCACCCACACCGGCTGGTGGTCCGACGCTTCGGTTTCGGCGTCGATGCCGTGCGCCGTGAGACGGCGAGCCAAACCTTCTGTCAGAAACACAAAATCGAAGCACTCGGGCCGGTCGACGAAATCGACGGGATGGATGCCGCAGGTGGGCGCGTGCGGCATGCCGGGATGCAGCACGTCCCAGGCGTCGCGGAAGGCGGGTACGCCGTCGCAAAACGGCGCCAGCAGGCGCGCGCGCTCGGGCGCCCAGGCGGGGAAGTTGAGATCGCCGCAGAGGATCGCCTCGGCGGGGCGCGGGAAGACCTCGAACGCGCCGCCGACTTCCTCGGGCCAAGGCGCCCGGTTCGCCATCGCGCAGGCCTCGACATGCAGGCGGCGGATGGCGTCGATCTGCGCCTCGCGCTGCGCCTGCGCGTAGTACTCCAGATGCGTGGTCATCACGCGGAGCGGGCCGACGTCGGATTCGACCACGGCTTCGACCAGCACGCGCTGCATGCTCGGGGCGCCCAATTCAGCGGGCCACGGCAACAGGTGGCGCCATACCTGGCCGACCGGCAGGCGGGAAAAAATGGCGTTGCCGAACTGCTTGCGAGCACCGCGGCCGTCGGGCACGTCGGTCGCGGCGCCGTAGACCGGCGTGTAGCCGGGCAGCAGGGCAGCGAGTCCGGCGACTGCGTCCTCGCCGCGGCTGCCGGGCAGGCCGGGAAAGTTGACCGCGACTTCCTGCAGGCAGATCACGTCGAAGTCGCCCAGCGCGTGGATCGTGCCGGCGATGCGCGCAAGATCGACGCGGCCGTCCATGCCGCGCCCCCACTGGATGTTCCAGGTCAGAAGCTTCATTCGGTTTGCCTTTTCCCCTTTCGTTAGCATAGGCAAGGAATTTCCCGCGGCGACAGCGCTCGCACGGAAGCCGGCGCCCACGCTAAACCCTTGCCGCGGCGGGGCTTTGGCAAGGGGCGCATTGCCCCGGCAGGCGGACAGGATTAAAATGCCGCACTTTTCGCTTGAATTTTCTGCGGCTTGTCCCGATGGACAGGCCGCTGCTATCTGGGCTCACCGAAACATGGAACGACAACGCTGGCTGGACGGGACGCTCTACTCGCCCGATTTCGAACAGGATAGCTGCGGCTTCGGCCTGATTGCGCAAATCGACAATCAGCCCAGCCACACGCTGGTGCAGAACGCGATCGGCTCGCTCGCCTGCATGACGCACCGCGGCGCGATCGCGGCCGACGGCCTGTCGGGCGACGGCTGCGGCCTGCTGTTCAAGAAGCCCGATGCCTTCCTGCGCGCCGTCGCTGCTGACGCCGGCTTCACGCTCGGCGCGCTGTATGCCGCCGGCCTGGTGTTCCTGTCGCGCGACGCCGCGCCGCAGGCGCAGGCACGTGCCACGCTGAAATCCGCGCTCGAAGCGCAGGGGCTGGTAGTCGCCGGTTTCCGCGTGGTGCCGACCGATTCGTCGGTATGCGGCGAATCCGCACTGGAATCGCTGCCGCACATCGAGCAGGTGTTCGTCAACGCGCCCGCGGGCATGAGCGAGGACGACTTCGAGCGCAAGCTCTACATCGCCCGCCGCCAGGCCGAGAAGGCGCTGGAGGCGAACGACCCGGTGTTCTACGTGCCGACGCTGTCGTGCCGCGTGATCAGCTACAAGGGTCTGGTGATGCCGGAGAACCTGCCGCGCTTCTACCCGGACCTCAACGACGCGCGCTTCGCCTCCAGCCTGGTGGTATTCCACCAGCGCTTCTCGACCAACACCTGGCCGCAGTGGCGCCTCGCCCAGCCGTTCCGCTATCTCGCGCACAACGGCGAGATCAACACGGTACAGGGCAACCGCAACTGGAGCCGCGCGCGCGAGCAGAAGTTCGCCACGCCCCTGATCCCGGACATGGACGCGATCCGCCCCATCGTCGGCACCAAGGGTTCGGACTCGATGAGCCTCGACAACATGGTCGAGGGCCTGGTGATGGGCGGCGCGGGCCTGTTCCGCGCGCTGCGCCTGGTGATTCCGCCGGCCTGGCAGAACGTCGAATCGATGGACGCCGACATCCGCGCCTTCTACGAATACAACTCGATGCACATGGAGCCGTGGGACGGCCCCGCCGGCATCGTGCTGACCGACGGCCGCTATGCGGTTTGCACGCTCGACCGCAACGGCCTGCGCCCCGCGCGCTGGGTGCTGACCAAGGACCGCATCCTCACCATCGCGTCCGAAGTCGGCGTGTGGCAGATCGACCCGGCCAACGTCGACCGCAAGGGCCGCGTCAAGCCGGGCCAGATGGTCGCCGCCGACCTCGAGACCGGCCGCCTGTTGATGCCGGAAGACATCGACAACGAACTCAAGGGCCGCCACCCCTACCGCGAATGGCTGAAGGCCAACGCGGTGAAGCTGGATCTTTCGATCAACCAGGACGCCGACCTCGCGGTGATGGACGCGCCGAGCCTGCTGACGCACCAGAAGCTCTTCAACGTGAGCTTCGAGGAGCGCGACCAGATCATCCGCGTGCTCGCCGAGGACGGCCAGGAAGCGATCGGCTCGATGGGGGACGACACGCCGATGGCGGTGCTCTCGCAGAAAGTGCGCTCGCCGTTCGACTACCTGCGCCAGCAGTTCGCGCAGGTCACCAACCCGCCGATCGACCCGATCCGCGAAGCGATCGTGATGTCGCTCAACACCTCGTTCGGCCCCGAGCGCAACCTGTTCGAGGAAACGCCCGAGCACGCGCACCGCGTCGAGGTGCACACGCCGCTGTTATCGAAGGAAGCCTTCGACAAGCTGCTGAACCTGAACGACCCGGCGTTCGCCGCGACCACGCTTGACCTGCACTACGACCCGGCGTCGACCACGCTCGAAGCGGCGATCCGCGCGCTGACCGCGCGCGCCGTCGACGCGGTGAAGGCCGGCAAGGTGATCCTGGTGCTCACCGACCGCAACCTCGCCAAGGATCGCCTGCCGATCCACGCGCTCTTCGCCACCGGCGCCGTGCACCACGCGCTCATCGCCGCAGGCCTGCGCTGCAACGCCAACATCGTGGTCGAAACCGGCACCGTGCGAGACCCGCACCACTACGCCTGCCTGATCGGCTACGGCGCGACCGCGATCTATCCGTATCTCGCCTACCAGGTCATCGGCGAATTCGTGAAGACCGGCGAGATCAAGCCCAACCTCGACAAGGCGCTGTCCAACTTCCGCAAGGGCATGGACAAGGGCCTGTACAAGGTGCTCTCGAAGATGGGCATTTCGCTCGTCGCGAGCTACCGCGGCGCGCAGCTGTTCGAGGGCGTGGGCCTGCATGAAGACGTGGTCGAGCTGTGCCTCAAGGGCACGGTGTCGCGCATCTCGGGCGCCAACTTCGACGACTTCGAATCCGACCAGAAGCTGCTGCACAAGACCGCGTTCAATCCCCTGAAGCCGCTGTCGGCCGGCGGCCTGCTGAAGTTCATGTTCGGCGAGGAGTTCCACGCCTACAACCCGGACGTGGTGCAGCAGCTGCAGAAGGCGGTGAAGACCGGCGACTACGCCGAATACAAGAAGTATTCGGAAATCGTCAACACCCGCCCGGTGGCAATGATCCGCGATCTGATGAAGCTCAAGGCCGGCGCGACGCCCATCCCGCTGGAAGAAGTCGAGCCGCTGGAAACCATTCTCAAGCGCTTCGACTCCGCCGGCATGTCCTTGGGCGCGCTGTCGCCGGAAGCGCACGAGGCGCTCGCCGAAGGCATGAACCGCATCGGCGGCCGCTCCAACTCGGGCGAAGGCGGCGAGGATCCGAAGCGCTACGGCACCGTCAAGACCTCGAAGATCAAGCAGATCGCCTCGGGCCGCTTCGGCGTCACCGCGACCTATCTCGTCAACGCCGAAGTGCTGCAGATCAAGATCGCGCAGGGCGCCAAGCCCGGCGAGGGCGGCCAGCTGCCGGGCGACAAGGTGTCGCCGATGATCGCCAGCCTGCGCCACTGCAAGCCGGGCACGCCGTTGATCTCGCCGCCGCCGCACCACGACATCTATTCGATCGAAGACCTGGCGCAGCTGATTTTCGACCTGAAGCAGGTCAACCCCGACGCGCTGGTGTCGGTGAAGCTCGTCGCCGAACCCGGCGTCGGCACCATCGCGGCGGGTGTGGCCAAGGCCTACGCCGACCTCATCACGATTTCCGGCTACGACGGCGGCACCGGCGCGAGCCCGCTGACCAGCGTCAAATACGCCGGCACGCCGTGGGAACTGGGTCTGTCCGAAGCGCAGCAGGTGCTGCGCGCCAACGGCCTGCGCGGCCGGGTTAGAGTCCAGACCGACGGCGGCCTCAAGACCGGCCTCGACGTCGTCAAGGCGGCGATCCTCGGCGCCGAGTCGTTCGGCTTCGGCACCGGCCCGATGGTCGCGCTGGGCTGCAAGTACCTGCGCATCTGCCATCTCAACAACTGCGCGACCGGCGTCGCCACACAGAACGAAAAACTGCGCCGCGACCACTTCATCGGCCTGCCCGACATGGTGGTGAACTACTTCAAGTTCGTCGCCGAGGAAACGCGCGAGCTGATGGCCGCGTTGGGCATCAGGAAGCTGACCGACCTGATCGGCCGCACCGACCTGCTCGATCTGTCGGCCGGCGATACGCCGCGCCAGGGCCGGCTGAAGCTCGACGTGCTGCTCTCGCAAGGCGACATTCCTGCGGAGGCGCCGCGCTTCTCGCAGCAGGCACGCAACCCCTCGTTCGACAAGGGCGAGCTCGCCGAGCAGATGGTCGCCGACGCGATCGGTGCGATCAAGGCCGGCACGCCCATCGAACTCGCCTACACCGTGCGCAACGTCAACCGCTCGATCGGCGCACGCCTGTCGGGCGAGATCGCCAAGGCCCACGGCGGCAAGGGGTTGCCCGACGGCACCATCAAGATCCGCCTGACCGGCTCGGCCGGCCAGAGCTTCGGCGTGTGGAACCACAAGGGCCTCACGCTCACCCTGGAAGGCGACGCCAACGACTACGTCGGCAAGGGCATGGGCGGCGGCCGTCTGGTGATCTTCCCGCCCAAGGTCGCGACCTTCGACGCGCATCGAAATACTTTGATCGGCAACACCTGCCTGTACGGCGCGACCAGCGGCGAGCTCTACGCCGCGGGCATGGGCGGCGAGCGCTTCGGCGTGCGCAACTCGGGCGCGCTGGCGGTGGTGGAAGGCATCGGCGACCACGGCTGCGAGTACATGACCGGCGGCACCGTCATCGTGCTCGGCGACACCGGTCTCAATTTCGGCGCCGGCATGTCGGGCGGCATGGCCTTCGTCGTCGACGAAGCCGGCGATTTCGTCTCCAAGCTCAACAAGGAGATGGTCGAGGTCACCCGCATCACCAGCGACGAGACCGAGCCCTACCGCGTCTTCCTCAAGGCGCAGATCGAGCGCCACCTCGGGCTCACCGGCAGCGCGCGCGCCAAGGCGCTTCTGGCCGACTACGACGCGACGCTCGCCAAGGTGTGGCTGGTCAAGCCGAAGCGCATTTCGATTGAAGACCTGGTCGAGGACATTCCCGGCCAGACCCGTGAAGCAGTAGGTGCATAAAGATGGGTGACGTATTCCAGTTTTTGAAGCAGCCCCGGCGCGACGGCGACAAGACCGAAGCGGAAGTGCGCAAGCACGAGTTCCGCGAGATCTACGCGCTGATGGACACGGCGCACGCGCAGGAGCAGGCCGACCGCTGCCTCGGTTGCGGCAACCCCTACTGCGAGTGGAAGTGCCCGGTGCACAACTACATTCCGAACTGGTTGAAGCTCGTCACCGAAGGCCGCCTGTTCGAAGCGGCGGAGCTCTCGCACCAGACCAACTCGCTGCCTGAAGTCTGCGGCCGCGTCTGCCCGCAGGACCGCCTGTGCGAAGGCGCGTGCACGCTCAATACCGACGGCTTCGGAGAGGCGGTCGGCGGCGGCCCGAACACCGGCGGCTTCGGCGCGGTGACCATCGGCCAGATCGAGAAATACATTTCGGAAGAAGCCTTCAAGGCCGGCTGGCGCCCCGACATGTCGAACGTGGTGGCGACCGGCAGGAAGGTCGCGATCATCGGCGCCGGCCCCGCGGGCCTCGGCTGCGCCGACGTGCTGGCGAGGAACGGCGTGAAGCCGGTGGTGTTCGACCGCTACGAGGAAATCGGCGGGCTCCTCACCTTCGGCATCCCCGAGTTCAAGATGGAAAAGTGGGTCATGACCCGTCGCCGCGAAGTGCTGGAAGGCATGGGCGTCGAGTTCCGCCTCGGCACCGAAGTCGGCAAGGACGTCAGCATGCAGGCGCTGCTCGACGACTACGACGCCGTGTTCATGGGCATGGGCACCTACACCTACATGAAGGGCGGCTTCCCCGGCGAGGACCTGCCCGGCGTGCTCGAAGCCCTGCCCTTCCTGATTTCCAATGTGAGGAAGTGCCTGGATCTCACCCAGCCCGGCGAAACCTTCCACGACATGAAGGGCAAGCGCGTCGTCGTGCTCGGCGGCGGCGACACCGCGATGGACTGCAACCGCACCAGCATCCGCCAGGGCGCGGCCTCGGTCACCTGCGCCTACCGCCGCGACGAGAAGAACATGCCCGGCTCCAAGCGCGAAGTCGCCAACGCCAAGGAAGAAGGCGTGCAATTCCTGTGGAACCGCCAGCCGGTCGAGATCGTGGGGAATGGAAAAGTCGAAGGCGTGAAGCTCGTCACCACCGAGCTCGGTCCGCCCGACGCGCGCGGTCGCCGCACGCCGGTGGTGGTGCCCGGCTCGGAGGAAATCGTGCCGGCCGACCACGTCATCGTCGCGTTCGGCTTCCGCCCGAATCCGCAGCCCTGGTTCGCCGAGCACGGCATCACGACCGACCCCAGCGGACGCGTGGTCGCCAACGGCCAGTCGCACGCCTTCCAGACCGCCAACCCCAAGGTGTTCGCCGGCGGCGACATGGTGCGCGGCTCCGACCTCGTCGTCACCGCAGTGTGGGAAGGCCGCGAGGCGGCGAAGGGCATCCTCGGCTACCTCGGCCTGGCCTGAGCCGGCGCCTGCGATGGATGTCCGTCGCAGCGCGTCGCCCCGGAACGGCTGAACGGATGCAGACCGGCCGCTACTACCCCCGTTCCTTCACGCTCCTCGTCATCGTCGCGATGGGGGTGCTGATCGTGCCGCTCGCCAGCGGCCTCATCAACGCGGTGCACGTGCTGCAGGGCGTGGTCGACGCCCAGCGCCAGTTCACCGCGACCAGCCTCGCCGTCACCCGCGACGTGCGCCAGGTCGCCGAAGCGGTCGGCCAGCTGCAGCGCGCGGCCGGGCAATACCACCTGCTGCAGGACGCCGAATTCGGCCAGGCGCTCGCCGCGCGCCACGACGAACTGCGCACGCTGCTGGCACGCCTCGACACGGCACTCGCTGACACGCCGGCGCACGCCACGCTGGCGGCGCTCAGCCAGCGCGAGCGCGCGCTCTACCGCGACCTGAAACCCGGCGACTTTCTCGACAGCGTACGCTTCCACGCCCTCTCCCCCGGCTTCGACGGCCTGCATGCCAGGGCACGCACCCTGCTCGGCGAGGCCGACGCCGCGGTGCAGCGCGAACAGCAGGCGCTCGAAGCCACGCTGCAGGCCACCCGTCAGCGCCTGATCGTGCTCGCCGTCGCGCTGATTCCGCTGACGCTGGCGCTCGCCGGGGCTTTCTCCTGGCTGATCAACCGGCCGATCCGCCAGATCAAGGCGGCAATCCGCCAGCTCGGGCGCGCCGACCTCTCGCCGCTGCCCGCGATCAGCGGCCCGCACGACCTGGTCGAGCTGGGGCGCGAACTCGACTGGCTGCGCCAGCGCCTGCAGGCGCTGGAAGAGCAGAAGCTGCGTTTCCTGCGTCACGTGTCGCACGAACTGAAGACGCCACTCGCCTCGCTGCGCGAAGGCGTCGCGCTGCTCGACGACGAGCTCGCCGGCAGCCTCAACGCGCGCCAGCGCAGCATCGTCGGCATCATGGACGCCGGCAGCCGCGACCTGCAGAAGCGCATCGAGGATCTGATCCGCTACGGCGGCATGGTGCGCGAGGGCGCGTCGCCCGGCCCCGCCACGCCACAGCCGCTCACCGACGTGGTCGACACGGTGCGCGCGCGTCAGCAACTCGCGCTCGCCGCACGCAAGCTCACGCTGGAAACCCGGCTCGACGCCGCCAGCGTAGTCGCCGAGCGCGGGCAACTCGAAACCGTGCTCGACAACCTGCTGTCGAATGCGGTCAAATTCAGCCCCGAAGGCGGCCGCATCCTGATCCGCAGCGAGGTCGTCGACGGCGCGGTCGCGGTGAGCGTCTGCGACCAGGGCCCCGGCATTCCGCCGGCCGAACGTCCGCACGTGTTCGAGCCTTTTTTCCAGGGCACGCGCCAGCCGGCCAGCACCGTCAAAGGCAGCGGCCTCGGACTGTCGATCGTGCGCGAGGCCCTGCTCGCCGCCGGCGGACACGTCGACATCGTCGACTGCCCGCCCTGGTCGACCTGTGTACGCTTGCGCTGGCCCGCATGAACCGGAACCGATTGCCCATGACCGTGAAATCCCTGTTGCTCGCCGGATGTCTGCTGACCCTGGGCGCCTGCGCCCACCTGCCCGACACACCGGCGCTGCGCGCACTGCAGCCCGAATTCGGCGGGTCGGCCATGCTGGCCGAGCTGTCGCGCGTCGGAAACCTTTCCCCCGAACAGCGCCGGCGCGAACTCGCCACGCTCGAAGGCAACCGCCTCGACGACGCCCGCCGCTTCCAGCTCGCCGCGCTGCTCGAGCGCGAGGACAGCCCCGAAGCGCTGGAGCGCGGCCTGCGCACGCTCAATGCGATCGACGCGTCCGACACCCGCGCCCAGGCACTGCTCGACATGATGAAGCGCTCGCTGCGCACGCGTCTCGAGCTGCGCCAGCAAAGCGCGAAATCGCAGGAGCTGCAGGACCGGCTCGATCAGATCAAGTCCCTGGAAAAGTCGCTGCAGCAGCGCGCACCCGCCAAGCCATGAAGAAACCCTGCATCCTGGTGGTCGACGACGACGCGGCGCTGCGCGAGCTCATCACGCTCAGGCTCGAGGCCAACGGCTTCCGGGTCGAGGCAGCAGACAGCGGCGAAGCCGCGCTGGCGCAACTCGCCGTGGCGCGGCCCGATGCCGTGCTCACCGACATGCAGATGGACGGCATGGACGGCATGGCGCTGTTCAAGGCGATCCGCGCGCGCGACCCGGCGCTGCCGGTGATCGTGCTGACCGCGCACGGCACCATTCCCGACGCCGTGGCAGCGACCCAGCAGGGCCTGTTCGGCTATCTCACCAAACCCTACGACGCCGCCACGCTGGTCGACGTGCTGAAGCGCGCGACCCGGCTGGCGGGCAGCGCAGCGGACGCCGGCGACGACGACTGGCGCAGCGAAATCGTCACCGCCAGCCCGGCGATGGAGACCTTGCTCGCCGAAGCGCGGCTCGCCGCGCAAAGCGAGGCGGCGCTCCTGATCCAGGGCGAGTCGGGCACCGGCAAGGAACTGCTCGCGCGCGCCATCCACCGCGCCAGCCCCCGCCGCGGCAAACCCTTCGTCGCGATCAACTGCGGGGCGATTCCCGCCGAGCTGCTGGAATCCGAACTCTTTGGCCATGTGAAGGGCGCGTTCACTGGCGCCACGCGCGACCACCCCGGCCTGTTCCAGAGCGCGGACGGCGGCACGGTTTTCCTCGACGAGATCGGCGACATGCCGCTGCCACTGCAGGTGAAGCTGCTGCGCGTGCTGCAGGAAGGCGAGGTGCGCCCGGTCGGCGCCACCGAGACGCGCGCAGTCGACGTGCGCATCCTGTCGGCGACCCACTGCGACCTGGAAGAAGCCGTCGCCAATGGCAGCTTCCGCGAGGACCTGTATTACCGCCTCAACGTCGTCAACCTGCGCCTGCCGCCGCTGCGCGAACGGCGCGAGGACATTCCGCTCTTGGCGCAGCACTTCCTCGCCGCGCTCACCGAGAAATACCGTCGCCGCATCCGCGGCTTCGCCCCCGACGCGCTCGACATGCTGGCCGCGGCCGACTGGCCGGGCAACATCCGCCAGCTCGCCAACGCGCTCGAGCAGTGTGTCGCCTTGTGCACCACCACCACCATCCCGGCGAGCCTGGTCGCGCGCGCGCTACGCGACAAGCCGGCCGAGATCCAGCCGCTCGCCGAGGCGCGCGCGGCTTTCGAGCGCGACTACCTCGTCAACCTGCTCAAGCTCACCCGCGGCCACGTCAGCGAGGTCGCGCGGCTCGCCGGCCGCAACCGCACCGAGGTCTACCGCCTGCTGCAGCGCCACGGCCTCACCCCTGCGCTGTTCAAGGAACGCGACGACGGCTGAGCCCGGCTGTCGCAGCCCCTGACCGCGCCTGTCGCCGATCCGGGACAGTTTTTTTGAGATAAATCAAAGCACTGGGGCAGCCAGGCATATATGTCGCCATTCGGCGACGATTACGCCCGGTTTTCCCGTTCCCGCCTGTCCACCCTGCTGACGGGAAAATGTAATGTATTGATTCGACTGCATTTATTCAGGCTGGCACGGTCGTCGCTCTATCCCGCTTGAGTGCTACGGCATTCATTCCGACTCACACAAGGAGATAGCGATGAAGCACCTCAAGCATTCCCTAATGGCCCTTACCCTGATCGGTACCCTGGGTACCGCGACCGCCGCGCCGGTGATGCCCGCCTTCAAGGACGCCGACCGCAACAACGACGGCATGGTCAACCTGCAGGAATTCATGGCCCAGGGCGGCTACGCGCAGGCTTTCCAGGAGGGCGACGCCAACGCCGACAAGCAGCTCACCAGCGACGAATACGCCAAGGCCGTCGCCAACAACGACCGCATCAAAGCCGGCAAGTATGTCGACGACGCATGGATCACCGCCAAGGTGAAGGCGCTGCTGGTGAAAGACGACGGCGTGAAGGGCCTCGAAGTGAAAGTGGAAACCTACAAGGGCAACGTTCAGTTGTCGGGCTGGGTCAGCGATCCGACCCAGGTCGCCCAGGCCGAGCGCCTCGCGCGCAGCGTCGAGGGCGTGAAAAGCGTGAAGAACGACCTGCAGATCAAGCGCTGACCCGGAGGGGCCACGGCCGCGCCGTGGCCTGCCCGTCACGACAAAGAGGAGCGATCATGACCCCGCATCTGGACGAACACATGACTCACTACGAATGGAGCGGCGCCGGCACCGGCATGGCGCACCGCCTGCCGGCCGACGCCAAGCGCGACCATCCCTGGCACGCCTCCTACGGCATTCTCGCCCTGCTGACGTCGCTGCTGATCCTGAACGGCTGCGACCGCCAAGGGCCCGCCGAGCAGGCTGGCGCGCAGATCGACGACGCCGTGCAGGAGATGCAGGAGGCGGTCGCTGAACCGGGACCGGCCCAACAAGCCGGCCAGGCGATCGACGCGGCACGCGAGGACCTCGGCGAGAAAGTCGAGGCAATCGGCGAGGACCTGCAGAAGCCATGAGCCGGCACCCCGCCAGCAAAAAGGCCGGGCGCTCGCACGCCCGGCCTTGCTGGGAAAGCGTCCTGCGGTCAGAAGCGGTAGCTGTACATCAGCTGCCAGTTGAGTTGGCTGTGCTCGATGACCAGGCCGGTGTTCTGGGCGCCGGTGCCGGTCACCGACACTTCGGGCGCAAAACTCAGCGCGAAGTTGAGATCGGACTGCTTGCTGAACGCGTAGCCAAAGCCGACCGTGTAATGGTGCTCTACGATCGCCGGCCACAGGAAGTTGACGTTCGTGTCGGGAATCGGATTCTTGCCGTAGTTGTAGCCGACGCGGCCGGTGAGCGCGTCGTTGAATTTGTAAGCGAGGCCAAGCGAGACCACGGTCTGGTTGTCCCAGTCCTGCTGGAAAGGCACACCGCCGGGGCCACTAATCGTGACGGTGTTCATCGAATCGCCCCACAGCAGCTGCTTGACGTCGGCCGCGACCATCAGGCGGTCGTTCGCCTGCCAGGCGAGGCCGAGGCCCACCACGGCCGGCATGTCGAAGCCCTCGACGGTGTAACCGCCGCCCTTGAGCTTGGGCAGGTTGCCGGCGGTCTGGTAGACGCCGCCGACCGTCAGCGCGTCGTCGAGCTTGTAAGTGAAGCCGAGCTTGGCGGCGAGGCTGTAGCCCTTGGCGGCGCCGGTGAAATCGCTGCCGTCCTTGAAGTTGATTTCCATGTCCGCGGGATTCATATCCGTACTCGCGACCAGATCCATGCCTGCCCACACGACGTCGATGCTGCCGCCGACGGTAAAGCGCGGGTTGACGTTCCAAGCGAGCGGGAAGATCAGCCGGCCGACGCCGACCTGCGCCATGCTGGTGTTGGCATACTCAGTGCCCATGCCGCCCTGGCCGTAGATGCCAACGCCGTAGGTGAGATCGCCCTGTTTGCGCACGAAGCCGAAGGCCGGCATGTAGAAGGCGTCAGCGCTGGAGTCGCCCAAGCCCGTAGCGTTCACGTCGGGACCCACATAACCCAGCATGACATCAATGCGGCTGCCGGGGGCCATCAGGCCGAGTGTGGCCGGGTTGTTAGCCATCGCGGCGGTGCCGTTGTCGTAGGCCAGGGCGGCGCCGCCCAGACCTGCGGCGATGGGGCCGTAGCCTTCCATCAGCATGCCGTTGGTGGCGTGGGCAAATCCGGGCACAGCGAGGCCCAGGGCGGCGAGCGTGGCCGCGCGCGTAGTCAGACGCATGGGAGATCCTTGGTTGGAGTAGTCAATAGAATTCGATACAACGAGTATTAATCGGCCGCGATCCTGAGAACTTTAGGCCGCGCTTAAAAAAATATTCACTCGCCGGGCGCACGCTTGTTACACAGCGTAACCTGGCCTACACATCCGGTTTACATTGGGCGCCTACGCTGGGAAGCGTGGTCCCACCTTGCGGGCCCCGTCCCGCGCCACGAGAACAAAGGAAGGAGAAGCCGATGCATGCCCCCTCGATCCGTTCCACCCTTGCGACCCTCGCGCTCGCCTGCAGCGCGGGCAGCGCCTGCGCTGCCTGGGGCCACAGCGACTACGTCCACGCGCTCGCCTATCAGCAGCGTGCGCTCGAACACTCCGCGGACTTTAAACAAAAATACGACACGATACGAGCATTTGACGACACGATTAAAGAGGATATTGGCCATTTTGCTCGCAAATCCCGCCGCTCCGACGCAGAATCCGACACCCCGGCGCGTCCCGGCGCGCGCGGCTGATGCCGCAACGCATTTCGGCATCAGCCTGACGACCGACTTCCCAACAACGACACAGGAGAACCCATGAAACTGCCCCTCGTTATGACGCTCGCCGCGCTGATCGGCGCCGGCCCGGTGCTGGCTGATCCGCCGCGCCACGCGCCCGCGCACGGCTACTACAAGGACAAGAAGAAGCACCACAAAGGCAAAAGCGGCGCCGTCTACATGCACGACTACGGCATCGCGTCCGGCCGCTGCAACCGCGACGAAATCGGCACGGTCATCGGCGGCGTGACCGGCGCGGTGATCGGCGGCCAGGTCGCCGGCCGCGACGACCGCGTGGTCGGCATGGTCGTCGGCGGCGTGATCGGTGCGGTGGTCGGTCATGCCATCGGCGACGCCATGGACGAGCGCGACCGTGCCTGCATGGGCCACGCGCTCGACCTCGGTCGCCAGGGCGTGCCGGTGGTGTGGGAAAGTCACGGCCACCGCTATCACTTCACCCCGCGCGGCGATGCCCGCGACGGCTGCCGCTACGCGACGCTGATGGTCGACGGCCGCCGCCCGAAGGACGTGCTGGCCTGCCCGTCGGGCCGCGGAGAGTGGACTTTCCGCAGGCCCTGATCCGCCGTCTGATCCAACCGTGCCACGGGGCCGGTGCGCCAAGCCTGCTAAACTAGCGGCTTTGCGCACCGGCCTTTTTTCTGGCTGCCCCCATGTCCGCCCTCAAGAACGATACCTTCCTGCGCGCGCTGCTGCGCCAGCCCACCGACTACACGCCGCTGTGGCTGATGCGCCAGGCCGGCCGCTACCTGCCCGAATACAACGCGACCCGCGCGCGCGCCGGCGACTTCCTCACCCTGTGCAAGACGCCGGACCTCGCGACCGAAGTCACGCTGCAGCCGCTGGCGCGCTACCCGCTCGACGCCGCAATCCTGTTTTCCGACATCCTCACCGTGCCCGACGCGATGGGCCTGGGCCTCTATTTCTCCGCCGGCGAGGGCCCGCGCTTCGAGCGCCCGCTGCGCGACGAATGGGAGATCCGCGACCTCTCGGCGCCGGACCCCCACGACAAGCTCGGCTACGTGATGGACGCGGTGCGCTCGATCCGCCGCGCGCTCGACGGCGCGGTGCCGCTGATCGGCTTTTCCGGCAGCCCTTACACGCTCGCCTGCTACATGGTCGAAGGCGGCAGCTCGGACGACTACCGCCACATCAAGACCATGCTCTACCGCCGTCCGGACCTGCTGCACCGCATCCTCGCGGTGAACGCGCAGGCGGTGACCGACTATTTGAATGCTCAGATCGAGGCCGGCGCGCAGGCGGTGATGATTTTCGATTCCTGGGGCGGCAGCCTCACCCCGCACGCCTACAAGGAATTCTCGCTCGCCTACATGGAGCAGATCGTCGCCGGCCTGATCAAGGAACGCGAAGGCCGTCGCATCCCCAGCATCGTCTTCACCAAGGGCGGCGGTAACTGGCTCGACGCCCTGGCCGGCATCGGCGCCGACGCCGTCGGCCTCGACTGGACCGTCGACATCGGCGACGTGCGCCGGCAGATCGGCGACCGTGTCGCGCTGCAAGGCAACCTCGACCCCTGCGCGCTCCACGGCACGCCCGACAGCATCCGCGCCGAAGTGCGCCGCATCGTCGAGGGCTACGGCAACCACCCCGGCCACGTGTTCAACCTCGGCCACGGCATTTCGCAGTTCACCAATCCCGACAACGTCGCTGTGCTGGTCGAGGCGGTGCACAGCATGAGCCGCGCCGTGCGCACCTCAAGCAGAAACTGATTCATTGCGCGCATTGCTCGAAAATCTCGAACAGTCCGCGTATAAAAATCGACTTTTCAGTGCATCCGGCTTTGCACCACCATAGCCGTTCCCGTCGACTCATCGGAGCCTACCCATGAAAACCTTCCTGATCAGCCTGTTCGCCGTCGTGCTCTCCTTCGGTTTCGTCGCCCCCGAGGCGGAAGCCAAGCGCATGGGCGGCGGCAAGTCCTTCGGCATGCAGCGCAGCGCGCCGGCCAAGCAGGACGCCGCCCCCGCGCCGCAGCGTCAGCAGCAGGCCGGCACGCCGGCCCAGACCGCGCCGCAAAAGCGCAGCTGGATGGGCCCGATCGCGGGTCTCGCCGCCGGCCTGGGTCTCGCCGCGCTGTTCTCCCACCTCGGCCTCGGCGAGGAAATGGCGAGCTTCCTGATGCTGGCGCTCCTCGCCTTCGCCGCGTTCATGCTGTTCCGCTTCTTCATGCGCCGCAACGCGCCGCAGCCGGCGATGCAGTACGCCGGCATGCCGGCCACCGGCCCGGCCGCCGCCTTCGACCCGCTGCCGGGCGCGCCTGCGACCGGCCACGCCGCGCGCAGCTTCCCCCCCGGCTTCGACGCCGCAGCCTTCGCGCGTGAAGCCAAGCTCAACTTCATCCGCCTGCAGGCCGCGTTCGACGCCGGCAACCTCGACGACCTGCGCGCCTTCACTTCGCCCGAGGTGTTCGCCGAGCTGTCGATGCAGATTGCCGAACGCGGCGCCGCGGCCCAGGCCACCGACGTGGTGCAGGTCGACGCCGACGTGCTGGAAGCGCTCGACGAAGCCGGCCGCCACGTGGTGAGCGTGCGCTTCACCGGCCTCGTGCGCGAGGCCGACGGCGAAGCGGCGCACCCCTTCGACGAGGTCTGGCACCTCACCAAACCCGCGTCGGGCGCCGGCGGCTGGGTCATCGCCGGCATCCAGCAGGCCTAAGCCCCTGATCCTGCAGGCCTTTGCGCGGCCGGACGGCGCGCAAAGGCCATCCCGCCGGGCATAGAAGCATTGACTTATGCACACTTTGGGCGCCCGGGAACTTTTTTTGTGTCAAGGTCTTGACAGTGAAGCGCTGTTTATAAGTCTTTGATAAAAAATAATTTTATGCTTTGCCCCTTTTTTGGTCGCCCACCGCTTGCCACGCTGCGACGGGCTTTCTGAGACTTTCAGGCCCGTTCATTCACAAAATTATCCACAGCTTCCGTGGACAAACCCGAATAAGACTTTTGCGACAGTTACTTGGGGGGAACTCCGCGAGATTAACTCAGGTATCGTTGCTAAGCCCGCCCCTCCGACAGCGGCCGCAGGATTGGGCATAATGCCCCGACCCACCCGCCGAGCCTGATCCCGCCTCATGTCCGTCATCCTCCAGGTCGCCCTCGACACGCCGCTCGACCGGCTGTTCGACTACCGCCTGGCCACTGACGCCGCGCCGCCCCCCGGCACCCTGGTCGAAGTGCCCTTCGGGCGCACCCGCCAGGTCGGCGTCGCGCTTGACGAAACGCCGGACAGCGCCCACGCCGCCAAGCTGCGCGACGTGACTCGCGTGCTCGACGACCGTCCGGCGCTGCCCGCCGAACTGCTGCGCCTGGCGCAGTTCTGCGCCGACTACTACCAGCATCCGCTCGGTGCGGTGCTGCTCGCGGCCTTGCCGCCGCGGCTGAAGAACGCCGCGCCCTTTGTTGCCGACACGCCCTGGCTCGCCGTCACCGAAGCCGGCCGCGAAGCCGGATTGCCGGCGCGCGCGAAAGCGCAGCGCGCGCTGCTCGACGCCTTGTGCGCGGCCCCGCAGGCACGCGAGACGCTGCGCGCACGGAAGTTGACGCGCCACGCCGCGGCGCTCGTCGCGGCCGGCTGGGCGGCGTGGACGCGCGAGCCGCCCGCCGCCGCAGCGCCGCCGACGGCGCCCGCCCCCGCCCCCACCGTCGAGCAGCAGGCCGCGCTCGACGCCCTGCTGCCCGCGCTCGACCGCTTCGGCGTACACCTCGTCCACGGCGTCACCGGCTGCGGCAAGACTGAGCTCTACCTGCGCCTGATCGACGCCGTGCTGCAGGCCGGCCGGCAGGCGCTGGTGCTGGTGCCGGAAATCGCCCTCACGCCGCAACTGGAACAGCACTTCCGCGCCCGCTTCCCGGGCCGGCGCATTCTCGCCCTGCACAGCGGGCTGGCCGACAAGGCGCGCGCGGAAAACTGGCTTGCCGCGCCGCAGGGCGACGTGCTGCTCGGCACCCGTCTCGCGGTGTTCACCCCCCTGCCGCGCCTCGGGCTGGTCATCGTCGACGAGGAGCACGACGGCTCGTTCAAGCAGCAGGACGGCCTGCGCTATTCGGCGCGCGACGTCGCCATCGCGCGCGCCAAGCAGGCCGGCGTCGCGGCGGTGCTGGGGTCGGCCACGCCTTCGCTGGAAAGCTACGCGCAGGCGCTGGCCGGGCGCTACCGCCTGATCGAACTCACGCAGCGCGCCATCGCCGCCGCGCGCCTGCCCGACATCGAACTCGTCGACCTCAGGCACCTGCCGCAGGACCACGGCCTCACCCGCCCGGCGCTCACCGCCCTGCGTGAAACCCTGGCGCGCGGCGAGCAGGGCCTGGTCTTCCTCAACCGTCGCGGCTATGCGCCCGCGCTGTACTGCCCGAGCTGCGCCTGGGTGGCCCCCTGCCCGAGCTGCTCGGCGCGCCTGGTGCTGCACCGCACGTCGCATCGCCTGAAGTGCCACCACTGCGGATACGACGCGCGCATTCCGCACACCTGTCCGAACTGCGGAGAGCCGGATCTCAAGCCGCTCGGCCAGGGCACGCAGCGGCTGGAAGAGACGCTCGCCGCCTTGCTCCCCGGCGCGCGCATCCGCCGCATCGACCGCGACACCATGGGGCCGCGCGCGTGGGCCGAACTCGGCGAGACGGTGCGCGCACGCGAGGTCGATTTCCTCGTCGGCACGCAGATGCTGGCGAAGGGCCACGACTTCCCCGACATGACGCTCGCGCTCATCCTCGACACCGACGGCGCGCTCTACAGCCCCGACTTCCGCGCGACCGAACGCCTGTTCGCGCAGCTGATGCAGGTCGCGGGACGCGCCGGGCGCGCCGACAAGCCCGGGCGCGTGCTGATCCAGACCGCCTTCCCTGATCACCCGCTGTTCCGCGCCCTGCAGCGCCACGACTACGCGGGCTATGCGCGCGAACTGCTCGCCGAGCGGCGGCAGCTCGAATTGCCGCCCTACACGCGCCAGGTGCTGCTGCGCGCCGAGGCGACGACCATGGACGCGGCACTCGCCTTCCTGCAGCGCGCCGCCGCGCGGGTGCCCGACACGGCGGGCGTCATGGTGTTCAATCCGCTCCCCGCGCCGATGGCGCGCGTGGCCAACCTCGAGCGCGCGCAACTGTTGCTGCAGTCTGCGTCGCGCCAGGCACTGCACGCCTGCGTGCGCGCCTGGCGCCCGCAGCTGGAGACGATCCGGCCGCGCGTCGCGCGCTGGTCGCTGGACGTCGATCCGCTGGTGTTTTGACCTGCGCGAGTCCTCGCCCGCGCTTGAGCACGCGCCGGCACGACGCGCCCGTTTGGATCGCCCCCGCGCGGCGCTTATAATCGCGTGCTCCCGACTCGACACCGAAGACGCGCGTCTTCGGGTCCGCATTGGTCCCCATGTCCAGCCTCCATCCGCTCAAAGAACAACTTGGCCTCCTGATCGGCACCGCCCTCGAGACGGTGGCGCCCGACGCGCCGGTGAGCCTCGAAATCGAACGCCCGAAGAACGCCGCGCACGGTGATTTTTCCAGCAACGCCGCAATGCAGCTGGCGCGCCCGCTGAAGCAGAACCCGCGCGAGCTGGCGCAGAAGCTCCTTGTCGAACTGCCGAAATCGCCGCTCGTCGCCAAGGCCGAGATCGCCGGCGCCGGCTTCATCAATTTCCATCTGACCCCGGCCGCGTGGCACGGCATCGTGCGGCAGGTCCGCAGCGAACGCGCGCGCTTCGGTCGCGGCGACGCCGGGCAAGGGCACCGCGTGCTGGTCGAGTTCGTCTCGGCCAACCCCACCGGCCCGCTGCACGTCGGCCACGGCCGCCAGGCCGCGCTCGGCGACGCGATCTGCAACCTCTACGCGGCGCAGGGCTGGGACGTGTATCGCGAGTTCTACTACAACGACGCCGGCGTGCAGATCGCCACCTTGGCGAACAGCGTGCAGGCGCGCGCCAAGGGTCTGAAACCGGGCGACGCCGACTGGCCGGAAGCCGCGTACAACGGCGACTACATCGCCGACATCGCCGCCGATTTCCTCGCGAAGCAGACGGTGAAGTCCGACGACCGCGAATACACCGCGTCGGGCGACGTCAACGATCTCGACTCGATCCGCCAGTTCGCCGTCGCCTACCTGCGCCACGAGCAGGACCTCGACCTCAAGGCCTTTGCGGTGCGCTTCGACCACTACTACCTGGAATCCAGCCTCTACACCGACGGCCGCGTCGAGGCCGCCGTGCAGAAGCTGATCGACGCCGGCAAGACCTACGAACAGGACGGCGCGCTGTGGCTGCGCACGACCGACTACGGCGACGACAAGGACCGCGTGATGCGGAAGTCCGACGGCAGCTACACCTATTTCGTGCCCGACGTCGCCTACCACATCGCCAAGTGGGAACGCGGTTTCGAGCGCGCGATCAACATCCAGGGCACCGACCACCACGGCACCATCGCGCGGGTACGCGCCGGCCTGCAGGCGGTCGGGCTCGGCATCGCCCGCGGCTACCCGGACTACCTGCTGCACACGATGGTGCGCGTGATGCGCGGCGGTGAGGAAGTGAAGATCTCCAAGCGCGCCGGCAGCTACGTAACCCTGCGCGACCTCATCGAATGGACCAGCAAGGACGCGGTGCGCTTCTTCCTGCTCTCGCGCAAGCCCGACACCGAATACGTCTTCGACGTCGACCTCGCGCTGGCGAAGAACAACGACAACCCGGTCTACTACGTGCAGTACGCCCACGCGCGCATCTGCCGGGTGTTCGAGGAATGGGGCGGCATGAGCGATGCGCTCGACGGCGTCGACCTCGCGCCGCTCACCGCGCCGCACGAGCTCGCGCTGATGCAGCGCCTCGCCGAATATCCCGAGGTCGTCGCGGCGGCAGCGAAGGAACTTGCACCCCACCTGGTCGTTCACTATCTGCAGGGACTGGCCGGCGATTTCCACGCCTGGTACAACGCCGAGAAATTCCTCGTCGACGACGACGCGACGAAACGCGCCCGCCTCGCGCTCGCCGACGCCACCCGCATCGCGATCGTCAACGGCCTTGCCTTGCTCGGCGTGTCGGCCCCGGAGAAAATGTAGTCATGGCGAAACCCTCGAATCGCGGCGGCGGCCGTTCCGGCGGCAAGTCCGTCTTCACCGGCGTGCTGATCGGCCTGGCCGTCAGCGCCGCGCTCGCCGTCGGCGTCGCCCTGTGGGTCACTGGCAGCAATCCCTTCAAGCCGGCCGCGCCGGCACCGGCTTCGGGCCCGATCGAGCCGACCGCGCCGGCGACGCCCGAGCCTGCGCCCAGCTTCGACTTCTACAAGGTGCTGCCGGGCGACGCGCCCGCCGAGCTGCCCGCCGCGGCTACGCCGGCGGCCCCCGCGGTGCGCTACTACCTGCAGGCCGGCGCCTTCCAGAATCCGGCTGACGCCGACAACCTCAAGGCCCAGCTCGCGCTGCTCGGCGTCGAGGCGGCGATCCAGACCAGCGAGATCGCCGAAAAAGGCGTATTCCACCGCGTGCGCGTCGGCCCCTTCGGCGACATGAGCGAAGTCGAACGTACCCGCAGCCTGCTGACGCAGAACGCTATCCCGGCCACCTTGGTCAAAGAAGTTCCCTCGAATCAGGAGACGCCTTGATGTTCACCCGTGCCCTGGCGCTTGTCGCCGCCGCCCTGCTGTCCTTGTCCGCCTTTGCCGCTGGTCCCGACGCCTTCGAAGGCCACGACTACGCCCGGGTGAAGAATCCCCAGCCGGTCGCCACCGGCAACAGGATCGAGGTGCTGGAATTCTTCTGGTACCGCTGCCCGCACTGCTTCCAGCTCGAACCCGCGCTCAACACCTGGCTGAAGACGCTGCCGAAGGACGCGCAGGTGCGCCGCGTGCCGGCGGTGTTCCGCCCCGACTGGCTGCCCGGCGCCAAGCTCTACTACACGCTGGAGCAGATGAACCTGCTGGGCCGCCTGCACGACAAGGTGTTCGACGCCTACCACGTCGAGAACATCAACCTCAACGACCCCAAGGTGCTGGGCGACTGGATCGCCAAGCAGGGCGTCAATCGCAAGCAGTTCGAGAGCCTCTACAACTCCTTCTCGATCCAGTCCAAGGCGACGCAGGGCGCGCAGCTGGCCACCGCCTACGCCATCACCGGCGTGCCCGCCTTCATCATCGACGGCAAGTACGCCACCTCGGTGTCGATGACCGGCAGCCAGCAGCGCCTGTTCGAAGTGCTCGACCAGCTCATCGTCAAGGCACGCGCCGAGCGCGCAGCGAAGAAGCCGGCGAAGTAAGCCTGTTGCCGACCGCCCCGCTCAAGGTCTTTATCACCGGCGCGAGCTCCGGGCTCGGCGCCGCGCTGGCCCGCCACTACGGCGCGCAGGGCGCGCAGCTCGGCCTCGCCGGCCGCCGCCGCGACGCCCTGGACGCCACCGCGGCCGGGCTCGACGCCCGCTGCTACGTCGCCGACGTGCGCGACGCCGCGGCGATGCAGGCGGCAGCCGCGGCCTTTCTTTCCGAGGTCGGCGCACCCGACATCGTCATCGCCGCCGCCGGCATCAGCGTCGGCACGCTCACCGACGAAGCCGACGACCTGCCAGTGTTTCGCGCCGTCATGGATGCCAACGTGCTGGGCCTCGTCCACACTTTCCAGCCCTTCGTGTCCGCCATGTCGCCGGGCGGCGTGCTGTGCGGGATTTCCAGCGTCGCCGGCGTGCGCGGCCTGGCCGGCGGCGGCGCGTACTCGGCGTCGAAAGCGGCGGCCACGGTCTATCTCGAATCGCTGCGGCTGGAACTGCAGCCGCGCGGCATCGCCGTCGTCACGGTCGCGCCGGGCTACATCGACACGCCGATGACCCGCGTCAACCCCTACGCCATGCCGTTCAAGCTGTCCGCCGAAACGGCCGCTATCAAGACCGCACGCTGCATCGAACGCCGCCGCGCGTATACGGTCATTCCCTGGCAGATGGGCTGGGTCGCCCGCCTGCTGAAATGGCTGCCGATTCCGGTTTATGATGCGTTGTTCCGGAACGCACCGCGCAAGCCACGCGGCCTGCCGACCTAGAATTACATAATCAAATTTGCTGTGGAGCAGACATGGCCAACCCCCTGAACATCATCCTCATCGACGACCACCCCCTGCTGCGCATGGGCGTGGCCGGCTACATCGAGCAGGAAGCCGACCTCAAGCTCGTCGCGCAAATGGCCAACGCCGCCGAACTGCGCGCCTGGCTCGCCGCCGGCAACAAGGCCGATGCCGCGCTGCTCGACCGCTCGCTGCCCGACGCCGACGGCCTCGACCTCGTGTCCGACCTGCGCGACCTCGGCATCAAGGTCATCATGCTCACCATCGCCGATTCCGACGAGGAAATCTCCGAGGCGATCTCGTCCGGCGTCGACGGCTACGTCATCAAGTCGAGCGACCCCGAGCAGGTGCTCGCCGCCATCCGCAGCGTGTGCGACGGCCAGAGCAGCTTCCCGCTCAACATCATGCAGAAGATGGCGCGCGGCGAACTCAACAACAGCGCGCTGTCCGCGCTCACCGCGCGCGAGATGGAAATCGTCAACCACGTGAAGGAAGGCCTCTCCAACAAGGCCATCGCCTACCAGATGACGCTGTCGGAAAACACCGTGCGCAACCACCTGCGCAACATCATGGAAAAGCTGGGCCTGCGCAATCGCGTGCAGGTCGCGACGCTGGCATTGAAGGAAGACCAGAAGCGGCATTGAGCCGGCATCAGACCACCCAGACAAGAATGCGGGGCCTGTCAGAAATTTTGTGTGTGAGGCATAACCTGGAAGCCTCTGTCTCCTTTTGCATTACGTAATAAAGAGACAAGACGCCAAACCTCTATATAAAAACCAAGACGATAGCCCTGCAAAATGCCTGTCTTTTTATAAGACACGTCCGGACTCATGGGTCTCTCTGATTAACTGTTAGACGCACGTAAAGCTAACAACGTACCACAAGGCAGGCCTGCTCTATTTGCTAGCAGCATTAGTCATAAAGCCCTTGCGGTACATCATTCTCTTCTTGCACCCCCCCATCATTCAATCCCCTAGATAGTTCCTGGTTGAATCGCCCTGGCTTTCCTGGGCGCTTTTAAGCAGGTTGAAATACCGCTTGACCTTGCCATTGTGTCAAGCTTCAGCATCCCGGCATCCCAATCACAGGAGCCGAACATGATGACCTCTCACAAGCCTCGCTCTACGCACAGGGGCAGCCTTTCTTCCACACTGGCTGTTGGCAGCTTAGGAGTCATTGCCGTCAGTTTACTCGCCGGTTGCCAGCCGGCCGTGCAGGATATGCCAACGGCCAAAACTGCAGTGCAGGCAGCGCCCACGGTCCCAGTCGCCCGTGCTTTGTCCGTAACAGTAGACGCCGGTCCGATGCAGGTGGCGCGTGTAGAAGCGGCGCAGCAGGTAGAGCTCCAAGCTCGCGTGTCCGGTCCGATCAATGCAGTGCTATTTCGCGAAGGTGACGTAGTTCGTGCTGGTCAGCCACTCTTTCAGATCGATCCGAGGACCTATGACGCGGCTGTTGCACGTGCTCGATCCGAGGTAGAGCTGACGCGTGCGCGCGAGATACTGACCTCCTCCGAGGTTGAGCGTGCGCGTCAACTGCATGCCGATCGTGCAATCGCGGCCGAGGAGCTGGATCGTCGCGTGGCGGCGCATGCTGAGGCGCAGGCTCGTCGTGCGGCGGCTGAAGCTGCGCTGCAGACGGCTCAACTCGAGCGCGACTTCACGCTGGTGCACTCACCGATCGATGGCCGCATCGGTCGTGCACTAGTTACTACGGGAAATTTCGTCACTGCGGGTAGTAATCCCACGGCATTGGCGACACTTGTGAGCATCGCACCTTTACACGTGCACATCGATGTGGCGGATCAGGGCCTATTTGATCGCCTGGGCGATGGACAAGGCGCGAAAGGGTGGCGAGCACGCATCTTCGATGCTGATGGTCAGCGCGAGCTGGCGCAAGCGCCCATCGACTTTATGAACCACTCGATCGATGCAGCCACCGGAACGGTGCGTCTGCGGGCCCGTATCGACGCGCCGAGTTCTCGCCTGATGCCGGGCCAGTACGTGCGTGTGCAGATTACGACAGGCGCTGCCGTGCCGGTACTTCTGGTGCCGGATAAAGCCATCGGTACAGACCAAGGCCATCGCTTCGTTCTCGTGGTCAACGATGCAGGTCAAGTCGAGTACCGCCAGATCGGTGTCGGCTCCGTCCAAGGAGACTACCGCGTTGTCACCAACGGCCTCAAGGCAGGAGAGCAGGTGGTCGTCTCGGGGCTGATGCGCGTTCGCCCTGGCATGACCGTCAAGCCTATGAATACTGACGAGCCAGCATCTCAGGCCCAGCGTCAGTCGGCACCTAAACTCACCCGTTCGTGAGCTTCCGGGAGCGTGATGCCATGAACCAATTCGCCAAATTTTTCGTCGACCGCCCGATTGTCGCGATCGTGCTGTCGCTGGTGCTCCTCATCGCAGGTGTGCTTTCGATTGGCAAATTACCGCTGACCGAATACCCCAACGTGATGCCTACTACCGTACAGGTGCGTGCCGCTTACCCGGGTGCTAATCCGCAGGTGATTGCCGACACTGTGGCCACCCCGCTGGAGACTGAGCTGACCGGCCTTCCTGGCCTGCAGTACATGAGCTCGAACGCAAGCGGTGACGGGCGTTATCTACTAACGTTGACCTTCGCTGCAGACATCGATCCGGCACGAGCCGAGACTGACACCCAGAACCGTGTAGCACGTGCTCTTCCTAGGTTACCGGCTGAAGTACAGAAGCTTGGGGTTGTCAGCGAGAGCGTCGCTCCGGACATGCTGATGGTCGTGCACTTGACGTCCCCCGAGAAGCGTTATGACCTACTGCATCTGTCGAATTTCGCGCAGTTGCAGGTGCGGGATGCCCTGCTGCGGGTGCCCGGCGTCAGCAAGGTAGTAGTCTGGGGCGCTGGTGACTACAGCCTTCGCGTATGGCTTGACCCGGACCGGATGGCTGCTCGTAGTCTGGTCGCGGGTGATGTAGTCGAGGCGATCCGTGCGCAGAACCTACAGGTCGCGGCCGGCTCGGTAGGCCAGCAGCCCGATGCACAAAGCGCGCACCAGTTGCCACTCACTGTAGCTGGACGACTTGATTCCCCCGAGGCCTTTGGCGACATCATGTTGAGGAGCGGGCCTTCCGGCGAGCAACTGAGATTAAAGGACGTTGCGCGCATCGAGCTAGGGGCAAGCTCTTACTCGCTGCGCAGCCTGCTGGACAATCAGCCCGCGGTAGGCATCCAAATCGTGCAGGACCCAAGCGCTAGTGCCGTCGAGGTCGCAGCCGCAGTACGGGCCGAAATGGCCAAGCTGCAGCAAGGGTTTCCACAGGACATCGAGCACCGCATCGCTTATGACCCGACGCTGTTCGTGAAGGCCTCGATTCGCAACGTGATTCAGACGCTTGCAGAGGCAATGATTCTCGTCGTACTCGTCGTGCTGCTGTTCCTTCAGAGTTGGCGCGCGTCGCTGATCCCGATTGCAGCCGTCCCGGTATCACTGGTTGGCACCCTAGCCATTATGCATATGGCGGGCTTCACACTGAACACGCTGAGCCTGTTCGGACTGGTACTGTCGATCGGCATCGTTGTCGATGATGCGATCGTGGTCGTCGAGAACGTCGAGCGGCATCTGGCGCGTGGATTGAAGCCGCGTGAGGCGGCACTGGCGGCCATGAAAGAGGTCACCGGGCCAATCCTGGTTATCACGGCCGTGCTGGCTGCGGTGTTCATCCCCACCGCTTTCATGGGTGGCTTGTCTGGCCAGTTCTATCGCCAGTTCGCGCTGACGATCGTGATCTCGACAGTGCTATCGGCGATCAACTCGTTGACGTTGTCGCCCGCACTTTCTGCGATGTGGCTTAAACCACACACTGACGTTCGTCATGGGATCCTGCCGCGCTTCTTCGGCGGCTTTAACCGGGCCTTCGAGAGAGCATCAGAGCGCTATGCAGTCCTGACTCGGGCCGGCGTCAAACGTGCCTTGCGACTGCTTGTAGTGTATGTGGTGCTTGCTGCTGCAGCGGTCTGGAGCTTCCGTAGTGTCCCTGCCGGTTTTGTACCGGCCCAGGATAAGTACTATCTGGTTGGCATCGTGCAGTTGCCCCCTGGATCGTCACTCGACCGAACCGAGGCGGTGACGAAGCAGATCACCGAGATCGCGTTGGCCCAGCCAGGCGTCGAGAGCGTCGTCGCTTTTCCCGGTATTTCGATTAACGGTTTCGTCAATAGTCCCAATACCGCGGTGATATTCACGATGCTCGATCCCTTCGAGCAGCGCAAGGACGATAGCCTCGCCGCCGGTGCGATTGCCGGCGCACTGAATGGCCGCTTCCAGGGCATCGAAGAAGGTTTTGTCGCGATGTTTCCGCCGCCTCCGGTACCCGGCCTCGGGCAGGCGGGTGGGTTCAAACTGCAGATACAGGACCGCCGTCAACAGGGACACGAAGCCCTGAACGGCGCGCTCAACAGTGTGATGGCCGAAGCGGCAAAGGATCCCCGCGTCGTTGGCCTGTTCTCGGGCTATCAGGTCGGCGTACCGCAATTGGCGCTGAACGTCGATCGCGAGAAGGCCATGGCCATGGGTGTGTCGCTCGAGTCCATTTACCAGGCACTTCAGGTATACCTGGGTTCTCTGTACGTGAACGACTTCAATTTCTTGGGGAGGGCGTGGCAGGTCAATGTGCAGGCGGATGCGCCGTTCCGCAGCGACGCCACTGCCCTGAGTCGGCTGTGGACCCGCAACGCGCAAGGCCAGATGGTACCGCTGGCGGCCTTGGTGTCGAGCGAGCCGACGACCGGGCCCGATCCCGTGGGGCGCTACAACGGCTTCGCGTCCGCCGACATCTCGGGTATCCCGGCACCTGGCGTGAGCTCCGGGGACGCGGTTGCGACGATGGAGGAAATCCTTGTGCGCACGCTTCCGGAGGGCTTCACCTATGAGTGGACTGATTTGACCTATCAGCAGATGCGTGAGGGATCGAGTGGCCTGTGGGTGTTTCCGCTGGCGGTAGGCTTGGCCTTCCTGATTCTGGCCGCAAGCTACGGCAGCTGGAGCCTGCCGCTGGCGGTGCTGGCCATCGTGCCGACTGTGCTCCTGGGCGCGCTTGGGGGAGTATGGCTGGCCAATGGCGACAACAACCTGTTCACACAGATTGGCCTGGTAGTCCTCGTTGGCCTTGCGACGAAGAATGCGATCCTGATCGTCGAGTTCGCACGCCGGCTGCAGCAACAGGGTTTGTCGGCGGTCGACGCTGTCATCGAGGCGGCGCGGCTGCGGCTGCGGCCAATCCTGATGACCTCCCTCGCTTTCGTCATGGGTGTGCTGCCACTGGTGTTCGCAAGTGGTGCCGGTGCCGAGATGCGCCAAGCTGTAGGTGTTGCCGTGTTGGCCGGCATGCTGGCGGTCACCATCGCTGGGTTGATATTCACCCCGATGTTTTATGTGCTGTTGCAGCGGCGCCGCGCGGAGCGTGCAGCTGTGCTTGTGGCGGCATAATGAGGAGAGCGAGATGATTAAGACGAGTTTGACCGCTGTTACGCTGACAACGCTTCTGTCTGCCTGTGGGACCATCCCTAGCCTAACCATACCGTCGGCAGATCTGCCGCAGACATTCGCGCAGGGTCGAGGGATGGATGCCGGCTACTCAGCACAATCTGACTGGTGGACTGTGTGGTCCGATCCAATACTCGATGCACTGGTGCGCCGAGGGCTTGAAGATAACCTGGATCTTCGGCAGGCCGTGGAGCGGGTTCAGCGTTCGCGTGCGCTGGCAGCAGGCACTCACGCTGAGCGAGGGCCGAGTGGAGGGGTGGAAGTCGGCGCGCGCATGCAACAGCTCAGCCGTTTTGAGGCACCAGGGGAGACGAGCGAGGATCGCCGCAGCGACAATGTGTTGGCCGTGACCAGTCTGTCCTGGGAGGTCGACCTCTTCGGCAGACTTCGCAATGCAGCGCATGCGTCTGAAGCACGGGCACGGGCGGCCGAGGCCGATGTGGCGGCGATGCGCTTGGCGGTTGGCGCTGAGGTCGCCCAGGCGTGGTTCGCTTTGAACGGTGCGCGTGCGCAGATGCAGCTGGCGCGCCGCGTGGCGGAAAACCGTCGCACGACACTTGACCTAGTGTTGCGGCGCGTGGTTGCAGGGTACGCCTCGTCACTCGACGAGGCACGCGCTCGTGCCGAACTCGCGGCAGCCGAGGCCGACTTGCCCGCCCTTGACGCGGAGCTGGCCGTCTCCAGCCATCGGCTTGCGGTTCTGCTAGGTGCGTCACCGTCGGGCTATGAGGCACCCATGGCGGCCGATCGTTTGGCCCAGCCTGTGGCGCTGAGCCTGCCCGAGCCCGAGCAATGGGCATTGCAACGTCCGGACCTGCAGGCCGCCGAGGCGCGTTTGCGGGCTATGGCACTGGATGTCGAAGCGGTGCGCGCCGAATTCCTGCCAAGGCTTTCTATAGCGGGTGTGCTCGGCTTCGTGGCGGGTTCGGTATCTGGGCTTGGTGCGGCGGGTAGCGCTTCATGGTTCGCCGTACCTAGCTTGTCATTGCCAATATTCGATCGGTCCAGAATCGATGCCAGGCTACAGGCCGCCCGGGCCAGCGAGCGGGAGGCCCTGCTCGCCTATCAGCAACGCGTTCTGCTCGCGACAGAGGAAGTGGAGAGTGCACTCGCACAAGTGCGGCAAGGCCAGCTCCGACTGGCAGCGTTGCAGGAGCGCACTCGCCAGGCGGTAACTGCAGAAAATCTGGCGCGAAAGCGCTTCGAGGCCGGCGGCACGGACCTGCTAGAACTGCTCGATGCGCAGCGCACCGCGCAGCAGGCCGAGATTGATCTGACCACGGCCTTGACCATTCAGAACCAGCAGATCGTTACGCTGCAGCGTGCGCTGGGTGCGCGCTTTCTGCCCGTGACCGATACGGTAACGGAGATCCCTAAACCTGCAGCAACAGTGGACGGGCTACGCCAGCGCAGTTAATGCTTTATACCAGTGGAACAGTTCGACAGTTGCAGTTGCGCCGATCGGACAACTCGATCCTCACGGCAATCTTCACCTTGGCGCGATAGTCATCCGACCTACTTGTCCGCCAAGAAAATTGATGGGCAAAGCTACTCATCTGTCGAGCACGCGCAGCTTAAGGCGCTGCGGTTGTCCACTTTGCGATCGAACGCCGTCTTCATGGGCGGCTTGGAAGACGGGGTTGTTGGCTTAAGAGGCGAGTCCACCGCCGAACAGACGGTTTCATCAGTTGACCTTGTCATTATGGCAAGGTTTACGTTACTGGCACCCACTCACATTGAGTGAGTGAGTTTCAACAATTTGACGACGAGGAATGAAATATGTCTGCATACTGCCTGTTTGATAACTTGGAAGTAATCGACGCAACAAAGATTGAGGAATATAAGGAACGAGTCGCTCCGCTGGTGGAGCAATACGGGGGGCGCTACGTCGTTCTCGGCGGCAAGGTCGACCTAATGGAAGGTCAATGGCAGCCAACGTTCCCCGTCCTGCTCGAGTTTCCTAGCCTCGAACGAGCGCATGAATGGTACTCGTCTGCCGAGTACGCGCAGCTTAAGGCGCTGCGGTTGTCCGCTTTGCGATCGAACGCCGTCTTCATGGAGGGCCTGGGAAACGGGCCGTTGGCTTAAGAAGCGAGTCCACCGCATAAAAGCTGGTTTCAGCAGACGGCGCAGTGCGCCGCTGCTAACTCTGCAACGCTAAAGTTTATCCAAAACGTCGACTCCCCATAGTTACTTGCCATTGAGCGAGCACCGTGGCGAATGACAGCAGTGGGGCGATAGAGAACGTTTGTCTCGGGCGGAAACTGACGTTCGCCCCGCCCAGACCATAAACGACAGCAACCCGCACAACATCCGCCGTTCGGCGGAGTCACAGTTAAGGCCCGTTCTGGCCAAACAGTAGACCGTTGGCTGGCCGCTTTGGGGCGTCAGCTCATCGGCTGAAGCCGCTGTAAACTCAAATCAAAACTGCACGGAGGTCTGCTATGCGTTACACACCAGCGATTGGGTTCGACCTGTCCCTGTTAGTCGGCGGCACAGGAATAATGTTCGAGTTGGATTAGTGCAAACTTTGCGCATTGCAGGATGCTTGTCTACTACGAACACGCCGCCAGTTTTTCCTGAAGCATGTCGATAAAAACACGCGTCTTGACCGGCATGAGTTTGCGTCCCGGGAACACAGCCCACACCGCCTCGCTCGGCAGGCACCACGCCGGAAGCACGCGTTGAAGCGTGCCCGCTTTTACATACGGCAGCGCGAAGGCATCGGGCACCGCCGTAATGCCGGCCCCGGCGCATACCATGTGGATAAGAACTTCAGGAGCGTTGGCGCTGATGCGCCCAGCCGGAACGCCTTCCCAACGGGTGTCACGTCCGTTCAGTATCCAACGCGCTGCAGCACCGCCTACACCCGAGAGAACCACGAGACGGTGAGCGGCCAGTTCTTCGGGATGGGCCGGTTTGCCGAATTCGGCAAGGTACCCAGGTGAGGCATACAAGCCCCTGGACTGCTCGCTGACTCGCCGCGCGGCGAGTGTGGCGTCATCCGGCAAGTCGCCGATGCGTACGGCCACATCAAATCCTTCCCCGAGCAGATCGACGCGACGCGACGAGAGGTCCAGTTCCATCGTAATGCCAGGGTATGCCGCCACGAATTCCGCCAATGCGTTCGCTAACAGTAGATTAGCGAAGTCCCCGGGCATCGAAACGCGCAAGCGACCGCTCGGCGCCGCCTGACGGTGCGCACTCAGCGCGGCCGCGGCATCGACTTCAGCAACCACCTGCCGAGCATGCTCCAGCAGCAATTGCCCGAACTCGGTCAGGGTCTGGCGCCGCGTGGTGCGCAGCAGCAGGCGCTCGCCTAGACGCTGCTCCAAGGCGGCAAGCCGCCGGGAGACACTAGACTTCGGCACACCCAGCCGTTCAGCGGCGCGGCTGAAGCTTCCCAACTCCGCCACATAGGCAAAGATGAGCAGGTCGTTCGGATCGATGTTTTGCGTCGATTGTTGCCTCACGGGAACAATGATACCCATTTATGCGGATTTTCACCGCAATTGATGAGGCATACAGTTCATCCATCGCAACCACCGATACACATGCCACACCATGAAAATTTTGCAGATCAATGCCAGCGCTCGCCGTGAAGAATCCAGTTCTACGCGCCTCGCCACCGCCATCGTCGAGCGTCTCAAGGACGTCTACCCTGCCGCCCGAGTAACCGTGCGCGACCTGGCCACATCACCCCACCCTATGCTCGACGATGCAGCACTCACTGCGCTCTTTACCCCTGCAGACCAGCGCTCGCCTGAGCAGGCGCGCCGAGTGGCCCTCGATGACGCACTGATCGCCGAGATCCAGTCTCACGACACGCTCGTACTTGGAGTGCCAATGTACAACTTCGGGATACCTGTACAGCTGAAGAACTGGATCGATGCGATCGCCCGTGCCGGTGTGACCTTCCGCTACAGCGAAGCCGGTCCCGAAGGCCTGCTC
Source organism: Pseudomonadota bacterium (assembly GCA_041694715.1). Classification (GTDB taxonomy): domain Bacteria; phylum Pseudomonadota; class Gammaproteobacteria; order Burkholderiales; family Thiobacillaceae; genus Thiobacillus. The sequence continues at coordinate 18,731 of JBGFSF010000012.1, read as the reverse complement.
AAGGACAAGAAGGTTTACCTTGCTTTGACCCGCGGCGGGTGCTATCGCGACACCGAGAATGATGCCCAGGTGCCTTACCTGAGAAACGTGCTCGGCTTTCTGGGCATGACCGACCTTCGCTTCATCTATGCGGAAGGGCTCGCCATGGGGCCGGAAGCAGCACTCAAAGGATTCGCCCAGGCCGAGGCGGATATTGAGGCAGCGTTTGCCTGATCACCGTTCTGGCCACCTAAGGGAGGAAGCCTAATGAATCGCCCAGGCTTTCTTGGACACTTTTAAGCCGGTTGAAATACTGCTTGACCTTGCTATTGCGTCAAGCTTCAGCATCCCGGCATCCCAATCACAGGAGCCGAACATGGTGGCCTCTCACAACCCTCGCTCTTCGCTGAGGAGCAGCCTTTCTTCCGAGCTTGCCGGTGGCTCCCTGGTTGCCCTGGTTGTCTACGCTGTGGCGATATCTGTCACGCCGGGACCGAACACGCTGCTGGTGCTGTCGCCCAATATGAAATTCGGTTTGTACCGCAATGGCTGGCATCTGCTCGGGTTATTGTGGAGCACTTATCTGATGATCTGTCTCGCAGGCGTGGTCGTGGGCGGGCTTTACGCTGCTGCGCCTGGCGCGCAGGCTGTTCTTCAATATGCCGCGGGCTTCTACATGCTGTGGCTGGCTGTGCGGCTCTGGCGCGACGGCGCACCGTTCGTGGTGCAGGCATTGCGCCCGCTCCGATTTGGCGAAGCGGTGCTGCGCCAACTGGGTAATCCCAAAGGTTGGTTGCTTGCCATTGCGATAATTGCAGGCTTTGTACCCGCAGGCGAGCAGTATCTCGAACGCATGCTGACAACGGCGCTGCTGCTCTGCCTGGTAAGCATCCCGGGGCTCGTTCTGTGGGCAACCCGCGGGGCTATGCTGCAGAACGGTATCCACAACCGCTTGTCCCAGCAACTGAGGCGTACTGCGGCAGCGATCATGGCTGCTGTGGCCCTGCTGTTCTGGATATAAACACGGCTGCGAGCCGAGATACAGAAAGCGTACGCGCGCGCCGACCACAACAAGGAGACCAGCATGGCTGAACCCACCCGCTGCGCCTGGTGCAGCGCCGACCCACTCTATCGCGCCTACCATGACGCAGAATGGGGCGTGCCCCTGCACGACGAGCGCGCACTGTTCGAGTTGCTGACGCTGGAAGGTGCGCAAGCCGGGCTATCGTGGTTCACCATCCTCAAAAAGCGCGAGAACTACCGGCACGCGTTCGACAACTTCGACGCTGAACGCATCGCGCGCTATACCGACGCCGACGTGGCGCGGCTGATGGCGGACACAGGTATCGTGCGCAACCGGCTGAAGATCGAATCGACGATCACGAATGCCCGCGCAACGCTGGCGCTGCTCGAAGCAGGTGGCGGGCTGGATGCCTATTTCTGGAAGTTTGTCGAGGGCCAGCCCATTATTAACGCGCCGGCGGACCCGAGCCAAGTGCCGGCCAGCACGCCGCTGTCGGATACGATCAGTAAAAGTCTGAAAAAGCGCGGCTTCAGGTTCGTGGGTTCGACGGTCATGTATGCGCACATGCAGGCGATGGGGATGGTGAATGACCACACCATCGACTGTTTCCGATTGGCGGAACTGACGCGCGGGCGGGTATGACCGGCCAGGCTGGGAGACTCTTGTCGTTCTCATCGCACAAACGCGTCCAATGCCCCATGCGTAATCGTGATTACGAATTTGTTACGAATAAGGGTTCTCGGTAGATTTAAAAGGGGCAGATTTTTACGTATTTTCGTCGCAACGTACCCTGTCACGGCCGTTATGCCTCAACCAAAAGGAGGCGCGAATTTACGAGTTTGTTATTGCCCAACAACCACCTCAAACGTTGTAGGTTCCACTATTCGACCGTAACTGATTTGGCGAGATTCCGCGGCTTGTCCACATCCGTGCCCTTCTGCAGCGCAGCGTGGTACGACAGCAGCTGCAGCGGCACGGTGTGGAGGATGGGCGAGAGCGCGCCGTTGGCGCCGCCGGGCAGCTTGATGACGTGGACGAATTCGGATTCCTCGATGTGCACGTCGCCGTCGGCGAAGACGTAGAGTTCGCCGCCGCGCGCGCGCACTTCCTGCAGGTTCGATTTCAGCTTTTCGATGAGCTGGTCGTTGGGCGCGATGGTGACGACCGGCATGCCCTCGTCGACCAGCGCGAGCGGGCCGTGCTTGAGCTCGCCGGCGGGGTAAGCCTCGGCGTGGATGTAGGAGATTTCCTTCAGCTTCAGCGCCCCTTCAAGGGCAATCGGGTAGTGGACGCCGCGGCCGAGGAAAAGCGCGTGCTGCTTGTTCGCGAAGCGCTGCGACCAGGCTTCGACGTGTGGCTCGAGCGCGAGCACCTGCTGCAGCTTGCCGGGCAGGCTGCGCAGTTCGCCTAGATACGCGGTTTCCTGTTCGGGCGAGAGGCGGCCGCGCAGCTTGGCGAGCACCAGCGTGAGCAGGAACAGGCCGGCGAGCTGGGTGGTGAAGGCCTTGGTCGAGGCGACGCCGATTTCCGGGCCGGCGCGGGTGAGGAATTTCAGGCGCGAGGCGCGGGTGAGCGCGGATTCCGGCACGTTGCAGATCGTCAACGTCTTGTCCTGGCCGAGCGACTTGGCGTGGTTGAGCGCCGCCAGCGTATCGGCGGTTTCGCCCGACTGCGAGATGGTGACGACGAGCGCGTCGGGGTTCGGCACGCTGGTGCGGTAGCGGTATTCGCTGGCGATTTCGGCGTTGGCGGGAATGCCGGCGATCTCTTCCAGCCAGTAGGTGGCGACCTTGGCCGCGTGATAGCTGGTGCCGCAGGCGAGGAAGGTCACGGCCTTGATCTGGCTCAGCACTTCGGCGGCGTCGTAGCCGAACCACTCGGGCTGCACGCGATCCTGCGCCACGGCGGTGAGCAGCGTGTCGGTGAGCGCGCGCGGCTGCTCGTGGATCTCCTTCTGCATGAAGTGGCGGTAGTTGCCGAGTTCGGCCATGTCGGCGGAAAGCTCGGAGACGTGCACGCTGCGGTCTGCCGGCTTGCCTGCGGCGTCGTAGACCGTGACCGACAGCAGGCCGACGTCGGCGACGTCGCCCTCCTCCAGATACATCACGCGCTGGGTGACGGGCAGCAAGGCGGAGACGTCGGAGGCGATGAAGTTCTCCTCGATGCCGAGGCCGACCAAGAGCGGGCTGCCCTTGCGCGCGCAGATCAGGCGCGCCGGCACGTCGGCGTGGACGACGCCGATGGCGTAGGCGCCTTCCAGCTCGGCGACGGCCGCGCGGGTGGCGGCCAGCAGGTCGTGGCTTTGCCGCATGTGGCGCTCGATCAAGTGAGCGATCACTTCGGTGTCGGTCTCGGAGGTGAAGACGAAGCCTTCGGCCGTTAGCCGCGCGCGCAGCGCCTCGTGGTTTTCGATGATGCCGTTGTGCACCACGGCGAGGCTGCCGCTGACGTGCGGATGCGCGTTGGCTTCCGACGGCGCGCCGTGGGTGGCCCAGCGCGTGTGGGCGATGCCGAGCGGGCCACCCACACCGTGGGCGGCGCAGGCTTCGGTCAGCGACGCGACGCGGCCGACGCTGCGCACGCGGTGCAGGCCGCCGTCGATCACGACCAAACCGGCCGAGTCGTAGCCGCGGTATTCGAGACGGCGCAGCCCCTCGAGCAGGATGGGAACGACGTTGCGCTGCGCAACCGCGCCGACGATGCCGCACATATCAGCTTTCCTTTTTCTGTTTGACCGGCCGCTTCCAGCCGGGGACGGTGACCTGCTTTGCGCGCGACAGGGTGAGTTCGCCCGCCGGCGCGTCGCGGGTGAGCGTGGTGCCGGCGCCGAGCGTCGCGCCGCGGCCGACGGTAACCGGCGCGACGAGCTGGGTGTCGGAGCCGACGAAGACTTCGTCCTCGATCACCGTGCGGTGCTTGTTGGCACCGTCGTAATTGCAGGTGATGGTTCCGGCGCCGATGTTGACCTTCCTGCCCATGGTCGTGTCGCCGACGTAGGACAGGTGGTTGATCTTGGAGCCGTCGTCGATCTGGCTGTTCTTGATCTCGACGAAGTTGCCGACGTGGACGTCGCGCGCGAGCTTCGTCCCCGGGCGGATGCGCGAGAACGGACCGACGCGATTGACCTCGCCGATCTCGGCGTCGTCGATCAGGGTGAAGGCGTCGATCTTCGTGCCCGCGGCGACCTTGACGTTGCGCAGCACGCAGTTAGCGCCCACTTGCACGCCATCGCCCAGTTCCACCCGGCCTTCGAACACGCAGTTGACGTCGATGACAACGTCGCGACCGCAGGTGAGCGTGCCGCGCACGTCGAGCCGCGCCGGGTCCATGAGCGTGACGCCGGCGTCGAGCAGGCCACGGGCGACCTCGCGCTGGTGGATGCGCTCGAGCTCGGCGAGCTGCGCCTTGCTGTTGACGCCGAGGACTTCCCATTCGTCGGCGGGTTGGTGGGCGATCACCTCCACCGCGTCGTCCACGGCCATGGCGATGATGTCGGTGAGGTAGTACTCACCCTGGGCGTTGTCGTTCCGCAACTGGCCGATCCAGCGCTTGAGATGCCGCGTCGGCACGGCGAGGATGCCGGTGTTCACTTCCTGGATCGCGCGCTCGGCGGGGCTGGCGTCCTTGTGTTCGACGATGCGCACCACGCGCCCGCGTTCGCGCACGATGCGGCCGTAGCCGTCGGGGTGAGCGAGGTTGACGGTCAGCAACCCCAGCTGCCCGTCGCGCGCAGCGGCCACCAGCGGGCGCAGGGTATCGACGCGGGTCAACGGCACGTCGCCGTAGAGCACCAGGGTGACGCTGTCGTCGGCGAGCTGCGGCAGGGCCTGCTGCACCGCATGGCCGGTGCCGTGCTGTTCGGCCTGCAGCACGAATGTCAGTTTGTCGTCGGCCATGGCTTGCGGCACCGCCTCGCCGCCGAAGCCGTAGACCACGCAGGTCTGCGCGGCGCCGAGCGCGTGGGCAGTATCGACGACGTGGCCCAGCAGCGGCTTGCCGGCCAGCCGGTGCAGCACTTTCGGCAGGTCGGAACGCATGCGCGTGCCTTTGCCGGCGGCGAGGATGAGAATTTCGAGTCGGGCGGACATGCGAGGAGGAATTCGTTGTTCTGGAAGACCAAGCAAGGTGCGCACCAAGTATAAAGGCAGCGCCCGGACCCCGGCATGAAAAAAGGCAACCCGGAGGTTGCCTTTTTAGGGGAGCACTACCCAATCAGGTCAGCTTGCGCAGCTTCTTGATCGCGGCGAGCTGGGCCACCGCCTGCGCCAGCTCGGCCTGCGCCTGCGCGTAGTCGATGCTGGCGGCCTTGTCCTTCATCGCTTCCTCGGCGGCGCGCATGGCTTCGAGCGCCTTGGCTTCGTCAAGGTCGGCGCCGCGGATCGCGGTGTCGGACAGGATGGTGACGACGTGCGGCTGCACTTCGAGGATGCCGCCGGAGACGTACACCAGCTCTTCTTCCGCCTGGTCCGGCACCTTGATGCGCACCGAGCCGGGCTTGAGCGTGGTGATGAGCGGGGTATGGCGCGGATAGATGCCGAGCTCGCCGCGCTGGCCGGGGGCGATCACCACTTCGGCGGTGCCGGAGTAGAGCGACTTTTCTGCGCTGACGATGTCGACGTGGAGGGTCATGGCCATTTTGTAACCTCGTGTTTAGGGGCCAGGGACTAGGATTTAGGGGCTAGGGAAAAGCGCGCGTAGCGCACGTCACCCCTAATCCCTAGCTCCTAGCCCCTATCCCCTTGAAGCATTACTGAATCGTCTTCGCCTTCTCGACGGCTTCCTCGATCGAGCCGACCATGTAGAAGGCCTGCTCGGGCAGGTGGTCGTACTCGCCTTCGACGATCGCCTTGAAGCCGGCGATGGTGTCCTTCAGCGTGACGTACTTGCCGGGCGCGCCGGTGAACACTTCGGCGACGAAGAAGGGCTGAGACAGGAAGCGCTGCAGCTTACGCGCACGGGACACGGCCAGCTTGTCTTCGGGCGACAGTTCGTCCATGCCGAGAATCGCGATGATGTCGCGCAGTTCCTTGTACTTCTGCAGCGTGCCCTGCACCTTGCGGGCAACCGAGTAGTGCTCGTCGCCGACGACCTGCGGGTCAAGAATACGCGAGGTCGAGTCGAGCGGGTCCACCGCGGGGTAGATGCCCAGTTCGGCAACCTGACGCGACAGCACCAGCGTGGCGTCGAGGTGGGCGAAGGTGGTCGCGGGCGACGGGTCGGTCAAGTCGTCCGCCGGCACGTACACGGCCTGGAACGAGGTGATCGAACCGGTCTTGGTCGAGGTGATGCGCTCCTGCAGGCGGCCCATTTCGTCGGCCAGCGTCGGCTGGTAGCCCACCGCGGACGGCATCCGGCCCAGCAGCGCGGACACTTCGGTACCGGCCAGGGTGTAGCGGTAGATGTTGTCGACGAACAGCAGCACGTCGCGGCCTTCGTCACGGAAGTACTCGGCCATGGTCAGGCCGGTCAGCGCGACGCGCAGACGGTTGCCCGGCGGCTCGTTCATCTGGCCGTACACCAGAGCGACCTTGTCCAGCACGCCGCCTTCCTTCATCTCGTGGTAGAAGTCGTTGCCTTCGCGGGTACGCTCGCCGACGCCGGCGAACACCGAGAAGCCGCTGTGCTGCACGGCGATGTTGCGGATCAGTTCCATCAGGGTCACGGTCTTGCCCACGCCGGCGCCGCCGAACAGGCCGACCTTGCCGCCCTTGGCGATCGGCATGATGAGGTCGATGACCTTGATGCCCGTTTCCAGGATTTCCACCGTGGCGGCCTGATCGGCGTACGCCGGGGCCTTGCGGTGGATCGGCATGGTGGTTTCGGCGCCGATCGGGCCGGCTTCGTCAACCGGCTCGCCCAGCACGTTCATGATGCGGCCCAGCGTCTTCTGACCGACCGGCACCATGATGGGGTTGCCGGTGGACAGCACGGACATGCCGCGGCGCAGGCCGTCGGTCGAGCCCATGGCGATGGTGCGGACTACGCCGTCGCCCAGCTGCTGCTGCACTTCGAAGGTCAGCTCGGGGGACTGCATCTTCAGCGCTTCCATGACCTTGGGCATGGCATCGCGCGGGAATTCCACGTCCACCACCGCACCGATGATCTGAACAATTTTTCCGTTGCTCATGTTGATTTCCTAATGAATTGAATTCTGTAAGCGCTCAGACTGCAGCGGCGCCGGCGACGATTTCCGACAGTTCCTTGGTGATCGCGGCCTGGCGGGTCTTGTTGTAGACGAGCTTGAGTTCGCCGATCACGTTCTTCGCGTTGTCGGACGCGGCCTTCATCGCGACCATCCGCGCCGACTGTTCGCACGCGATGTTCTCGGCGACGGCCTGGTACACCAGCGACTCGATGTAGCGCATCAGCATGGCGTCGACCACCGGCTTGGCATCGGGTTCGTAGATGTAGTCCCAGTGCGTCTTCAGGCTCGCCTCTTCCTCGCTCTCCAGCTGCGACAGCGGCAGCAGCTTGGTCAGCGTCGGCTCCTGCTTCATGGTGTTGATGAAGCGGTTGTAGACGATGTAGAGCCCGTCGATGCGACCTTCCAGGTAGGCATCCAGCATGATCTTCACCGGGCCGATCAGCTTGTCCATGTGCGGTGCGTCGCCGATCGCGGTCAGTTGCGAGACCACGTTGGCGCCGAGGCGCTGCATAAAGCCCAGGCCCTTGTTGCCAATCGCGGTGACGTCGATGCCGACGCCGGCGGCTTCCCACTGCTTCATCTGGCCCACCACCATGCGCAGGGCGTTGGTGTTGAGACCGCCGCACAGGCCCTTGTCGGAGGTGACGACGATGAGGCCGACGCGCTTGACGTTCTCACGCGGCACGACGAAGGGATGCTTGTACTCAGTGTGCGCATACGCCATGTGGGTTGCCACATTGGCAATTTTCTCGGCGTACGGGCGCGCCGCCTTCATGCGTTCCTGCGCCTTGCGCATCTTGGACGCCGCGACCATTTCCATGGCCTTGGTGATCTTGCGCGTGTTTTCCACGCTCTTGATCTTGGTCCGAATTTCTTTTCCGGCTGCCATGCTAGCTCCTAATAAAAACCGGCTTTCCGTTCACCCGATCAGTAAACGCCGGTTTTCTTGAACTCGTCGCAGGCGGCGGTGATCGCCTTCTCGGCGGCCTCGTCCATGTTGCCCGAGGCTTCGACAGCTTCCATCGCGGCGCCGGCCTTCGATTTGACGAAGGTGGTGAGCGCGCTTTCGAAAGCCAGGATCTTGCCGACTTCGATGTCGTCCATGTAGCCCTTGTTGACGGCGAACAGGGTCAGCGCCATTTCGGAGACCGACATCGGCGAGTACTGCGCCTGCTTCATCAGCTCGGTGACGCGGCGGCCGCGCTCGAGCTGTTTGCGGGTGGCTTCGTCGAGGTCGGAAGCAAACTGGGCGAAGGCCGCGAGTTCGCGGTACTGCGCCAGCGCCAGACGCACGCCGCCGCCGAGCTTCTTGATGACCTTGGTCTGCGCGGCGCCGCCGACGCGGGACACCGACAGACCGGCGTTGATCGCGGGACGGATGCCGGCGTTGAAGAGGTCGGTCTCAAGGAAGATCTGGCCGTCGGTAATCGAGATCACGTTGGTCGGCACGAAGGCGGACACGTCGCCGGCCTGCGTTTCGATGATCGGCAGCGCGGTCAGCGAACCGGTCTTGCCCTTGACGGCGCCCTTGGTGTACTTCTCGACGTAGTCGGCGTTGACGCGCGCGGCACGCTCGAGCAGACGCGAGTGCAGGTAGAACACGTCGCCCGGGTAGGCTTCGCGGCCCGGCGGACGGCGCAGCAGCAGCGAGACCTGACGGTAGGCCCAGGCCTGCTTGGTGAGGTCGTCATAGACGATCAGCGCGTCTTCGCCGTTGTCGCGGAAGAATTCGCCCATGGTGCAGCCCGAGTAGGGGGCGATGTACTGCATGGCAGCGGCGTCGGACGCGGTCGCGGCGACGACGATGGTGTGCTCCATGGCGCCGTGCTCTTCGAGCTTGCGCACGACGTTGGCGACCGACGAAGCCTTCTGGCCGACGGCGACGTAGATGCACTTCACGCCGGTGCCCTTCTGGTTGATGATCGCGTCGATCGCGACGGCGGTCTTGCCGGTCTGGCGGTCGCCGATGATCAGCTCGCGCTGGCCGCGGCCGACGGGGACCATGGCGTCGATCGACTTGAGGCCGGTCTGCACCGGCTGGTCGACCGATTTGCGCTCGATCACGCCCGGGGCGATGCGCTCGATCGGCATGGTGGTGTCGGCGGCGATCGGGCCCTTGCCGTCGATCGGCTGGCCCAGCGAGTTCACCACGCGGCCCAGCAGGCCACGGCCGACCGGCACTTCGAGGATGCGGCCGGTGCACTTGGCGACGTCGCCTTCCTTGATGTGCTCGTAGTCACCCAGAATCACGGCGCCGACCGAGTCGCGCTCGAGGTTCAGCGCCACGCCGAAGGTGTTGCCCGGCATTTCGATCATTTCGCCCGACATCACGTCCGACAGGCCGTGGATGCGGACGATACCGTCGGTGACGGACACGATCGTGCCCTGGGTGCGCAGTTCGCTCGACGCACCGAGGTTCTCGATCTTGGCTTTAATCAGTTCGCTGATTTCGCTTGGATTCAATTGCATGTCTGTTCTCCGAACCGTGAGGTTCCGATAAGTAGGAGTAGGTTAGCCTTGCAGGGCGAAGGCCATCTTCTGCAGGCGGCCTTTCACCGAGCCGTCCATCACCTGGTCGCCGATGGCAATCACCGCGCCGCCGATCAGTTCGGGGTCGACGGCGGTATGCACGTTCACCGCACGGTTGAACTTGGACTTGAGACCGGCGACGAGGTCGTCGATCTGCGCCTGGGTCAGTTCCTGCGCGCTGGTGATCGTGGCTTCGAGCGTGCCTTCGGCGTTGGCCTTCAGCGCCTCGTACTGCGCGGCGATTTCCGGCAGCACGGCGAGGCGGTCGTTTTCGGCCAGCACCTTGACGAAGTTGGTGCCGCGCTCGCCGAGGCCGCTGCCGGCCACATCGACGATCAGCGCGACGATGCGCTCGACCGACACGGCGGGATCGGCGATCAGCGCCGAAACCCGGGCGTCGGACACGATTGCCGCCAGCGTGGCGATGCGCGAGGACCAGCCCGCCAGGTCGTTTTCGCCCTGAGCGAGGCGGAAGGCCGCTTCGGCGTAGGGGCGTGCCAGGGTAGACAGTTCGCTCATGATTACAGCTCGGCTTTCAGCTGGGCGAGGAGGTCAGCGTGGGTTTGCGCGTTGACTTCGCGGCGCAGGATCTTCTCCGCACCGGCCACGGCCAGCGTCGCCACCTGTTCGCGCAGGCTTTCGCGGGCGCGGTTGGCTTCCTGCTCGATGTTCGCCTGCGCGGCGGCCAGCTGGCGTTCGCCTTCCTGCTTCGCGGCGTCCTTGGCTTCCTCGATGATCTGCGCGGCGCGCTTTTCGGCCTGGGCGATCACTTCGGCGGCTTGCGCCTTGGCATCACGCAGGCTGTCGGCGGCCTTCTTGGCGGCCAGCTCCAGCTCGTGCTTGCCGCGATCGCCCGCGGCGAGGCCGTCGGCGATCTGCTTCTTGCGCGTCTCGAGCGCGTTCATGATCGGCGGCCACACGAACTTCATGCAGAACCACACGAAGAAGATGAACGTGATGGACTGGCCGATCAAAGTTGCGTTGAAGTTCATATCCGCACCTTTTTAATGACGGGGGTTAGAGAGGTTCCGAATCAACCCGCGACTTAACCGGCAACGGCGAACAGAACGTACATGGCGATACCGACGGCGATCATCGGCACGGCGTCGACCAGACCCATCACGATGAAGAACTGGGTACGCAGCATGGGGATCAGTTCGGGCTGGCGGGCAGCGCCTTCGAGGAAGCGGCCGCCGAGGATGCCGATACCCACGGCAGCACCGAGTGCGCCCAGGCCCATCATCAGGGCACCAGCGATGTACAGCACGGCTTGAGTCATTTCCATTTGTTGCTCCTAATTAAAAGTCAAAGTTGAAAACAGAAACAGTGAAACCAAAAAACGAAATTAGTGATGCTCGGCGTGCGCCATGTCCAGATACACGATGGTCAGCGTCATGAAGATGAAGGCCTGCAGCGTGATGATGAGGATGTGGAACACCGCCCACGCCCATTGCAGCACACCGCCGAACGCAGCCATGACCCAGCCGCCGCCAAACATCAGCGCAATCAGGATGAAGATCATTTCGCCGGCGTACATGTTGCCGAACAGACGCAGCGAGTGCGAAATCGGTTTGGCGATCAGGCCCACGCCTTCGAGCAGCAGGTTGACCGGGAACAGCCACTTGGGGAAAGGCTGGAAGGCGAGTTCGGCGAAGAAGCCGCCGGGGCCTTTCATCTTCAGGCTGTAGTACAGCACGATGACGAAGACCGACAGCGACAGGCCGAAGGTGATGTTGGGGTCGGTCGACGGCACGATCTTGAGATAGGGCACGCCGGCGAGGCTCGCCAGCCACGGCAGCCAGTCGACCGGGATCAGGTCCATCAGGTTCAGCAGGAAGATCCAGACGAAGAGGGTCAGCGCGAGCGGCGCGACCATTGCATTCTTGTGCGAGAAGGAACCGCGCACCGAGGTGTCGATGAACTCGATGATCCACTCGACGAAGTTCTGCCAGCCGCCCGGCACGCCGGCGGTGGCACGCCTGGCGGCAATCCAGAACAAGGTCAGGAAGAGCGCGCCAAGGCCGAATGAAAACAGCATGCTGTCGACGTTGACCGACCAGAAGCCCATCGCCTGGAGTTCCTCGGTGCCGTGGGCAAAGGTCCAGGTCGGCTCGGTGAGCACGGTGCCGTCGTAGCGCACGGTGCCTTCCGGCAACTTGCCATAGGTCAGGTTCTGCAGGTGGTGCTTGATGTATTCGGCGGAGCTTGCGTATTCCGAAGCCATAGTGATCAATTTCAATAAGTGGGTTTTGGATGGACGCGCCGCGCGCTCCCATTCAAAACCTACCTTGCGCAGGCCGCCCGGCCTGCAGCGCAATTCATTTCGTGTGACGCCCCGTCGCCGCAGCCGCCAGCCAAGCCAGCTGCGCCAGCACCAGGCCCAGCAGCATCGGCAGCGGCGCCAGCTTCAGCACGCCCAGGCCCGCCACGAGCAACGCGCTCAACACGACGAGACGCTCGATGCCGGTGCGGATGAACTGCTTCAGCAGGCGGTGCTGGTCCCACTCGGGATGGCGCATCGCCTGGCGTTCCCGCCACACCAGCACTGCCGTGACGGCCAGGGCGGTCAGACTGCCGTACAGCGCGGCCGCGCCCGCGAGCGGACCGGCGAACACGCCGCTGACCAGCGCAACCAGAGGGGCCATCGCCGCCTGCGCCAGCGCTACCCGTCGAATCCGTGAAACACCGATACGGGGGGCGCCGGTAAACATTAGCCCGCGATGATACTTGAATTAGCCGTGTCTATGCAAACATCAAGACACTTGATGATGAATTTCAGAACATAGTGAAATAGTACCGGCCCCGCCCCTTACAGCCGGATGCCGAGGCGCGCGAGCAGGCCGTCGAGTTCCTCGGCGCTGCCGAACGCCAGGGTGAGCTTGCCGCCGCCTTTTTTCGTCGTCTGCACATGGGCGGTCATGCCGAGCGCGTCCGACAGCGCCTCTTCCAGACGCAGCAGGTCGCGCGACACCGGCTTGGCCGGCTTGGCCGCCGGCGCCTCCTTCAGGCGCGCGACGCGACGCTCGACTTCGCGCACCGACAGGCCGCGGGTCTCGATCTCGTGCGCAAGTTCGCGCTGCTGCGCCGCATTCAGCGGCAGGAGCGCGCGCGCATGGCCCATTTCGATCAGGCCCGCGGTCAGCATGTCCTGCACCGGACGCGACAGATTCAGCAGGCGCAACAGATTGGACACCGCCGCGCGCGACTTGCCGACCGCCTGCGCGACCACGTCGTGGGTCATGCCGAATTCCTGGATCAGGCGCTGCAGGCCGTGCGCCTCGTCGATGGCGTTCAAGTCCTCGCGCTGGATGTTCTCGATCAGCGCCATCGCCGCGACCGCGTCGTCGGCGACTTCGCGCACCAGCACCGGCACTTCGGTCAGGCCTGCGAGCTGGGCCGCGCGCCAGCGGCGTTCGCCGGCGATGATCTCGTAGCCGCCGGTGACTTCGCGCGCGAGGATGGGCTGCATCAGCCCCTGCGCACGGATCGAGTCGGCGAGCTCCTGCAGCGATTCGCTGTCCATCTGGGTGCGCGGTTGATATTTCCCGGGCGCCAGATGCGCGACCTTCATCATGCGCAGGTCGCCCTGCGGCGGCGCGGCGCTGTCCTCGCCGCCGAGCAGCGCGTCGAGTCCGCGCCCGAGTCCCTTAGGCCTCGCCATGTGTCGTCTCCTTCGCTGTGAGGCCGGCACGCCGGAGCGTTTCCTCGGCCAGGTCCATGTAGGCTTTCGCGCCCTTGCACTGCGGGTCGTAGGCGAGCACCGGCAGGCCGTGGCTCGGCGCTTCGGCGAGCCGCACATTGCGCGGGATCACGGTGTCGTAAACCTTGTCGCCGAAATGCTGCTTGATCTGGTCGGACACCTGCTGCGCCAGCGTGCTGCGCGGATCGAACATCACGCGCAGCAAGCCCTCGATGCGGATATCGGGGTTGAGCCGCTGCTTGACCTTCTTGATGGTGGCGACCAGGTCGGTGAGGCCCTCGAGCGCGTAGTACTCGCACTGCATCGGGATCAGCACGGCCTCGGCGGCGGCGAAGGCGTTGACCGTCAAGAGGTTGAGCGTCGGCGGGCAGTCGAGCAGGATGAAATCGTAGGCGCCCGCCTCCTTCGCCAGCGCCTCCTTCAGGCGCAGGTCGCGATGTTCCAGGTTGACGAGGTCGATCTCGGCGCCCGCGAGTTCACGGTTGGCGGGAATGACGTCGAAATGCCCGGGCTGCGAGCGCATCGTGGCGTCGCGCAGCGTCACCTGTTCGAGCAGGATCTGGTACACGGTCGGCAGCGCGCTACGCTTCTCGATCCCCGCCCCCATGGTCGCGTTGCCCTGCGGGTCGAGGTCGACCAGCAGCACGCGCTGGCCCAGCGCAGCGAGACTGGCCGCGAGGTTCACCGCCGTCGTGGTCTTGCCCACGCCGCCCTTTTGGTTCGCTATTGCCAGAATTCGGCTCATACAACAGGCTCCAGAACGATCAGATGTCGGGTGGCGTCCAGCCCGGGCACGCCGAGTGCGTGGTCAGCGCTCACTTTCACGCCAGCGGGCAGCACGGCGATCTCTTCATGTGGATACAGGCCCTTCATCGCCAGCCAGCGCCCGCCCGGATTCAGCAGGTGGCGGGTCAGCGTGACGAATTCCCTGAGGTCGGAAAACGCGCGCGAGGTGATCGCGTCGAAGCCGGTTGCGGGCTGGTAGTCCTCGACCCGGCTCGTCACGACATCGAGGTTGGCCAGCCCCAGCTCCGCCTTCGCCTGTAGCAGAAAAGCGGTTTTCTTGGCGATGCTGTCGATCAGCGTCACCTGCAGGTCCGGTCGCGCAATCGCCAGCGGAATCCCCGGCAGACCGCCGCCGCTGCCAACGTCGAGAACCTTTTCGCCCTTAAAGAAAGGCACCGCCGCCAGCGAATCGAGCAGGTGATGGCTCACCATGCGCTCGGCGTCGCGCACCGCGGTGAGGTTGTACACGCGGTTCCACTTGTCGAGCAGCGCCAGGTACGCGAGCAGCTTGGCCGCGGCACCATCGGGCAATGCGAGGCCGAGGGCGGCGATGCCCGCCTTCAATTGCTGTTCGACGCTCATGCGCTTTTCTTTTCTTCGTCGGGCTTGAAGCCGCGCTTGGCGTAGATCAGCAGCACCGAAATCGCCGCGGGCGTGATGCCCTGCAGGCGGGCCGCCTGGCCGAGCGTTTCGGGGCGCGCCTTCTGCAGGCGCTGGCGCACTTCCATCGACAGCGCGGTGAGCTGCGTGTAGTCGAGGTCGGCCGGCAGGCGCAGGCTTTCCTGTTCGCGGTGCTTCTCGACTTCCTCGTTCTGGCGGTCGATGTAGCCCTGGTACTTGGCGGCGATTTCGACCTGCTCGGCAACGCGCGCGTCGCCCACCCCGGCCCCGCCGCCGGGCAGCGCGAGGATCTGCGCGTAGTCCAGATTCGGCCGGCGCAGCAAGTCGAACAGGTTGTATTCGCGCTCGATGGCCTGGCCGATGAGGCGCGTGGCTTCCTCGGCGGGCAGGATGGCCGGATTGACCCAGGTGGCCTTCAGGCGCTCGGTCTCGCGCGCGACTTCATCGCGTTTGCGATTGAACGCGTCCCAGCGCGCGTCGTCGACCACGCCAAGCTGGCGGCCGATTTCGGTGAGCCGCATGTCGGCGTTGTCCTCGCGCAGCTGCAGGCGGTATTCGGCGCGGCTGGTGAACATGCGGTAGGGTTCCGAGACGCCGCGGGTGATGAGGTCGTCGACCAGCACGCCCAGATAGGCTTCGTGGCGGCCCGGGCTCCAAGCGTCTTTCCCCTGCACCTGCAGGCCCGCGTTGATGCCGGCCAGGAGGCCCTGCGCGGCGGCTTCTTCGTAGCCCGTGGTGCCATTGATCTGGCCGGCAAAGAAAAGCCCCGCGATCGACTTGGTTTCGAGCGAAGCCTTGAGGTTGCGCGGGTCGTAGTAGTCGTACTCGATGGCGTAGCCGGGACGCAGGATATGCGCGTGCGCCATCCCGGGAATCGAGCGCACGATCGCGAGCTGGACGTCGAACGGCAGCGAGGTCGAGATGCCGTTGGGATAGATCTCGTGCGTGGTGAGGCCTTCCGGCTCGAGGAAGATCTGGTGGCTCGCCTTGTCGGCAAAGCGGGTGATCTTGTCCTCGATCGAGGGGCAATAGCGCGGCCCCACCCCTTCGATCACGCCGGTGTACATCGGCGAGCGGTCCAGCCCCCCGCGGATGATTTCGTGCGTGCGTTCGGTCGTGTGCGTGATCCAGCACGGGCGCTGCGCGGGGTGCATCGCGGCGTCGCCCATGAAGGAAAACACCGGCGCGGGGTCGTCGCCGGGCTGCACCTGCGTCTGCGAATAATCAATCGTGCGGCCGTCGATGCGCGGCGGCGTGCCGGTTTTCAGCCGGCCGACCGGAAGATTCAGTTCGCGCAAGCGTGCAGCCAGCGACACCGCGGGCGGATCGCCCATGCGTCCCGCCTGGAAGTTTTCCAGGCCGACGTGGACGAGGCCGGCAAGGAAGGTGCCGGCGGTGAGCACCACGGCACGGCCTGAGAACACAATGCCGAGCTGGGTTTTCACCCCAACGACGCGGTCGCCGTCGAGCAGCAGGTCGTCGACCGCCTGCTGGAAGATCGTGAGGTTGGGCTGGTTTTCCAGGCGGCTGCGGATCGCCGCCTTGTACAGTACGCGGTCGGCCTGCGCGCGGGTCGCGCGCACCGCGGGGCCCTTGGACGAATTGAGCGTGCGGAACTGGATGCCGGCTTCATCGGTGGCGAGCGCCATCGCGCCGCCGAGCGCGTCGACCTCCTTGACCAGATGTCCCTTGCCGATGCCGCCGATCGACGGGTTGCACGACATCGCGCCGAGGGTTTCGATGTTGTGCGTCAAGAGCAGCGTCTTCACGCCCATGCGGGCGGACGCGAGCGCAGCCTCGGTGCCGGCATGGCCGCCACCGACGACGATGACATCGAAGGACTCGGGGAAATTCATGATGGGCGCCATTCTAACCCGGGCACCCGTTTGGTTCCACGCGGATTGTTTCACGTGAAACGGCCTCAGGCGCCGGCCGCCTGCTTGGCCTCCAGCGCTTCCCAGCGCGTCAGCGCGTCGAGCAATTCGGTTTCGATGGCCTCGGCGCGGGCGTGCAGCGCGGTCGCCGCCTGCGGGTCGGTCTGGTACAGCGCGGGGTCCGACAGCTTGCCGGCGATCTCGGCCTGCTCGGCTTCCAAGGCCTCGATGCGCGCGGGCAGCCCCTCCAGTTCGCGTGTCTCCTTGTAGCTCAGGCCCGTCTTGGCCGCCGGCTTCGCAGGGGCCGCCTTGACCGGTGCCGGCTTCGGTGCGGGCTTGGCCGCCTCGGCCGCGCGCCGCTGGCGCCAGGCCAGCCAGTCGGCGTAGCCGCCGACGATCTCGGTCAGTCTACCCTCCCCCTCGAACACGATCGACTGCGTGACGACGTTGTCGAGGAAGGCGCGGTCGTGCGAGACGATGATCACCGTGCCGGCGTAGTCCTGCAGCAGTTGCTCGAGCAATTCGAGCGTATCGATGTCGAGGTCGTTGGTCGGCTCGTCGAGCACCAGCAAATTGGCCGGCCGCGCGAACAGGCGCGCCAGCAATAAGCGGTTGCGCTCGCCGCCCGACAAGGCCGACACCTTGGCGCGCGCCCGCTCGGCCGGGAACAAAAACTCTTCGAGATAGCTGATGACGTGCTTCTTCTGCCCGCCGATCTCGACATAGTCCGAACCGGGCGAGATGGTGTCCACCAAGGTCGCGTCGTCATTCAGCTGGTTGCGGAACTGGTCGAAGTAGGCGACCTCGAGCTTGGTGCCCTGCTTGATCCAGCCGGCCTGCGGCTTGAGCTCGCCCAGGACGAGGCGGATCAGCGTGGTCTTGCCGGCGCCGTTCGGACCGAGCAGGCCGAGCTTGTCGCCGCGCAGGATGGTGGTGGAAAAGTCTTCGATCAGGACCCGGCCGTCGTAGCCGTAGCGCACATGGTCGAGCTCGGCGACGACCTTGCCCGAGCGCTCGCCGGCGTCGAGCTGGAAGCCGACCTGGCCGGCGTGCGCGATGCGCGCCTCGCGGGTGCGGCGCAAGGCCTCCAGCCGCCGCACCCGGCCTTCGTTGCGGGTGCGCCGCGCCTCGACGCCCTTGCGGATCCACGCTTCTTCCTGCTTCCAGAACTTGTCGAACTTGCGGTTGTGCACCGCCTCGACTTCGAGCTGCTCGGCCTTTTTGGCCTGATAGGCCGTGAAATTGCCGTGATATTCGCGCAATTGCCCGCGATCGAGCTCGATAATGCGATTCGCGACGTTGTCGAGAAAGCGCCGGTCGTGGGTGATGAACAAGAGCGCGCCGCGGAAATCGTTGAGCAGCCCTTCCAGCCATTCGATGGCGGAAAAATCCAGATGGTTGGTCGGCTCGTCGAGCAGCAGGAGCTCCGGCTCGGCGACCAGCGCACGCGCGAGCGCCACCCGCTTCTTCAGGCCGCCCGACAGCGTCTCGACCGCGAGGTCGGCGTCCAGACTCAGGCGCTGCAGCGTTTCCTCAACCCGGCTGTTGAGCCGCCAGGCGTCGGCCGCTTCCAGTTCGTGGGACAGCCGCTCCAGATCGGCGAAGGCCGCTTCGTCGCCTTCCGCCACCCGGTGTGCCGCCGCATGGTAGTCGGCCAGCAGGCGCTGCGCCGCCCCCACCCCCTCGGCCACCGCTTCGAACACGCTGTGGCCAGGCTGGAATTGCGGCTCCTGCGGCACGTAGGCCAGCTTGAGGCCGGGCGATCGCCACACCTCGCCGGCGTCGGCCTGGGACGTGCCGGCGAGGATCTTCAACAGGCTCGACTTGCCAGTGCCGTTGCGGCCGATCAGCCCGATGCGCTCGCCCGCCTCGATCACCAGCGACGCGCCGTCGAGCAGGGGGTGATGCCCGTAGGCGAGTTCGAGGCGGTCGAAAGTCAGGAGGGGCATTTCGGGGGTTAGGGGTTAGGGGTTAGGGGTTAGGGGTTAGGGGTTAGGGGTTAGGGGTTAGGGGTTAGGGGTTAGGGGTTAGGGGTTAGGGGTTAGGGGTTAGGGGTTAGGGGTTAGGGGTTAG